>JAZREP010000015.1:0-63823 GCA_045660865.1 Acutalibacteraceae bacterium | reverse complement strand
CAGTAGATAAAGGAAATGATTTGTATAATCAATTTTATGATTAAAAATTGCAAACCACAAAATATGTAGGGGTTCGAACACATAGCTTGAAAATTCAAAAGGCATCGAATTCGTAGTCCCTTTCCAAAAAAGACAACACACCTTTTGGTGCGTTGTCTTTTTTTGTCTGTGTAATAGGGATGGCAACCTATCCTTCTGCCTCTATAAGTTGATTAGAAATACAAGTCGTGCTATAATTAAAAAAATATTTGAAAACAGGAGGATGGCAAATAAGTATGCCGAGACACCCAATTCCGCCTTTGTATGATGAAAACTCAAAAGTGCTTATCCTTGGCAGTTTCCCATCTGTAAAATCACGTGAGCAAATGTTTTTCTACGGTCATCCGCAGAATAGATTTTGGAAAGTTATATCTGCCGTTATGGATACTTGTACACCCAGAACTATTGAAGAAAAAAAGGGCCTTGTGCACACAAATCACATCGCCTTATGGGATGTGATAGCCTCTTGTGATATTACGGGTAGTTCTGACAGTTCAATAAAAAATGTTGTTGCAAATGACCTTACGGTGATTTTAAAAAACGCCAATATTAAACAAATTTTTGTTAACGGTAAAACAGCCGAAAAATATTATAACAAATATATTAGAGATAAGATTGGAAGAGAGGCTGTTTGCTTGCCCTCAACCTCACCGGCTAATGCCGGTTGGAGCTTGGATAAACTCATTGAGGCGTGGAAAATTGTTGAGACGTATATAAACTAAATTAAAAACCCCCGAAATATCGGGGGTTTTTAATTTAGTCGATAAATGCGTTGTGTACGTAATTTACGGCACGGTCTGCAGAGTTTTCATCAATCAAAACGGAAATTTTAATTTCGCTGGTCGAAATCATACGAATATTGATTTTTGCATCTGCAAGAGCTTCAAACATTTTGGAAGCAACGCCGGGGTGTGTTTCCATACCTGCGCCGACAATTGAAACCTTAGCAACGTTTTCATCTAAAACAACATCTTGGAAACTAAGATTTTCTTCCATCTCTTTGATAGCAGCCAATGTATCCTTTTTCATATCAGCAGGAACGGTGAAGGTAATATCTTTTGTGCCGTCACGGCCAACCGATTGCAGAATAATATCAACATTAACCTTTTTACGGCTTAATTGATTGAAAATTTTAAAGGCCATGCCGGGAGTGTCCTCTAAACCGATGATTGACACACTAAGTACATTTTTATCACAGGCTACGCCTTTTATAAGCATTTTTTCCATTTTACAAGTCTCCTTAACAATAGTTCCTTTTATTTCGGGTTTTAAGCTGGACAGAACTTCCATCTCAACGTTATATTTTTTTGCCATCTCTACTGAACGGTTATTTAATACTTGCGCTCCGAGTGTGGCAAGCTCTAACATTTCATCGTAGGTGATTTCTTGCATTTTCTTTGCGGAGTCTACCTTGCGGGGGTCTGCGGTGTATACACCGTCAACATCGGTGTAAATTTGGCACAAATCAGCGCCCATGGCAGCGGCAATAGCAACTGCACTGGTATCAGAACCGCCTCGACCTAAGGTTGTGACATTGTCTCTTTTGTCTACTCCCTGGAAGCCTGCAACGATAATGATTTTATGCTCATCCAATTCAGCTTTCAGGCGCTCTGTGTTGATGCGCTTGATACGTGCGGAAGAGTAGGTGGTATTAGTTTCAAAACCGGCTTGCCAGCCAAGCAACGAAACTACAGGTGCTCCCAGCTTTTCAATAGCCATAGCAAGCAGTGCGATAGAAATTTGTTCACCTGCTGAAAGCAGCATATCCATTTCACGCTTTGAAGCGCCTTCAGGATTGATTTCCTTAGCTTTTTCAATTAAATCGTCGGTGGTGTCACCCTGTGCAGAAACAACAGTTACTACATCATTTCCTTTTTCATAGTCCGAGACTATAATTCTTGCGACATTCATAACTCGCTCTGCATTTGCAACCGAGCTGCCGCCAAACTTCTTTACAATAAGTGCCATAAAAATACTCCTTCAATTATATCAAATGAATTACTGCCTCAACCTCACATTTTGAGAGAGAAGCTAAACCACGACGCAACGCCTTTTCGGTGTTTTTAGGTGTAATAAAGGCAAATTCGTCCGGATTTTCATCATTTTTAGTTATTATTTGCATATTATCAAATATTTTTTCGGCTTCGCTGATTGCAACTGCTTTATCACGAGAATAGGCTCGTACAAACAGCTGAACCTCTGCCTCCATCATATCGGCAACATAATCTTCGTTTCCGTTTTCCCATTTCAAATATTTGCGTGCCTTTAAATGCTTTACGCAATCCATAATATCGGCAACTACTGCACTTGCGGTAGGTGATTTTCCTGCTCCTCGTCCGTAGAACATTACATCACCGATATAGTCACCTGTAATAAATATTGCGTTAAAAACATCCTCTACTCCGGCAAGGGGATGTTCTTTATCTATAAGCGCAGGATAAACGGTTGCAAATATTTTGCCGTCATCGGTGGATTTTGCATGGCCTATAAGCTTTATTACTTTGTTACAAGCTGTTGCATAAGCCACATCAGTACGGGTAATGTTTGATATGCCTTCGGTGAAAACCTGCTCGGGATAAACGTGTTTGCCGAAAGCTAGGGAAGCCAGAATACAAATCTTGCGGCAAGCATCGTGTCCGTCAACATCGGCAGACGGGTCACGCTCTGCGTATCCTAATTTCTGCGCCAAAGCTAATGCATCATCAAAGGACATATTTTCCTTAATCATTTTAGTCATGATGAAATTAGTGGTGCCGTTAAGTATACCTGTAACCTCAAGCAAATTGTTAGCTGCCAAGCATTGAGCCATCGGTCTGAGTACAGGAATACCGCCGCCAACACTTGCTTCAAACAGGAAATTAACGTTGTTTTCCTCAGCCAATGCCAATAATTCTGCGCCCTTAGCAGCAACAAGCTCCTTGTTGGAGGTTACAACGCTCTTTTTAGCAAGTAAGCATTGCTTTACGTATTCATAGGCAGGATTTATTCCGCCCATAACCTCTGCTACAACCTTTATAGTATCGTCCTTTAATATAATATTAAAGTCCTTTATGAATTTGTTACTGTAAGACAAACCCTCAAAATCGCGCAAATCAAGAATGTATTTGATATTTATGTCATTTTTTGTTTTGCTGGCAATATTTTGTTGGTTGTTAAGCAGAATTTCTGCCACACCGGAACCCACAACTCCGTGTCCCATTATTGCAATGTTTATCATTATAAAACTCCTTTAAATAACACGAATGGAAATTATACCGTGATTAGCAGATAAATCCTTAATAATAGCTTCTTTATCTGCTTTTAAATTATCTGCCGCAACAGTAATGGAAACTGTTGCTTGCCCTCCCAAAGGTACACCTTGATTAACTGTAAGCACGTTGGCGCCGTATTCGTACAGCCCTTTAAGCAGTGTTGATAAAACACCCGCCTCATCAGTTAGCAAAGCTTCAAGGCTTAAAACCTCGCCGTCAGCTTGGTTGTAGAGGAAAACAGAGTCTTTGTATTTATAAAAAGCGCTGCGAGAAATGCCGCACAACCTAGCTGCCTCACTTGCGCTTTTGGCTGTGCCGTTTTCTAATAATTGTTTTGCCTTAACCACCTTTAAATATACAGGCGGCAGGATATTTGAATGAATTAAAAGCAATTGGTTATCTTTCATAAACAGTCCACCGTTCACACACAATTGTTTTCGTATGTAAAACACTATAACACATTAAGCTTAAGAATGCAAGGGTATTTTTAGTATAAAAAACAAGAATTTTAAAATGCAGGTTGTACGCTTGGTCCAACTGCAACATATAATGGCATTAGTAGGCAAAAAATCATTCTATTCGGTGCCAAAATTTGCTTTCGGCACAGGATATTTTTATACAAAGGGAGGAAAAGAAAATGAAAAAAATGTTTATATTAACGGGCAGCATAACTTATGCTTTCCGTGGCAGAGATTTATTGCAAGCAAAGGGGTATAAGGCTACCGCTAAAAAAATACAAAATATTGTCAAAGGCTCGGGATGCGGTTGGGGCATAATGGTTGAGGATGATTTTGACGGCGCGACCGCTCTATTAAAACAAAACGGAGTGAAGGTAATAGGCGTGAGCGAGCTATGATTTATTTTGACAATGCGGCCACAAGCGGCAAAAAGCCGGAGAGTGTAGTTGCCGCAGTAGATAGGGCATTACAAAAATTTTCGGTTAATGCGGGCAGAGGAGGTTACGAGCAATCTCAAAAAGCGGCTGGGGAAATTTATTCCTGCCGAAAAAAGGTAAGAGAGATGTTTAACTGTGATGATGAAACACAGGTGGTGTTTTGCCAAAATTGTACAACTGCAATTAACTTTGTGTTAAAAGGTTGCCTTAAAAAAGGCGACCATTTAATTATATCTTCAATGGAACACAATGCTGTAGCTCGCCCTGCGTTAGCTTTAAAAAAATTAGGCGTAGAGGTAGACATAGCCGAGGTTATATTCGGCGATGACGATGCTACCGTGCGTTCATTTGTAAATAAAATTAAGCCCAATACAAAAATGATATTCAGCATCCACGCATCAAATGTTAACGGACAACTATTGCCCATAGCGGCTTTGGGCGCAGTTTGTGAGCAAAAAGGTATACTGTTTGGCGTTGATGCGGCACAAAGCGGAGGCGTACTGCCTATTGATATGCAAAATATGCATATTGATTTTTTGTGCTTGGCACCTCACAAAGGTCTGCTTGCACCGATGGGAACAGGCATCTTGATAGCGCGTAAGTCCATACCAAACACGATTTTAGAGGGCGGCACAGGTACAGAATCTAGAAACTTAAATCAGCCTAAAGAACTGCCCGAACGGTTTGAGAGCGGAACGGTAAATTTACCGGGGATTTTAGGTATTTCGGCTGGAATTGATTTCATTAACCGCAAGGGAATGGAGCAACTGTTTAAGCACGAAATGGAAATACACAGAGTTCTATATGACGAAATATCAAATATAAACGGGATGGCAGTTTATTCGCCTAACCCTTTTAAAACGCTTTGCGCTCCTGTGTTGGCATTCAACATTTTAAAGGCAACAAGTGAGCAAACTGCCGAATATTTAGCCGAGCATAATGTAGCTGTCAGGGCAGGGCTTCAGTGTGCACCTTTGGCTCATAATCGGCTTGGCACAATAGATAACGGAGCGGTTCGTATAAGCAGCGGTTGGTTTAATACTAAGGCGGAAGCATATCGTGTTATAAATTTGCTTAAAAATATGTAAATTTAATAAATTTTCCTATTGCAATAAAGTCAAAATATTGTTACAATTATAGTATATTATATAATAATATATATTTTAAGAATGAGGTGACACAATGGCTGACTTTTTTGCAGGGCTCGGTGGAGGTATTTATACCGTTTTCAATATGGTTTGGGCGGCGCTTTCCGGTATACGTTTTGCCGATATTCTAGATATTGCTGTTGTGGCTTATGTTATATACAAATGCATCCAACTGTTTCGAGAAACCCGTGCCAAGCAATTGATTAGGGGTATAATTATCCTGTTTTTTGTATGGGTTTTTGCAATATGGTGGGATTTAGTAAGTATAAAATGGTTGTTAATCAAAGTTTTTGATTATGCTATTATCGGTGTGGCAATTATCTTCCAGCCGGAGCTTCGCCGTGCGTTGGAGCGTATGGGCCGCAGTCAATTCGGCATATTTGGCAGAGGCAGCGACAGAAACCGTGAAGAAACCTTAAAGTGTATAGATGCGGTTAGTAAAGCAACCCAAAATATGCAAGAGCAAAAGGTGGGCGCGTTAATAGTATTTGAGAGGACAACCCCTCTCGGAGAAATAATAAACACAGGTACTGTGCTTGATGCCGAGGCTACAATGCCGCTCATTGACAATGTGTTTTTCCCGAAATCACCGTTGCATGACGGCGCGGTAATCATTAGAGAAAACCGTGTTCACGCGGCAGGTTGTATTTTACCGTTAACATCACGTGCTGACCTTAGTCATCACCTTGGTACAAGGCACCGTGCGGCTGTCGGTATGAGCGAAAACAGTGATGCGGTTGTGCTTGTTGTAAGTGAGGAAACAGGCAACATTTCTATTGCCGAAAATGGTAATTTAACAAGAGATTATACAGCTATCACACTTCGTGAGGCATTGAAAACTTTGTTGCTTGACGAAGAAGAGAATAATAACAAAGGATTATTCTCCGATTTATGGGATAGAATTAAAAAAATTCTAAAAAAACAGTAAGGGAGGTACGGCCGTAGTGAAACAATTTAAATTACCCAAGGACTTTTTAAGCCGCTTATTCAGCCATCGAAAATTCACTATACCTTTCTCTATATTTGCGGCCGTTATGTTCTGGTTGGTAGTTACCATTAGCCAAAATCCACAGCGTGAAGCTACTATTTCAAAGCTTCCTGTTTCAATTGCTACTGCAAACACAGTAGTAGAGCAGCTTGGCTTGGATGTAATCGGTAATATTGATACTGAGGTAAGCGTGGTAATTTCCGGTCCCACATATATAGTAAGCTCTGTTTCAGCAACAGATATTTCGGTTACTGCAAACATGTCAGAGGTTAATGCAGCAGGCACGTATGAAATTCCGTTGGTTGCTAACAAGGTGGGTGCCAAAACAGGATATAATGTTGTTTCAATAATACCTGAAAAAATTTCGTTAACTTTTGACTATATAAGTGAAACACAGTTTACGGTTGAGGCTGTTGCAAACGGTGCCTCGGCGGTTAAAGGTCTTATCGCAGATACTCCTGTTGTTACAAACAGTGAGGATTCGTTGATAACTGTTCGTGGACCTCGCAGTTATATAGAACAAATCGCGCATATCCGTGCCGTAGCAGATGTAAACGATGTACTTTCTCAAACAACCAGTTATGATGCAGAAATAATCATTCTTGATGAGAATGGTAAAGAGTTAGACAATGAATTGTTTACTCTAAGTACTACCGATGTTAAAATTTCGGTGCCGATTTACAAACAGAAATCGGTGAAATTAGTTCCGACCTTTACTAATGCGCCGGCAGGCTTTGAAACTTCTCATATCCCATACACCATAAATTATCAAAAGATTGATGTTAAGGGTACACCTGAAACAATTGACGCGTTGACTGAAATTAAGCTTGCACCGATTGATTTCTATGAAATTAGTAAGGATAACAACAGCTTTGACGTGGCTCTGTCTTTACCGAACGGCATTAAGCCGATTGATAATATAGAGTCAGTTACAGTTAAAATAAACACTGACAATTACATTCAGCGCACTTTTAATATTACCGATTGCCGTGCTGTAAACCTTGAAAAAGGCGTAAAGGTAGACGATATCGCAAGTGTGCGCAATGTTAAGGTGTTCGGTCCGGAAGCGGTTGTGCGTAATCTGTTAGCCTCTGACCTTTATGTTGAGGTCGATTTAAAAGGAAAAGCGGCAGGACAATACACTGTTTCAGTAGTGGTTAAGTCTGCAAAGTCAGATAAAATCTGGCAGGTGGGCGAATATACCACAGTTGTTGTAATTAAATAATTGTTGGGCCGGCGCGGTATTGCTCCTCGCCGGCTTGTATCTTAAAATAGCAAAATCACCCGCATTGCATAGTATGCTAGTGGGGTGATTTTTATGGAAATAGTATTAACTTTAATAGTTTTGTTTTTTGCTTTGTGGGGGCTTTCGGATTGTCTTCGCTATGTTGCAATTAAGATTATAGTACCTAAAAATAAAGTTCGCCGCTTTATAGTGCCTATTCAAAATATTGAGGGCTATTATGACCTTGTATCTGAAATAGAGCTAATCAGGTGGCATAATGACCGCAACCCCATTTTGTTGGCGATAGATTTAGGTATGGATACCTTGACTAAACAGTTGTGTGAAAAAGCAGCCGAAGAAAACCCGTTTATAATCCTCTGTAAACCGGAGGAGGCAGCCTACATAATTCAATAAACAGGGATTTTTTCGGCATAAGGCAGGTGTAATTGTGGAACAACGGGAAATGTCAGTGATAAAAGCTGAGGTGAGTAAAATCACCTATCAAAATGCCGTCACCGGCTTTACTGTGGCTCAGCTACTGCTGGATGGTGAGATTATCACAGCCGTTGGCCCCATGCCTGACCTTGATGCTGGCGAATGGGTTGAGGTGTGCGGAGAATATGTTATGCACGACACCTATGGTCCTCAATTAAAAGTAAAGAGTTATACAAAAGTGCTGCCCGGTGATACAGCCGCCGTGTTGCGCTATCTTTCGGGCGGCGCAATCAAGGGTATAGGCCCTGCTACGGCTAAAAAAATAGTTTCCCGTTTTGGTGATGACACTCTGCGTATTATGGAAGAAGAGCCAATGAGATTGTGTGAAATCAAAGGCATTTCAAGGGAAAAGGCTGCTAGTATCGGTGAAGAATTTTCGCGCAACAAATCTATCAGCACAGTTTTAGCTTTCTTTAATTCTTACGGTATAGATGCTGCCGAAAGTTTGAAGATTTATAGTTATTACGGCCAAAACGCCATCGCAAGTATATGCGAAAATCCATATCGTTTATGCGCCTTGGAGGTAGGTCTCGACTTTCAAAGGGTCGATGAGATAGCCGGTAATATAAATTCCTCTTTTTCACAGCTTGAACGCACTAAAAGCGGTATTGAATATGTTTTGCGCCATAATTTATTAAACGGACACACCTGCCTGCCTTTGAATAAGCTTTATAAAGTTGCAGCGGCATTGCTTGAAGCACCACAGCCTATGTTGGATGATGCTTGTGCTGAGTTAATAGATGAACAAAAAATCATAGTGAATAATATTGATGGTACTGAATACCTTTCACTTTTGGAATAC
The DNA here is from genome assembly GCA_045660865.1 of Acutalibacteraceae bacterium. GTDB lineage: Bacteria > Bacillota > Clostridia > Oscillospirales > Acutalibacteraceae > CAZRRV01. The sequence continues at coordinate 54,980 of JAZREP010000015.1, read as the reverse complement.
GATTTATCTGAACGGTATATAGCTGATAGGCTCCAGATGATTACTGCATTTCCTATTTATTCTAAAAAGCCTGTCGATAAAGAAATAGAGGCAATTGAGAAGCGACTGGGCATAAAGTATGCTAATCAGCAGAAGCAGGCTATTAAATTAGCGGCCGAAAACGGCATACTTGTCTTAACAGGCGGGCCGGGTACGGGTAAAACCACAACGGTTAACGCTATTATTCAAATACTTGAAAATCGCGGGTTGTCGGTTAAGCTGACAGCTCCAACAGGCCGAGCCGCCAAAAGACTTGAAGAATTATGTGGTAGAGATGCGCAGACCATTCACCGTCTTTTAGAGGTGGCTTATCTTGATGAGGTGGACAAGCATATTTTTGTCCACAATGAGAACAATCCGCTTGATTGTGATGTGTTGATTATTGACGAAATGTCAATGGTAGACCTTAAACTTTTTGAAGCAATATTAAAGGCTTTAAAATTAAGTAGTAAGCTTATTATGGTAGGGGATGCCGACCAGTTGCCAAGCGTTTCGGCAGGTAACATATTGTATGATTTAATACACTCAGGCAAATTCCCTTGTGTGCAGTTGAATGAGATTTTCCGCCAAGCCGAGCAAAGCCTTATAGTAACAAATGCCCACCGAATTATTGGCGGCGAAATGCCCGACCTGATGCAAAAGGATAAGGATTTCTTCTTTATACCTGCTGTCGGCGCACAATTGCCTCGTGTGGTATCTGAGCTTTGTTGCAATCGTTTGCCCAAGGCATACGGCTATTCTGTTTTAAACGATATACAAATTCTTTGTCCTACCAAGATTACCGATTATGGCACAGTGGCACTGAATAATCGTATCCAATCTATAATAAATGGTGACGATACATTACCTAAAATCACATTGAAGGGGTATACTCTTCGGTTGGGCGATAAGGTAATGATGATGAAGAATAATTACGATATTATTTGGGAAAATTCCGAGGGCGAATCGGGTACAGGTGTTTATAACGGCGATATAGGTATATTGGTTGAGATAAACGCAGGAGAGCAGAGGGTACTGGTTCAGTTTGAGGACAAGCTCGCAACATTTACGGGTAATGACATTTTACAACTGGAATTAGCATACGCTGTAACTGTACATAAAAGTCAGGGCTGTGAGTTTCCTTGCGTGGTTTTACCGCTGTTTGCCACACCTGACAAACTTCGTTATCGCAATTTACTATATACCGCAGTTACTCGTGCAAAGGAGCGGCTGATTGTAGTGGGAAGCGAAGCGGTTTTGCAGCAAATGATAGAAAACAACAGAAAAAATATGCGGTATTCCGGACTTGAGGATAAGTTGCTAAAGATATGAAAATAAAGAGTAATAAATATTCGGCATTTTGGAATTTGTTCTTTCCGTCACGCTGTTGCTGTTGCGGGGAATTAACAGAAGATAGGGCTCTGATTTGTCAAACCTGCCTTTCAAAATTGTCTTATATTCCCATTGATTGCTGTACTAATTGCGGTCAAGCCCATAAAGATTGCGAATGTAAGCGCGTTAATATGCTTTTTTCAGGAATTACCGTTCCTTTTTATAATGACGGCGTAGCAAGGGAAGGCATATACTCATTAAAGTTTAAAGGGTATAAAGATAATGCTCAGTTTTTCGGCATTTGCATAGCTGAACGATTTTTAGAGCATTTTAAGGATGTAAAGCTTGACTTAGTTACCGCTGTGCCTATGAACAAAATGAAAAAGCTTCAAAGAGGCTTTAACCACGCCGAAGTTTTGGCAAAGGTGGTAGCAGAGCAGTTAGGTGTTAAATATAACGGTAGAATACTCAAAAAGCATGATAAAAAGTCAGTATCACAGCATAAACTTTCTTATAGAGAGCGTATGCGCCACGTAAAAGATATTTATACAGCCCATGGTGATTTACAGGGTAAAACGATATTGCTTGTTGATGATATTCGCACCACCTCGGCAACGCTTAATGCTTGTACAAAACAACTGTTATTGGCAGGAGCAGAAAAGGTCTATTGTACCGCCGCGCTCATTACCAATAATGCAGATAAACTAAAAAATAATACAAAGGTCGGCAAAAAGGAGGAAATGAAATGACAGATATAGGAATTGATTTCGGTACATCTAAAACCATTTTGTTTTCCAAAGGAAAAATTTATTTAGAGCAGCCCTCTGTTGTAGCGGTTGATACCGAAACGTGGGAACCGATTTGTTACGGTGACCGTGCTTTGTCTATGGTGGGTCGTACTCCTGAAAGCGTTACTACTGTTTTTCCGCTTGAACACGGTGTTATTGCCGATTATGATATTGCCGAAAAAATGCTTCAACACTATATGCAAAAGGCATTCGGTAAAAGAATTATTAAACCTCGTGTTATGATACCTGTGCCAATCGGTGTTACTCCGGTACAGCATCGTAGCGTAGCCGACGTTGCGGGTTATGCCGGAGGACGTGATGTATGTACTATTGAATCTCCTGTAGCCGCCGCTTTGGGTCTTGGAATTGATTTTACTAAGCCGGGCGGAAATATGGTTGTTGATATAGGTGCAGGTGTTACTGATATAGCAACTATTTCTATGGGCGGAATAGCCGCTTGCGGCAGCAGTCATACTGCATCATACAGCTTTGATGAAGCAATAATTAAATTTGTTCGCAAAGAGTTTAATATCCATATCGGTATGCAAACCGCTTCACTAATTAAAGAGCAAATAGGTTGCGCTATTGCTCGCCCTGTAGATTTAACTATGCGCGCTAAGGGTCAGGATGCGTATTCAGGCTTGCCTGCGGTTTTTGAAATTACTTCAGAGCAGGTTAAAGAGGCGTTGGAAGACTCTATCGCGGATATTATTCGTGCAATTAAGGATGTGCTAGAAAAAACACCGCCCGATTTGGTCGCAGATATTATGGAGCGAGGCATAATGCTTACCGGCGGCGGCGCATTGCTGTTCGGTATGGAACAAAAACTCCAAGAAGCAATTGGTATTCACGTAATAGTTGCCGAAGACCCTATGCACAATGTTGTTCGTGGCGAATTAATAGCATTGAAAAAGCCTAAACTCCTTAAAAACGGCGACTACCAGTTCCGTTCCATTCAAGAATTGATTGTAGATTGATTTTAAGAAGGGAAGGTGGCTTTGTGTACAAGGCTAACTCAAACCGATATAATAGTATGGAGTATCCCCGCTGCGGCAAAAGCGGTATTTCCTTGCCCAAGGTTTCTTTGGGCTTTTGGCATAATTTCGGCTCAAATGCTGATTATGAAAATATGAAGCAAATGTGCTTTACCGCATTCGATAATGGCATCACCCACTTTGACCTTGCAAATAATTACGGACCGGTTGCAGGCTCGGCAGAGCAAAATTTAGGCCGTATATTGCGTGAGGAAATGTCAGCCTACCGTGATGAATTGCTAATCAGCACAAAGGCAGGCTATTATATGTGGGAGGGACCTTACGGTGACTTTGGCAGTCGAAAGTATTTGCTTTCAAGTTTAGACCAAAGTCTTAAACGTTTAGGGCTACCTTATGTAGATATATTTTATCACCACAGAATGGACCCTGATACACCCTTAGAAGAAACAATGAGTGCGCTTGATACAGCTGTAAAAAGCGGAAAGGCGCTATATGCAGGGCTTTCTAATTATGACGGAGAAACTATGAAAAAGGCTGCCGCAATTTTAGAAGAGTTGCATTGTCCCTTTATTATCAACCAAAACCGCTATTCAATTATGGACCGCACGATAGAGCAGAACGGTTTAAAGGCGGCCGCAAAGGAAAGCGGAAAAGGTATAATTGCTTTTAGCCCGTTAGCACAAGGTTTGCTTACAGACCGTTATTTAAAGGGAATCCCGCAAGACAGCCGCATTAAGACCGACGGCCGTTTTCTTAACGAAAAAGCGCTGAACAGTACAATTTTGGCTCAAATTACAAGTCTTAATGCTTTGGCGGCTGAGCGTGGGCAAACGCTGGCTCAGATGGCTTTAAATTGGGTGCTTAAAGATGGGGAAGTGGCATCGGTGCTTATCGGCGCTTCCAAACCCGAACAGATATTGGATAATATAGGCGTTGTCGGCGCACCAGGATTTAGCCAAGACGAGCTTCGCCGCATTGATGAAATTATCGCTGTTAAATAATAAAAAACCATTCTCTTATGAGAATGGTTTTTGTTTTTCTTTGGTCCTTGGGCGGTCCATCTTCCAATCTTTGGATAACCCTTGGGCTATCATTGGAAAAGTGTTTTGAGTATCGGCTGTTGGTTGAATTTCGTATGTGCCGAATTTACTTACCTGCTCAAGCGCATCAATGCGCTCCTCCTCGCTGTCAAGTGCATCTGCATCCCAAATATCAAACAGCTCGGCCTGGGTTATATCATTTGGCTGTTTCCCCATTTTCATTCTCCTTTAATTCTTTTGGATTAGTATTACCCAAAAAATTAAAGAAATAAAAAACACTCTCAAAATTTTGAGAGTGTTTTAAGTGTTAGTTTATTTTACCGTAAAGCGGTAAGTCTTGAGCATCCTTCTTTACAGGACGTGAGTCAGCCTGGGCAGCTGCGGGCTTTTCTTTTTTGTTGAAGTTAGCCTTGTCAGGTGTGATTACAACACGGCGTGAAGCGCCCTCACCGATTGAGTTAGAGGAAACACCCTCAATATCCTGAACGGTGGTGTGGATGATGCGGCGCTCATAAGGATTCATAGGCTCTAATGTACGGCTGCGACCTGTACGCAAGCACTGGTTAGCAGTTCTGCGAGCAAGACCTTGCAGAGTGCTTTCACGTTTTTCACGGTAGTTACCAATATTAAGAACTACACGGAAATAACCGCTTTCTTTAGAATTTGCAGCAAGAGAGGAGAGATACTGTAAAGCATCAAGAGTCTCGCCACGGCGACCGATAACAGTGCCTAAGTGTGTGCCGTTAAGGTCGATAAAGCATCCATTGTGTATAGGTGCGGTTTTCATTACGATTTCCTCGCAACCTAATTGCTCTAAAATGGATTTTAAATAATCACAAGCTTTATAGCTGGGTGAGTTTTTATCAAGTGTTGTATAATCAACAGCATTTTCAAGGTTCTTATCAGTTTTTTGCTCGGTAGGGTTTTCAGCTTTAGGTGCTTTTTGTGCTTGGGGTTTCTTTGCTTTTTCGTTGCGGGGTTTCTTTGCAGGCTTCTCATCCGGAAGTTCTACATAAGCGCGCACCTTTGCTTTGGTGCCTCCAAATACGCCAAGAACTTTTTTCTTGGGCATATCAACAATTTCAAACTGTATATCGGCCTCAGGGCCAAGGTTAAGTTCTGCTTTGGCGGCCTCTTGAGCTTGCTCGTAGGTGTCGCCAATTCCAAAAGCTTCTATAATCAATTTATTATCCTCCAAAAGCCTATAAGGGCTACTTATTTTTAATGTTAAGTTCAGCTTGGTTGCGTTTCATAACAAAATCCATCTGCTGACGGGCAACCAATTTTGCGGGGCTGTACCAAATTTGAGTGAGTATTTGAATTGCACCGGAAATTAAGCTTGAGCATGCCCAATAGAAACCAACGGCACCGGGAACGGTGAAACCGATGATTAAAGAGATTAAAGGCATTGTAAGCATCATACCAGCCATATTAGGCTGTCCGGGGTTAACCTTCTTTTGCATTATCAAAGAGGCAATGCTGGTCAACATAGCGGCGGCAAAAGCTAATACGGGAATAATCCATATAAGCTCTGCTTCTGAGAAATTAAAGGTGAAATGGGGTTGCTTTGTAAGGTCTATACCTAAAAAGTGAAAATCAATATGGCTCAAAACATCGGAAGGGATTCCTTTAACGCCACCTGCCATAACAGTGGGTAACAAGTCAATATCACGACCGGTAGTTTTTCCGACAGTTTCAGCCAAGGCTTTGAAGCCTTCTTGAATGGTGTCTTTATCAATTCCGCCCAAATGACGAATAGGATTGAGAACAACGTAGTAAACGCCCATCATAAAAATAAGGCGAATAATCAAAGGCAAACAACCGCCGGCCATAGAAACATTTTCTTTTTGATATAGTTCTTGCATGGCTTGGCTGTATTTAGCCTTGTCATCACCGTATTTTTGTTTTAAAGCATCTAACTTGGGCTTTAACATTGATTGCTTGGCGGTGGATTTTTGTGATTTGATGGAAAGAGGTAAAATAATTACGTTTACAAAAACGGTAAACAGAAAAACAGCCATAGCAAAATTGCCGTTGCAAATTTGCGCAAGCCACCTCAAAACATATCCCATAGGCACGTAGATAAAATCCATAACAACCACCAATCTAACTGAATAAACAGTTAAAAGTTTTTATTTCCGTTTTTTTGGCTTCGGTACAGGGTCAAAGCCACCCTTACATAAAGGGTTACATCGTAAAATCCGCCAAACAGCCAGCGCAGTTCCTTTTATGGCTCCGTGCGTTTCGATTGCCTCAATAGCATATTGCGAGCAGGTTGGAGTGAATCTGCAGCATGGCGTTTTAGTAGGGGATATACATTTTTGGTAAAAGCGGATTAAATAAATCAAAATTCTTTTCATATAATTAATCCTGCCTCTGTAAGATGCCTTTGCATAATTTCAAGACATTCATTACTGCTTACAAAGGGTGTGCGTTGGCGGGCAACAAAAACAATATCGGCACCGCCGACAAGTTGTTCGCGGCAATTCAAAAAAGATGCCATAATTACACGCTTTGCACGATTTCGAGTAACGGCATTGCCGACTTTTTTTCCTGCGGTGATACCGATACGCACACAGCCGAGCCGGTTCGGCACGACGTATGTAACCAGAACAGGATTAACAAAAGATTTGCCGCGACCATAGGCACGGCGGAATTCCTTGTTAAGCTTCAGCGTGAGCGGTTTCAAAAACTATCCCCCCAAGAATGAAAAAGACCACGAAAGTGGTCTCAAATTAGTGAGTAAGCCTCTTTCTACCCTTAGCACGGCGACGGGCAAGTACGTTACGACCATTACCGGTAGCCATTCTCTTAAGAAAACCATGTTCCTTTTTACGATGCAATTTTTTCGGTTGGTAAGTTCTTTTCATTTCGAAAAACCTCCTTCGCTAAGAAAATCTTGTATATAGCTAGTTACACTAGCCTACCATTTTGCAATTATACCGCAAAACGACCCGTGTTGTCAATAAAAATTTTTAAAAAACAACAATTGTATAATTTTGAAATATGCACAAAAACTATTGCTGAAGGAGGGAAGATAAATGAAACGAATTTTAGCAGTAGTTTGTGCACTTTTGGTGTTAATGGCTTTTGCCGGTTGCTCCAGAAAGGCAACAGACGATTTGAATTCAGCCGTATCCGATGTTAAGTCCGATGTAGAATCGGTTTTAAGCGGAGATGGCACCGGGTCCGAAAATGTCAGCTCAATGAGTGACGGCAAATATACCGTTGATGCAAATGAGTATGACGAAAGCGGATATTTAGCAACAGTTACCGTCACTGTAAGTGACGGTAAAGTTGTTTCGGTAAACATTGACGATATTGATAAGGATAAAAAGTCAAAGAAAGCCTTGTCCGAAAGCGGCAATTACGGTATGAAGGAAAAAGGTAACGCCAAGGCCGAATGGCATGAGGAAATAGCTGTGTTGGAAAAGCATCTTACCGAAAAGGGTGTTAAGGGTATAACAGTTGACTCTGAGGGTAAAACTGATGCAATATCAGGTTGCACTATTTCTATTAGCCAATATCTCAATTTATATAACAAGGCAATTGAAAAAGCAAAAGCTTAATCGTTTGATAAAATTATAGTGTCCTTATCTTCGTATTCAAGCCCGTCAGATAGGCGTACTGAATTATCCTTGAAAACAAAAACTGCCTCGGCGGGCTGGTCTTGAAGGAATTGCAAAGCCTTTTCATAACCTAAAGCATAAAGTGTGGTAGAAAGAAAATCAGCCAAAGCGGAATTTTCACTAATAACGGTAACGCCGGCTAAATCGTTATCTACAGGATAACCGGTTTTAGTGTCTAAAATGTGGTGATACTGCTTGTCATCTAAGGTAAAATAGCGTTCATAACAACCCGAGGTCACAACAGAGCCGTTATCTATTTGAATGGTTTTTAGTACCTCATTTAAAGAATAAGGTTTTTTCACACCAATTTTAAAGCCACCGCTTTTTTCACCCACACAAGCTACATTGCCTCCCAAATTAACAAGAGCACAAGTAACATTTTGTGATTTTAAGTATTCACACAAACGGTCGGCAATATAGCCCTTTGCAATACCGCCCAAATCAACCTTTGCATTATTTTTTAATGTAACGGTGTTTTCTGTAACAGAAACATTGTTATAACCTATTGATGCTAAAGCATTGCTAATTTGTTTGTTGTCGGGTAATTTAGGGTCTTGCGCTTTGAAATCCCAAAGCTCTTTTAAGGGTAAAACAGTAATATCAAAGACTCCGTCGCTTAATTTACTGTAATCATAAGAAAGGCGCAACAACTCCGCCGTTTGAGGATTAACCTCTAGCGGCTTGCCGTCAGACGAATTGATACGGGAAATATCACTGTCTAAAATTGTGGTGCTGAACAGCTGCTCGTACTCTTGGCAAAGGTTAAAGCACTCTTCTAAAATGTCGTTGCTTCCGCCCGAATAAATGGTGATTTGCACAGCAGTATCAAGTAGAATTCTTGTGGCGCTAAATTCTTTTTCGGTGCTCTTACAACCGTAAATCGGCAGCAACAAAAAAACTAATAAAAAGGCAACTATTCTTTTCATTATTTCACCTCGTGTATAGTATACTACATAATTGGCAAAAAGGGGAAGTTTTTTTGAATAAAAGTATTGTCATAATAGGTGGTGGATATACAGGAGTAATTGCCGCAAAAAAGTTGCATAAGCGGCTTAAAGGTAAAGCCGACATAACTTTAATAGATAAAAACCCCTTCCACACTATGCTCACAGAACTGCATGAAGTAGCAGGCGGAAGAACCGAGCCTGATAGCATACGAATACCCTATGATACAATTTTTGGCGGTACGAAGGTTGAAAGTGTAACCGATACAATTACTCATATAGATACAACCTTGAAAAAAGTGACAGGTAAAAAAAGCAGTTATACTTATGATTATCTGGTGCTTTGTGCAGGAAGTGAGCCGGAGTTTTTCGGCGTAAGTGGAGCAAAGGAGAATGCATTTCGTTTATGGTCATATGATGATGCGGTAACCTTGCGCCGTCATATAGAAAATTGTATCTTGCTTTCAACAAAAGAACCAGATAAAGAAAAAAGAGCCGCTTTGCTTACCTTTGTGGTTGTAGGAGCAGGATTTACCGGTGTTGAATTGACCGGCGAATTAAGCGAGTGGTTGCCGCAACTGTGTTATGAGTACGGTGTGGATAGAAACGAAATCCGTCTTATTTGTGCAGATGTTATGGAAGAAATACTGCCCATTTTAAAGGAAAAGGCACGAAAAAGGGTGTTAAAGCGTCTTTATAAGCAGGGCATAGAGCTTATGACGGGAAGCAAGGTTGAAGAAATAGGCGAAAAAGGTCTTAGCATAGCAAATAAGCATATTTCGGCTTCAACAGTAGTCTGGACAGCAGGTGTTAGGGTAGCCTCAATAATAGATGAGGTCGGTAAATCATTTACCGTAAAGGGCAGAGGCCGTATACAAACCGACGAATATTTGCAGGCAGCAGAAAATGTCTATATCGGCGGTGATAATCTATATTTTATTGACGAAACAAACACCACTGTTCCGCAAATGGTAGAAAATGCAGAGCAATCAGCCGAAACAATAGCCCACAACATTTATTGCGATATAACCGAGACAAACTATAAAATTTCTTATAAACCCAATTTCCACGGAATAATGGTATCGGTTGGAAGCCGCTACGCTACAGCGCAACTGAATTTGTTGGGTAAAACAATTATTTTGCCATCGTTTTTTTCGATGCTTATAAAGCATTTTATTAACCTGGTCTATTTTTGGCAAATAGCAGGGTATAGGCAATGCCGTAATTATCTAAAACACGAGTTCTTTGCCAGAAGGGATAGGCGAAGCATATTCGGTGGGTTGTTTGCAAACCGTAAAAGCGGTATTTGGCTTTTGCCGCTCAGGATTTTTACGGGTGTCTATTGGATAATAGAGGCAGTAGAAAAAATAGCCGACGGCTGGTTAAAATCCCCTGAATTAACATCGTTCTTTTCGGGTGCAGATGCTTATTTTTCAGTTGCTTTCAAAGGTGGCTCAGAAGCTATGACCTCGGCTACCGCTACTACCGAAGCGGTTAGTGAGCAAATCTTTAATTTTAGGCTTTTATGGTTTTTTAACCCTCATTTTATAAAAAGTGGCGGCGAATACGCCTTACGTATTTTATTTAGTCCCGTAACATTTTTTATAAATGAAGTGGTTTTGTACAATAACACAAGCCAATTGATTTTCCAATGGATTATAATTATAAGTGAGCTTTTAATAGGCGCTTTATTAGTGCTTGGTTGTTTCAATTTTTTTGCAAATGCTTACGCCTTGCTGCTACAGCTTATGTTTTTAATGACGACAGGGCTGTATTTGGGTACCTGGTGGTTGATTTTTGCTTCAATTGCTTTGCTTTTTGGCGGCGGAATGGCATTTGGACTTGACTATTACCTGTTGCCTGCTTTAAAATCAAAATATAAGAATACAAAATTAAGCAGGAAATGGTATTTATATAATGATTAAAAAAGCAGATTATATTTTAAGTGCCTGCATTATTGCCATAGCGGTTGAGTCGGTTTTTTTATTTGCGGCATTTAAAAAAGAGGGCGGTACAGTTCGCGTAACAACCGCTAATGAGGTTTATGGCGAATACCGTTTAGACACTAATCAGGTCATAAAATTAGAGCACAATACGGTAGAAATAAAAGATGGAGCAGTGTTTGTTTCCCACGCCGACTGCCGTGACCAAATTTGTGTCAACAAAGGTAAAATAAACGATAAAGGCGAAGCCATAGTATGTCTGCCTAATTCGGTTGTCGTGGAGGTGCGGTAAGATGGCTAAAAAAACCGCCACATACGGCTTGCTTTTGGCATTGGGTATGATTTTATCCTATGTGGAGATATTGCTTCCGCTTGATTTTATTGCCTACGGTGTTAAATTAGGTCTTGCTAATTTAATCTCGGTTTTTCTGCTTTACCGTAAAGATTTCAAAACAGCAATCCTTATAAATCTTTTGCGAATTTTACTGGTTGCGCTTCTGTTCGGCAATGTAATGTCACTTGTGTATTCACTTTGCGGCGGATTGCTGAGTTTATTGGTTATGGTCTTGCTAAAAGCAACAAAGATTTTTTCTCCGGTGGGTGTAAGTGTCGCAGGTGGTGTTGCACATAATATAGGTCAGTTACTTGTTGCGTCAATTATACTTGGCTCAAACGCAGTTTTTTATTATACTCCGGTTTTGTTAATTGCCGGTGTGGTTTGTGGATTCCTTATAGGACTTGTAAGTATATTCCTACTTGCAAGGGTACATATTATTTAAGGAATGATGTTATGTACCAAAGTCAAAATACCGCCTTGCAGGGTGTTAAGTTTATACTTAGGGACACACTGCAGGGCGGTGTTTTTAATGATACACTAAAATACACTGTGCGCCCGTACGGAAAAATGCTTCGTGCACGGTTAGGTTTAGCCCTTTCAACCGATGAAAAGGGGAGAATACCAAAGGAAATTGTTCCCCGCTTGGCGGCAATTGAACTTTTGCATTTGGCAACATTGATACACGATGACTTAATTGACAAAAGCGAAACCAGACGTGGCAAAAGAGCATTACACCAAAAATTCGGTGAAAATAAGGCGCTGCTTACGGGCGATTTCTTGTACCTTAAATGCTTTTCCTTGATTAAGGACCAAAATGAATTAACCGAGTATTTTTATAAAACGCTTTCTAAATTGTGTTGCGGTGAAATGCGAGAAATAAACAATCAGCACAAAGTAGTTTCGGTGCCGGAATACGCCCGCACAATAAACGGTAAGACGGCAGCCTTGTTTTCCTTGTGCGGTGCCGCCGCTTTGCAAAATTATACTGATTCTGCAACCCTTAGTACGCTTTGCCGCAGAATAGGATTGTGGTTTCAGCTTAACGATGATATAAAAGATTGTACTGTTATGGGTGAAAAAAGGTATTCCGATTTTAAAAACGGCGTAATGACTATGCCCCACATTTGCACACTGGAACTTTACCCTTGGCTAAAAGGGGATAAAAGCAATGAGGTTTTGCGTTATATGGACGGCGGCGTAGCCATTGCCAGACAAATCACGGCAAAATACGAAAGCAAAATAAATCACCAAATAAAAAAACTGCCTCGGCAAAACGCCGAAGCAGTTACGGATATTATAAATTACATTAAATCATTATCGTAGATAGCTCTAACACCGCCGATAAATTTAGGTCTTGTTCTGGCGGCGGTAAGTAAAGCCTCACCGATTTGCTTGGTTTCAAGGCGTACAGGAACGGCAACCTTTTTAAGGTGCATACCAATCAAGGTACTGCCGATATCTAAGCCTGCATCGGCCTTGATTTCCTCAACGACAATTGGATTTTTAAATGAATGGTAGGCGGTTGTTGCAAATGAGCCGCCTGCTTTTTTTTGCGGCACAACATTTACCTGCTCAGCAAAAGGTAAAGCATCCTTCTCTATAACAATAGCTCGGTTTAAATGCTCACAGCATTGAGCCGCTAAGTAAATGCCTTTTTTTGAAAGCAGGGGATAGATAGTGTTAAAAACTGCCTCGGCAGCCGAAATGTCAGAGTTTGTACCAATTCCGCAACCCATTATCTCACTGCTGCTGCAACCAACAACTAAAATATCACCTTTTTTAAGTCCAGCAACTTGAATCAGCTCTTTAACGGCAGCTGATGCTTGCGCCTTAATTTGTTCCATAAATCAGTTTATCCTTTCATACTATCGTAACGGCCTTCGCTAATTAAAGCCGAAACAGCTGAAACAACGGCATCCTTGTCCTCTTTATATGTAACGCCGTACCACTTATCCTCAGTTGTCAGCATGCTTACGGTTTTTTCACCGTTTTTAATTAAATCGTCTACAACAAAGGGCAAGAAAAACTCAGCCTTTTCGCTGTTAATGTTTTCTTTTAAAAATCCGTTAAATTCACGCTCTAAGTAATTGAAAATATCGGGTGTAAAGCCCCACATGTTCATGGAAATAATGGTATCGGGTGTGAGCTGTACAGTTTCATTGTCAAATAAGGATACGCAGTTGCCGTCAATTTTTGTGTGCTCGGTAACAGAGGTTAAAAGACCGTTTTCTGTGTTGCAAACACCACGGGAAACAGTTCCGTTTTCGGTTACTGTATTGCCAAGACGGAAGCCTACCATACAGTAATTATTGTTGTTTTTCAAATGCTCATAGATGCTCTTGTATCCGGAGGAACCGTAGAAATCGTCGGCATTGATAACTGCAAAAGGCTCTTTAACAACATCTTTACAACAGAGCACTGCGTGTCCTGTGCCCCAGGGTTTGGTGCGTGTTGAAGGGCAAACAAAGCCTTCGGGCAGTTTGTCAGTCTCTTGGAATACATAATCAACCGCAATCTGTTTTTCTATGCGGCTGCCGACTAAACTCTTAAATTCTTCCTCAATTTGCTTCTTTATAATAAATACTACTTTGTTAAAGCCTGCTTGCTTTGCATCATAAACTGAAAAATCTAAAATGGCTTCACCGTTAGGACCTACAGGCTCAACCTGTTTAAGTCCGCCGAAACGGCTACCCATACCTGCTGCCATAACTACTAAAGTTGCATTGAAATCCATAAACTAACATTCCTTTACATTGTGTTTATAGAATTATACCACCGGTTTTTCTTTTTGTCTACTGAAAAGTTGCCAAATTCCGGTTAAAATTAAAGCGCCTCCAAACAGTTTGGAAAGCAATGTTCCGCCAAGCAAACTTGAAATATAGGTACCGCCGGCAGAACCTGCAATACCAAGACAAGCAAAAATCAAAACAGTTTTCCACTTTATTTGTTTTCTTATTGCGTAAATAATGGTGGCAACTGTGCCTATGGGTATAAAAAACAGCAGGTTTACACCCTGGGCTTGCAATTGCTCCATTCCAGCAAATAAAGTAAGGTAAATAAGCAGCACACCGCCGCCTCCAAGACCCATTGCGCCAAACATTCCCGACAAAAATCCGGCTAAAAAAGTTATAATAGAATTCATCTCATCACCAAACTAATTCCTGCCCAAATCATAAAGGCGGCAAAAACCTTTTTGAGCCACTTGTTTTGTATTTTAGATAAAATAATGGTACCCGCTAAAGCTCCTAACAAACCCGGCACAAAAAACGGCAGTGCGTCGGACACCGCCATTCGCCCTTGCGCCAAATATAGTATTGCGCTGAAAACAGTCATAGGCAGAATAATAGCAACGCAATTTGCGTGAGCCTGCTTTTGAGAAATGTCTGTACTTTTTAAAAGCGGTACGGCAAGCATACCGCCGCCTGCACCGAAGAGTCCGTTTACAACACCAACCGCAAGATTGCAAAGATAAAATAATGGCTTTTTCATAAAATCACCTAATATATATTTTGCAAATTTACAGTGGATTTATACAAAAAGTCCCGCTCTGCATAAAAGCAGGCGGGACAATGGGTTAATTATTTTTCAAGGACTTTGACAATTTCGGCAACAAACATCTTGTGTGTATCACCGTCATACCACTTTAAAGGCTCTTTGTCTATAAAGTTTTCGTGATTAATGGTGTTGGCATACAATTTTTTTACAATTATAACCAGTCTTGCTTCTTCAAAGTAAACCGTTCCGTCGGCAAAGATTGGGGTAAGACCGGTTTCCTTGGTTTTGTCAATATCACGGCCTGATTTGCTTCCGCAAATTTTGTGTACTGCCTTGTTATCTCCCATAAAACAAAGGGCAAAGGTGTCGTTTTCCTCTATGAAACCAAATGTGTGTCTTTGCGGGCGGATAGCAGAAATCACACAATCCTTGCCCCACATTTCACCGAAAAAGCCCCAGCTTGCAGTCATCATATTATGCTTATCTTCGTTTCCTGCACATACAAGCGCCCATTCATCACGAATAAGTGAAATAAGATTATCCTTTATATCGGTTGCTTTTATTTCTTTAAACGGCATAAAAATCATCCTTTCACCAGAATATATATTCTGCATTTGTATAGTATAATTACAAAATAAAAAAATTGCAACAAAATAAGTATTAACTATTGTTTTTTTTACAAAATTTGTGTATAATCTTTTTTAGATATCTGGAAAGGAGTAAAATCATGAACTATTCACATGAAGTAGAAAATATGTGTCCTTTGGCAAAAGGTGCATATCACGGTCCTGCACCCATCCCGCAGGAGGGTAGATGGACGCAGGTTACGGAAATTAAAGATATTTCCGGTCTGACCCACGGTATCGGCTGGTGCGCACCCCAACAGGGCGCTTGCAAGCTGACACTGAACGTTAAAGAGGGTATTATTGAGGAGGCTTTGGTTGAAACAATCGGCTGTTCGGGTATGACCCATTCTGCCGCTATGGCTTCTGAAATCCTCGTGGGCAAGACCTTGCTTGAAGCACTCAATACCGACTTGGTTTGTGATGCTATAAATACAGCTATGCGTGAGCTGTTCTTACAAATCGTATACGGCCGTACCCAAACCGCCTTCTCTGAGGACGGTCTGCCGGTAGGCGCAGGCCTTGAAGATTTAGGTAAAGGTCTTCGTTCACAGGTTGGTACAACCTATGCTACCAAGGTTAAAGGTCCTCGCTACTTAGAGTTGGCTGAAGGCTACATAACCAAAATCGCAGTTGACGAGGAAGGCCAGATTACAGGCTATAAATTCGTTCACCTCGGCAAAATGATGGAAATGATTCGTAACGGTATGGATGCAAATGAGGCTATGCAAAAAGCCAGCGGCCAGTATGGTCGTGTGGATGATGCCGCCCGCCTGCTTGACCCGCGCGTAGAATAATAGGGAGGTATAGGAAATGGCATTATTTGAGAGTTATGACAGAAGAATTAAGCAAATCAATGAGGAACTCGCAAAGCACGGCATTTCTTCAATCGAAGAGGCTAAGCAGATTTGCGATGACGCCGGCGTTGATGCTTACAATATTGTTAAAGGTATTCAACCTATCTGTTTCGAAAACGCTTGCTGGGCTTACGTTGTAGGTTGTGCAATCGCTATTAAAGATAAGGCAGCTTCTGCTGCTGAGGCTGCAGAAAAAATCGGTCTTGGCTTACAGTCTTTCTGTATCCCCGGTTCTGTTGCTGACGACCGTAAGGTTGGTATCGGCCACGGTAATTTAGGCGCAATGTTGCTTAGAGACGAAACAAAATGCTTCGCTTTCTTAGCAGGCCACGAATCTTTTGCTGCTGCTGAAGGTGCTATCGGCTTGGCCCGTAGCGCTAACAAGGCAAGAAAAGAAGATTTAAGAGTTATCCTTAACGGTCTTGGTAAAGACGCCGCTAAGATTATTTCTCGTATCAACGGCTTTACCTATGTTCAAACTAAGTTTGACTATGCTACCGGTAAAGTAAACATCGTTGAGGAGATTGCTTATTCTAATGGTGAGCGTGCTAAGGTTCGCTGCTACGGTGCTGACGATGTTCGTGAGGGCGTTGCTATCATGCATTTAGAGGGTGTTGACGTTTCTATCACAGGTAACTCCACCAACCCCACTCGCTTCCAGCATCCTGTTGCAGGTACTTATAAGAAAGAATGCATTGAGCAGGGCAAAAAATACTTCTCTGTTGCTTCGGGCGGCGGTACAGGTCGTACATTGCATCCCGACAATATGGCTGCAGGCCCCGCTTCTTACGGTATGACCGATACTATGGGCCGTATGCATTCCGATGCTCAGTTTGCAGGTTCTTCTTCCGTTCCTGCTCACGTTGAGATGATGGGTCTTATCGGTGCAGGTAACAACCCCATGGTTGGTATGACTGTTGCTTGCGCAGTTGCAGTTGAAGAAGCTGCTAAAGCCGGCAAGTTCTAAACCGATTTAGGCTACATTTTATAAAAAGTAATATTAGACACATCATTCTAAGTATTTTTACTATGATGTGTCTAATTTTTTACACTATAATAAGTTTATTTGTATTGACACCTATACAAAATAGGTATATTATAAATAAAGAGATTTAAGCAGTGGAAAGGAATTAGTATGAAATCATTTGAGCTTAAAACTAAAATTCATTTTGGTGATAATGCCCTTGAACGTCTTGCGCAAATGCCGTACAAGCGTGTCTTGGTTATTACTGACCCTTTCATTGCAAACGGTCCGATGATTAAATTGATTACAGAGCCTTTGGAAAAATCCGGCAAAGCTTATGACATTTTCCACGATGTAGTTGCTGATGCACCGGTTGATAAAATTATTATCGGTGTTAAGAAAATGTTGGAATACCAGCCTGATGTTATCGTTTCGGTAGGCGGTGGTTCTGCTATTGACTCTTCAAAAGCCATTCGTGAATTTGCTTTAAAGACCAATCAATATGCAGATGTTGCTTTAATTGCTATTCCTACAACCAGCGGAACAGGTTCTGAGGTTACATCTTTTGCTGTAGTTAATGACACAGTAGCAAAGGTTAAACATCCGTTAGTATCCGACTCCCTTACAGCGGAGGAGGCTATTTTGGATGCGGAGCTTGTTAAAAGTGTACCGCCGGCAATCACTGCCGATACAGGTATGGACGTATTAACACACGCTATTGAGGCTTATGTAAGTACTAACCATAACGAATTCTCGGCAGCTTTGGCTGAAAAATCGGTTGAAATCATTGGCGTATTCTTACTTAGAGCATATTTAAACGGTGATGACACTCACGCAAGACAGAAAATGCACGTAGCGTCCTGTTTGGCAGGAATTGCTTTTAACTCAGCCTCTTTAGGTCTTACTCACGGTATGGCTCATCAGCTGGGTGCAAACTTCCATATTCCGCATGGACGTGCGAATGCAATGTTATTACCGCACATTATTGAATACAACGCAGATATACATAAAGACAGTCATTCTCAGTCCGAATATCATCCGTCAGTTAAGAGATATTGCACAATTGCGCATACACTTGGTTTAAGCAGCTATAACAAGGTTATGAGCGTTCGCTCCTTAATCCAGTGGATTCAGTTTATGAATCAGGATATGGGTATTCCTGCAAAAATTTCCGAAATCGGCACAATCTCTGTAAATGACTATATGAGTAAAGTTGAAGCTATGGCAGAAGCTGCTTTAGCAGATGCTTGTACAGCAACTAACCCAAGAACACCGGATAAAGAAGCTGTTATGCAGATTTATCGTAATCTTTGGTAAGTTATTTGCAAATAAGAAATTTATTTTGTATAATTAAAGGACTTGGAGAAATTTCCCCAAGTCCTTTGTTTCTAATTTTCTTTTACAAATTCTGCAATATCTTCAAGTTGACAGTTTAATGCATGGCATAATTTATCTAACGTTTTGGTTTCTATATTTTCGTTTGCTTTTAGTCTTCGTATTGTTTTGCTATCAATTCCACATTGTTCTCTTAATTTATAAGTAGAGAAGCCTTTTTTCTTCATAGTAACCCACAGTTTATCAAACACTATCATTAGATTACCCCCTTGACAAGTATTATTATGGGGATTATAATCTTAAATATTAAGGGGATATAAACCCCATATAAAAAGGAAGAATTTATGATTAAACGTGTTGTAATTGCAGGATGCAGAGATTATAACGATTATGAAGAGGCAAAAGAATATATTGATTTTTGTTTGTCCAACATTCGAAAAGAGAACGATATAATTATTATTTCGGGTTGTGCAAGCGGTGCGGATGCAATAGGCGAACGCTATGCAAAAGAAAACGGGTTTAAGGTTGAAAAATACCCTGCCGATTGGGAAACGCACGGCAAGAGTGCCGGGCCAATACGGAATAAGCAAATGGCAGAAGTCAGCGACTATGTAATTTGTTTTTGGGACGAGAAAAGCAGGGGCACAAAGTCAATGATTGACTTTGCCAAAGAGTGCGGAAAACCCGTTAAAATTAAAAAAATACATATAACAAAGAATAATTATTCATATTAAGTCAAAAACCCTTACGAAGAGTTGAAAGCAGAACTCTCGTAAGGGTTTTTTATGTATATTTTGCCATTTTAATAAAAAAATAAAAACACTATATATTTAGAAGGTAATGTATGTTTGTTATATTTATTCGTTCAGCAATCGTTTATGCTATTGTAATTCTTGCCATACGCATTATGGGAAAGCGGCAGGTAGGGGATATGCAACCGGGTGAATTAGTTATCACCATTCTCATTTCCGAGGCGGCGGCAACACCCTTAGAAAACGGCAATCAACCTATTTTAATCGGTATTGTGGCAATTTTCTCGCTTGTCATTATGGAGGTGCTGACCTCTGTAATAACCATGAAATATTTTCCCGCACGCAAGATAATAAACGGGCGCTCTGCAATACTTATTGCAAACGGTAAAATTGACCAGAAAAGTATGAGAGATTTAAGGGTAACAGTCCCCGATTTATTGGAACTGTTGCGTGAACAGGGTATTTTTGATGTTAGTGAGGTGTCCTATGCAGTGCTTGAAACCGACGGGCAATTAAGTGTGCTCTCAAAATGCGAATACCAGCCGATTACGGCACAACTGCAAGAAGAACCGAACAGGGGGGATACTATGGCATTTTTAATTATAAGCGACGGAAACATTTTAAGTGACGGTTTGCGATTGTCCGGCTTAGATAAGGATAAATTGACCGAAATTTTAAAAAGTAAAAACTTATCAAAAGAGGACGTTTTTTTAATGACGGCAGATGTAAACGGCGAATACAACATTGTTGAAAAGGAGTAGAGGCTATGAAACGCTTTTTTGTGGTAATAGTGCTTACGGCTGTTGTAATCGGAGTCTGCTTTGTACAATATAAATTTTTGAATGATTGTTGTTCAAAAATGCTAAGCTCTCTTGATTTGTTAGAACAGACCTGTAATGATGAGGATTTTGAAAAAGCAAAAAAATTAGCACGGAATATGGAGGAAACTTGGGTTACTTATGAAAAAAGGTTGTCTTATTTTTTAGACAATACCGACCTTTCAAGTGCAGGGGAGTATATAGGAGGTATAAGTGACCTTGCAACAAGTGAAACCAAGGAGGATATTCTTAATCAAATAGCGGTTATACGCATACAGTTTATCCATATAAAAACTGCAAATTCGGTTAGCCTTGAAAGCATTTTCTAATACCTAAAACACAAAGGTCAAAGAAAGTCAAAAAATATTTGCGAAATTTAAGTGTTTTCTATTGACAAATGGAAAATTCTGTGTTAAATTATTATCGGTTTAGCACTCGAAGTGCCTGAGTGCTAAGTGCTTAAAGTGGCTAACGGGGTGGTGAATATGGAGCTTAGCGCAAGAAAACAGGCCATTTTAGAGGCTATTATAAATTCGTATATAGAAACGGGTGAGCCGATTGGCTCAAAAGCACTTTGTTCCGTGCTTGGTACCTCGCTATCATCCGCAACATTGCGCAATGAGATGAGTGAGTTGTGTGAGCTTGGTTATTTGCAACAGCCTCACACCTCGGCAGGTCGTATTCCTACCAACAAGGCGTACGAGCTTTACATTAAAACTATGTTAAAGCCTGCCGCGCCGCCGCAGAAAATACGTACCGCAATAGATGATATGCTCTATGAGGCAGCTAAGGACCCTGTGCATATATCTGGTCTTGCCGCACAGTTTCTTTCAAATTTCACGGGTCTTACCACCTTGCTGGCAACGGTTGGCTGTGAAAGCTCCTATGTGCGCCGAGTAGAAGTACTGCCTATGAGCCGCAGGACCTTGCTTGTACTGTTAGTATCCTCTGACGGAGTAGCAAAAAGCCGTTTCTGTCGCACAAGTGAGGATATATCTCCCGCTTTAATTGCCCGCTTTGACAGAGTAATATCTGCAATGGTTGTAGGTCATTCGCTTTCTGAACTATCTGTGGTAGGACTGCAAAGCCTTACTGCACCGGCAGGGGAGTTTGCTTTGGCGCTTATTCCGCTTTTTTCAGCCGTGTTTGATATGATTGATGAAATTGCAAACGCAAACATTTCATTCGGTGGCGATGCTTATGGATTGGCAAACAAGCAAAACGCACTTTTGCCGTTCATAACCGAAATCAGCGGTAAGGTAGATGTAGTATTCGGTGACACTACCGGCATAGATGAATTAAAGCCTACAAATATGGTTGTTGCTCGTTACAGTATGGGTAATAACGAAATAGGCCGTATAGGTGTTATAGGACCTACACGAATGGCGTACCGCCAAATGCTGCCGAGCATACAGTATTTTGCTGAACAGCTGGGTGCAATTTTGGAACAGACCATAATAGATATGGAGGAATAAAGTTGGCTAATCAAACCGCAAAGAAAGAGCCTAAAAAGGCTGAAGCTAAAAAAGAAGATAATACACAATTAGAACAACTGCAAAAAGAACTTGCCGAGGCTAAGGAAATGTTGCTTCGCACAGCGGCAGAGTTTGATAACTATAAAAAACGCACCGAGCGTGAGCGCATTGCCGCTTTAGAATATGCAAAAGCGCAAATGATTAAACCGATGCTTCCGATTTTGGATAATGTTGACCGCGCCGCCGCGTGTGAGCCGGGCAGTAATGATTACAATAAAGGCATTGAACTTATAGTTAAGCAGTTCTGTGAGCTTGGGAATCAATTGGGAATTACCGCTATCGGTGAAGTAGGGGAAACCTTTGACCCGAATTTCCACGAGGCAGTAATGCATATTGAGGATGAAAATTTGGGTGAAAACGTAATTGCCCTGGTTTTACAAAAAGGTTATAAATTAGGTGACACCGTTATTCGTACAGCGATGGTACAGGTCGCCAACTAATAAATAAACATAAATAATTTTGGAGGAATTCATCATGGGAAAAATTATAGGTATAGATTTAGGTACAACTAACTCTTGCGTAGCCGTTATGGAAGGCGGCGAGGCAGTCGTTATTGCTAATGCTGAGGGTGGTAGAACAACCCCTTCTGTTGTTGCGTTTTCAAAAACAGGCGAGCGTATGGTAGGTCAGGTTGCTAAGCGTCAGCCTATTACCAACCCCGAGCGTACAATCATTTCTATTAAACGTGAAATGGGTACAGACCACAACGTTGAAATTGACGGTAAAAAATACACTCCTCAGGAGATTTCAGCAATTATTCTTCAAAAATTAAAGGCAGACGCTGAGGCATACCTCGGAACAACCGTAAGCGAGGCTGTTATTACAGTTCCTGCTTACTTTACTGACGCACAGCGCCAGGCTACAAAGGATGCAGGTAAAATTGCAGGCTTGGATGTAAAACGTATTATCAACGAGCCCACTGCAGCCGCTTTGGCTTACAGTATTGATAAAGAGGACGACCAAAAGGTAATGGTATATGACCTTGGCGGCGGTACCTTTGACGTTTCTATTATTGAAATGGGTGACGGCGTACAAGAGGTTTTAGCTACTGCTGGTAACAACCGTCTTGGCGGTGACGATTTTGATAAGCGCGTTATGGATTGGATAGTAGCTGGTTTTAAAGCTGAAAACGGCATTGATTTGTCTGCTGATAAAATGGCTATGCAGCGTATTAAAGAGGCTGCAGAAAAAGCAAAGATTGACCTTTCCGGTATGACAACTACCGACATTAACCTTCCTTTTATCACAGCTGATGCTACCGGTCCTAAGCATTACGAAACAACCTTAACCCGTGCAAAATTCAATGAATTAACAGCCGATTTGGTAGAGGCTACAATGGTGCCTGTACGTCAAGCGTTGGCTGATTCGGGTCTTGATAAGAGTGAAATCAACAAGGTTCTTATGGTTGGCGGCTCCAGCCGTATCCCCGCAGTTCAAGAGGCTGTTAAGAGCTTTATCGGCCGTGACCCCTTTAAGGGCATTAACCCTGACGAATGTGTTGCACTTGGTGCGGCATTACAGGGCGGCGTTCTCGGCGGCGACGTAAAAGGCTTGTTACTCTTAGACGTTACTCCGCTTTCATTGGGTATTGAAACCATGGGCGGTATCAGCACTAAGGTAATTGAAAGAAATACTACAATTCCTACAAAGAAAAGCCAAATTTTCTCCACAGCTGCAGATGGTCAAACCTCCGTTGAGGTACACGTTTTGCAGGGTGAGCGTGAGTTTGCAAGAGATAACAAAACCTTAGGTGTATTCCACCTTGACGGTATCCCTGCAGCTCCCAGAGGCGTTCCTCAGATTGAGGTTACCTTTGATATTGATGCTAACGGTATCGTAAATGTATCTGCTAAGGACCTCGGTACAGGTAAAGAGCAGTCTGTAACTATCACTTCAAGCACCAATATGTCCAAAGAGGATATTGACAAGGCAGTTAAGGATGCTGAGCAGTATGCCGCTGAGGATAAGAAGCACCGTGAAGAGGTTGACCTCCGCAACGGAGCAGACCAGATGGTTTACCAGACTGAGAAAACAATCGGCGAGTTCGGTGATAAGATTACTGCAGAGGAAAAAACCGACATTGAAACCGCTAAGGACGCTTTAAAAGAGTCCTTAAAGGGCACCGATTTGGATGATATCCGCAATAAGCAGGAAGAGCTCCAAAAGAAACTGTACGCTATTTCCGAAAAGGTTTATAAAGCAGCAGCTGAGGCTCAGCAGGCCGCAGGTGCCAACGGCGCCGCTCAAGAAGGCGACCCCAATGTGTATGAAGCTGATTACAAGGATGTAGACGATAACAAGTAATCAATTTGAGGAGTGTCAGTAATTGGCAGAAAAGCAAGATTATTATGAGGTGCTTGGTGTAGACCGAGGCGCTTCAGATGATGAATTAAAAAAGGCATACCGAAAAGCCGCAAAAAAATACCACCCCGACCTAAACCCGGATAATAAAGAGGCTGAGGTTAAGTTCAAACAGGTCAATGAGGCTTACGAGGTGCTTTCAGATGCCGGCAAGCGTGCAAGATATGACCAATACGGTCACGCAGGGGTAGACCCTAACTTTGGTGCGGGCGGCCCCGGTGGCGGCTTTGGCGGTTTTGGGGATTTCGGTGACCTTGGTGATATTTTCGGTTCCTTCTTTGGTGGCGGTTTTGGCGGTGGGCGTTCTGCCAACCCCAATGCACCAAGAAAGGGCGCCGATACATCGGCTACGGTTAACCTTTCCTTTGAAGAGGCAGCAAAAGGCTGTAAAAAGACTATAAACATCACTCGTGTTGAAAATTGCGCTGAATGTGGCGGTAGTGGTGCAGAAAAAGGCAGCCAGCCTAAAACCTGTCCGTCCTGTCACGGTACGGGACAGATTCAGGTCACCCAGCGCACACCCTTTGGCGCAATGCAAACCTCCCGTGTTTGTGACCATTGTCGAGGCACAGGTAAGATTATTGATAAACCCTGTCATACCTGCGCAGGCAAGGGTAGAGTACGCCGCACAAAACAGCAAACTGTTGATATTCCGGCAGGAATTGATGACGGACAGATTATCAATCTCCGTGGCGGCGGTGATGCAGGCAAAAACGGTGGTCCCGCAGGTGATTTGCATATCCACGTTGCAGTAAGACCGCACCCGATTTTTGTGCGTGAGGGCTATGATGTTTTCTGTGAAATTCCCGTAACCTTTGCACAGGCGGCCTTGGGCGCAGAAATAACAGTTCCCACCCTAGACGGCAAGGTTAAATTCACCATTCATGAGGGTACACAGTCGGGTGATGAGTTTAAACTGCGCGGCAAGGGTATTCAGCGGCTTAACTACGGTGGCAAGGGTGACCAGTATGTTAAGGTAAACGTTGAGGTACCTAAAAACCTTTCAAAGGAACAAAAAGAACTGTTAAAGCAGTTTGAAAACATAACAGATGACAAAAATTATAAAAATAGAAAATCATTTTTCGAAAAGTTAAAAGACTTCTTTGAAGACTAAATAAATACCACAATCCGCTTCTTGCAACTATAGTAGGATTGTGGTATTATATTTTATATATAATTTATATAAAGGGAGGGTTGAGCGTGACCGAAACAATTGCAGCTGTTTCCACACCGTCGGGTGAGGGCGGCATAGGTATTGTCCGTATTTCCGGTGAACTTGCAATATCTGTGGCAGATAAGGTGTTTAAATCGTTTGATGGCCGCACTTTAACCGAAATAAACGGTTATTCGGCTCTTTACGGTGCCGCTTATGATAATGTCGGCAAAATTGATGAGGTTGTAGCGCTCAAATTTGCCGCCCCAAAAAGCTATACTGGTGAGGATGTTATAGAACTTTCCTGCCACGGAGGCAGTTTTGTTGTTAAACGGCTTTTGCGCGCGGTATTTGCCGCAGGGGCTGTACCTGCCCAGGCGGGCGAGTTTACAAAGCGTGCCTTTTTAAACGGTAAATTGGATTTAAGCCGTGCCGAATCGGTAGCAAATATTATATCGGCATCGGGTGAACAGGCGTTGCATTTTGCCGTAAAGGGTAAAGATGGCGCAATTTTTAAAGCAATTTCGGCTATTAAGGACAGTCTGCTTCACTCTGCGGCACGTATTGCGGTTTTCTCGGACTATCCTGATGAGGAGCCGGAATTCAGCGGTATAGATTTATTAGAAACCGAACTAAACTCTGCTATAACACAACTAGAACAGCTTATAAAGAATTATGATGCAGGCAAGGTTTATAAAAGCGGTATAGATACTGTTATTGTAGGTAAGCCGAATGTAGGCAAATCTACTTTAATGAACTTGCTTTCGGGTCAATCTCGTTCAATCGTCACCGAAATTGCGGGCACAACCCGTGATGTTATTGAAGAAACGGTTATGTTAGGTGACATCAAGCTCTGTTTGGCCGATACCGCAGGCTTGCACGATACTGAGGATATTGTTGAGTCAATCGGTGTTGAGCGCTCAAAAGAGCGTTTAAAAACTGCTGAACTAGTATTGGCGGTATTTGATGCATCTGAGAAATTTACCGAAGCGGATAAAGAGGTGCTTTCTTTATGCCGTGATAAAAAGTGTATAGTCTTATTAAATAAAATTGATAAAGGCAACAGCGGTAATACAGCATTTTTATCAAATGAAACTTTCCCGATTGTAGAAGTTTCGGCTAAAAACCGCACAGGTATTGATGAACTCATAAAAGCGGTACAAGAGCAGTTTTACTTAAACCGTTTAGATGAAAATAGCGTAGTCTTAGCAGGCGAGCGCCAATACAATTGCGTTAACCGAGCTATGCAATCGGTTGTATCGGCTAAGGATGCTTTGAAAGAACAATTAACCTTGGATGCGGTCGGCGTTTGTATTGATGACGCCTTAGCCGCACTTATGGAATTAACGGGCGAGCGTGTAACCAATGCGGTTGCAGATGAAGTGTTTAAACATTTTTGTGTTGGAAAGTAGGTAGTATTGTGCGCTTTTTTGCAGACACAATTGAAGTGGCAGTAATCGGTGCAGGCCATGCAGGTATTGAGGCGGCGTTAGCAGCCTCCCGTATGGGTTGCAAAACTGTTATGTTTACAATCAATTTGGATTGGGTGGGCAATATGCCCTGCAATCCTTCTATCGGCGGTACGGCAAAAGGCCACTTGGTGCGAGAAATTGATGCGCTCGGCGGTGAAATGGGTAAAGCGGCCGATAAAAATATGCTGCAAAGCCGTATGTTAAACCGCGGAAAAGGTCCAGCGGTTCATAGTTTGCGTGCCCAAATTGATAGGCGTGCTTACAGCGGTTATATGAAGCACGTTTGCGAAAAACAAGAAAACCTACTACTTAATCAAGCAGAAATTGTAGACTTATATTTTGAAAACGAGTTATGGCACCTTGTTACTAACCTTGGTGCTACATATACCGCAAAGGCGGTAATTTTAGCAACAGGTACCTTTTTAAAGGGTAGAATTTATGTTGGTGATGTTAATTTTGAGGGCGGCCCTGACGGAACATTTGCCGCAACAAAGTTGTCTGAAGCCTTGCTTAAACTTAATATCCCGCTTCGCCGTTTTAAGACAGGTACTCCTGCAAGGGTACTTAAAAGCAGTATAGATTTTTCGGGCCTTGAAAGGCAACCGGGTGATGATGAAATCGTGCCCTTTAGTTATTCAACCGAAGAAAAATTAGAAAACACGGTTGACTGTTATATCAGTTATACCAACGAAAGAACAAAACAGGTTATTTTAGAAAATATCCATCGTTCACCGCTTTACGGCGGTATAATCGAGGGTGTAGGTCCCAGATATTGCCCCAGTTTAGAGGATAAAATTGTCCGCTTTGCCGATAAGGAGCGTCATCAACTCTTTATTGAGCCTTGCGGCGCCGATACTGAGGAAATGTACCTGCAAGGTATGTCCTCATCCTTGCCATTAGATGTTCAAATGGCATTTTACCGAACAATTAAGGGTCTGGAAAACGTTGAGATTATGCGTAACGCTTATGCAATTGAGTATGATTGTGTTGACCCAACCTCACTAAAACCAACCTTAGAGTTAAAAGGGCTTAATGGTTTGTACGGAGCGGGTCAGTTTAACGGCTCCTCAGGCTATGAGGAAGCAGCGGCTCAAGGTCTTGTTGCGGGTATTAACGCTGTTCGCAAAATCAAGGGTGAGGCTCCGCTTATACTTGACAGAGCAAATTCATATATCGGTACACTAATAGACGATTTGGTTACTAAAGGTTGTACCGACCCATATCGTATGATGACCTCTCGTTCTGAATACCGTTTGGTGTTAAGGCAGGATAATGCTGATGAACGCTTAATGCCAATCGGCTATGAAAACGGACTTGTAGATGAAAACGCTTGGCAAAAGTTTTTAGAGCGCAAACAACAAAAAGAGGCGGAAATAAACCGCCTTACAAATACATTTATTGCGCCGAGTGAAGAGCTTTCCAAGCTTTTGGAAGATAAAGGCACAGTGCCCACTAAAACGGGTGTAAGGTTAAGTGAACTGTTGTGCCGCCCGCAGTTGGATTATGCTTCGTTAGCTCCTTTTGATAAGGAAAGACCAAACCTTTCGGCAGAGGTTTGCTTAAAGGTTGAAACCGAGCTTAAATATAAAGGTTATATTGACCGCCAGCTTGCCCAAATTGAAAAGTTGAAGCAGTTGGAGGACAAAAAACTGCCCGAGGATATGGATTATTCTAAGGTTTCGGGATTGAGGCTTGAAGCAGTTGAGAAACTGCAAAAAATTCAGCCGCAAAACATAGGTCAGGCTTCTCGTATATCGGGTGTTAGCCCTGCCGATATTTCGGTACTCTTAATTCATTTGAGTAAATCACATTAACAGCGTAATGGTAAGCATTTCACGCAATTGGTCATAGAGCTCAGGCAATATGGCAGGGTCTAACGGGTTTTTGCCACGACCCACCTCTACTGTGAACGCAGGCCTTTGCATTTTTTCTATGAACCAATCCTTAAAACCGCCGCCAAAGGCTAACCCGGTAGGTATATCTAGGGCATAGCCTGAACTGGCAGCCATTATTTCAGCCATCCGCCGTGATTTTAGCGGTGTGTTTTTACCAAAGTTCCAATAAATAACCTCACCTTGGGAATGGAAGGCAACGGCGTGTCTTATGCGCACAAATCGGCATAGTTCTACCAAGGCCGTTGTTTCGGGTTCGCTGTGTGGTCTGTTGCCGCCAAATTGTCTGGGACTAGGGCCAAAAATACCGCTTCGCTTTTCGGCTTCACGTAGATTGAGCCAATCAGCATCGAAGTTGTGATTTATATCAACGCCACGCAAATTGGCATTCCAGTTTTCATATTTTCCACCGCATATGCGGTTTATTTTGCTGGCATAATAACCACAACTGGAAGGTCCTTTTAAGGAAATTTCACAACCGTCGGGGTTAACCATAGGTACAATGATTACACCGCGCCCGTACATTGCTTTAACTGCGTCTATACTTGAAATTTCTCCGTGTCGCAAAATAGCTTCGCACAATTCTTCTATAAACATAAGCAGCAGTGTGGATGTTATGCGCTCGGTTCCGTGAAAGGCACCGCAATACAGAACGTACTCGTTGCTTCTGCCTATTTTTACGGCAGGTATTTCTCTGCCGTACACACTTTTTCCAATGGAGGAAATAGAGATAAAGGGATACTTTTTCTTAAAAGTGTCTAAAACAGCACGCAAACTATTGTAATCTTGCTCTATGTATTTGATAATACTTTCCATTTTGCTTCCTCCAAATTTTAATACTATAATGACAGTCGATAACCATTATAAATATATGTGAAAAGAGGCAAACTAATGAATTTAAGTGAAAAGATGCTTGAAAAGAATTATGTTTTTCACGGCAATATTATCAATGTTCGTCATGACCTGGCTTTGCTGCCTAACGGTAATGTTGCAACCAGAGATGTGGTAGAGCATAACGGCGGTGTTTGTATCGTTCCGCTTTGTGATAACGAGGATGTTGTATTTGTTAAACAATTTAGATACCCCTATATGGAAATTGTCACTGAAGTTCCTGCAGGCAAGAGGGACTCTTTGGATGAAATCCCGCTGGAATGCGGAAAGCGTGAGTTAAAAGAGGAAATAGGCGCCACAGCAGAGAATTATACTTTTTTAGGCGAGCTTTATCCGTCACCCGGATTTTGCAATGAGGTTATATATATGTACCTTGCTACCGGACTTACCTTTGGTGAAACCGACCCTGACGAGGATGAGTTTTTGAATATTGAAAGAATACCCTTGAAAAAAGCGGTTGAAATGGTACTGTCGGGGGAGATAAAGGACTCAAAAACACAAGCCGCACTCCTTAAAACCTATTATTTATTACAAAACAAATAAAAAAACAGCCCTGCATAAAGCAGGGCGGATACATAATATATTATGTATTATTCAGCAATGGCTTCAACCGGGCAACCGTCAGCACAAGCGCCGCAGGAAACGCATTTGTCAGCGTCGATAACGAAAATGTCATCGCCTTCGGAGATAGCCTCGGTGGGGCAAACTGCCTGACATGCACCGCATTTAATGCACTCATCAGAAATTACATATGCCATTGGTATTACACCTCCAATAATTATTGCAAGAGTAATTTTTGCCTCTTGTCTACTCATATTGTAACACAAATTTGCAAAAAAGCAAGACTAATAACATAATTTTACGTTTTATTTATAAAAAGTTTACGAGGATTGTATGAAAAAGTTATTTTCGATTTTATCAATATTGCTTGTTATAAGCCTTTCGGGATGTGAACTTTTAGTTCCCACAACACCTCCAAAACAGGTTGATTCAGTAAGCGGCGACCTGACTGTTTACTTTTTTGACGTGGGTCAGGCTGACTGTTCTTTGGTTTTATTGCCTGACGGTAAAAATATGGTAATTGATGCAGGCAACAATTCTGATGGTCTGTTAATTGCCGATTTTCTAAGAAATAAAGGAATTGAAACAATTGATTATCTTGTCTTAACACATCCGCACGAGGACCACTTAGGCGGAGCTGATGTGCTTATTAACTCCTTTGGTTTGGGTGAGGTTTATATGCCTAAAATAAAGGATAGTTTAGTGCCTACCACCAAGACCTATGAAGAAGTGCTTGATGCACTTGTGGAAAAGCAGGTTAAGGTAAATGCCGCACAAAACGGCATGAAAATTATTGAAAACAATAATCTTTCGGTTGTATGTTTTTCACCCTTTAAGGAATATTCGGAACTCAATAATTATTCCATAGTTGTTCGCCTTGATTATGGTGAAACATCATTCTTGTTAACGGGCGATGCCGAAGCTATGAATGAAAAAGAAATGCTTAATGCCGGATGCGATTTGGATACAGATATTCTAAAAGTAGGGCATCACGGAAGCAACTATTCCACAACTACCGACTTTTTAAGGGCGGTAACACCCGAATATGCCGTAATTTCGGTTGGTGAGGGTAATCGTTATAGGCATCCCGATACTAAGATTGTAGACCGCCTTTATAATTACAACACCAAAACGGTTTACCGCACAGATTTAAACGGCACAGTAATTGCCGAAACTGATGGCAAAACCTATACATTAAAAACCGATAAAAATATAATGCTTGACGGCAGCAGATAGGAGAGCGCAATGTTAACAAGCAACACTATGCGAATTCATAGAAATAATGAACTTGTATATATCACATTCCGTAATATTGATGAGTTGGGATTTGTTAAGCACGCTTTCACTACCCGTTTGGGCGGTGTGAGTAAAGGCCACTTTTCATCAATGAATTTAAGCTTTGCCCGTGGTGATGATGAACAGGCGGTACTTAAAAACTATGAGATTATTTGTGATGCTATAGGTGTTGATTATAAAAAATGTGTACTCTCTAAACAAGTTCACGAGCTAAATGTTCACGCGGTTACCGAACAGGATATAGGCAAGGGAATAGTTAAGCCTCGTGATTATGAAAGTGTTGATGCACTTGTCACAAACCTGCCTGGCGTACCAATTGTTACACAGTATGCAGATTGTGTGCCGTTGCTTATTTGTGACCCCGTTAATAAAGCAATCGGCTCTGCTCACGCTTCTTGGCGTTGTACACTGGGTGAAATCGGCCGTCTTACAGTTGAAAAGATGACCGAGCATTACGGTACTAACCCTGCCGATTTGGTAGTCGGCATAGCGCCTTCAATCTGTGGTAAATGTTTTGAGGTTGATTACCCGGTAGTCGAGGCTTTTGAAAAGCTCAGTAAAATCAACATTTACGACTATTGTACTAAAAAAGGGGAGAAATATTATATAGACCTTTGGGCTATAAACCGCCAATTACTCATAGACCTTGGAGTAAAACCTGAAAACATTGTGGTTACCGATTTGTGTACAAAATGCAATCCCGAATATTTCTTTTCCCACCGTGTGACAGGGAATGAAAGAGGCAATTTAGCCGCAATAATGTGTATAAGCGAATAAAAAAAGCACCCGTTCGGGTGCTTTTTTTATATACGGAATAATTTTTTAGCATTGTCACGGCATTGTTCTAGTACCGCGTTGGTTGTTGTGTTTTTAATTTCGGCAATTTTTTCGGCCACTTTTATAATGTAGTCTGAGCGGTTGGTTTTCCCTCTAAATGGAACGGGAGCGAGGTAGGGCGCATCGGTTTCTAAGAGTATGCGCTCTAAGGGTAACTCCTCAACTACTGCTACCAATTTTTTAGCATTAGCAAAGGTTATTACACCGCCGACACCGATATATAGTCCTAACTTAACAATTTCTTTTGCCATTTCAACACTGCCAGAAAAACAGTGTACAACACCTTTTGGCTTATAAGCCTTTAAAATTTTTAAGGTGTCCTCGTGCGCTTCGCGGTCGTGAAAACTGATTGGCATATTAAGTTCGTTAGCCAATTCAATCTGCTTAATTACCAATTCCAATTGCTGTTCTTTATTATCGCTTTGATAGTAATAATCAAGACCAATTTCACCAATAGCCACACATTTTTCGTGTTCTGCTTGGGAACGCAGAAGGGGCAAATCAAGCTTGCCGTTATCCTTCATATTTAAAGGATGCACACCGGCAGTAAAATAGCAAAAGGGGTACTGCTTGGCTAAACTGATACATTTAGCATAAGACTCTTTTTGGTCAACAGCGCAGGTGATTACACTTTTAACACCATTTTGCTCAAGTTCTGCAAAAAGTGTGTCAATTTCACCCTCAAAACGCTCATCATCGTAGTGAGCGTGGGTGTCAATAATAAGCGGCTCCATTATCTGATTTTGCTCCCTGCAGGTACATCGTCAATGAAGATAACCTTAACGTCTTCACCTGCATCAGCGGCTAAAATCATACCGTTGCTTTCCACACCGCAGAGTACTGCAGGCTTAAGGTTAGAAACCAAAATAACGGTGTGACCGATTAACTGCTCAGGAGTGTAATATTGTGAAATACCTGAGGCTACGGTGCGGGGAACACCGCTACCGTCATCAAGTGTTAATTTGAGCAACTTTTTGGATTTTTTAACAGGCTCACAAGCGGTTATCTTAGCAGCGATAAGCGCAACCTTTGCAAAATCCTCAATGCCTATTTGTTCAATGGTTGCTACATTTTCCACAGGTTGCTTAGATGCACCGGGGTTAATGGCATCAAGCTCGGCAATTTCTTTTTCAAGGTCAATTCTCGGGAACATAACCTCAATTTTGGTTACAGGACATTCGTTAGGCAACAGCCCCCAAACGCCTGATTGGTCCCAAGAATAAAGGTCGCTACTGGCAAAGCATTTGCGGATTTTGTTTGCGGTTTCGGGTAAGAAAGGCTCCAAAAGAATTGAAACAATACGCAATGCTTCGCAAAGATTATACATAACCGATGCAAGACGTGCTTTTTTGCTTTCATCCTTAGCAAGCACCCAAGGTGCAGTTTCATCAATATATTTATTAGTTCTTGAAATAAAGCGGAACAACTCGGTAAGTGCAGTTGAAAACTCAAGGTTTTCAATATACTTTTCGACTACTTCCTTAGTGCTGAGTGCCATATTGATAAGCTCGTTATCAACATCGTCTGCTTCACGTATGCTTGGAATTGTGCCGCCGAAATACTTATCCACCATAGCGGCGGTACGGGATACAAGATTACCCAAATCGTTTGCAAGGTCAGCGTTGATACGGGAAATAAGCGCCTCGTTAGAGAAAATACCATCGCTGCCGAAAGGAATTTCACGAAGCAAGAAATATCTAACAGCGTCTACGCCGTAGCGGTCACACAAAATAACGGGGTCAACAACGTTACCCTTAGATTTTGACATTTTGCCGCCCTCTAATAACAGCCAACCGTGACCGTACACCTTTTTAGGCAAAGGTAAATCGAGCGCCATTAACATAATCGGCCAAATGATGGTGTGGAAACGAACAATTTCCTTACCAACCAAATGAATATCACAGGGCCAAAACTTTTCAAAAAGCTGCGGCTCATTATTCAAATAACCCAATGCTGAAATGTAGTTTGAAAGTGCATCCAACCAAACATAAACAACGTGTTTGTTATCAAAGCGCACAGGAATACCCCAGCTAAAAGAGGTACGCGAAACGCAAAGGTCCTCAAGACCGGGCTTGATAAAGTTGTTTATCATTTCGTTTTTGCGGGTTTCAGGTTGGATAAAATCGGGGTGCTCCTCATAATACTGAAGCAGGCGGTCAGCATACTTTGAAAGGCGCAGGAAATACGCCTCCTCCTCAGCAGGCTGAACGGGACGGCCACAGTCGGGGCATTTGCCGTCAACCAATTGGCTTTCGGTCCAAAAAGATTCACAAGGAGTGCAATAAAGACCTTTGTATGTGCCCTTATAAATATCGCCTTGATTGTATAACTTTTCAAAAATTTGCGCTACGGTATCCTCGTGATAAGGGTCGGTAGTGCGGATAAATTTATCATAGGTAATATTAAGCAGACTCCACATATCCTTTATGCCTGCAACAATATCATCTACAAATTGTTTCGGGGTAACGCCGGCCTCTTTAGCACGCTCCTCAATTTTCTGGCCGTGCTCATCGGTACCGGTTAAGAACATAACATCATACCCGCGCATACGCTTGTAGCGTGCAATAGCATCTGCCGCAACGGTGGTATAGGAATGACCGATGTGCAGTTTGCCTGACGGATAATAAATCGGGGTAGTGATGTAAAAGCTCTTGTTCATTGTAAAATTCCTCCAAAAGACATATATGGAAATTATATCATAATCTTTTTGGCAAAACAAGGTGTAAAGCCAAATTTTTCGGCAAATACTATTTAATAAAAAAGGGGTGTGCTTATGAGAGCCAGAACCGACCTTGCGATAGAAACTTTAACCGAAAAACCGCCTAGAAAAGGCAGGGTACGACAGAATGAATATACTGTTGGTAGTGTTAACGTAAATGAACTTGAAATCATAGATAGTATTGCCGAAAAAGAGATAGGTCGTAGAAAGGGCAGTTATTATACTGTGGATTGGGACGAAACTGTAAGTGATAGCGATGTTCATACTGCGGTAAGAGATATTATTAAGTCTTTTGTAAAGGATATGGATAATGTTTTAGTTTTGGGCCTTGGAAACGAACAAATAACACCCGATGCCTTAGGTCCCAAAACAGTTGCCAGAGTATTAGCAACACGGCATATAGAAAAGGATTTGGCTAAAAGCATTGGCCTTGGAGGAATGTCTCCTGTATCGGTACTCGCTCCCGGTGTTTTGGGGCAAACGGGAATAGAGGTTTTAGAAATAATTAAAGGTACGGCAGAACACGTTAAACCTAAAGCCTTAATAGTTGTTGATGCGCTGGCGGCCGCCGAGCTTTCAAGACTTTGCCGTACAATACAAATTTGCAATACAGGCATTTCACCCGGCTCAGGTGTGGGCAACAGCCGTAAGGAAATTTCAAAACAAAGTATGGGTATTCCGGTAATTGCACTCGGTGTACCGACGGTAGTTGACCTAAAAAGTTTAACCGACAGCCGTGAAAATATGATTGTTACTCATAGGGATATAGATATGCGAATAGATAAGGCAAGTGAACTGCTCGGTCACGCCATAAATTGTGCTTTACAGCCTGGGTTGGATGAAGAATTACTGAGAAGTATTGTCTAAAATTTTTGCTCCTTGCATATAAATTTACAAAGGAGCGATAAAATGAGGAAGATATTTTCTTGGTTACTTGTTTTTACAGTAATCGGTATGTGTATTTATGGTGTCGGTGCAGATAAAATCAAAAAGTTTTGGGAGTTTTCATCCCTTTTAAGCGCCTATGCCGTTGTCCCAAACTTAGAAAAAAAGGTCGATGAAACTGTTACGGCATTTGCCCCAACAGAGAACACCGTTTCAAAGGTTGAAATAAAACCGACCGAATCAAAACAGGAAACATCATCACAAAACACTAAGCCGCCTGCAACAGCAAAGGGTAAAATTTTAAGCAAATTCATATCCCCCTACAGCGCAAATTTAAAATACAACAAAATATATATTAACAATAAAACAGGGCAAACAATCAATGTTGCTAACGAACTTAAAAGCGGCACCAAAATTAAAATGAAAAAAAGCAAAGAACCCGAAGTTTTAATTATGCACACCCACGCTACAGAGTGCTTTTTAAATGAAAATAGGGATTATTATACAGCGGAAGATAAAAGCCGTACAACCGATAATTCAAAAAACATTACAGCGGTGGGAGAGACTATAAAAAAGCAACTTGAAAATGCGGGGTTTTCTGTGCTCCACGATAAAACACAACACGATTACCCCTCGTATAACGGTAGTTATACAAGGTCAAAGGCTACGGTACAATCATATTTAAAAAAATATAATAGCATAAAAATCGTAATCGACCTTCATAGAGATGCTATGCCAAGCGGAAATGATAAAATAGCGCCTACCGTTGAAATCGGCGGTAAAAAGGCGGCTCAGGTAATGCTGGTTATGGGCAGCCAAACAGGGAATATAACAGGCCACAGCAAGTGGAAAGAAAATTTTAGATTGGCAATAAAGCTTCAACAAAGTTTTGAAACCAATTATCCCGGTTTTGCACGCAGTATGCTTTTGAAATCGGCAAAATATAATCAATACTTAACAACAGGCTCGGTTTTAATTGAAATCGGCACCGATGCCAACACATTTGAGCAGGCGCTCTATTCGGGAGAATTGGTCGGTAAAGCGCTAGCTGAGACGTTAAATACTATGAAATAAGG
The DNA here is from genome assembly GCA_045660865.1 of Acutalibacteraceae bacterium. GTDB lineage: Bacteria > Bacillota > Clostridia > Oscillospirales > Acutalibacteraceae > CAZRRV01. Next base: position 18,432 of record JAZREP010000015.1, on the reverse strand, counting down.
AATTTTAATGAAAGTTAATATTTACAGGCGCTCATTTTTAGCCTCAACAATTGCTTTCGGTGCAATGGCGCTTTTAACTGTAGGCATTTTAACTGCCTATATCGGTACAAGAAAAGTCGGATTTAACAGTCATACAACCTTAATTGAGTTGTGTGATTTAAACACTGTGCGTATAATGGATTGGTACTTTGATACCGACTTTTTTGAGAATTCTATAATGTTTATAATAAAACACCTGCCAACTTAATCGGCAGGTGTTTGTTTTGTTATATATCATTTCTTACAATGTCTTCGTAGGTTTCACGCTTGATGATTAAGCGTGCTTTGCCGTCTTTTACCATTGCGGCAGCGGGGCGGGGGATACGATTATAATTGCTTGCCATTGAATAGTTGTAAGCGCCCGTGGCTAATACCGCCAGAATATCACCGGCCTCAGGGTTTTGCAGCGGTGCGTTTTCTTGAATTAAATCACCACTCTCACAGCATTTGCCGGCAATTGTTACGGTGCAATTTTTATCCTGTGCCGCTTTGTTGGCAATTAAAGCCTCATACTTAGCACCGTAAAGAATGTAACGGGGGTTATCGGTCATACCGCCGTCAACAGATACATAAGTACGGATATTGGGAATTTCCTTTACAGAGCCAACGGTGTAAAGTGTAAGTCCGGCAGGAGCTACTACAGAGCGGCCGGGTTCGATAATCAGTTTCGGCTCAGCAGTATCGTTTTCGTTGCAGAAAGCCTTAACTGTGGATGCAATCAATTTTATAAAATCAGAGAAGGGATGCGGGTCGTCTTGTTCGGTGTATTTAATACCGTAGCCGCCGCCTAAATTGAGTTCAGTTATGTTAATACCAAAGGAGGAAAGTTCCTTGATAAATTGCATTAAAATTACTGCGCAATCGGCAAAGGGTTGCAATTCAAAAATTTGAGAGCCGATATGTGCGTGTATACCAATCAGTTTCAAATTAGAATACTCTGCTGTCTTTTTGGCGGCAATAGTAGCTTCACCTGTTTCTAAAGCAAAGCCGAATTTCGAGTCAATTTGTCCTGTGCGGATATAGTCGTGTGTGTGTACGTCAATACCCGGCTTTACACGAAGCATTACAGATTGAACAATTCCGTGCTTCGCTGCAATTTCATTTATAGTTTCAAGCTCATAAAGATTGTCAATAACAATTCTGCCAACCTTGTTGTTTATTGCCATCTCAATTTCATCGGCAGTCTTGTTGTTGCCGTGGAAATAGATGTTAGTAGGATTAAAGCCGGTCTGTAAAGCGGTGTATAACTCTCCGCCCGACACAACGTCAATACCTGCACCCAAATCTGACATTATTCTGTACATTTCCTTGCAGGAGAAGGCTTTGCTCGCGTAAAGTACAAGTGCGTTGCCGTTGTAATAATCACTAAAAGCCTTTTTAAACTGATTTATTGTGTCACGAATGTATGCCTCATCAAAAACATAAAGCGGTGTACCAAACTCTTTTGCTAAAGCAACGGTGTCTACACCGCCAACAGCTAAATGTCCTTGCTCATTTACTGTAAAACTGTTACTAATCATTTTGCACCTCAAATTTTTCTAGAATTGCTCTTAAATCTGCTACGCCCTCACCATTTTGTGAAGAAAAGGGTATAACAGGTATGCTTTCAGGTAAATAAAGTTCGGTTTTTAACTCCTCAAGCCGTTTTGTATACTCGGTTTTATTAAGCTTATCGCTTTTGGTAAGCACCACTGTAAAGGGGTACCCTGTCTGCATTAAATATGACAGCATATCCATATCGTCTGCAGAAGGTTTGTGCCGCATATCAATAAGCTGAAAAACCATAACTATATTTCTTCCAGAGCCAAAATAATCCTCCATTAAAGAAGACCAACGGATTTTTTCAGCCGCCGCAACCTTTGCATAGCCGTAACCCGGAAGGTCGGCAAGGCGTATAGAATCAAGCTTAAAGAAATTAACCGTTACGGTTTTTCCCGGCTTTGTGCTGACCCGTGCGATAGACTTTCGGCCCAGCAATCGGTTTATTAAAGACGATTTACCAACGTTTGACCTACCCGAAAAACAAACCTCGGGCAAGGTGCAGGGTGGTAATTGCGCCGCAGTGCCTGCGGACATTTCAAAAACAGCATTATTATAGTTCATAATTACAACTATTCCTTATTGTCTGATAACGGTAGCAGAGGATTTGGGCTCTGTAAAATCATTTGCTACAGGCAAAGCTGATTGTGTGGGCTTTTCAAAAGCCAAAGCCAAAATCTCATCTACTGTGTTGACGGGGATGAAACGGATATTAGCCTTTACTACAGGGTCAACATCCTCTAAGTTACAGCGGTTTTCTTCGGGTATAAATACAGTTTTTATACCGGCACGATATGCCGCCATAGATTTTTCCTTTAATCCACCAATCGGTAGTACTCTACCGCTGATTGTTACTTCTCCGGTCATTGCAATATCACGAAGGATGGGCTTTTTGGTTAAAGCCGAAACAATTGCGGTTGTAATGGTAACACCTGCGCTCGGTCCGTCCTTGGGGACAGCCGCTTCGGTTGCGTGAATATGCAAATCGGTTGTTTTGTAAAAATCGGGGTCGATTCCCAATTCAGCAGCACGACTGCGAACATAGGTGACAGCGGCAAATGCCGATTCTTTCATAATATCACCTAACGAGCCTGTCAGTTCGGTTTTACCTGTTCCGTTAATAGCGGCAACCTCTAATTGCATCAGCTCACCGCCAACCTGTGTCCAGGCAAGACCGTTTACTATACCCACAGCATTTTTCGGTAATAAATTGTCTGTGCGATATTTTTTAACACCCAAATAGGACTCGATGTTTTTTGCGTTGATTTTTACTACCGCTTCGCCCTGCATAATCTTATATGCTGATTTGCGGCAAAGAGAGGCGATACAGCGGTTTAACTGACGAACACCTGATTCTCTGGTGTAATAATCAATTATACTGAAAATTGCATCGTCGCTGATTTTGCAACTACTCTTTGTCAATCCGTGCAAACCCAATTGTGCCGAAACCAAATGCCGTTTTGCAATTTGGAATTTATCTTCACGTGTGTATCCCGCAATGGTGATGACCTCCATTCGGTCAATCAGCGGGGCAGGGATACCGTCAAGCGAATTGGCGGTAGTGATAAACAATACCTTGCTCAAATCATACGGTAAATCTAAATAATGGTCTTTAAATGTGCTGTTTTGCTCAGGGTCCAACGCCTCTAAAAGTGCCGCTGACGGGTCACCGTGGTAAGAAGCACACAGCTTGTCAATTTCATCAAGCAATATGACAGGATTACTGCTACCCGCAAGCTTAAGCGCATTTACAATACGGCCGGGCATAGAGCCGATATAGGTGCGGCGGTGACCACGGATTTCACTCTCGTCACTGATACCGCCTAAAGAAACTCTGGAAAAACGGCGCCCCATACATTCGGCAACCGATTTACCAATAGATGTTTTACCAACACCGGGAGGTCCTACTAAGCAAAGCACCTGACCCTTTATGTTTTCGGAAAGTCCACGTACAGCCAAGGTTTCAAGGATGCGTTCCTTTACCTCTTTTAGTCCATAATGGCTCTTTTCCAATTGTTTTTCAGATGATTTAATATTGATTTTATCCTTAGTGTAAACACCCCAAGGCAGTTCGATACAAGTATCAAGATAGCCACGGATAACCGAGCCCTCGTGCGAGCCTTGCGGCATTTTAGTCAGCTTTGAAACTTCACTGAACAGCTTGTCCTTAACTGTATCGGGTGCTAGGAGTGAACGGATTTTTTCACGGTATTGCTCAGCCTCATCAAGAGGGTTTTCCTCTCCGTAAAGCTCTTCGCTCAGCGCCCGCATTTGCTCACGCATATAGTATTCACGCTGGTTATCATCAATTCTTGCACGTACCTTTTCGCCGATTTTGGAGTTTATATCTAAAATTTCTCGCTCACGGTTTAGTAATTGTAATAACAGCTTAATACGTTTAAGCGGATTTGCCTGTTCTAAGATATATTGCTTATCATCAAAATCAACCGGCAAATTAGAAACGATATAATCGGACAAATAAGACATATCGTCACAGGCGGCAACAGTTAAAAGAACATCGGGAGCCATACTGGGTGCCGCATTAGCATAATCCTCAAACAAGGCTTTTGCCTTGCGAATAATAGCTTCTGCATAGTTTGCGGTGCAGCGGTAAGCAGTATCGGCTATAACCGATACGTTTGCCATTAAGCAGGGGTCTTCGCTGAAAACTTCCAATAGGGAAGCACGGCTTTTACCCTCAACACAAATTCGCATACTATCATTGTTAAGCTTAATAACTTGCTCAACCTTGGCGATACAGCCGATATTGTATAAATCATTTGCCTTTGGGTCATCAACCACTAAATCACGCTGCGCTAACAGAAAAACATTTCTGCCACGCTGCATAGCTGTATTGATGGCTTCAACAGACTTGCGCCTGCCAACATCAAAATGCAGCTTCATGCCCGGGAAAACTACTAACCCACGCAACGCTAAAAGCGGCAAAGATAGAATTTCATCATTATGTAAAGGCATATTATCCTCCAATATGTAATAAAAATATTATTTATCATTATACTATAACTATAATGAATTTACAACACAAAAAAGCGTTGATTAGAACGGTTTTTTATGGTAAAATAAAACAAAATAGGAAAAGGAGCCAGTTTATGTTCAAAAAATACGGTATACCAAGCATTATAACACTTATTGTGGCGTTTGTGCTTTACTACATTTCACTGCCGGCTTTGAATTGGCGCTCAGGCGGATTTTGGGCGTTTGTAATTTTTCTTGCCGTAGTTTGGTATGTTTGCCATTTGATTACATCTTTCAACATGGGCGCAGTTGCAGTTAAGGTTAAAAACTTTAATGGGCAAAACGGGGTTGTAAGCGGTATTAAAAAAATAGGCTTAACAGGGGCTATTATTGTTGGCGTAATTATAATCGTTGCCGCCACTATATTTGTAACCTCATCAAAGTTATTTAACGCAAAAAAATATCAGTCGATGCTGACAGTACAAAACAGCGAGTTTACTGAGGATATTGCAGAAATTCCTTTTTCTAAAATCCCGGTTGTTGATAAGGATACGGCTGAAAGACTTGGCAGCCGTAAGATAGGTGAGGTTGTTGAGCTTGTTTCACAGTTTAATGTGTCCTCATATTACACTCAAATCAATGTCAAGGAAACTCCTGTGCGTGTTTCTCCGCTTGAATATGCAGGCTTGCTAAAATGGTTTGTTAACCGTGGTGGGGGAATACCTTATTACGTTAAGATTGATATGGCAACCCAAAACACCGAACTTGTGAAATTAGAAAAGGGAATAAAATATTCTCCAAGTGAATATTTTTCTCGTGACCTTATGCGTCACGTCCGTTTCAAATATCCTACCAAAATGTTTGAAGAGATTTCTTTTGAAATTGATGATAACGGTAATCCGTTCTGGGTATTGCCTTATTATGATTACACCTTTGGCGTTTTGGGTGGTAAAGATATTAAAGGCGTTGTAATTGTTGATGCGATTACAGGCAAAGACACAAATTATGCCGTTAAAGATGTTCCCAGCTGGATAGATAGGGTGTACCCTGCATATTTAGTGTTAGAACAGGCTCATAATTGGGGCACTCTTATAAACGGATATTGGAATTCCGTCTTTACACAGAAAAACGTAGTAGTAACAACCGACGGATATAACTACCTCGCTTTAAATGATGATGTTTGGCTTTATACGGGTATTACCTCGGTTGTATCGGATGAATCAAATATCGGTTTCATTCTTATCAATATGCGAACAAAAGAATGTAAAAAAATAGATATAAATGGTGCGGAAGAATATTCAGCTATGGATTCTGCCGAAGGTATGATACAGGAAAAGGGATATAATGCAACATTCCCGATTTTGATAAACATTGAGTCTGTACCCTCGTATTTTATCAGCTTAAAAGATAATGCGGGTCTTGTAAAAGCCTATTCCTTTGTATCGGTTGAAAACTACCAGATAGTCGGCGTGGGTGACACCATAGCCAGCGCAAAAACCGACTATTTGCGTTTGCTTAATGAAAACAATCTTATCAGCGATAGCGATTTGCAAGATTCTGATGTTCAAACCGAAACGAAAGGCGAAGAAATTACGGGTGCTATAACCGCTATAAACACCGCCGTAGTAAACGGTAACTCAGTCTATTATATTCAAATCGGTGAATCAATTTATAAGGTTGACATTAAAGTTAGTGACCGCTTGCCGTTCTTAAAAGCAGGGGACACAATAACAATTATTGCCGAAGGCAAAACAATTAAAAACTTGAAATAAAAAAGAGCGACTGTACAAAATACAGTCGCTCTTTAATTTTTTGCTTATTCTTCGGTTTCCCAGTTGTGCCATACGTTTTGAACGTCGTCATTGTCCTCCAACATATCGAGCAGCTTTTCCATTTTAGTCAAAGCTTCCTCGTCGGCAATAGAGGTCATAGTAGCAGGGATGTATGCCGGCTCGGCAGAGAGGAATGAGTAGCCTTTTTGTTCAAGAGCTTCGCTTACCGCTGAAACGCTGTTTGCATCGGTTGAAATCTCAAAAACATCACCGTCAAAATTGAAATCATCGGCTCCGGCTTCGAGCGCATCCTCCATAACCTTTTCTTCGTCAAGCCCTTCGCCCTCAATAACAATCATGCCTTTGCGTTGGAACATAAACATAACAGAACCGGGTTGACCAAGGTTGCCTCCGCACTTATCAAAATAGTGGCGCAAATCACCTGCGGTGCGGTTGCGGTTATCGGTTAAGGTTTCAACAATTACGGCTACACCGCAAGGACCGTAGCCCTCGTATACGATTTCTTCATAATTGTTATCTCCGGTTTCTCCGGCAGCTTTTTTAATGATACGCTCAATATTGTCATTGGGCACATTATTGGCTTTTGCCTTGGCTATAACATCCTTCAATTTGCTGTTAACATTAGGGTCCGGTCCTCCGGCTTTTACAACCATAGCAAGTTCACGGCCAATCTTGGTGAACACCTTTGCTCGCTGTTGGTCGGTCTTTTCCTTTTTACGCTTAATTGTACTCCATTTAGAATGTCCGGACATTTTTCATCTCTCCCGAAAGTTAATTACCGGTACAGTTTAACATATTTTTAAAGTATTTACAACACTTAGAGCGAATATTGTCTAAAAATTTCAATTATTTACTATCAAAAACCTCTTGCAAAGGAGAGTTTAAAATGATATAATGAATAACGTATTGTGGACAAATAATGTGAATTTCAAACAAATGTGGCAGTATTCGCATTATTTTTATAAAATTAAGGTTCGTATATAAGAAAGGATAGGATTTTGTTATGAAAGAAATTTCGTTGCTGGACATAGTAGCGGCACTGTTGCAAAGATGGTGGGCTATCGTTATAACAGCGATAATATTCGGCCTGTGTGGATTTATCTACTGTGAGCTTTTTGCCACTCCTACATATGTTGCAAACGGTAGCGCAGTTATTTCTACCGGTACTTCTATTTTGGGCTCAGATGATGAAACTACTTCTATGAAAACCAGTGATGTTTCAATTACTTTGGCACTTTCAAATTCCTTTGTTGATATTCTTTCCAGCCGTGGTCTTTACGAAAATGTTGCCGAGAAATATGATTTTGGTTATAACGCAGCGCAACTTAAAGCGATGACAACTGTTTCGGGCAGAGAAAACTCTTTGATTGCTGATATATCGGTAAGAAGCTCAAGTGTTGAGAAAGCTGTTAAAATCACCAATGCAATTTTGGAAGAAGCACAGGGATATATGAATACCAAAATGCCTGCCGTTGTAATTGCTCCTTTGGATACAGCAAAGGGCGCATCTTTGTATTCGCCTCGCACAGCGGTTACAACTTTGCTGGCGGCTGTGGTAGGCGCATTGGTTTCTGCAATTATCGTCTTTTTGTTTAGTTATTACGATACTACCATTAAGGGTGAAGAAGATATTGCAAGAACTTTCGGTATGGCTGTTTTAGGCTCAATACCTGACTTTACAAACGCTAATCAGGCTTATGAATATAAGCTTAAAAATACGTAAGGAGGAATGTTGCAATGAATAAACAACAGAAACAACAAAAAGCATATAGCAAATCATACAGCACAGCTGCGGTTTCTACAGATAAAAACACTCCTTACCGTTTGCCTTTTGCTGCAGTAGAGGCTTATAAAACTATACGTACTAATTTGCAGTTTGTTATTTCCGGTAACAATTGCAAAAGACAAATTGTTATTTCCAGCCCTCTTATGGAGGAAGGAAAATCAACTACAGCTATAAACATGGCTATTGCTTTCTCGCAATTAGGCTGCCGTGTGCTTATTATTGATGCCGACTTGCGTAAACCTTCAGTACATAAAAAACTGAAAATACAAAATACTGACGGTTTAAGTTCCGTTTTAGTAAATTTATGTTCACTGGATGATGCAGTAGAGCATATAAACGCAAATCTTGATGTTCTTACATCAGGACCGTTGCCGCCGAACCCTTCGGAATTGGTTGGTTCTGAGAACATGACATTGCTTTTAAAAGAATTAGAAGACAAGTATGATTATGTATTTGTTGATACACCGCCCATTAACATTGTTTCGGATTCGTTGGTTATAGCTCCTAAAACCGATGGTATTGTCCTTGTTGTAAAGGATAAGATAACCACACATGATGAGCTGAAAAAAGCACTCAGCTATACCGAGTTTGCAAAAACCAAGCTGCTTGGAATTATTCTTAATGGTGCTACTGATATCATAAACAAAAAGTATCGCAGAAGATATTACAGGAAATACAGTTATCGCTATGCTTATAAATAATATAGTTGATATACATTCTCATGTTCTGCCGGGTGTTGATGATGGAGCAAAAAACATCCGAGAATCAATAGAATTGTTGAAAAACTTAAAAATGCAGGGTGTAGGTTGTGTTTATGCAACCCCGCATTTTTATCGGCAAAAACAGAGCTTTTCGGATTATTTTGAAGCCGTTGACAAGGCCTGGGAAGAACTGCTTGTTGCTACAGAGGGTAAAGCGCTTCCGGAATTACGCCGGGGGTATGAAATTCGCGCCTTCAGGGGAATGAGTACTTGTGAACAATTAAAATATATGTGTTTAGAAAATTCGCACTATTTGTTAATTGAATTGCCGTATAGTTACGTAATTGATTCTTGGGTTGTGAATGAACTTTATAACATCCAATTCACATTGGGATTAAAACCAATAATAGCACATATAGAGCGTTATTTCGGTTATCCGGGATTTGACAGACTGTTGGATTTAGTGATAGATGAGGATGTTCGTGCGCAAATTACGTCATCAGCAGTTTTCAGCGGTCACAACATAAAGAAAAAAATCTGCAAATTAATTGAAGGTGGTTATATCCACTTTATTGCCAGTGATGCTCACTCTATCACCCATAGAAAAGGCATGTTTTTAAAGGCAAACGATGTAATAGCAAAAAAATGCGGTAAAGAAACGATTTTAAGATTGTACGCTCGCTCAAAGAAAATGATGAGCTACGATGTAGTCTAACTAATTTGATTGGGGTGTAAAAAATTTGGGAAAAGGTAAATTTAACTTAACCAGGTTCCTTCTTGTTTTGGCAGACATTTTTTATTTGTCTGTTGTTAGTTTTGTTACATACGCGCTCATTTATCGTGTTGAAGCTATATCGGTTCCGGCACAATTGCATGGAACTACCGCTGTTTATATTAACGGTGCTTATGTTATTATTGCAATGCTCTGTCTGTTGGTGTTCAGGGTTTACAATACTATGATGCGGTATTCAACATTGATTGATTTGTTCCGTACATTAATTGCAGTTTTTGCGGGATTTTTAATCGCAGGAGCGGCATCAATATACGTTAACAAGCAATTGCTTTTATATTGCGCTTTTTGCTTCTTGTTGTTCACTTTGGCGCTTTTGATTTCGCGTATGCTTTATTATTTTATTCTTTCTCGCTTAAGTGTAACTTTTAATGCTAAGCAGGAGCATAACCCCATTTTAATTGTCGGCGCAGGTGTTGCCGGTGTTATACTTGCAAAAGAATTGCTTAATAAGCCGCAACTTGGTCATCCTATATATTTCTGTGATGACGATAACAAAAAAATCGGTATGAACATAGAGGGAATAAAGGTAGTAGCCTCCACAATGTTTATTCCCGATATTTGCGAAAAATTCAACATAAAAACAATTTATATTGCAATACCTTCAGCAAGCAGCAGTAGGATAGAAGCCATACAAAAGCTTTGTATGAAAACCAATTGCGCAATAAACATTCTGCCGTATCTTTCCGGTCTTGAATATAAAAAGTCGCTTTTGAATCAGAGTAAGGAAATAAGCTATTCTGATATGCTTGGCCGCGAAGAGGTCATGCTTGAAAAGAATAATATAATCAACTTAATAAACAGTAAGGTCGTTCTTGTAACAGGCGGCGGCGGCTCTATCGGTTCAGAGCTATGCCGACAAATTTCAGAGCTTGGACCTAAAAAGTTAATTATTTTGGATATTTATGAGAATAACGCTTATGATATCCAACAAGATTTATTGATGAGAAATCCCAATCTGGATGTCTGCATTGAGATAGCCTCAGTTCGTGACGCACAGAAGATTGATTTTATCTTCAATAAATATCGCCCGAATATAGTCTTCCATGCGGCTGCGCATAAGCACGTTCCGCTTATGGAGACCGACCCTGAGGAAGCAGTTAAAAATAACATTGGCGGTACATATAATGTGGCAACAGCCGCAGCTAAATACCGTGTTTTAAAATTTGTACTTATTTCTACAGACAAGGCGGTTAACCCGACTAATGTAATGGGTGCTACAAAGCGTTTCTGCGAAATGATAGTACAACATATTAACACCACCACACTTGAAACCAGCTTTTCAATGGTACGTTTTGGAAACGTGCTGGGCTCGAACGGTTCGGTAATCCCGCTGTTTAAAAAGCAAATTGAAAGCGGCGGTCCGGTTAAGGTTACCCACCCTGATATTGTACGCTATTTTATGACAATTCCCGAAGCTGTAAACCTGGTTTTACAAGCAGGTGCTATGGCTGGCGGCGGCGAAATTTTCGTTCTCAATATGGGTGAGGCTGTAAAGATTTTAACCCTGGCTGAGAATGTAATTAAATTCTATGGCTATAAGCCTTATACCGAAATTCCTATTCAATTCACAGGACTTCGTCCGGGCGAAAAGCTTTATGAAGAACTGCTTATGGACAATGAGGGTCTTACCTCTACCGAGAATGAGAAAATCTTTATCGGTAAACCTGAAGAGGTTAATCATAAGACCATCACAGATGATGTTGCTCGCATTTTAAAAGTAGCTAATAAGAACGATACACAAGCAGTTTTGGACATTCTTCATGAAGTTGTTACAACCTATCACGATGAGGTTGTTCCCAAAGCAAATAAAAAGTAGTTTTTAGCAGGCAGTTTATCTACTGCCTGCTTTTAATTTTTTTGTTAAAAAACACGGTTTTTCACCTGTATTTTTGCTTGACAATAGAGGTCTCTAATGATAAGATTAAAATGATTGCTTATAGTGAATTTTTGTGTCTTAAAAGGAGTAATAAATATGGCAAAAGAAGCAGTAAAATATTATAAGGTTGACCCTTGGAAAATTATAGAAGAGGGGTATGACCCGGCACAGAGCAGAGTAAGTGAAAGTATTTTCTCTCTCGGTAATGAATATATGGGAACTCGTGGTTTCTTTGACGAAACTTATTCAGCAGACGGCCTGCTCGGCAACTACTTTAACGGTGTGTATGAGGAAAAGCCGATTAAACAGTTTAACCACTTTAAAGGCATGGCTGACCGTTGCTGCTTTATGATAAATGCCAATAACTGGGTATATACACGAATTTTTGTCAACGGTGAGGAATTAGACCTCGCTAAGGTTAGTGTTGATAATTTTTATCGTGAACTGGATATGAAGCATGGTATTATGACTCGTTCTTTTGATTGGAAGGGTATAACCTTTACATTCGAACGTTTCATTTCAATGACTACCCGTGAAATTGCTGCTCAAAAAATTACAATGCAGTCAAAATCCTTTGCCGGTGAAGTTAAAGTTGTTGCCGGTTGTGATTTCAATCCTATTCACGAAGAAGAAGGCAAGAACTTCTGGGATGAAATTTATTGCAAGGATAATGTTATTGCTGCTTCAACCAAAACAAGCGGTCAAAGAGTATACTCTGCTTTCAACACAAATGTTCCGGCAGAAAAATATGAGCATACAGACAAGCTTTGCACAGGTGAATACATATTCAAACTCGCAGAAGGCGAAACAAAAGATTTTGTTCGTTTGAGTGTTAATATAACCGAAAAGAATAGGGAAGTAGCAGATGCTGATTTTATTGCTTCAGCTTCAGCTAAGGCTACAGAACTTTTTAAAACAGACTATAAAACCTATAAAACTGAACACGCTAACTTCTGGGTTGCTGTTTGGGACAAGTTGGATATTGTTATTGAGGGCGACGAGGAAAACCAACAAGGTATCCGTTTCTGTATTTTCAATTTGCATCAAACCTATCACGGTGAAGACCCGTCACTCAATGTAGGTGCAAAAGGTTTGACAGGTGAAAACTATTCCGGATGGACTTTCTGGGATACCGAAACCTATTGTTTACCTTTCTATATCTTTAACAATCCTGCCGCAGCAAAGAATTTGATTATGTATCGTTACAATACATTGCCGCAGGCTAAGGAAAGAGCAATTGAGCAGAGCACAAAAGGCTCTTGCTACCCGATGGTAACAATTGATGGTACCGAAAGCTGTGGCGTATGGCAACACGGCAACCTTGAAATACACGTTTCTGCTGCCGTTGCTTATGCAGTTTGGCATTATGTACGCAACCTCAAAGACAAAGAATTGCTGTATAACTACGGCGCAGAAATTCTGACCGAGGTTAGCCGTTACTTTGCTTCTCGTGGCGGATACAGCCCGAAAACAGGCGAGTTTGGTCTTTACGGTGTAATGGGCCCCGATGAGTTCCATATGATGGTACATAATAACGTTTACACTAACTATATGGTTAGAAAAATGTTCTTGTACACCCTTGAGGTTATTGAGGAAATGAAAAAGGTTTGCCCCGATAAATTGCCGAAATTTACCGAGGAAGAACTCAAAGATTGGGCAGATAAAGCTGCAAAAATGCGCATCAACTATGATGATGAAACAAAGCTTTTTGAACAGCATGACGGATATTATGATATGCCGCATGTTGACATCAATACAATTAAACCTGAAGAGGTGCCGATTTATAAACATTGGGCGTATGACAGCCTTTTCCGTATTGATATAGTAAAACAACCTGATGTTGTGCTTATGCTCTTCTTGTTCTCCAATGATTTTACTATGGAGCAGAAGAAAATCAACTACGATTTCTATGAGGCTCGTTGCTTCCACGAAAGCTCACTTTCTCCCTCTATCCATTCAATTATGGCTAACGAAATCGGTGATTACGAGAAGGCTTACAACTATTCTAAGTTTGCCAGCCGTATGGATTTGGATAACTATAACACTAACACGAATTTGGGATTGCATGTAACCTCAATGGCAGCTTCTTGGATGAATGTTGTTTACGGTTTTGGCGGTATGCGCTCGGATGCCGAATGCTTGACATTCCGTCCCTCATTGCCGAAACAGTGGAAGGGTTATTCGTTCAAAATTCTGTACAGAGGAAAGGTACTTACCGTACAGATTAAAGAGGGTAAAGCAACCTTTACGCTTGACGGAGAGGCTGAGACAATTCGTATATTTGATAAAGAATACAGCGTAGGAAAAGAGGGTGTTACTGTTGAAATATAATGCAGTTATTTTTGATTTAGACGGTGTAATAGTTTGCACCGATGATTGTCACTATATGGGCTGGAAAAAGCTTGCTGATGATGAAGGCATTTACTTCGATAGGCAAATCAATATCCGCCAACGCGGTGTAAGCCGTATGGAAAGTCTTGATGTTTTGCTTGAAAAGGCTACAAAAGAATACACCGATGCCGAAAAGCTTGAATTGGCTGAGCGCAAGAATAATTACTATAAGGAATTCATTAAGGATTTAACCCCTAATGATATTCTTGTTGGTGTTATGGATTTTTGTTCCTACATTAAAGAGCAGGGTAGTAAAATCGCTATTGGCTCTTCAAGTAAAAACACCCCCGGTATTTTAAAGGGTATAGGCCTTGATACATATTTTGATGCCGTTGCAGACGGAAATCAAATCACACACAGCAAACCTCACCCGGAGGTCTTTTTGCTGGCGGCAAAGCTTGTCGGTGTAGAGCCTAAGGATTGCTTGGTTGTTGAGGATGCTGATGCAGGTATACAGGCAGCCTTAGCAGCAGGTATGGATGTGTTAGGTGTCGGCGCCGCTTCTTCAAATAAGGATGCTACATATACCGCAGACGATTTAAGCAAGGTTGACTATAAAATTTTAGGTTAGCCAAAGCATTTAAACCCGAACCAGCCTTAAAGGGCAGGTTTTAGGTGCCTTTTGGCTCATTGTTGCCCATAGGCGTTAGCCTTATGGGCTCCGCTTCACCAAAATCCATACAAAAAACTGCACCTTTAAGGTCGCAGAATTTTGTAAACAAAGGATTTTACGTTGTGTGAGGCAAAAACGCAGTGAATCCTGTCGGATTCACGAGTATTTTAACAAAGCCACAGCGTAAAATCCTTGTTTCAAAATCTGATTCAAGTTTGAATGCTTTGGCTAATATTGGCTTAACCTTTAGCAATCTATTTGTGATATACTTAGATGTGTAAAATATTTGAATAAATGAAAACAGGTGATGTAAAATGACAAAACGTTTAATAAGTACAGCTTTAATGTTTGCGATTTTCTTATCGTCTGTTTTGTTCTGCCTAGATTTAAATACAATAGTTTCTGCAGAGGTGTTGACCCCTATATACTTCAACATGGAAGTGCCAGAAGAAACCGGTGATAATGATACCTTTTCGGCAACACTTAAAATAATTGTGCCCGAAGGTAAGAAGATTAACGGATTAAGACTGTTTTTACAATTCGATTCATATTATTTGGATTATAATAACAATTCCATAGCAATTAACAATGATTTATCAGATGAATCAACTCTAATTTATCGAAGAAATAACGATGTTTACGGTGTGCCGGATGAAATAGATTTCCAGTTTACCGATGCTAAGAATGCGATACAAGAGGGCGAAACTGAACTTTTTAAAATTGAGTTTAAGGTTAATGAAGCCGGTTATAATGAAAATATTAAATTTAGTCTGTTTTTGGATGAAGCCTATTATATTGGCGGTGGTTCTGAGAATTATGAAGAGGAAAATTTTTATTATGATACCGAAGGCGAATTAGTTTCTGTTTGGCTTGGCGAACGCTTTAAAACAACACCTGATGAAATGAGCGTTATGGTAGGTCAAAATGCTTATATCTCATGGAATAAAGACGTTTCTTTTGAAAATATAGAGTCTTTCGGTGATGGTCATTTCGAATTTAATTACAATTCGCTAAGGGACGGCATAATTAAAGGTCTTGCGCCTGGTCGAGGAATGATTCAATTCTTAGTAGATGATACTCAAGAATTACTCACAATTTTCGTTGAGGTTTTAGAGTTCAACACAAAATTAAAATCTATGACAGTATCAAATGCAAATATTTCGCCTGATTTTAATCCCGATACACTTAACTATACTGCAACTGTCCCGTACGAAGTAGATATGTTGTATATTTTAGCGCAGTCAAATGATATGGAAAACGTACCAGTTACAATTGATAATAATGAGTTGATAGCGGGAGAGACAACAAGCGTAACAATTACCGTTGCACCCACAGACCCTTCTAGTTCAGTGGAAAGCACGGTTTATACAATTGATGTTTACCGTGAGCCGCTTTCTCAAAATGCTGAGCTGTCAAATCTCACAGTTTCAAATGCAACAATTAGCCCTGCGTTTGACCCAAGTGTATTTCAGTACACGGCAACTGTTTCGCATGATGTCGAGCAGTTAATTTTAAATGCTTATGCCGCAGACAGTAATGCTACTGTAAAGGTAGATAATCCAAAACTCAAATCCGGTGAAACAACAAGTGTTACAATCACCGTAACGGCAGAGGACGGAATAACAAAATTTGTTTATAATATCGATGTTACACGTCCAAGAGCACCTTATCCCGATAAAATAACATCGGCACAATATACTGTCGGCAGTACATATATCAGTAAAATTGCTGAAAAAACCACCGTTTCAAAATTGCTTAGCGGCTTGAAGGAAAATCAACATATTAAAATCCGCAGAGCTGATGGCTCGCTGGCTTCGGCAAACGAGGTGGTGGGAACA
Source organism: Acutalibacteraceae bacterium (assembly GCA_045660865.1). Taxonomy (GTDB): domain Bacteria; phylum Bacillota; class Clostridia; order Oscillospirales; family Acutalibacteraceae; genus CAZRRV01. Next base: position 2,087 of record JAZREP010000015.1, on the reverse strand, counting down.
GGATTTACTGTTAACTTAATGCACGGTGACGTTACCAAACAAACCTTAACAGTTGTTGTTACAGGCGATACAGACAGAGACGGCGAAATTACAATTGGTGATATGATTGCAATAAAAGCCCATTTACTTAAAAAATCTATTTTATCAGGCGTTTATGCAATTGCAGCGGATACTAGTGGTGACGACAACATTTACATTGATGACTTTATTCAGGTTAAAGCTAAGCTTCTTGATAAAGGTACCATAACCGCAAGATAAGGAGAAAAAAATGAAGAAGATAATATCAATATTAACAATTTTCGTTTTATGTATTGCTATGGTTACACCCATAACGGTTTCGGCTGCAAGTGCAAGTGCAAGTTTTACAGGTCCTGGTACAGTTCGTGCCGGCGATACTATCACTTTGAGTTTTAATCTTAACGGCAGTGGTATATATGGTGTTCAAGGTGTTTTGTCGTATGATAGCAATCAGGTTACTTTATCGGGAACAACTCAAAAGATTGGCGCACCGTGGCTAGTTGAGTTTAATGGAAACACCATCGTCGCTTACGATAATAACTTAAGCAACCCTATTAACAGTAACAAAACTTTATTTACTGTCACCTTCAAGGTTAAGTCTGTAGCGCCCGGAACAACCATTAAGATTTCTTGTTCTGGCGTTAAGGCTTCGGACGGTAATGCGCTTATAAATGTTGGAACAGTTGTATACTCAAAAACTGTTGCTGCACCATTGTCTACTAACAATAATTTAAAATCTCTTACTGTAGGTAATGCAACTATCTCACCCAATTTTAGCGCAGGCACAACCTCTTATTCGGTCGGCACTGTTGAGTTTGATGTAAATAGGCTTAATATCAACGCTGTTGCCGAAGACCCCAAGGCAAAGGTTAGCGTAACCGGTAACAACCTTGCTGTTGGAAACAACACAGTTAAAGTAGTTGTAAAGGCTGAAAACGGAGCAACAAAAACCTACAGTATTAAGGTTACCAGAAAGCAGGACCCCAACTACGTACCAAGTTCTAATACAGCACTTTCAGGTATGTCGGTAGACGGATTTTTGATTTCTCCGCCCTTTTCAAGTGGTGTAGATAATTATATCGTTTGGCTTCCTTATGAAACTACAGCCATAACTGCAAGGGCTGCCGCAGCTGACACTAAGGCTACAATATCTATTGCTGGTGGTACAGACTTGGTTGCAGGTAGAGATAATACTGTAACTATTACCTGTACTGCCGAGGACGGAACTAAAAAAGATTATAAGATTATCGCAAAGCGTGCATCTAAAGACGGTTCTGAAATTAAACCCGAGATAAAGGAAGAATCTAACAAAGAGGCAAACACAGATTCAACAAATAAAGGGAAAATATCCGGAATAAAAACTTCTGCTGTAATTGCGTTGTGTGTGCTCTTCTTACTTGTAGGTGCGCTGGTTATGTTTATACTTATCCGCTTTGGATTTATTCCTTTTTAAATAATAAAAACGCATTAGAGGTCAACCGAAAGGAGTTTAAAAACAATGAAATCTGTTATCGCTTTTATAACAAAACACAAAAAAATATTGCTTCCGGCGGTTGCAGCTTTTTTGGTTGCCGTTATTATCCTTGTAGTTATGCTTAGCTCTGGCAAGGGAGTGTTTGACCCTAATGACAAGACATACAATCGTGTACAAATAAAACTAACCGAAAAAGTCCTTAACCCTACATATAATACCCTATCTGTTGAAAGTGGTACAGAGGCTACTGAATCAGATGCCAACCTGCCTCAAAACGGTTATTATGATGAATTTGGTAGTTTTATACCCGATTCGCAACAGGAAACCGAACAAGAAGTATCCGAATATGACAAAATAGCTGAATTAAAAATAAAAAAACACGGAGATGTCATATATCTTGAGGGCTTTGAAGATAAAGCCTATTACTATTCGAAAAAAGGTCAAAAATACATATTATATTATGATGATATGTATGGAATGAAAAAAGATAATGGTGATTGGGTAGAAAGGTCTGTTGATACTTACGATACACCCTTATTCTTTGATTTCAACGTTTTAAAATCAATTGATACTGACCGTTTGAATAAGTCAGGTA
>JAZREP010000014.1:0-137673 GCA_045660865.1 Acutalibacteraceae bacterium | reverse complement strand
ATTGATTGTTTACTATAATAAAAACCGCCGTGAAAGCACGGCGGGTTTTTTATGCTATTTTAAGGCGCAAACGCAGTTTGTCTGCAATCATTGCTATAAATTCACTGTTGGTAGGTTTTCCTCGATTATTATCAATCGTGTATCCGAAATAGGAATTCAGCACATCAACGTTACCTCTGTCCCAAGCAACCTCAATAGCGTGTCTTATTGCACGCTCAACACGTGAGGCGGTGGTCTGGTGACGCTTGGCAACAGTAGGATATAAAACCTTAGTTACTGAATTTATAATATCGGCATTTTGTACTGACAGCACAATTGCCTCCCTTAAATAGTGATAACCTTTAATATGTGCAGGAACGCCAATTTGATGAATAATCTCTGTTATCATAAGTTCTAAATCAGAATCAGTTAAACTATCATCCTTGCCTGTTTCTTTTGTTTGACGGCTTGTCATTTGTATAATTCTTTCTGCAAGAACATGAATATCAAACGGCTTAATCAAATAATAAGCAGCGCCTGCATTTAAGGTTTGAATTTCCAGTTGCGGATTATCAAAACTCGACATTACAAATATTTGTGGCTTATACCCTTCCAGACTGTTTGCAAATTTAATAACACCCAGCGCATCAAGATTTGTCATAAATATATCAACAAGCACCGCATCAGGCTTTATTGTCTTAATACTTTCAATAACTCTGTTTCCGTCCTTTGCGCAGAGATATACCTCCATATTTAAACTTTTTAAAATCTTCGAACAATTTTGACCAAATTCGGTGGTATCGTCTGCAATAATTACTTTCAACTTATTTTCCATCGTTTTTCCTCCTAAATCTTTGTGATATGGTAGATTTTACCATTTATGTCAAAATATTGCAAGAGGTAAATTGGAAAAAATTAGTAATTTTTTCAAAAGTTTATGTCGCAAACGATATTTTCGACAAAAAAGGCGGAGTGTTTAATTAACACCCCTCCCACAACTATTACAAATATTCGATAATTTCGCCGGCATCCTTTAATACTAAATCCGGTTTAACGTCTGACTCTTGTAAAATTTGCTCTGTTGTTTCCCCACTCATAACAAGAACTGCCAAAGCACCTGCATTGAGCCCGCTTTTAACATCGGTGTATATCCTGTCCCCAATTACTGCCGTTTCGCTAACTGTAAAGTTAGTTTTTTTCATTGCCAGTAACGGCATAAGCGGTTCGGGTTTGCCGATGAAAATGGGACGACGGCCCGAAACATTATAAAGCATATCACTAACGCTTCCGCAATCAGGCACACTTCCAAATTCGGTAGGACACACGTAATCGGGATTAGAAGCAATATAAGGTATATTAGGACGGGTGCAAAGCAATTTTGAAATATCCTCAAGCTTTTTAAATGTAAGCTCTGTATCAAAGCCCATAACAATACAATCAACCTCTGATAAATCCTCGGTCAATGTAAATCCGTTGCTGATAAGCTCATCTTTAAAAGACCTAGTTCCGCAAACATAAAGCTTTGCATCGTTGTAATGCTCTTTTAGATAATAAGCAGTAGCCTGTGAAGAGGTTATAAAATCCTCATACTCCGCTTTTATACCAAGGCTTTCAAGCTTTAATATATAATCTTTAACACTTTTTGATGAATTGTTAGTCATAAACATATATCTTTTTCCATTCGACTTAATCTTACTTAACAATTCTTCGGTAAAATCATAAAGCTTGTTTCCAAGATATAAAGTCCCATCCATATCAAATAAAAACAATTTGATATCCTTTAATCTTTCCTTCATTTTTACTCCTTTTAATGCCTAATATAATACCGATATTGTATCATAAAAATCAAAATTTTTCAATCCGCAAAATAAAAACACGCCGAAATTCGGCGTGTTTTTTATGATGCTTTTTTGAGTTTTGCGGCTGTTGCCGTTTCAAGCATATTTTCGGCGAATATGCCGTAGCCTTTGGTGGAGTCGTCAACAAAAACGTGAGTGACGGCACCAATGAGCTTTCCGTCCTGTATTATGGGACTCCCACTCACGAGTGTGTCAATATAGGACCAACATATTAAGCTGCAGAATCGTCCCCTGTCTTATCAATTTCCCCAACGAAAAATTATCTTTTAATTAATATTTTTATTAAAACAATTAAATAGTGTAAAATCATGCCAACCGCAATGGCAACAACTAAATCAAATATAACCGTAAGCACAAAAGTTATAACAAGAATTAAAACATCGGCTATTTTCCTTGATTTTACTATCACAACAAACTTTCGCCACTCGCTCATATTATAAGCCACAATAAACAAAATCGCGGCAATAACAGGCATTGGGATAAGCTCGGCATACGGCATTAAGAATAAAAGTACTAACAAAAGCACTGCCGAGTGTACCATAGCCGCAACAGGAGTCCTACCACCGTTTTTGATGTTCGCTGCTGTTCTGGCAATAGCACCCGTGGCCGCAATACCGCCAAACATAACACTTGCAATATTACCAACACCTTGCGCTAAAAGTTCGGCATTTGAGTTGTGCTTTGAGTCTATCATCCCATCCGCCACAACACAAGAAAGCAGCGATTCAATGGCTGCCAAAAGTGCTATTGTTACGGCATCGGGTAAAACTGCAACAATTTTTGCAGTACCGAAATCCATTTGAGAAAAATTAATTTTTGGCAAACCTGATGGAATTTTATAGAGTTCTCCAATAGTGTTAACCCCGTTTGAAAAAGCAGGTATTAATCCAACTAAAACAGCACCGATAACTACGGCAATTAGTGATGCGGGAATTCGTTTTTCAAGTTTTGGATACACAATAAGTATCGCAAGACTAATAACTCCTATTATCAAAGCCTCAAATGAAAACGTGTTTAAATACTCAAAATTTGCTTCCATTTTTTCAATGGTTTCAACAGGACGCACCCCTACTGCATATGTAATACCCAAAAAGTCCTTAATTTGACCAAGTAAAATTGTTACCGCAATACCACCGGTAAATCCAACGGTAATCGAGTGTGGAATAAATCTAATCAATCTGCCAAGCTTTAACAATCCCATTAAAATAAGCATTATTCCGGCAATAACCGTTGCAATAAATAATCCGTCCATACCCTGTGTTGCCACAACACCTGCAACTATAGTTGTAAATGCGGCCGTTGGACCTGATATTTGTACGCGGCTACCGCCTAACAGCGCCACAAAAAAGCCTGACGCAATTGCGGTATAAATTCCGCATTCGGGAGCAACACCAGATGCAAGCGCCAACGCTATCGAAAGCGGTAAAGCAATTATTGCTACAATCAAACCCGCCGATAAATCTTTAATAAACTGAGCCTTTGTATAACTTTTCATAACTGAAAAGAATTTTGGTTTTAGATACCCTAACATGTATATCCCCTTTGTCATAATATTTTTAAAATCCTTACGGGCACAATTTTATCACAGTAAACTAAATTTTTCAAGATAAAACAAAACACTCCGAATATATTCGGAGTGTTAATAATTTTAAGATGCATCTTTTAGTTTTTTATCTTCTGCCACGCTTTGTGCGGTTTCGAGCATATTTTCTGCGAATATGCCGTAGCCCTTGGTGGGGTCGTCTACAAAAACGTGAGTGACAGCGCCGATAAGCTTTCCGTCCTGTATTATGGGACTCCCGCTCATTCCTTGGACTATACCGCCTGTTTTTGAGATAAGTGTTGCGTCGGTTATTTCTACTATGAAATTTTGAGTTTTGCTTTTGTCATTAAAATTTATTTTTTTAATTTCACAATCATATAAAAGCGGGCCGTTACCGTCTACTGTACTTAACACTTTTGCTTTACCGCTCTTGATTTCTTGCTTTTGAGCAATCTTATATTGTTTTGAATTATTTATACTGTTAACCTTACCATATATGCCTGTTATATCATTAGTTATAATTTCGCCCAAAACACGGGAGCGTAAAACTCCTTTTAATTCTCCCGGTATTCCATCTGTACCCTTTTGTACCCCAACAATCTGGGCTTCAACAAACTCACCCGATAAAACATCAAGCAATTCGCCTGTGTCAACATCACAAATGCCGTGCCCCAAGCCTGCTGCAACTCCGTTTTCATCGCAAAATGTTAAGGTACCTATACCTGCCGAGCTATCTCTTATCCAAATTCCAATCTTGTATTCACCATTTTTATCTTGGGTGGGAGTTATTGTGTAATGCCTTTCTTTGTTGTTGCGTTTAATCAAAAAGTCAATTGGTCTTTTGCCGCTTTCCTTGATTGCTGATATTACCGCTCTGTTTTCATAGACCATTTCGCCGTTAATTGCTATTATAATATCACCTGCTTGTATGCCCGCCTCTTTACAAGGGTTACACACTCGTTCAGTTGTTTCAACGTCTGTAAAATCAACAATCATTACTCCGTCGGTATAAATTTTCATTCCAAAAGGAATTCCAAGCACCATTACATTGCTTTCCTCGACTAAGTGTACATCAACTGCTTCAACCGGGAGTAGACCGAACAAACTAAACTTGGCTTTGTAATGATTATTAGTAATTTTATTTACGGAGGAAACCGGATTTTCGGCTGTTGCGGTAAGGTATTTAAACTCTTCGATTTTTATTTCTTTTTCATTTTGATTTATCATAATATTATCCGGTAATTTATACGAATAATATCCAATTGCGCTGAATACAACTGCTGATACAACGCATAATATTGATGTGAATTTTTTTATTATTTTTTTCATTTTTCCCCTCCTTTCCGTTTCTATTATTAATTTGTGTAAAATTTATTTTTCTACTAAGGGAATAAGTTATCGTATCACCTTATATTGGTTTTCAAATCGTAAAAACAGTATTGATAACATTATATTTGCCATAAATTTAATAATTTAAAATAAAATTGACATAAAAAAATCCTTTTGCGAAGGCTTTAAAAATCGCAAAAGGAGAAATAAAAAAGGGTGTCTAAAAAGACACCCTTAAATATTATTTTTATAAATTAGCCTCTGTTGAAGATACCGAGAATATCGATATCATCATCATTAGCATCGCTTGAAGACTCAAGAATATCATCAAGACCTACAGTTGACTTAGCTTTATCCTGGCCGAGACCGGTTGCAATAACAGTAACACGGATTTCGTCCTGCATGGTTTCGTCGAACTGAACACCCCAAATGATGTTAGCATTCGGATTAGCTTTATCGTGGATGATAGAAGCAGCAAGCTCAGCCTCTTCAAGACCGATATCAGGAGAAGCGGTGATGCTGAGGATAACGCCTGTAGCATTGTCCATAGAAGTTTCGATAAGCGGGCTGTGAATAGCTTCGTTAGCAGCCAATTCAGCCTTTTCTCTACCGTTAGCAGTACCAACGCCCATGTGAGCATAGCCTGCATCCTTCATAATAGCAGTAACGTCAGCAAAGTCAAGGTTAATAACAGCAGTAGTGTTAATAAGCTCAGCAATGCTCTGAACGCCCTTGCGAAGTACATCGTCAGCAATTTGGAAAGCGTTCATTAAAGTAATCTTCTGCTCAGAAACGAACTTCAAACGCTCGTTAGGGATAACGATTAAGCTATCAACGTTCTCACGAAGAGCAGCGATACCAACTTCAGCCTGTTCCATTCTGCGTTTACCTTCAAAAGCGAAAGGCTTAGTAACGATACCAACAGTTAAAATACCCAACTCTTTTGCAATTTGAGCAACGATAGGTGCAGCACCTGTACCTGTACCGCCACCCATACCAGCGGTTACAAATACCATATCAGTACCGCGGAGAGCTGCAGCGATTTCCTCTCTGGATTCTTCAGCGGCTTTTTCGCCTCTGTCAGGGCTAGCGCCAGCGCCTTGACCCTTTGTTAATTTTTCACCGATTTGAATTTTCTCGGTTGCTTGAGATTTAATAAGAGCAGCCTTATCAGTATTGATTGCGACAAACTCAGCGCCGCGAACACCTGCTGCTACCATGCGGTTAACAGCGTTACCGCCGCCGCCACCGACACCGATAACTTTAATTGTTACAACATTAGCTTCTGTACTTGCATCAAACGGCATGATTTTTACCTCCATGTATATTAAAAATCCTTTTTTCGCATAATATTCGCATAATATAGAGATATAATAACACGAACAATTTGAAAATTCAATAGTTTTGTTTGTGTTTTTTAATTTTTTTTACAAAAACTACACGAAATTTGACAAATAAATCCAACTATTGCTCATTTTTTACATAACTGGCTTGTTTATTCTCAGGTGTCCATGCCGAAAGGTTTAAGGTTCCGCTTTCACCTTGCGATATGGTTTTAAGCATTTTCTTTGCCATATTCATCTTTTTTTCAAGATGTGCTACAGAGCCCAGCTCTATAACCGTATTGTCATTAACTGTTAGAGATATATTAACTGTATCTGTCAAATCCATCGCACTGAATGTATGGCCGAAATCTGTTAAAGATTCGGTAACCTTAGTGAATATTTCTTCCCTTGCAGAGTCCCCGAAAGCAAAGGGCTTACGCACCTTATACTCTAAAGCATTAACTGTAATTGTAGGTGTGTTTTCACGCTGTTTATTAAGTATTTCCAAGACTGTGCCGTCCTTTGCGGCTATTACAAAATCATTTTTCACCTTGAACTGATAGGCAGCAACATAAGGAGTGACGTCGATTGTAACAGTATCGGGAAGTGAATATTTATAAGACACCTTTTTAATATACGGCATAGCGCTTTTAATTCGTTCCTTACTGCCGTTAAAAAGGGGCATAAACATATTGTCATTCTGTTTTATACCCGAAGCCGAAATAATTTGCTCGGATGTATAAATGCTCTTGCCTGCCAATTTAATATTAGCAACCGGGAAAAATATAGTGAGCGAAAGTGTTGCTAACACTACGAGCGAAATAAAAATTAAGATTGCAAATACCTTTTTTAAGCGACCCTTAGTTTTGCGCTTTTTTACTCGTTTATTTTTCTTTCCTGCCATTGTAATTCCCTTTCAAAATTAAATCCGCTTTATATCTGCTCCTAAAATTGTTAGGTCATTTTCAAAGTTTGCATAGCCTCGGTCAATATGATGAAGTTCTGCTATTTCGGTTTTGCCGTTAGCGGCAAGTGCGGCTACCGCTAAGGCAGCACCGCCTCTAAGGTCCGTAGCCATAACATTAGCGCCGTACAGTTGTTTTACACCGCGCACAACGGCAACTGTACCCTCAACATAAATATCTGCGCCGAGGCGCTTTAATTCATCAACATATTTAAAACGATTAGCAAAAATGGTTTCTACAAAAATCGAACTGCCTTTAGAACGTGACAGCATGGCTAATACGGGAGGTTGTGCATCGGTTGGAAAACCCGGATAGGCTAATGTTTTTACCGTAGATACCGAATGTAATCGTTTTGGTGCTTTAAGGGATATATAATCATTACCCACACTTAATGTGCACCCTGCTTGATTAAAAACAGCGACAATAGCGGCAATATGCTCAGGCTCAATATTATAAAGCGTAACATCACCGCCGGTTATAGCGGCCGCCGACATATAGGTTGCTGTAACAATTCTGTCAGGTATGGCTGTATGTTCTACACCATACAAGCACTCAACACCCTCAATCATGACGGTGGTACTGCCTGCGCCAAAAATTTTGGCTCCGGCTTTATTTAAAAAGTTTGCTAAATCTACAATTTCGGGCTCACAAGCCGCATTGTGAATAACCGTCTTGCCTTTTGCCAAAGCTGCGGCAAGGATTATATTTTCGGTTGCGCCTACACTTGGAATTGCAAGGTCAATTATCGTACCTACAAGCCCATCTGTGCTGCAATCTAAAATTCCGTGGTCCTCTATAATGTTTAAACCCATACTGCGTAAAGCAGAAAGATGCAAATCAATTGGTCTAGGCCCTAGTTCACATCCTCCGGGACTGCTTAAAACCGCCTTTTTGCATCTACCTACAATTGCGCCTAAAAAAACGATAGATGAACGCATTTCACGCATAAGCTGTTCAGATATTTCGTTACAGCAAATCCCATCAGTATTTACTGTTATAGTTGAATTTTCAAAGTGACATTTACAGCCTAGCGCTGTTAGAATTTTTATTGAAGTGTCGACATCGGAAAGTGCCGGACAATTATGTATTATACTTTCGCCTTTGCAAAGAACAGTTGCAGAGAGTAACGGCAAAATACTGTTTTTGGCTCCCGAAACGGGCAACTCTCCGTGCAATCTGTTTCCGCCGTTTATGACAATTTTATGCACAGTATTCATCCTTTCAAAGCTGTGAATATTCATTTCATACTATGCATAAACTTATTGGTTTGTTAATTCATTAAATTTAGTATAACATCTGCAATGCGCTTGTTAGCATCGGCTATTGCGCAAGCTTTTGCATTTTCCCCCATTATTTCAAGGCTACCCTCATTAGAAAGCATTGATTTAACCTTTTCTATCAAGGTTTCTTCGGTTAAATCTTTTTCTTCTAATATTGAGGCGGCATTCCGTTCCACCAAGGTCATTGCATTGTGGAATTGATGATTTTCAGCCACATAGGGCGAAGGTATCAGTATTGACGGTTTGCCTAAGCATTCAAGCTCACTGAGTGTGATTGCTCCTGCACGGCAAATAACCAAGTCAGCCGCAGGGAGAAGAACATCCATATTATCAATGTATTCTAGGATGTTAAGCATTTTATCAGAGAGGTCTACTCCCTTTTCTTGCAATTTATCCTGCATACGAGAAAATCCTGCTTTACCCGTAGCGTGATAGAAATGGTACTCTCCTTTATTATTTGCCCATTTAAACAAACCTGCTACTGCATCGTTAATAGGGCGAGCACCCAAACTACCGCCAAACGATAAAATCATCGGGCGGTTGTCTAAGCCGAGCATTTCCCTTGCCTGCTCCTTTGAATAGCGGAATAGCGAAGGGCGAACAGGGTTTCCTGTAACAATCGGTTTGTTGTTTAATTTTAAATATTTTTCTGCCTCAGGCATAGCTAACATTACTCTGTCAACACTCTGTGAAAGCATTTTTGTAGTTATACCCGGAAAAGCATTCTGTTCGTGTATAACAGTTTTAAAGCCTAATTTCACAGCCTGACGCAATACGGGGCCACTTACATAGCCGCCGGTGCCCATTACAATATCGGGGTTAATTTCTTTTAAAAGCTTAGCCGCGTCTGACGAAGCCTTTAAAACACGAAAAACATTTATAGCATTCTCTTTAATATTCTTAACAGTCGGCTTGCGCTGGAAACCACGCACATCAATAGCACGGAAATCGTAGCCTTGCGCTCTGACAAGGCGGCTTTCAAGTCCGCGTTCTGTACCGATATAGTATATTTCCGTTTCAAGTATTCGGTCTTTCAAATAACCTGCAACAGCTAAAGCCGGATTGATATGACCGGCAGTTCCGCCGCCTGCAAAAAGAATTTTCAAAATACCCACCTCGTCAATGCTTTTCTACCCTACTACTTCGTGAAATAGATAGTACAATGCCCATTTGGGCTAAGAGAATAACCAATGAAGTACCTCCGTAGCTAAAGAACGGAAGGCTTATACCTGTGTTAGGTATGGTGTTTGTAACAACCATAATATTAAGCGCTGCTTGGAGTCCAACCTGGAAAACTAAGCCCATAACCATTAAAGCTGAGTATTTATCAGGCGAGCGCATAGCGATTATAAATCCACGCCAAACGAGTAAGCAGAACAAAAGAATTATAATCATAGCGCCTACAAAACCAAGCTCTTCGCAAATTGTTGAGAAAATAAAATCGTTGTGCGGCTCGGGTACCCAGAGATATTTTTGTCTGGATTGACCAAGACCTCTGCCAAGCAAGCCACCCGAACCAATAGAGAGTAATGATTGGATAGTTTGATAGCCTTCACCTCTTGGTGCTGACCAAGGGTCAAGCCAATATTGTATACGGCTTGAAGCATACTTTACTACATCTGTAAAAAGGACCAGCGCAGCAAGACCTGCTACTACACCAACACCTGAAATAATGTATCTTGCCTTAATACCGCCTACAATCATCATAACTATGCCTATGGCAAAAATTAAAACGGTTGCCGAAAGGTGCGGCTCTAAGATTACAAGTACGCAAGGTATAACCAACAAAAAACCTAAAAACAATATGCCGAATTTAAAGGTTTTCATCTTAGAATAGTTTGAACTGATAAGACTTGCGAAAAGTAGTATTATAGCAAATTTTGCAATTTCGGAGGGCTGGAAATTTATTGGACCTATAACAATCCATCGCTTAACGTCCATACCGTCAATCATTGGATTTAAAAGCAAAAGTATTGCAAGCAAACCGAGTGAGCCTATATAAAGAGGCCACGCAAACTTTTTATATACGTGACAATCGATTTTTGACAGCGCGAGCATAACAACTACTCCGAACACTGCAAACATTGCCTGTCTTAAAATAAATTTATAACTGTTATCATAACGCTCGTATGCATAAGCATAACTTGCCGAAAACAGCATAACTAATCCTACTGTAAGAAGGATAATAACCAACGCCAAGAAGGTAAGGTCGATTTTTCCTTTTTGGATAAAACTTTTTTGTTTTGCGCTTTTAACATCAATAACTTTTTGTTGTGCCAAAATCTTACCTCCTTAAAATATGATTAACAATAAACGAATAAAAGTAATGCGATTAATCCGCCAAATAAGGCTACGGTAGAAAACACCAAAACGATTTTGTTTTCTTTCCAGCCGCACATTTCAAAATGATGATGAATGGGACTCATTTTGAATAAGCGCTTTTTAGTCTTTTTAAAATATGTAACCTGTAATACAACCGACAAAGCTTCCATTAAATAAACGATACCGGCAAATATCAGTAAAATCGGGCGACCAATACCAAAAGAAAGTCCAACTACTAAACCGCCTAAAAACAGCGAGCCTGTATCACCCATAAACACTTTGGCGGGGTTTATATTCCAAATAAGGAAACCTAAGCAGCAGCCGGCCGCCGCTACTGAAAGCAAATTTATTCCTGCCATACGTGAAAGTGCCGCCAAAAGCATAAATATACAGCAAACGACCATAGTTACGCTTGAATCCAGACCATCAATACCATCGGTCAAATTAGCAGCATTTACAAAGCCATAAATGAACATAAGTGCTATCGGCCAGAAAAGTAAACCTGCACCTTTAGTAACATCAATGAAGCCTGCAAAGGGCAACCAGGTATAAGTAAGGCCGCCTAAACGCATTGTGAGTAAATAAAGGGCTGCCGCCAACAACTGTAAAAATGTTTTTTGTTTCGCTGTAAGACCGAGATTACGCTTTTTTACAACCTTAATATAGTCGTCTAAAAAGCCAATCATACCCATACTTACAGCAAGACCGATAGTAGCAAAAAATGTTGTTGCCTGTTGTCCATCGGTTATTTGTTGAACAAATTTACCGCCTGCTAAGGCATCAACCGCAAAGGATAACGCTGCTGTTAATACAAAGGCGATAATAAACATTATGCCGCCCATAGTCGGCGTTCCTTGTTTAGATTTATGCCAGGACGGGCCAATATCTAATATAGTCTGCCCGAATTTAAGTTTTTTTAAGAAAGGAATTAAAGGATAACCTAAAAGATAGGTTATCAAAAAGGCGCATATTGCGGCAAACATAAGAGTTATATTACTCATTTCAATCTCTCCAATGCTTCTTTTACAACTTCCCTCTCGTCAAGGTGTATTGTTTTGTCGGCTAAAATTTGATAAGTTTCGTGTCCCTTACCTGCAAGTACTATTATATCACCTTTACGGGCATTTTCAATTGCATAGTTAATTGCTTCAACACGGTTAGGAATAGTCACATACTTTGTTTTTGTATCTTTTAAGCCTTCCAAAACGTCCTCAATGATTTTTTCAGGGTCCTCAGTACGAGGATTATCACTGGTAACAATAACAAAATCCGCAAGTCTGGCACAAACCTCTGCCATTAGCGGGCGTTTTGTTCTGTCACGGTCACCGCCACAGCCAAACAAGGCTATCAAACGGTTTTTTTCACACTCTTTAAAGGTTGAAAGCACATTTTCCAATCCATCGGGTGTATGTGCATAATCGATGATAACCGTAAAATCACGGCCTGTGGGCACAACCTCTGCCCTGCCCTTTACTCCGCTTAATTCATCTAATGCACGGCTGACTGTTTGCACAGGAATACCGAGTTCAACAGCACAAGTCGCAGCACACATTGCGTTATATACCGTAAAGCGTCCGCCGGTATGCAATTTCATGCGTCCAATAACCGAATAGCCTACAAATTCAAATTCAACACCTGTTGGTGAATATATGATATTTTTTGCTGAATAACCTGCATCGTCTGCTTCGGCAGAATAGGTTTTTATAGGGCAAGTTATACCGTCAATAAGCTTATATTTCCAAGGGTCATCGTGATTGATTACAGCCAGCTTAGCCATAGAGAACAAACGCTTTTTAGCCAGCATATAATTTTCCATTGTTATATGGTAATCTAAATGGTCTTGGGTTAGATTGGTGAACATTGCCGCTTCAAACTGCACGTCGTGTACCCTTTTTTGGTCAAGCGCGTGAGAGGAAACCTCCATAACGGCATATTCACAACCCTCTTTAAGCATATTAGCAAAAAGTTCATTGAGCTGATAAGGACCAGGTGTTGTGTTTTTAGCCGGCAACACCTTGTTATCAATCATATTTTGGATAGTTCCTATGAGTCCTACCTTATAGCCTGCTGTTTCAAGAATTGCTTTAAGCATATAAGAAACCGAGGTTTTACCGTTAGTTCCAGTAACACCAACAACTTTTAAGCGCTTTGTTGGATTACCGAACCATTTTGCACACATTTCGGCATATACTGCACGAGTGTCGGGTAGAACTATTTGTGTTTTTAACCCTAAATCACGCTGGCAAATAACAACCGATGCGCCTTTTTCAACAGCCTGCGCTGCAAATTGGTGACCATCAATAGATGCACCATCAATGCACACGAAAGCATATCCAGGCTCTACCGCACGTGAATCATCGGTAATGCCACGGATTTCAAGTTCAGCATACTCTGTTGTTTTCAGCAATTCCCCTAGTTTCATTCTATTTCTCCTAGTCTGTACTCTCATTACTACGGAAATAAACCGTAATAACACTTCCACTTTCGACCGACTTGCCAACCTCAACACTCTGTTTATAAGCACGAACTGTTGAGCCACCAAGTCCTGTGCCCATAAAGGACACATTTATTCCGGCTGATGCTGCCGCATCATTTGCTTGCGAAATGGTCATTCCCTCAAAGTTAGGAACTGTTGCCATCTTAAATTCAACCTCAGCCTCGGTGTATAAAACTACAACACCGGATTTATAAATGCTTTGTGAAGCAACAGGGCTTTGTCTTTCAACCTTATCTCCATTGCCTACAATTTTATATTTAAGTCCCTTTGATGACATCTTCTGCTTGGCTTCTGTCAAAGAACTGCCAACCACATCAGGTACAGAAACCGCCATACTTTGAAGGTCGTCACTGTCATAAGCTGGTTCATAACCCATATAAGGTAAAACCTCAGCCATTATATGAGCGCAAGCCGGTGCAGCCACCGAGCTACCGTAATATGCGCTTCCGTGAGGCTCATCAAACATTAACAAGATAGCGATTTCGGGGTCATCAATAGGTGCTACACCGCAGAACGAAGCGATGTACAAACGACTCTCACCTGTTTCGTTCATTTTGGCAACCTTTTGAGAGGTACCTGTCTTGCCGCCAATTCTATAGCCTGCAAGATATGCGTTTTTACCGCCGCCGCCATCTACTACCTTTTCCATAAGATTACGCATTTCAGCGGAGGTTTCTTCTGATATGACCTGACGTTTAATAGTCGGGTCTATTTTCTTCACTGTTTTTTGGTCTTGGTCTAATATTTCACTTACCAAATACGGTTTAACGAGTTTACCGCCGTTTACAACAGCAGAAACTGCAGTAACCAATTGAATAGGTGTAATATTAAAAGTTTGACCAAAGGAGGAAGATGCTAATTCAGTAAGTCCCATATTTTCCACCTTATGATAAATAGGTGTGGACTCACCCGGCAAATCTATTCCCGTTTTTTCTGTAAGGCCGAACGCCTCAAAATATTTAGAGAAGGTTTGCGCACCCATCAACTGACCGAAAGTAATAAACACAGGGTTACAGGAATTTTGCAACGCTTGGGTCAAATTTTGGGTTCCGTGGCCTGTTGTTTTGTGACAATGGTATCTGTTACCGCCAACAACAATATGACCTGGACAATAATATGATTTGCCATGGTCGGTAACATTTTCTTCAATTGCGGCGGATGCCGTTACAACCTTGAAAACTGAGCCTGGGTCATAAACGTCTGATACTGCTTTGTTTCTCCACTGTCTGTTACGCAGTTCAGAAAGCTTTTTACTGCGCTCATCACCTTCAAGTGCATCTACAATTGCCTGGTCGCTCTCGCTAATAGCAAAGGGGTCGTTTAAATTAAAATCACCCTTTACAGCCATTGCTAAAATTGCGCCTGTGTTTACATTCATACAGATTGCTGCCGCACGCTCTGTAACATTGTTATCCACAATTGCTTGATTCAAATATTTTTCAGTAACACTTTGAATATAGGAATCTATTGTCAGTACCAAAGAATTGCCCGGTACTGCCTCAATAACACTTTCATAACTAAACGGCATATCAGTACCATTTGCTTGCTTAGCCGCTACAACACGTCCCGGTATACCTGTAAGTTCATTATCATATTGCAGTTCTATACCGCCAAGGCCTTGGTTATCATCACCTACAAAGCCCAAAACAACAGATGCTAAGTTGTTATCTGTATAGAAACGTTTTGTGCTCTCATCAAGTCCGATATATCTTGCAAGACCATTTTCACTTTTTGAAATGAATTTGCGGATTTGGTCCGCCTTATCCTGTTCGATTTTTTTCTTGATAATTACATAGCTTACCTTTTTATCAAGCTTTTCTTTAATTTCTTCGCTTTCCATCGAAAGTATGCGGGCGATATTTTGGCTGATTTCCTCTTTTATTATTTGCAGTTTTTCTGCACTTAATTTAGAGTTTGTAAAACTGTTAGGCATTGCATAAAGGGTCCAGACGGTTGCACTTGTAGCCAATAGTTTCATATTTTTATCGTATATATTTCCTCTGGCTGCAGTTATTTCGGTATCATACAATTGCTGTTCAGCAGCTTTTTTCTGATAAAAATCACTTTTAACAATCATAGTGTATGCCAAACTTACAGCAGAAACGCCGCCAAGTATTATGCACAAGCATATCATAATTCCAAGCATTCTATAAAACATGCTTTTAGTTAACCCTTTTGCCAAAATTTTCACCGCCTTTAAACCTATTTTATGTTAATACGAGAGTTAAAATCTTATTTCAACTCTCGTATTGTTATCTCTTTATGATATTAAAAAATGGCAATAATTATTACTCCTCTGCCTCCAGATAAACTATCTGGTCACGGCGAGGTTTTTGCATACCCAATGCCCTGGCCTGCTCTTGTAAATTAGTATAGGATATTTTTTGTTCAAGTTCAATCTGTAAGGCTGTTTGCCTACTGTCTAATTCTTTGATTTCGTTTTGCACAACTGCTGTCTGTGCACGGACACTGGTTATTTCAGCTCTTAAATATATTTCAACGCAAATCATTGAAAGCATAAAAACTGCAACCATAATTATAGAAAAGATTCCAGACACAGAATTGCTAAGCGCCTTTTTCTTTGCAGGCATTTTAATAACCGGTTGCCGTTTAGGCAAAGTCTTAGCTGTGGATTCCCTGGCAGTAAACAAACTGTAATCGTAAGCTGCTACGCTTGTGTAGTATCTGGAATTATCCATCTTTAGGTCTCCTTTATTTTTTCTATTATCCTTAGTTTTGCGCTGCGGCTACGCTGATTTGCTTCAAGCTCAGCCTCAGACGGAATAATCGGTTTTGAATTCACTAGTTTGCCCTTAGGTGTTCTTCCGCATTTACATACGGGAAAGTCTGGAGGGCATATGCATCCTTTGCAAAACTCAGCAAAGGTTTGCTTTACAATTCTATCTTCTAACGAATGGAAGGTTATAACCGCAAGCCTGCCACCAACATTTAAAGAATCAAATGCACTGCTAAGCGCCGGTTGCAAAATATCAAGTTCACCGTTTACCGCAATTCTAATAGCTTGAAAGCTCTTTCTTGCGGGGTGCCCTCCCCTGCGTGCTGCGGCAGGTACACTCTCTTTAATTATTTCTGCGAGTTCGGCGGTTGTTTCTATTGGTTTTGTTGCCCTATTTCTAACAATTGCATCGGCAATTCTGCGCGAAAACTTTTCTTCACCATACAACCAAAGAATTTTAGCAATTTCCTCTGAGGAATATTCGTTTACTAAATCGGCTGCAGAGAAACCGCTTTGACTCATACGCATATCTAAGGGTGCATCTGAATGAAAAGAAAATCCGCGTTCGGCAACATCCAACTGATGCGAGGAAACTCCCAAATCTAACAAAACACCGTCAATCTTTTCGATTTGTTGTTTTTGCAGAATCGATTTTATGTTTACAAAATTATCCTGCACCGTCACAACCGGTAAACCTTTAAGACGAGTTGTAATAACCTCTATGGCATCGGGATCTTGGTCAACAGCAATTAACTTTCCTTTTTTTAAGTTCTTTGCTATTTCCTTAGAATGACCACCGCCACCGGCAGTTCCGTCCAGATAAATACCGTCAGGCTTTATATTCAACCCTTCGATACATTCATTAAGCAATACAGAAATATGTTGAAATTCCATTACAGCTCAAGCCCCGCAGTAATTTCGCCGATTGATTCAGGCGTATCGAGAACTGCTTCAGCCTCCCAGCGCTCTTTGTTCCAAATTTCCAAACGGGCAGACATACCGAGAATATAAGCCTCGTCACCCATTTCGGCATACTCACGAAGATTTTGAGGGATTAGCACTCGCCCTTGAGCGTCGCATTCGCACTTAACTGCCCCTGCATATAAAAACCTCTGCAAGCGGCTGGATTTAACCGCAGGCAACTGACGTATTTTTTCGTCCAACTGTTTCCATTCCTCCTCGGAATAAATACAAAGACAACGATTTCCGTCTATTCCACGGCAAAGTACAAAAGAGGATCCAAGGTCATCTCTTAACTTGGCAGGAATAAACATTCTGCCTTTTTTGTCAATCGTATGTTTAAACTCACCGTAAAGCACCTTGTCCCCTCCTTTTTCTGTAATTTCTTGGGTTTTTAAACCACTTTAAAACATTTAACTTTACTTTTAAACCACTTTACACCACCAATTATACAATGATAGTTAGAAAAAATCAAGTATTTTTTTGCATTTTTTATAAAAAAATCCTGCAAACAAAAATTTGTTTGCAGGATTCTAAAACTATTAAATTTTTTGCTTGCACACTTGTTGCAAACAGCAGTCTGAACAATTGGCTTTTCTTGCCGTACAAACGGCTCGACCGTGTAAAACCGCACGGTGGCAAAAATCATTTGACTTATTAGGTGGAAGCAGTTTTTTCATTTCCATTTCCACCTTATATGGGTCTTTAGTTTTTACAAAGCCCAAGCGGTTACAAAGCCGAATAAAATGCGTGTCTGCCACCACAGCCGGCTTTCCGTAAACATCACCGCACACAAGGTTGGCTGTTTTACGTCCTATACCGGGAAGCTTTATCAGTTCCTCTATCGTGTCCGGCACTATTCCGCCATACTCCTCTGTCAGCATTTTGCCGAGCGCCACAATATCTTTAGCCTTTGTCTTATAAAGGCCGCAGCTTTTTATAAGCTCTTCAACCTCTTTCACATCCGCCTTAGCAAAAGCTTCGGCATCAGCAAAACGAGCAAACAGAGCAGGTGTTACTAAGTTTACACGAGCATCTGTACACTGGGCAGAAAGGCGTGTGGCAATTAAAAGTTGCAAGGGTGTTTGGCTATCCAGCGAACATTTTGCTTGCGGATAAGCTATTTCAAACAGTTCTACCGCTTTAAGTGCACGTTGTTGTTCTTTTGTCAGTTTAGCCATACGCCCTCCTTATTTTTCAATAGCTTCCAATTTCAATTTGCGGCGGTGCTTAACCTCATGAGGTATGGGTTTAATTTCTCCCGCCTTGGTAAGAGCCTGACGTGTAAATACAGGGCCAAATATTTCGTAAATAAGTACTGCAAAGAGAGTAATATTACGGATAAGTCTACCCTCTTCACCAAGCTGCATAGCAGTAGCACACATACCTAACGCTACACCGGCTTGCGGCAAAAGGGTTATACCGAGATACTTGCATATTGCGGATGAACATTTAGTCATTTTTGCACTTAAGTATGTTCCGTAATATTTACCCAAAGACCTAAAGATGATATAAATTGCGCCAATGCAAACAATGGCGATATCTGTGAATACACTGAGTTCTAACTCTGCACCGCTTATAACAAAGAACAAAGCAAAGAGCGGTGATGTCCATTTATCAGATGCCGACATAAGGTCGTGTGACAGCGGACAAATATTGCAGAACACGGTACCAAGCATCATACAAGTAAGTAATGATGAGAACTGTATATGTACTTGACCTATTCTAAAGTCCATCATAGCCAGTGAGGCGGTCAAGAACACAGCAGCTATAGTGAGATTTAATCGGTTTGTGTTTGAGTTAAACAGTTTTTCAAGTTGTGTAAGCACCCAACCCATTATTGCACCAAGTGCAAGTGAACATACAATTTCTATAATGGGATTAACTATTATAGAAACCATATCAACGGAACCGCTGACCAAAGTTTTTGCTATACCGAAAGAAACCGCAAAAACTATTAAGCCTACCGCATCATCCAATGCAACTATAGGCAGCAAAAGTTTCGTTAACGGGCCGTGCGCCTTATATTGTCTAACAACCATCAAGGTTGCTGCAGGAGCTGTTGCCGTTGCAATTGCGCCGAGTGTTATCGCTTGCGAAACCGAAAGTTTATCGGGCATAATAAAATGAACTGCCAATAATGCTATGTCCACAAAAAGGGTTGCGACAAAAGCTTGCACAACACCTATGACCAGAGCCTGTTTTCCGGTGTGTTTAAGGTCTGACACACGGAATTCATTTCCTATGGAAAAGGCAATAAAACCTAATGCAACCTCTGCAACCAAAGAAAGACTTGAAACATCACCAGTAGATGTGAAGCCCACCCCGCTTAATCCCAGCCTACCCAAAAAATAAGGTCCAATCAAAACACCTGCGATTAGGTATGCTGTAACTGAAGGCAATTTTAACACTTTAAAAGCTCTTGTCATAATAAGTCCGGTTAAAAGAGCTATCGATACAGCCAATAATGTGTTCAATTGTTTTCACCTCTTAACAAAAAAATCCAACCGACATTATAACACGAAGACCTACGTAAAACAAGCCTAATAGACAAATTTCCTTAAATTAGTCCTTTACATTTATAATATGCTGTGATATAATCCGTTTAGAACATCTGTTCGGTGATGAAAATGGAACGAATTATACTACATTGTGATTTAAATAATTTTTATGCATCGGTGGCCTGTAAAAATAATCCCGAATTAAAAAAACTGCCCTTGGCAGTATGCGGTGATGTGGAGGCACGCCATGGTATTGTATTGGCAAAAAACGAAATCGCTAAGTCCTTCGGGGTGAAAACCGGCGAACCTATTTGGCAGGCAAAACAGAAATGTGCCAACCTAGTAACCACCGGCACCGATTTTGAAAGTTATCATAAATACTCTAAAATGGTGCAAGCAATATACGCCAGGTACACCGACCAAATAGAGCCTTTTGGCATTGATGAGTGCTGGTTGGATATTACGGGCAGCACACGCCTATTCGGAAGCGCTTATGAGATTGCTTTCAAGATAAAGGAAAGTATTAAATCCGAGCTGGACCTTACTATATCTGTAGGCATTAGTTTTAATAAGGTATTCGCTAAAATCGGGTCGGATATGAAAAAGCCTGATGCGATTACCGAAATACCCTCATCACACTTTAAAGAAATATTATGGAATAAGCCTGCAGAGGATATGCTTTGTATCGGTAAATCAACAAGACGAGCTTTACACGAACTGGGCATTTATACGATTGGTGATTTGGCTAAATCAAATATAAACACTTTAAAAGACCGTTTTGGTGTTGTTGGCGAAACATTACACAACTACGCAAACGGTAAAGATAATTCCGAGGTTGCGAGCATCAACGATTACACTCCGCCTAAAAGCATTGGGCGTTCCGTAACCACTTCGCAAGATATGTTAAGCAACCGAGACGTATGGCCATTATTGTTGCATCTTACCGAGGATGTTACAAGACAACTTAGAGAGCACCGATTATACGCAGGCGGTGTACAAATACACATCCGTACAAACGATTTGGTAGCAAAGGAGTTTTCGGCCAAACTCCCCTATCCCACACAGCTAACCGAAACGCTGGCTAAAGAGGGATTTAAGCTGTTTGTAAAACAATTCGATTGGCATTTACCATTACGTGCCGCAGGCATCCGTGCGACTCATTTAACACCCGATATAAGTGGTGTGCAAATCGGCTTGTTTGACAACCCTGTGCTGGATATAAAGAAAGAAAAGTTAGAAAGCCGTGTCTTTGATTTGCGCCAAAAATATGGTAGCGAGTGCGTAACACGTGCCCGTATTACAGATTTGAATCTATAAAAAAACCGCCGTGCAATGCACGGCGGTTTTAATTTTATTATTCAGCTGCTTCTTCTGCAGGAGCCTCTTCTGCTGCGGGAGTTTCCTCAACTACCTCTTCAGCTTCGGGCAACAAATCTCTGATAGAAAGACTGATGCGTTTCTTCTCAAGGTCAATCTCGGTAATTTTAACTTCAACCTCTTGACCGATTTTTAACTCATCTTGCGGTTTTTCAACGCGCTTATTAGCAATCTTAGAGATATGAATTAAACCGTCAATACCGGGTATAATGCGAGCAAAAGCACCATAAGCTGTCATGCTGACAATATTAACAGTGATTACATCACCAACATTGTAGTTGTTTTCAAAGATTGTCCAAGGATTCTCGTCAGCCTTTTTGTAGCCGAGTGAAATCTTCTTGTTTTCAGCATCAATAGCTTTTACATATACCTCAATGGTATCACCTACGCTGACAACCTCAGCCGGGTTTTTAATTCTTTGCCAAGACAACTCAGAAATATGTACCATTCCGTCAACGCCGCCAAGGTCTACGAATGCGCCATAACCTGTGAGAGACTTAACTGTACCTGTAAACTTATCGCCTACAGCAACACCCTCCCAGAATTTAGCCTCAAGCTCTTTTTTCTTCTCAATAAGCAAAGTGCGAATTGAACCGATTACTCTACGGCCACGGCCAATCTCAATAATTTTAAACTGAACCTCTTTACCCTTTAACTCCTCTAAAGAATCGTTACGAGAAAGAGTAGCCTGTGAAGCAGGGATAAATACTCTAACGCCGTTATAGGTAGAAACAACGCCACCCTTAACTACGTCAGTAACTTTGCCTGTGAGCACCTCGCCTGACTCGTGAGCAGCGTTAACTGCATCCCAGCCTGCGATAGCATCTACACGGCGCTTAGAAAGCATTACTGTACCCTCTTGGTCATTAGTGCGAAGAATCATAAGGTCAAGCACGTCGCCAACCTTTACTTCTTCAGTCAGTTTAACAGAAGAATCGGAAGAGTATTCTTCTGCTGACACATAACCTGTGTGTTTTCTTCCGATATCCACTTGAATCTCAGTGGCATTAACCGAAATTACAACACCCTTCACTCTCTTATCTAAACTGTTTGATTCCGCCCCGGCCTCAAATGCTTCCAAGGCTTCCTCAAAGGACATTTCATCAAAATTTTTTTCTGTTGCCTGATTTTCGATATCCGACATGGTGTGAATAACCTCCTTAATTATACCTGCAGGTGTTGAAGCACCTGCCACAACTCCGATTTTTTCAGCACCGCTTATATCCTCACTTTTAAGTTCGGCAGCGGTTTCTACTAAAACCGTTCTATCACAGAACGAAAGACAAACCTCTTTAAGCTTAGCAGTATTAGAACTGTGCCTGCCTCCAACCACTATCATTACATCACATTTCTGTGCAAGTCGGGCGGCTTCAGCCTGTCTTTTCGCAGTCGCATTACATATTGTATCAAAAACTTCTGCATTTGTACACACTTTTTTTAAAGTTTTTTGACATTTTTTCCACAAATCCGCATTAAATGTTGTTTGGGACACTACGCAGATGGGTGTTTGGGTGTTAAATTCGCCACTATTCAGCAAATTTTCAAGTTCGTCTTCATTTTCAAAGACATAATAATCACCGTTGCAGTGACCAATAATCCCCTCAACCTCTTTGTGAGTTTCATCGCCCGCAATTAGGACTACATACCCTTGTCGGCTTTTTTCATCAACAATTGAATGGATTTTTGCCACAAAGGGACAGGTTGCGTCCACCACATTTATTCCCCGCTCTAAAGCTGCATCCTTAACAGCACGAGAAACACCGTGAGAGCGCAAGACCAAAGTGTAATCATCGGCACATTCATTCGGGTTATTTGAAATAACTACACCCTTTTGTAACAACTCATCAACCAATTGAGGGTTGTGTATAATGGGGCCCAAGGTTGACACCTTCTCCCCTTTTTCTAACAATTCATAAACCGTTTGTACAGCACGGTTTACGCCAAAGCAAAAGCCTGCATTTTCAGCAAGTATAATCTCAGCCATTTAATTTCTCCCATTCTGCTATAATGCCACCCATAATTGTATTAGATACACGGCGCAGTTCATCACGGGAATTATCCTTCATTTCGAGCAGCTCGTGCTTCATAGGCTCACCAAAGCTAAGCTCAGCACGGCAGAAAATTCCGGGTTTGGTTTTATAGCATATAGCGGTAGGAATTACCGGTGCATCAACCATAGACAAAATAACGGCTATGCCGGATTTTGCTTTTGTCGGGCGCCCTTCGTGATAACGCTTGCCCTCCGGGAAAATTCCTAATATTCCGCCATTTTTAACGAGCGAAACCGCGTGGTCTATAGCATCCTTACCGGAACTGCCGCGAATAACCGCAAAAGCATTCATTTTGCGTAAAAACCAAGCTAAAAGCTTGTTTTTAAAAAGTTCGCTTTTTGCCATAAAATGAATAGGGCGAGGACAAGCAATAACCAAGGCGGCAACATCAATCATACTTATATGATTACAACAAATTATAACCTTACCGTCTTTGGGTATATTCTCCCTGCCGGTTATTTTAACCCAAAAAAGCAATCGCACAAGCGGATATACTATAAGTCGTATAATCGAGTAGAACATTTATTTTTGCTCCCCGTTTATTATTTTTAAAACAGCTAATATTGATTCTTCAAAATTCAAATCATCTGTGCAAAGCAATACAGCATCGTCTGCCTGTTTCAGCGGTGCGGTAGCACGGTTCATATCATCATAGTCACGTTTTTCCATATCCGCCAAAACATCTTCAAACTCTACATTATGACCCTTTTCTATAAGTTCATCATAACGGCGTTTTGCACGCACCTTAGCAGAAGCAGTAAGATATATTTTAACGTTAGCATCAGGTAAAACCACAGTGCCTATATCTCTGCCATCCATAATAATAGAGTTTGTTTTTGCCATATTGCGCTGAAGGTCAAGTAAAAAGGCACGTACAACCGGCAAAGCCGAGCATTTAGAAGCCATCATAGAAGCCTCCGGTGTACGAATATCACTTGATACATCCTCACCATTTAGCAAAACTCTCTGTTCACCGTTTTTAAAAACCAATTCAACCTTAATGCTGTTAAGCAATTCGGTAACTGATTTTTCATTTGACAGGTCAGTGTTTTCTCTTGACATAGCAAGACCTACTGTACGGTAAAGCGCTCCCGTATCAACATAGATAAATCCAAGACGCTCAGCCGCACGGCGCGCAATACTGCTTTTTCCTGCTCCTGAAGGTCCATCAATAGCAACTGAAAACATAAATATTCTCCTTGTATTTATTAACTATTCTCTCCTGCTAAAAAGCCGGTAGAAAAGGCAATTTGTAAATTAAAGCCGCCGGTGTATGCATCAACGTCAATAATTTCACCCGCAAAATAAAGCCCGTTTAAAAGCTTTGACTCCATAGTTGCAGGATTGATTTCAGAGGTTTTTACTCCTCCCCTTGTAATAACCGCTTCGGATATGGGTCTAAAATTGGTTATTTGAAGAGTTAAAGCCTTTAAAGTCTTAACCAACGACATACGCTGGGGTTTAGAAAGTTGATTAACCTTGCAGCCTATATCCAATCCCGATTGTCTTATAACTATCGGTATAAGTCTAGTTGGCAACAAGTCAACCATAGCGTTTTTTAAATCCTTATTTGCGTGTTTTGAAAAGTCACGCAACAATCGGTTATCCAGTTGTTTTTCATCCAGCGCCGGCTTTAAATCAATCTGCATTTTATACTGATTTATTTTGTCGGGGTTAAGATGCGCCGAGGCACTTAA
Organism: Acutalibacteraceae bacterium; assembly: GCA_045660865.1. Classification (GTDB taxonomy): domain Bacteria; phylum Bacillota; class Clostridia; order Oscillospirales; family Acutalibacteraceae; genus CAZRRV01. The sequence goes on along the minus strand of JAZREP010000014.1, from coordinate 113,251 downwards.
TACAGTTGGTCCCGTAACGCCGAAATGGGCAAACATCATTTCACCAAAGTCGGTAAAAACAGGCTTTGTCTTGCCCTCTTCATAAAATGAAACGGCAACATTTTTAAGTGATAGCCCTTGCAAATCGGTAACCCAACCCTCTTGAGTTTCCAACGGCACTAAAGAAGGATAAAGCGGATTTACTGTATGTCCTGCCGATTCGGCAAACTTGTATCCATCCCCTGTAGAACCTGTGGTCGGGTAAGAAAGACCGCCTGTTGCAAGAACAACACTTTTTGCATAAAAGTTTTGTCCGTCTTCTGTGCTGACACCTTTTAGTGCACCATCTTCAAGCAACAATTCACTAACCCTTGTTGTAATGCGCTTTGCCGATTTTGCATAACGCACCAACGCATCCACTATATCAACAGATTTGTCCGAAACAGGAAAAACACGGTTGCCACGCTCAGTTTTTAAGGGCACTCCCAGTTCCTCGAAAAGCCTTATAGTATCCTCTGCTGAGAAGCGGTTGAATGCTGAATATAGGAATTTACCGCCTTTTGGTATAGCGGCTATCAAGCCGTTTATATCTGTGTTGTTAGTCACGTTACAACGGCCTTTACCGGTAATCATAACCTTTCTGGCAGGGCGCTCATTACGTTCTAAGAGTAAAACCTTTTTGCCTGCCGCTGTGGCTGTACCTGCCGCCATCAAGCCTGCAGCGCCGCCACCCACAACAATAACATCATATTCCATAATTGACACCTACAACAGTTTACTTATTCGGCCATGTAATCGGTACATATATAACATAATCAACCTAGATAGAGCGATATCATAAACAATAAAAAGTACATTCAAAGCAATAGCAAGTATTAAATACAAATAGGCACCCGCAAAGCCAACACTATCAAGTGGTATGCCAAACAGGTATACCGACGCCAAAACCTCTAAGAACATTGCAAGATTGAAAACCAAGAATTTTATAACATACTCCGGCGTTCTTTTTCTTAAGCTTTCTATACTACCCTTTAAAATTGGGTAAATACCGAAAAAGAGTATGTATAATATTTTTGCTTCATTCTCGGCAATCAAAAACACTAATACTGCTGAAGCAAGATATGAAACATACGCCCATTTGCGTGAGATTTCAATTGCTATAATCATCATAAAGACGCCTGCAATTGCCGGCGCCGTGTAGGTAAGATACGGTATATAAGACAGCAGCATAAAAACGACTGCCAAGGCCACTATTAAGCCACAAAATGTGATTTTTTTGGTGTTCTTCAAATCCACACTCTCCGTCACAAAATTAACAGCATCTAATCAAGTCGCCGCCCATACATTCGCAGCAGCAATCAGCACAAATTAAAGATGAGCAAAGGTCACAACCATCACAACCGCCGCTATAATTCGGGTTTGAGGCGCCTCTGTAACCGCCGAAGCCTGCCCTTTGATTTTGCATACGAGCAAATGCCGCACGATACTCAGGGTTGGTGCCATCCATACGGCAAGCAGTTGCAAAGCTTGTATAAGCCGCATCATACCAGCCACGGCGATAGGATACTGTACCATTAAGGAAATACCATTCAGCTGTACGCCTTTCAACCGGAACTCCATCAAGAAGCTCTTGCGCATCATCTAAACGCCCTGCCGCAATCATAGAACGGATATCGGCAAATTCACCGGTACCGCTGTAACTGTTTCCCTGCTTGCGACCACGGCGACTGTTAACAATGCTATCGTAAGCCTCATTTATCTCTTTCATTTTTTCAACAGCTAAATCTGCCAATTCGTTATCGGCATATTTATCGGGATGATATTTTTTAGCCAACTCACGATAAGCCTCTTTTATTTCCTCATCAGTTGCGTTTTTATTAACGCCGAGTACCTCATACGGATTTTTCATTGTTTTCCTCCATTTTTATATGGTTATATGCATTTTCTAGACCTAAGTAAACAACATTTTCAATTATTGAGCTAAAACGATTAAATTTTAAGTTTTCTAATTGTTCTGCGCAAACAGCAGCACAAATATTTAAGTTAGGTTTTAACACCGTTTCCAAAACCTCTTTAACAGAACTGTTTTCGCAATACTGTTTAAGCGGATTAAAACCACTTGTTTTTAAATCCTGCCGTAAATCGGCGCCTGCATCCAACAAATATATCCATCTGCCAAGATTATAGCCCAAAGCAGAAAGTTTTTCACTTATGTTTTTGTCGCACTCGGCAAAAATGCGTGCCAGCGCCTTTGCGGTAGGTTCTGCCGCCTCATCAATTGAAGCATTGGGATTTTTTTCAATCGCACATTGCTCATTATAATAGTTTTGACAGATTTCTTCAAGTGCAGGGTATAAATTTGCAGCTTTTTTATGCTTACCTTTAAAACATCCCAACGCAGCTTTATAAAAAAGCTTTTTTACTCCCCTTTCGTCCGAAACATTGTCTAAAAACTTATAATAAGATAGTATCATCGCCACGGCTGACGGGTAATCAAAAATTTGGTTTTCCTCTAAGCTGCAATAGTTACATTTTTTTAAAGGGTTTGCCTTACAACGACCTTTTTTAATGCCGTGAAAAGAATCAGAAAGGGCTACGCAAATTAAAGCCAAAAATTGCACATCATAACTGAGCGCCATACGTGCTAAGGGGCCGTAAATTTCACCCTGTCTGCGACAGAGAGTACAGTAAATTGCTTTATAAACATCATATTCACTAAACCGTAATTGCGGTTTATAGGCTCTTACAAAGCCAAACATATCTCTGCCACCCCTTTGAATTATATTCTATAATAATTGCGCTTGGAATTGATTAACAATATATGAATTTTACAGTAGCGGTTTTAAAAACATACCCGTATATGAATTAGGGCATTTTGCAACCTCTTCAGGCGTGCCTGTTGCCACAACTTCGCCGCCCAAAAAACCGCCTTCGGGACCCAAGTCAATAATATGGTCAGCAGTTTTAATCACATCTAAATTATGCTCTATAACAACAACTGTATTGCCTGAATCAACTATACGCTGAAGCACCTCAATTAAACGGTGTACATCTGCTGTGTGCAAACCTGTGGTGGGTTCATCAAGAATATACAAAGTCTTTCCTGTAGGTCTTCTAGAAAGCTCAGTAGCCAGTTTTACACGCTGAGCCTCTCCGCCCGAAAGGGTTGTAGAGCTTTGACCGATTTTTATATAGCCAAGCCCAACATCATACAGCGTTTGCAATTTGCGTTTGATTTTAGGTATGCTTTCAAAGAAACGCAAGCCTTCCTCAACCGTCATTTCCAACACATCGTAAATGTTTTTGTCCTTATACTTAATTTCCAAGGTTTCACGGTTATAACGAGTGCCTCCGCAAACCTCACAAGGCACATAAACGTCGGGCAGAAAATGCATTTCTATTTTCAAAATGCCGTCGCCCTGACATGCCTCACAGCGTCCGCCCTTAACATTAAAGGAAAATCTACCTGCTGAATAGCCATGAGTTTTTGCATCACGGGTAGAGGCAAAAAGTTCTCTAATATCGTTAAAGACACCTGTATAGGTAGCAGGATTTGAACGAGGTGTACGGCCAATCGGTGACTGGTCAATATCAATTACTTTATCTAAATTCTCAATGCCGAGCATTGCTTTATGCTTACCTGCAATTCGTTTAGCGCCGTTTAGCTCAGTGGCTAGTCGCTGATACATAATATCATTCACCAAAGAAGATTTACCCGAGCCCGAAACGCCGGTAACCGCCACGAAGCAGCCAAGCGGAAACTTAACATTGATATTTTTAAGGTTATTTTCGGCTGCTGATTGCACAGTTAAATACTTGCCGTTGCCCTTGCGCCTATTTTTTGGCACAGGGATTTTTTTGCGCCCTGTTAAATAATCAGCAGTTAAAGAATTTTCGCATTTTTCTATATCCTTTAATGTGCCTGCGCAAACAATTTCACCGCCGTGCACACCGGCACCCGGACCGATATCTACAATATAATCAGCGGCACGCATAGTATCCTCATCGTGCTCTACTACTATAACGGTGTTTCCTAAATCACGCAAGCTACATAAAGTGTTCAACAGTTTTTGATTATCACGCTGATGTAAACCGATGCTCGGCTCATCAAGAATATATAAAACGCCCATAAGTGATGAACCGATTTGGGTAGCAAGGCGTATGCGCTGACTTTCGCCGCCCGAAAGTGTTCCTGCCGAACGTGATAAATCAAGATAACTAAGACCAACACTTTGTAAAAAGTTCAATCTACTTTTAATTTCTTTAATGATTGCGCCTGCAATTTCGCTATCTCTTTTATTAAGCTTCAAATTGTCAAAAAAGGCAAGCTCATCAACAATTGATAAATCGCACAATTCTTTAATATTTTTATCGCCTACTGTAACACATAAAGCCTCCGGCTTTAATCTTGCACCTTTACAGTCAGGGCAAGTGCACTCGGTCATATATGACTCTATATCTGCACGTGAATAGTCGCTTGTGGTTTCCTTATAACGACGCTCCATATTATTTATAACGCCCTCAAAGGTGGATTTATATATGCCGCCGCCCCATTCTGCACTTCGGCGGAACGGAAGCTCTTTATCACCAGTACCGTAAAGCAGAGCGTTTTGACCCTCTTTTGAAATTTGATTAAAGGGGGTGTCAAATGTGAAACCGTAATAATCGGCAATGCCTTTAAAATACATAGTAGCAATAGTGTTACCGGTACCGTTCCAACCAACAACACTCCAACCGTTTCCTTTAATACAATTTTCAGCCAAGCTTTTAGTTTCATCCGGCACAATAAGTGCAGGATTAACTTTCATAAACACGCCAAGACCCGAACAAGTAGGACAAGCGCCAAAAGGATTATTAAAGGAGAACATTCTGGGCGTTAAATCGGGCATACTGAAATTGTGCTCATCACAAGCAAAGTTCTCAGAAAAAACCATATCCTCTGTGCCGTTATCTACAACAGTCAGTCCGCCAGAGAGCTTTGATGCAGTTTCAACACTGTCTGCCAATCGACCTGTAATCCCCTCACGAACGGCCAAACGGTCAACTATCACTTCAATATTGTGCTTTTTGTTTTTCTCAATCGGTATTGTTTCGGAAAGGTCGTAAATATTCCCGTCAACCCTAACACGCACAAAACCGCTTTTACGTGCGGCATCCAATTCTTTTTGGTGCTCACCTTTGCGGCCACGGACAACCGGCGCTAAAATCTGTATACGAGTACCCTCCGGCAACTCCATAATTTTATCAACAATCTGGTCAACCGATTGGTGCTTAATTTCCTTATGGCATATAGGACAATGAGGTATACCCACCCTTGCATATAATAGGCGAATATAATCATAAATTTCGGTAACAGTTCCCACCGTAGAGCGTGGGTTTTTAGAGGTGGTTTTTTGGTCTATGGATATAGCGGGTGGAAGACCCTCAATGCTCTCAACATTAGGCTTTTCCATCTGGCCCAAAAACATACGAGCATAGGAAGACAGCGACTCTACATAGCGGCGCTGTCCCTCTGCGTAGAGTGTATCAAATGCCAATGAGGATTTACCCGAACCGGATAGGCCGGTGAAAACAACCAGCTTGTCCCTCGGGATTTCCAAATCAATATTTTTTAAATTGTGCACTCTGGCACCCTTGATTGTTATTTTATCCTTTGCCATTACTTCCTCCGCAGAGTATATACTTGTTTATATTTTCCCATATCTTATTTTAAAAGTAAAGTATTTTTTCCTATAATTATATATTTTATTTAAAATTATACTAATAATACATGTTTATAATTGACTTTAGCAATTTAATATGCTAAAATGGTAAAAAATAAGTAAGGAGATTTTGGCAATGAATAAAATTCGCGACTCCTATAATAATGACTTTTTTAAGGCTATATTAACATTAAAAAACCTAGATGAGTGCCACGCTTTTTTTGAAGACTTATGTACCATTAAGGAAATTCAATCTATGGCACAGCGCTTCGCAGTAGCACAAATGCTTACCGAGAACCGTGTTTACACCGAAATAGTTGAAAAAACCGGTGCAAGCACCGCTACTATAAGCCGTGTTAACCGAAGCTTAAATTATGGTAATGACGGATATGCTATTGTTTTTGACCGTTTAAAAGAGGACGGCGATAATGTATAACCGCTTTGCTTTCTTTTACGATGCTTTGATGCAGGATGCTAAATACGAAGAGCGCACCGAGTATATCGTAAAGCTATTTAATCATTACGGCAAGATGCCCACGCTACTGCTTGATTTAGCCTGTGGTACGGGCGGCTTTTCCCTGCCCTTTGCAAAGCTTGGCTGTTCTGTTATCGGTGTTGATGCATCCGAAGAAATGCTATCCCAAGCTTTTGAAAAGCGTGGAGATAATGATATACTTTATTTGTGTCAGGATATGACAAACCTTGACCTTTACGGAACGGTAGACGGTGCTATTTGCTGTTTGGACAGTTTAAATCATATAACTGATTACAAAGCGCTATGCAAAGTGTTTGACCGTGTTTCGCTTTTTTGTGAGCCGGGTACATTATTTATTTTTGATATGAACACCGCTTATAAGCACCGCACCACCTTAGGTAACAATTCCTTCGTTTGGGAAGAAAACGGTTTGTTTGTCAGCTGGCAAAACAACTATAATCCTAAAACCCACACCCTTTCAGCAAAGCTGGACTTTTTCTCCCCCAACGCTGACGGAAGCTATACAAGAAGCAGCGAAACAGTCTGTGAGAGAGATTACAGCGAGGATGAAATAAAACGCGCTCTTAACAATTCAGGGTTTGATATTTTGGCAGTTCTGGGTGATATAAGCATGGAAGAGCCTAAAGAAAATGCTGACAGAGTTTACTATGTAGCCAAAGCTAGCAAGAAAGAGGTAAATTAGTTAATATGGGAAAACTCATAAGATGTATAACAAGTGACGGCGCCGTTATGGCAACCGCCGTTGATACTACCGATATAGTAGCAACCGCCGAGCAGTATCACAAAACCTCTGCCGTAGTTACTGCGGCATTAGGGCGACTTTTAACTGCCGCCTCTATGATGGGTAATATGCTCAAAGGCAAGGACAATTCTATTACTCTTAGAATTAAGGGTGACGGCCCTGTCGGTGCCATTGTTGCCGCATCAGATGCAAACGGAGATGTGCGTGGTTATGCGGTTAACCCTGTAGTTGAAATACCTTTAAATGAAAAAGGTAAGCTTGACGTATCGGGTTGTATAGGCCAAAACGGAACCTTGTTTGTAATTAAAGATTTAGGATTAAAAGAGCCTTATAACGGCTTTGTTCCTTTAGTAACAGGAGAAATTGCGGAGGATATTACCGCCTACTATGCCGAGAGCGAACAGATACCAACTGTTTGTGCGTTAGGTGTTTTGGTGAATCCCGATTTAACCGTAAAGCAAGCCGGTGGCTTTATTATTCAGCTATTACCCGGTGCTGATAATGCAACCATTGATAAGTTAGAAGCATCCATTCAAAAAATGGAGGCCGTGACCAAGTTAATGGACCAAGGTTTATCACACAAGGATATTATCCTAAAAGCGCTGGAAGCATTTGAGGTTGAAATTTTATATGAACAAGATATTGCCTACAAATGCAACTGCGACCGAGAGAGGGTTGAAAAAGCCATACTGAGTCTTGGCAAGGATGAGTTGGAACAGATGGCAAACGAAGAAGAGCAAATTGAGGTCTGTTGCCATTTCTGCGACAAGAAATATTATTTCAACCGTGATGAATTAAAGAAAATGTTATAATTAAAAATCCCCGTACAATGTACGGGGATTTTTTTATTTCTCGCTGTAAATTACTGTTACATCGGGATGCAATTGCAAAATAGATGCAGGCACAAAAGGAGTAATCGGTCCATAAAATGCCTTTTGTAAAATATCATATTTGTTTTTGCCGTTTGCAATTAAGAGAATTTTCTTGGCTTGCATAATAGCGCCCATACCCATAGTAATTGCCTTGCGGGGCACGTCTGCCTCAGACTCAAAGAAACGGGCATTTGCCTCAATTGTAGAAGCATCAAGAGTAACAACGTGAGTTTCTTTTACAAAAACCTCATCAGGCTCATTAAAACCAATGTGTCCGTCAAGACCGATACCTAAAAGCTGGATATCAATGCCACCCAACTCACAAATGCGGTTATCGTACTCTTCGCCTTCCTTTTCAAGGTCAGCTGCACAACCGTTGGGAACAAATGTCTTTGCCTTATCAATGTTTATATTCTTGAAAAGGTTTGTATCCATAAAATAGCGGTAGCTTTGGTCGTTATCACCTTTAAGACCTACATATTCATCCAAATTTACCGAGGTAACTTCGGAAAAATCAAGATTGCCCGCATTATATTTTTCTGCAAGCTTTGCGTAAGTGCCTAGCGGAGAAGAGCCTGTTGCAAGACCCAAAACGCTATTGGGCTTCATAATAACTTGAGCCGCAATAATATCAGCTGCTTTTTGGCTTAATTTCTCATAACTGTCTACTGTAATAAATTTCATTTTTATCCTCCTATTATATACAAACCTTTTGGTTTGATTTTTACAAATTATTCTGCCTTGTGACCCTTTTTAATAATCACATCTGCAATCATATCTATATAGCTATTGCATTTTTCTTCGCTTTCACTTTCAACCATAACTCTGATAACAGGTTCTGTGCCGCTTTGACGAAGCAATGCTCTGCCTTTGCCGTTTATCAGCCCTTCTACCTCACTAAGAGCCTTTAAAACATCTTCGTCTCCCATAACAGCCGCCTTATCCTTAACACGAATATTCTTCATAAACTGAGGATAGAGCTTAACCGGTTCACAGAGTTTGGCGAGTGAAGTTTTAGAGTCACATATTTCCTCGGCTATCATTATGGCTGTTAACAAGCCGTCGCCAGTTGTAGCATACTTTTTAATTATAATATGACCCGATTGTTCACCGCCCAAACCATAATCATTTTGTTGCATGCATTCATAAACGTATCTGTCACCAACGGTTGTTTGTACACAATTGATTCCCGCTTCTTTCAGGCTTGAAAGGAAACCGCTGTTGGACATAATTGTAGCAACTACAGTATCATTATTCAACATTCCTCGTGATTTCAGCCGTTTACCGAGGATATAAAGCATTTTATCTCCGTCAACTACATTACCGTTTTCATCAACGGCTATACAGCGGTCAGCATCGCCATCAAAAGCAAAGCCTAAATCTAAATGCTGTTCTCTAACCAAGCGGCAAAGATTTTCAATATGTGTTGAGCCACAATTGTTATTAACATTCAATCCGTCAGGCTCTGCGCCTATTACTACAGTTTGTGCACCCAAAGCTCCAAACACGGATTTAGCAATCATCCAAGAAGCGCCGTTTGCACAATCTAAACCTATTTTCAAGTTCTTATAGGAATGTGAAGCCAATGAAATTAAATATGCTACATAACGATTTCTGCCTGCAACATAGTCAACAATACAACCTATGCGCTCTCTGCTGGCAAGCGGTAAATCATCACCTAAAACTCCCAGAGGTTTCAAATTGCCATCGATATACGATTCAATTAAAGCGGTTGTATTATCGTCTAACTTTTCGCCGTAACGGTTTATAACCTTAATACCATTATCATAAAAAGGATTGTGCGATGCGGTAATCATAATTCCGCAATCGAACTCATCCTGCCTTGTGACAAAAGAAACGCTAGGCGTAGTTGTAACGTGAAGCATATAAGCATCCGCACCTGAAGCGGTTATGCCGGCAACAATTGAATACTCCAGCATATAACTGGAACGGCGAGTGTCCTTGCCTATTACTATTCTTGGGCGGTATCCTGCTTTATTGCAACCCGATAGCGCTGACGAATAATACCAACCTAAAAATCTGCCTACCTTATACGCCTGCATAGATGTAAGATCAATATTTGCTTCGCCTCTGAATCCATCTGTACCAAAATATTTGTTTTCCAGTTGGATGCCGTCAACATTCTTGTTTATATCTATTTTGTCATACAGAAGCTCGTTTGGTGAAACATTAAATAATTCACAAAGCTGTAAAACATTACTGATTTGAGGGAGCGCCTGGTCCATTTCCCATTTTGAAACAGATTGGCGGGAAACCGCTATTTTTTCAGCCAACTGTTCTTGTGAAATATCCGCCGCTGTACGCAAATAAATAATTTTTTCGCCAATAGTCATAATACCAACCCTCTTTTTTATTATAATAATATGATTACATATATCGCCGTTATTATAACAAAAAAAATTTTAGGGCACTTAAATGGTTTCTATTTTTATTAAATTCGTGTTGCCGGATTCACCATTGGTGATACCTCCGGTTATGACAATATGGTCGCCGCTTTTAAGGTCAAACACATCTTTAGCTAAATTTTTGGCAGTATAGAACAGCACCTCAATTGAAGTGAACTGTTCACACATAATCGGTACTACACCCCAAGAAAGAGCAAGGCGGCGCCAAGTTTTCTCATTAGTTGTAACACCCAAAATATCAACAGGTGACCGAAAGCGAGACACCATACGAGCCGTCATACCCGAAAGCGAGCAAACTGCAATGGCTTTAGCTCCTATATCAATCGCCATACCGCAAGTAGCATGAGAAATAGAGTCAACCATATTTCTGGTTTTAAAATCAGCGTTGCGAAAACGCTTATCATAATGGATGCTCTTTTCGGTAGTTTCGGCAATTTTAGACATGGTTTCAACCGCTAATGCAGGATATTTTCCTGCCGCAGTTTCGCCAGAAAGCATAACCGCACTTGTACCGTCGTAAACAGCGTTTGCCACGTCTGAAATTTCGGCACGAGTCGGTCTAGCGTTGTGTATCATAGACTCTAACATTTCGGTAGCGGTAATTACTCTGCGGCCGAGCATACGGCATTTTGTAATAAGCTTTTTTTGTACCGCCGGCAGTTCATCAAACGGGATTTCTACACCCATATCTCCCCTGCCTATCATAATGCCTTCACATTCAGTACAAATACTCTCAATATTGTCTATACCTGCTTGGTTTTCAATCTTAGCAATAAGACCAATATGCTCATGTTTATTTTCATTTAAAAATTCTTTAATATCCAACAAATCCTGCTTGCAGGATACAAAAGAACATGCAATATAGTCTATATCGTTTTCAATTCCAAAAAGGATGTCTTTTTTATCCTGCTCGCTTAAATAATCCTGGTGCAGAACTTTGTTTGGAAAGCTCATACTCTTGCGGTCTGAAAGTTCACCGCCGATAAGCACTTTACAAATCAAATCGGTTTCAGTTTTACTTTCAACCTCGAATTTAAGCAAACCATTATTTAAAAGGATAATGTCGCCAACCTCTAAATCATTTGCCAATCCTGAATAGCTTACCGAAACACCGTCTTTACTGCCCTCAATATCTTGAGTAGTAAATGTAAAGGTGTCACCCTCGTTTAGAAACACCTTGCCGTCCTTAAAAGTCTTTATACGGTATTCCGGACCTTTTGTATCAAGCATTATAGCAATTGGTAAATTTAATTTGTTTCTTACTTTTTTAATTAAATCAATTCTCGCCTGATGGTCGGCATGTGTACCGTGGGAGAAATTAAGACGGGCAACATTCATACCCTTTTCACACATTTCGGTCAAGGTTGCCTCGTCAGAGCAAGCAGGGCCGATTGTACATACAATTTTTGTTTTACGCATTTTCTATCCCTTTTAGAAATTCCTTTGTATCTTTGATTTGTTGCTTAACTGATTCAAAGCCTGTGCCACCAAAAGATACACGTGACGCTACGCAATTTTCAAGCGCAATAGCATCATAAACATCATTATCAAATATATCGCTAAAAGCACGGTATTCTTCCAAGTTAAGACTTTCCAAATCCTTATTGTTTTCTATACAGTATGCAACTAACTGGCCTACTATTTTATATGCCGAACGGAAGGGCAGACCCTTCTTTACAAGGTAATCTGCACAATCGGTTGCATTGATAAAGCCGCCGGCAGCCGCTTTACGCATATTTTCTGTAAGAATTTGCATTGTATCAAACATAGGGATAAAGATTTCCAAGCACTGTTTAACAGTATCAAGGCTGTCAAACACTGCTTCCTTATCTTCCTGCATATCCTTATTATATGCTAAGGGCAAACCTTTCATTTGTGTAAGTAATGCTATTAAATCACCGTATACCCTACCGCTTTTTCCACGAATAAGCTCCGCCATATCGGGGTTTTTCTTTTGCGGCATAATACTTGAGCCGGTAGAATAAGCGTCATCCAACTCAACAAACTTAAATTCAAAGGATGACCAAAGTATTATTTCCTCACAAAAACGTGAAAGGTGCATCATAACAGTCGCAAAGGCGGAAGCTAACTCTATTAAAAAGTCACGGTCAGAAACTCCGTCCAAGCTGTTTGTTACGGGAGCTGTAAACATAAGCTTTTCAGCTGTGTAATTACGGTCAATTGCATGGGTTGTGCCTGCCAAAGCAGCCGAGCCCAGCGGGCAGTAATTCATACGCTTTACCGCATCCTGAATACGGGTAATATCACGCTTGAACATTGACGCATAAGCCATACAATGATGACCAAATGTAATCGGTTGTGCACGCTGCAAATGGGTGTAACCCGGCATAATAGCATCACTGTATTGCTCAGCCTTGTTTGTTATAACCTCTATGGTTTTATAAAGCAATTCTATTACTTCTTGCGACTCATCACGCATATACAAACGAATATCCAAAGCAACCTGGTCGTTACGGCTGCGTGCAGTATGTAATCGCTTACCTGTATCGCCAATACGCTTAGTAAGCTCTGCCTCAACAAACATATGAACATCTTCGCTTTGCATATCAAAGGTAAGCTTTCCGTTTTCAATATCCTCTAAAATACCAACGAGTGCCGCTGTAATTTTCTCGGCTTCTGCTATATCTATAATTCCCTGCTTACCCAACATTTCGGCATGAGCAACTGAACCCAAAATATCCTGTTTATACATTCTTGAATCTACACGGATAGAAGAATTGAAGTCGTTTGCGGTTTCATTAAGTTGTTTTTGAAACCTGCCTGCCCACATTTTCTCCATTTATAATACTTCCTTTCAGGATTAAAACACTTTTATTTAAAATTCGTCACCATCATTTAGGCTTTCAACCCAAGCCAAAAAATCAGCATCGCTTGGCATACGCCAATCACCTCTTGGGCTAAGATTTACAGAGCCAACCTTAGGTGCATCAGGCGTACACGAGCGCTTAAACTGGCTAACGAAAAACCGCTTTAAGAAAAGCTTTAACCATTTACGTATAACCTCTTCACTATAACGGCCGCCAAATGCTTGCTTTGCCAAGAACACTAGCTTTTCAGGCTTTGCACCATAGCGGAAAAAGTGATAAAGGAAAAAGTCATGCAACTCATAGGGACCGATATTATCCTCGGTTTTTTGCACAATATTACCGTTTTCATCAGGCGGAAGAAGTTCCGGGCTTACAGGCGTATCAAGTATATCCTTTAAAACAACCTGCAAAACACCTGTTTCTTTATTTGCAATATGGTCTACAAGATGACGCACCAAAGTTTTGGGAACACCTGCATTAACACCATACATACTCATGTGGTCACCATTATAGGTGCACCAACCCATAGCCGCCTCACTCAAATCTCCTGTACCAATCTGCAAGGCACCCGAAGCATTGGCAACGTCCATTAAAATCTGGGTGCGTTCCCTTGCTTGAGCATTCTCATAGGTAATATCCTTTATTTCTATATCGTGACCGATATCATTAAAGTGGCTGATACAAGTATCTTTGATACTGATTTCACGAATCGTAACACCCAAAGCCTGCATCATTTTAATAGCATTAGTATATGTGCGGTCAGTAGTGCCGAACCCCGGCATCGTTATACCTATAATATTTTCTAACGGCAGGTTTAGCAGTTTCATTGCTTTAACACATACTAAAAGTGCTAATGTAGAATCAAGTCCACCCGAAATTCCCACCACCGCCTTTTTAAGACCTGTATGGGACAAGCGTTTTGCCAAACCTGTTGCTTGAATGTTTAAAATTTCCTCACAACGCTCAGCCAAGACTTCTCTTTCACTCGGTACAAAAGGCAACGCCTCATAACATCTTGTAAAATACTGAGTATCAAGCATTGATACAGGCTCACATTCAATAATGCGGTAGTCCTTTTCAAAATCACGGCTGTTATCTAAAAAGGAGGAATTTGCTTTTCGCATAGCTTTAAGCTTTTGGAAATCTATATCGGCATAAACGATTCCGCCCTCTTGCGAGAAGCGTTCACCCTCACAGAGCACTTTTCCGTTTTCAGCAATCAATGCAGAACCGCCGAACACTAAATCAGTAGTAGATTCCCCTACTCCGGAGCTGACAAAAGCATAAGCGGCCAAACAGCGCGCACTTTGATTTTTAACCAATTCCTTGCGGTATTCATTTTTTGCAACGGCTTCGTTGCTTGCAGATAAATTTAAAATCAAGTTTGCCGACTGCAAAGCCATCATACTGCTTGGCGGCACTGTTACCCAAAGGTCCTCACAAATTTCAACACCCATTGTGCAAAGAGGGTTTAACTTGAATAGTAGTTTGCCGAAAGGCACCTTTTTGCCGAACAATGAAACCTCGGTTTCGGTAGCATTAATACCGCTTGCAAACCAACGTTTTTCATAAAACTCACTGTAATTCGCAGTGTAAGCCTTTGGCACAACACCAAGCACCTCACCTTTATAAAGTACTACGGCTGTGTTATATAAAAAATCGTTGTTTTTTAAAGGTAAACCAACAACTACAGGCATAGAGTAAGAGGCTGTGAAGTCACGAATATCACTAAGCGCTGTAAGACAAGCGTCTAAAAGTGTATCTTGGAAAAATAAATCGGCACAAGTGTATCCGCTGATTGATAATTCAGGTAACAACAGCAAATTGGCACCATTTTGTGCCGCCATTTCAATCGCCTGCATTATTTGTACACTATTAAATTTAGGGTTTGCTACACGCACCTTTGGTGTAGCACAGGCAATTTTCATAAAGCCAAAATTATTCATTCTCTTCACTTCCTGTATTATTCACTGTCACGATTTAGCAAAACGCAACTTTCTTATGTGATTCCATTAGGTCGGCAAAGTTCAATGCCAACAACACCGTATTTTTTCTGTTCTTCAACTGAATAATAATGTTCCATATCGGCAGATGTTGCTTTATCAATATTTTCGCTTGTATATCCACATTGTAATAAAGGCAAAGATTTATATAATTCGTCGAAAGAATTAAACCTATGCAATTTCACAACAGTTGTATTAAGCGTTTCCCCGTTAGTATTATTAGTGAAAACTATCTTATCACCTGTTTTAATTTTCTGACGCTTTTCATCATACAAACGAAGTTCGATAGTTTTTTCACCACTCTTCATCATCTCAAAGGGAGCAGAATTTAGTTTCATTTTGTGCACGTCGATTTTCCGACTTAATAATGCTACCGTTTCAACGTGCGGTGTTCTTGGAAATAAATCTGCAACTGTTGCAGAAACTATATTATAGCCATTTTGAGTTAGATGTTTACAATCTCTTGCAAGGGTTGCTGGGTCGCAAGAAATGTAAACCAAATTCTTAGGCGAAATTTCGTTTTCTATTGTTTCAAGCAGTTCTACACTGCAACCTTTTCTTGGCGGGTCAACAATAACGACATCAGGTTTTAAACCTTGCTTTGATAATTTTTCGGCGGCACCCGAGGCATCATCCAATATAAAGGAAATGTTTTTCACATTGTTTTCAACAGCATTTACACGAGCATCCTCAACTGCCTGTTCAACAATTTCAACACCTATAACCTGCTTGGCATCATCAGCCATTGACAGACCGATTGTACCTGCACCGCAGTATAAATCAAGAATGCATTTGCCACGAGGCTCTGCGTACACCGCCGCCTGGCCGTATAACTTTTCTGCCATAGTGCGATTAACTTGGTAAAAAGAGAGCGGTGAAATTCTTATCTTTTTGCCGCAAAGGATATCGGTTATATAGCCTTTACCGTAAAGCACTCGACATTCTTTTCCGAGCACCACATTAGTATTTTTAGTATTTATATTTATTTGAAAACTTATTAACCGCTCACCTAAAAGCGTTAAAAGTTCATCCTTGAATTCATTTGCGCCGGGCAAGGTGTTGCCGTTAATTACAAGCACCACCATATATTCATTTGTCTTTTCCGCTTTACGCAGAAAAACGTGGCGCAAGAGTCCCATTCCCGTTGTTTCATCATAAACTGTTAATTCCAGTTTATCGGCAACCTTGCAAACAACTTGCAAGATTTCAGAAAATTCGGGCGGTTGTATTGCACATTCAGTGCTGGGTATTACTCTATGGCTACGGCGAGCAAAAAAACCTGCCTTTATACCCTCTTCAGTTTTGCAAAACGGGTATTGAGCTTTATTGCGGTAAGCTGTAGGCGAGTCAAAAAGAAAATTTTCAATTTGTATCTCCAAACCGCCAATTTTACGAAAACAATCAACCACAAATTTTTCTTTTATTCGGCGCTCTTCACTATAAGAAATATGTCTGAAAGCACAGCCGCCGCATTTAAAAAATGCATCACAATCAGCAGAGCATCTGGTTTTAGAGGGTTCAATTATTGATAAAATTTTACCGTAGCAAAAATTAGATTTAACCTTTACTATCAGCACCTCTAATTTATCGCCGATTGCGGCAAAAGGCACGAACACAGCCATACCCTCATATCTGCCGACACCGTTGCCCTCAGCAGTCATATCGGTAATTTGTAATTCAATTACATCGTTTTTCTTCATATTTTCCTCAGTGCAGCCAATTTTTAAATAATTTTAAGTGATTGTATAATTTTAAAATTCCCGTTAAAAATAGAAATATAAAACAAAGGAGTTGAAAATTATGCTTGACAGGATATGCCTTATACTGGTAATTTTGGGCGCGCTCAACTGGGGCGGCGTTGGACTCTTTCAGTTCGATGCGGTTGCCTGGCTGTTTGGCGGTGCAGATTCTCTGATTGCCAGAATTATTTACACCGTTATCGCACTAGCCGGCATTTGGTGTGTTTCGTTGCTGTTCCGTGAGCGTGACGAAGTTGTTACCCACAACACAACACACTAAACAAACAATTTGATAAAGTCCATCTTTAATGCCGCCTTTGGGCGGCATTTTTATTTAAACAAACTATTTTGCTTATTAGCTATACGAGTACGGTCAGCAGAATTATCCTTAACAACTAATTCCAACGCTGTTCCCTCTTTGGCAGAAGCCGGAAGTGAACTTTTAGGGATAGATATCATTTCTCCGTCAAATTCGCACACAGCAAATTCGCCTTCAAAGCGGTCTATAACAATCATCTTTTTCTCCTTGTTTTACCATCCCACTTATGAGATTGTTGTTTATAGCTTTTTCTTTGATTTTGCACAGGCTGTCTGCTACCTGCCTTTGGTCTTATAAGACAATTAGGCGCAGTGCCTATTAAATCTTTTCTACCTGCCATAATCAAAGCTTTATGCACTTTATCATAATTTTCCGCACGGAAATATTGCAATAAAGCACGCTGCAAAGCCTTATCCTCTGCAGTTTTAGGTACATAAACAGGCTTTAAAGTGTACGGGTCCAGTTCTGTGTAATACATACAGGTTGATATTGTACCCGGTGTGGGATAAAAATCTTGCACCTGTTCAGGTCTGATTTTTTCACGCTTTAAAAACAGCGCAAGCTCAACAGCATCCTTTAAACGGCAACCCGGATGGCTGGACATCAAATACGGAACTAAATACTGTTCTTTGCCAA
Organism: Acutalibacteraceae bacterium; assembly: GCA_045660865.1. GTDB lineage: Bacteria > Bacillota > Clostridia > Oscillospirales > Acutalibacteraceae > CAZRRV01. The sequence goes on along the minus strand of JAZREP010000014.1, from coordinate 95,509 downwards.
TTTGCTTTGTGTATTTATAAAATTTCTTTGCAAATTTCAAATAACTTTCAATGTGCGGCTTGCCCATTTTATCAAGCACATATGCAGAACAATGCTCTGGTGCGACCTTTAATTGTCCGCTGACATGGTTTGCAACTAATTCTTTAAAAAATTCGTCTGATGTATCGGCCATCAAATAATCAAACCTAATGCCTGAACGAATAAAGACCTTTTTTATTCCCTTAATTTCACGGATTTTTCTAAGCAAACTTATGTACTTTAAATGGTCTACTTTTAATTGTTTGCAAGGCTCGGGCGCCAAACATTTTTTGCCCTTGCAAAGACCTTGCTTTAATTGTTTATCACAAGATGTGCGGCGGAAATTAGCTGTTGGGCCGCCAACATCGTGTATATAGCCTTTAAAATGGGGGCTTTTAGTTAAAATTTCAGCCTCAGCTAAAACCGATTCATCACTTCGGCAGGAAATTTGGCGGCCTTGGTGAAAAGCAATTGAACAAAAGTTGCAGGCGCCAAAGCAACCACGGTTATGGGTTAGAGAAAACTCAACTTCCTCAATTGCAGGCACACCGCCTAATTTTTCGTAAGACGGATGATAGTATCTTGCATACGGCAAAGAATAAACCCTATCCAGCTCTTCGGTTGTGAGCGGTGGCATAGGCTCATTTTGTACTAAAAACAGTTTGCCGTGAGGTTGAAAGAGTTTTTTGCCACGCACAGCATCGTGCTCATCATATTCTATACGGCAAGCCTCAGCATAGGCTGTTTTTTCATTGGCGCATTTTTCAAAAGAGGCTATGCGAATTCCCTTTAAGCCTTCAATGCTTTTTGTCAAATAGCAGGTGCCTTTAATGTCGGTTAATTCACTAACGTTTTCACCCTTATTAAGTCTGTCGGCTATCTCTAAAATTTGGCTCTCGCCCATACCGAAAACGAGCAGGTCTGCCTTACTGTCAACCAGCACCGAAGGCATAACCGTATCAGCCCAATAATCATAATGCGCAAAGCGGCGAAGCGAAGCCTCTAATCCGCCGATAACAATCGGCACATCGGGGTAAGCTTCTCTAGCTAAACGGGAATATACTGTAACCGCTCTATCGGGGCGTCTGCCAGCCTTACCGCCGGGTGAATACGCATCATCACTACGCTTACGTTTTGCGGCGGTATAGTGAGCTACCATTGAGTCAATATTACCCGCATTTATCATAAAACCTAAGCGTGGTTTACCGAATCGTTTAAAATCCTCATTTGATTTAAAATTCGGTTGCGACAAAATTGCAACACGGTACCCTTCAGCTTCCAGCAAACGAGTCAGTATTGCTGTGCCAAAGGAGGGGTGGTCAACATAAGCGTCGCCTGTAACAAAGACAAAGTCAACACTGTCCCACCCAGCACTTAGCATATCTGCTTTTGTTATTGGTAAAAACTGCATGCTATTCTCCCGCTTCTGCCTGCATTTCTAAAAGCTGAGCCTTTGAAAGCAGAACTTGACGAGGTTTAGAGCCTTCATAGGGTCCTACTACACCCTTTTGCTCCATTTCATCAACAATACGGGCAGCACGGGCATAACCGAGCTTCAAACGGCGTTGTAACAATGAGGTGGATGCTTGTCCTGCCTCTACAACACATTCAACAGCCTGGAAGAACAGCGGGTCTCCGTCACCGGAATCAGCATCAACCGAAGCAGAGCCTTTACCCTGTTTTTCCTTTGCTGCCTGGCGGTCAATTTCATTGATTACATCATCATCATACTCGGCCTTTGCATCGCCCTTGATATAATCTACAACGGCTTCAACCTCATCGTCACTAACAAAACAGCCTTGGATACGAGTAGGTTTAGTTGAGCCAACCGGTAAGAAGAGCATATCTCCTCGACCCATCAGTTTTTCGGCACCACCGTCATCCAAAATAATACGGCTATCCACATAAGAGGATACTGCAAAAGCAACACGTGTGGGAATGTTTGATTTAATAAGACCTGTAACTATATCGGCAGAGGGACGCTGAGTAGCAACAAGCAAATGCATTCCTGCTGCACGAGCCTTTTGAGCAATTCGGCAAATAGCCTCCTCAACCTCTTTTGGAGCTGTCATCATCAAGTCTGCCAACTCATCAACAATGATAACGATATGAGGCATTTTTGTAAGGTCATCACGCTTAGAGGCTAATTGATTATAACCTTCAAGATTGCGGACCTCATTTTCAGCAAAGATTTTATAACGCTTTTCCATTTCGGTTACTGCCCAACCGAGAGCACCCGCCGCTTTACGCGGGTCGGTAACTACCGGAACAAGCAGATGCGGAATACCGTTATATATACCAAGCTCTACAACCTTCGGGTCAATCATAAGGAGTTTAACCTCATCGGGAGTAGCTTTGTACAACAAGCTTATAATAATTGAGTTTATGCAAACAGATTTACCGGAACCGGTAGCACCTGCAATAAGTCCGTGCGGCATCTTAGCAATATCGGTAACGATATTTTCACCGGCAATATCCTTACCAAGACAAACGGCAAGCTTGCTCTTCGCACTGGTAAATGAGTTGCTGTCAATAATTTCACGAATACCAACCATACTTGTACTGCGGTTTGGTACCTCAATACCGATAGCGGCTTTATTGGGAATCGGCGCCTCAATACGGACACCTGAAGCAGCAAGACTCATTGCGATATCGTCTGCAAGGTTAGTAATTTTGCTTATACGTACACCTGCCGAGGGCTGTAATTCATAACGTGTAACGGCAGGACCACGGCTGATATTAAGTATACGACACTCAACACCGAAGCTTTGCAAGGTTTCGATAAGACGAGTGGCTGTGTTTTCCATTTCGCTCTTTAAAAGCTTTTCGTTTTTATATGGAATTTCTTTAAGTAAGGATACCGGCGGATAGTTATATAAGCTCTCTATAACATCCGGCTCAGGCGGTGTGAAACCACCAGTTTTAAGTTGTTCTTTCTTATCATCAATAGATTTATTGATTTTTTGAATCAGCGGGTCTTCTGCTGAACCGTCTTCATTGGGTATTTCCTCAGCGTTAACCTCTGTATTCTTACCGTGATATGAATCAATTAACTTTTTCTGTTTTTCGGTCATAGGAGGCTCTTCAGGCTTATTATCATCAAGCGCAACGTCAACATTAAAGCGAGCCTTTTTACTCGATTTATCCTTTTGTTCGGTTGCTTTTTCTTCATCTTCGTCCTCCTCTACAACTGCAAAGGTGCTTTCAGCATGCTTCTCCAATTTCTTAACCGGAGTAGCAATAGACTTAAAGAGTGTAATCAAGGTGGTGCCTGTAATCAGCATAAAGAAAACAAAGATAAGCAGACAAACAGTAATGGATGCGCCGACCTGACCAAACAAAGCTACAAGCGGATGGCCTACAAGGGCGCCGAAAAAGCCGCCGTTGTTAAAGGCGATGCCAAGACCGTAGCTATGCTTAATGTGTTCAGCGAAGGTCATTGTGTTAGCGTGCTTAGAAAAGATATCAATAGCTGAACTGATAAGCACAATCATAAAGGAGGCTTCTGCTACCTTTGCGCTAACCTTACCGTAAAGCTTGTCCAAAGCGCAAAGCACAGCAACAAGGCCGAGCATAAACGGCCAGATATAAGCACATATACCAAACATACCAAACAGGAAATTATGTAACCCCAACCAAGCATTTTCGCCTTTAATCACTGTTACAAAGAATAAAAAGAGCGAAACTGCAAACAAAATGATTGCCAGCATCTGTCGGCGGCCAGCAGCCATTGCTCTGCGCTGTGCCGCCTCCTGTTTTTTAATTGCTGTGGCTGTGGAACTTGTTTTTCTTTTCTTTTTAGTAGCCATAATACACCCCAAATATCAATTAATCTATAATCTGACCCGGAGAATAATGCGGGTTTAAATAATCCTTTAAGTTGGTTGAAAAAAGATGGGAGATTTCTCTACCCTTTAAAGTGCGTCTTGTTTCTATAATACCGTTCTTTAACGCTAACGTTTCTACCTTTGGCTGTGGCTTAAATTTATCCGAAAGTACAAATTCAATTGGTATGATTGTATAAAGCATTACTGCTCACCCTCAATCATATCGTAAAGGCAGGAAACAGCATCACTTAAACCGCCAAGAGAATCTATCAAACCTTTTTGTACCGCCGCTTCACCATCAAGCATAGTGCCGACATCGGTTACCAGTTCACTAGTGTTCATCATAAGGCTTGTAAATTCCTGCTCGGATATAGAAGAGTTTTCAATAACAAAACGGGTAATTCTATCCTGCATTTTATCAAAATAATCAAAGGTTTGCGGAACACCGAGAACCAACCCCGTAGTGCGCACAGGATGAATAGTCATAGTGGCAGAGCTTACTATAAAAGATTTCTTTGCCGATACTGCCAGCGGCACACCAATTGAATGACCGCCGCCCAGAACGAGCGAAACGGTAGGCTTTTTCATACCTGCTATCAATTCAGCAATTGCTAAACCCGCTTCAACATCACCGCCAACGGTATTTAAAAGGATAAGAAGACCATCAATATCCATATCCTGGTCTATTGCAACCAGCTGCGGAATAACGTGTTCATACTTAGTTGTTTTGTTCTGCGCAGGCAGAATATAATGCCCCTCTATCTGGCCTATAACGGTTAGGCAATGGATATTGTATTTGCCCTTTGTTTCGGTAATTGCACCGAAATCACGTATCTGCTCAAACTGTTCTTTTGACAGGCCTTCTGTCTGCTCATTTTCGGTATTATCATTTTTTTCTTTCATTATTGTATCACCCCAAAATAGTATTGATAAAAAGCGATACAATAATTCAATATATTATAACATTTTTTTAGTTGCAATACAAGAGTTTTTATGCGAAAAATGCATTAAAAAAGCGGTTGTACAGACAGTACAACCGCTTTATTTCACTTATTCTTGTTCACAAGTGGCAATGTGCAGCTCTTCGAGTTGTTTTTTATCAACAAACGAGGGTGCGCCGCTCATCAATTCACTTGAATTTGCTACCTTCGGGAAAGCTATAACATCACGGATAGAATCACGGCCGAGCATAAGCATAACCAAACGGTCTAAGCCGTAAGCCATACCACCGTGAGGAGGTGCGCCGTAATTAAAGGCATCCATCAAGAAGCCAAAACGTTCCTTGGCTTCCTCGGCAGTAAAGCCCAAAGCTTTGAACATTTTTGCCTGTAAATCAGGGGTGCTGATACGAATGGAGCCGCCACCAACCTCGGTGCCGTTAAGCACCAAATCATACGCCTTTGCAAGAGTTTCCCCGGGTGCTGTTTCAAGCTTATCGAAATCCCCGTCCTTAGGTGATGTGAAAGGATGATGCTTTGCAACATAGCGATTTTCCTCTTTATCGTACTCAAAGAGCGGAAAATCAACAACCCAAAGGAAGTCAAAGCGTGATTTATCTATTAAATCGAGGCGTTTAGCGAGTTCGACACGCAATGCTCCAAGAGCATCATAAACAACCTGATTATCACTATCAGCCACAACAAACAATACACCGTTTTCTTTAAGGCCTGTTTTCTCCCAAATTGCAGAAATTTCTTTTTCTGAAAGGAATTTTTCAAAGGAGGAGGTTGTACCTTCGGCAGTAACTCGTGTATATGCTAATCCTTTTGCACCATAATCTCTAACAAACTCGGTAAGCTTATCAATAACCTTACGGGTAAGTTTATCAGCGCTGTCAGGCACACAAATGGCTCGTATACTGCCACCGCCCTCAATAGCGGAGGAAAATACCTTAAATTCACTGTTTGAAAGTACATCTGTAAGGTCACAAAGCTCCAAGCCGAAACGGGTATCGGGTTTATCGGAGCCATAAAGATTCATTGCCTCTTTATAGGGCAAACGCTTAAAAGGTGTTTGAACATCCAAATCAAACATTCTTTTGAAAAGGTATTTCATAAAGCCTTCATTAACACGGATAACATCATCTTCATCAACAAAGGACATTTCCAAGTCAATTTGGGTAAATTCAGGCTGACGGTCAGCACGCAAATCTTCATCACGGAAGCAACGTGCAATTTGCATATAACGGTCAAAACCCGACATCATAAGCAATTGTTTGTACAGCTGCGGTGACTGAGGCAAGGCAAAGAAGCTACCTTTATGAACACGTGAAGGCACAAGATAGTCACGGGCACCCTCAGGTGTAGATTTAATTAGAATCGGGGTTTCAACCTCAATAAATCCGTTTTCGTCATAGTAATCTCGCGCGCATTTTACAATCTTGTGTCTGGCAATAATTGCTTCCTGCATATCGGGGCGGCGCAAATCAAGATAACGATAGGCCAAACGCAAATCTTCCTTAACGGGAGAGTTTTCTAAAATTTCAAAAGGCGGTGTTTTAGCCTCTGCGAGCACACGGTAATCGCTAACCTCTATCTCAACATCTCCGGTAGGAATGTCTTTGTTAATAGAAGAGCGCATACGAACAACACCCTTAGCCATAACAACATATTCACTACGTGTTTGGAAGGCTTTTTCAAACAAGGTGCGGTCGGTTTTATCGTCAAAAGCCAATTGCACTATACCTGTTTTATCACGCAAATCAATAAAAATAATTTGTCCCAAATCACGTTGGCGTTGTACCCAGCCGCAAACGACTACAGTATCCCCTATATTTTCTTTTCTGAGTTCGCCGCAGTAAACGGTACGGCGCAAATCATTCATTCTATCTAACTGCATAATTATTCCTCCAAAGAGATTTCAAGGTTTCTCAAAGCCTGTTCGTGTGTGAGCCTATAAACCTCTTCAACAAAACTGTCTAAATTTGTTTCGGTTTCTTCGCCTGTTGCCATATCCTTTATTTTGCACACTTTGTTTGCAAGCTCATCATCACCGAGCACAGCGGTAAATTTTACACCGCATTTGTTTGCATATTTCATTTGAGCCTTTAATCCCCTGCCCGAAATGTCAGTTAAAGCGGCAAAGCCTTCTTCACGCAAGGCAGCGCAAAGGCGAGTAGCATACAGTTGTGCTGCTTGACCCATAGGGGCGATATAAACATCGGGACCGCAAGGTGCAGGGTATTCTATACCGCTGGCTTCAGCAACCATTAAAACACGTTCAATACCCATAGCAAAGCCGAGCGCAGGTAATTGGGGACCACCCATTTGTGATACCAATCCATCATACCTGCCACCGCCGCAAACGGTAGACTGCGCGCCAATTGAGCCGGACACAAATTCAAAAACGGTTTTTGTGTAATAATCCAAACCTCTTACAATTTTCGGGTTAACTGTAAAGGCTACATTTGCCGCTGTAAGATGCTCTTTAACCTGTTCAAAGTGTGTTTTACATTCATCACAAAGATAATCAATCATAACAGGCGCATCGGCTGCAATTTCCTTGCAAACAGGAGATTTGCAATCCAAAATACGCATAGGATTACGCTCTAAGCGGTCTTTACAGGTTCCGCACAAGGTTTCAATATTTTCATTAAAATACTTTTTAAGCGCATCGTTATATTTCTTTCGGCAATCGGGACAGCCGATAGAATTTATTTCCAGAGAAAGCTCGGTAATACCAATAGATGCTAAGACAGATTTGGCCAATAAAATAACCTCGGCATCTGCGGCAGGCTCCCCTGCGCCAAAACATTCCACACCAAACTGGTGAAATTCACGCAGACGACCTGCTTGAGGTTTTTCATAGCGATAGCAAGAGCCGATATAACAAACCTTTAACGGCAAAGCATTGTTGATTTCGCCGTGTTCTATAACCGAGCGCACCACTCCTGCTGTCAGTTCAGGGCGCAAGGTAATAGAGCGTCCTCCCTTATCCTCAAAGGTGTACATTTCCTTTTGAACAACGTCGGTAGTATCACCTACACTGCGATTAAACACCTCTGTATGTTCAAACACGGGTGTTCTAATCTCGTTGAAACCGTATAATGCTGCTGTTTCCAGCATCTTTTCCTCTATAAATTGCCATTTGTAGATGTCACTCGGCAGAATATCATTTGTTCCGCGCGGTGCTTTGTTTATCTCAGCCATTTATTTTCTCCTTATATAAAAAAATAAAAGAATCTCCTATCCCAAAGGGACGAGAGATTCTCGCGGTGCCACCCTAATTGAGCACTAAGTGCTCCACTTTATTGCCTTTAACGCAGGCTTACGACTTATTCATACGGTGTCTTTTCGGTAATTGGTTCATAGGCGGTTCACAGCCAAGACTGCCCTCTCTGAAATGACCTAATCACTTACTTTTCCGTAGTCAACATAAGATTGATATTTATTTAGTATTATAATTCAATCGGGCGATTATCCTTAGCAATTTCACGCCAGTCTAAATCACCACGTTCAAGACTGTGGATTAACGCCTCAGCCGTTGCAATATTTGTTGCAACCGGGATATTGTGAACATCGCACAGCTTTAACAAAACAGACTCATCAAGTTCATTCGGCTTTGGTTTTAACGGGTCACGAAACAGCAAAAGCAAATCTATTTCATCACAACTGATACGAGCCGAAATTTGCTGCGAACCACCTTGACTGCCACTTAAAAAGCGCTGTATATCCAAACCGGTAGCCTCAGATACAAGTTTGCCGGTAGTTCCTGTTGCCAAAAGTTTATGACGGCTGAGCACGCCGCAATAAGCTATACAAAACTGCACCATCAACTCTTTTTTTGAATCATGTGCAATTAAAGCGATATTCATATTTATTCCCTTCTAACTGATAAAACTATTTCCAAATTTTAAGCGGTACGGTGCGCCCGCAAAGACGCGCCGCAACACGGTGAAAAGCCATAGCCGCAGGACCGACCTGTATCGGTACCTCCTTAGCGGCGGCATACATAATGTATATATCTTCAGGGATTACACCTAAAAGCTGTAAACCTGAGGAATCTATTATACTATCAATGTTTTGATGATATTTACGGGTGATGCGGTTTTTAATAAAGCGGTTAATAACCAAGCGAGTGCTACGGCCGTAGCCTGCCAGTGCTTCAGCCATTTCAAAGGCATCACGCACGCAAACCTTATCGGTATTGCAAACTACTATATGCTCTGCAAAGTCGGGCATACCTGCATAATATTTGGCTTCCAATCCTGCAGGACAGTCAAATATAACAAAGTCAAACCGACGGCTGATTTCCATAGCAAAACGGCTTAGTATTTCGCCATCAATACTACTAACAGTCGACGGTGCCGCCATTAGCCACAAATGTTCAGTGTTTGGTACACGGTAAATCGATTTGTCAATATCTGAAAAATCACGCAACGCATCGGAAATATCAAAGACCAAGCGGTCTGTAACCGACAGCATAAGGTCCAAGCAACGAAGTCCCTCATCCAAATCCACCAAAAGCGTTTCTTTGCCGCTGTTACTTAATGCTGTTGCTATTCCAACCGCAACGGTAGATTTGCCTACGCCGCCTTTACCTGAGGAAACCACAAGCAGCCGACCCACACACATTCTCCCCTATATCTAAAATTATCTAGTATATAATACCATAAATTCTAAGATATGTCAAAGGTGTTTTTCGCAAAAACAACGATTTATACACGAAAAAAAGCAGGAAAACTCGTTTCCTGCTTTTAAATCGTTATTACCATTTGCCGGGCATCCAACCGGTATCAACACTGCTGGTGCTGCTAGTATTGGAGCTGCTGCCGTCGTTGCCGGTTGGGTTGTTTGTAGAACTGCCGCCGGAACCGCCAACAGTGTCTTCTTTTCCAGGTACAATAACAGTTACTGTAGCGCCATCCAAAGGATTTTCAACTTTTCCGTTTGTTGTTTTTGAACTTGTTTCTTCTTTTTTAGAGCTACCACTCTCTTGACTTTCAACAGTTGATTCGGAATTTCCACTAGCATTTACAACCGAAGAGGTTTTGGAAGAAGTATCGTCGCCCTTGGTTTTGCCCTTACAAGCCGTAAGCAAGCCGGCAACCATCAAAAGTGCCAGAACTAAACACAAATATTTTTTCATAAGTTATTCTCCTAACTCTATAAATTCATTTCTTACTTCACACATTGTATCACACTCCCATTGTAAAATGCAATAGAAAAGTTTTCTAATTATTTTCATAAATAATATGTTTTATACAAAGTTATATTGGTAATATTGAAATTTTACCAATATTTGATATAATAAGGGAAACTAGACAAGTTGGGAGTCTTATTATGCAACACAATTTATCACTGCTTATGGACCTTTATGAAGCCACTATGGCAAACGGCATTTTAAATTCCCGTCACAGGGATTCTATTGCATATTTTGATATGTTCTTTCGCCGTGTACCCGATAACGGCGGTTATGCCGTTATGGCGGGACTTGAGCAGTTGATTGAATATCTTAACGAACTCAAATTCACAAAAGAGGATATAGAATATTTTAAGGGTCTTAATCTGTTTTGTGATGAATTTTTAGATTATTTAGCCGATTTCCGTTTTGAAGGTGATGTTTGGGCAATTCCCGAGGGTACACCTATATTCCCCGGAGAACCGATTATCACCGTGCGTGGCAGAATTATTGAGGCTATGCTGATTGAAACTATGCTTTTGCTTACAATAAATCACCAATCTCTCATTTGTACAAAAGCGGCAAGGATTGTGCGTGCGGCAAACGGACGAGGAGTAATGGAATTTGGCGCAAGGCGTGCACACGGTTATGATGCCTCGGTTTACGGAGCACGTGCCGCCTATATTGGCGGTTGCGTAGGCACCTCCTGTGTTAGCGCAGGAAAGAAATTTAACATCCCTGTTTCGGGAACAATGGCTCACAGCTGGATACAGACCTTTGAGGACGAATACGAGGCATTCAAATCCTACGCCCAAAGCTATCCCGACAGTTGTTTATTATTAGTAGATACTTATAACACATTGAAATCAGGTATCCCTAATGCAATAAAAGTGTTTGACGAGGTTTTAAAGCCTTTAGGCAAGCGACCCAAGGGTATACGAATTGACAGCGGTGATATTACCTATCTTACAAAGAAAGCCAGAAAAATGCTGGACGATGCAGGATATCCCGACTGTGCTATTTGCGTTTCAAACTCTTTGGATGAGTATTTGATTAGAGATATGCTGGTTCAAGGGGCGCAAGTCAACAGTTTTGGCGTTGGCGAGCGTTTGATTACTGCATCAAGCGAAGCTGTATTCGGCGGCGTTTATAAGCTTTGTGCGATTGAAGAAGACGGCATACTTTCACCAAGAATTAAAATCAGTGAAAATACCGCCAAGATTACAACCCCCTGCTTTAAAGAGGTTTGGCGTTTGTATGACCGAGATACCGGCAAAGCGATTGCCGATGTAGTCACACTGCATGACGAAATTATTGATGACAGCAAGCCTTATTTAATTTTTGACCCGGATTATACTTGGAAAAAGAAATTGGTAGAAAACTTTACAGCCAAACGTTTGCGTGAAAAGATTTTTGAGGGCGGTAAACAGGTGTATTTCTCACCCACTACTAATGAAATTAAAGAATATTGCCGCAAACAGATTGACACCCTTTGGGATGAAGTTTTGCGCTTTGAAAAGCCGCATAAATATTATGTAGACTTATCACAACAGCTTTGGGATGAGAAGCACGCTATGTTAGAACGCTTAAACAAATAAAAAAACTGCCGACTAATTCGGCAGTTTTTATTAAAAAATATCTGTAAATATTTGCGAGCATCTTAAAGATATAAATTCTTCGCTACCAACAATCAAATGGTCCTCCAACTCTATACCGATTGCTAAAAGCAGGTTCTTAACCTTTTTAGTTAGTTCTGCATCATCTTTGGTCGGCATTAAAAGGTCACTTGGATGGTTATGCGCAATAACAACCTTTGTGCAAGGGTATTTTAAAACAGCCTCCACGATAGCCTTGGTACTAAAACTGACTTGAGATGAATCGCCTGAGCCAACCCAAGAAAATCCTATGAATTTATAGGTGCTATCCATACACAGCACCGACATTTTTTCAACCGTTGAACCAAGGTACTTGTTGTACACAAATCTACCATAATCTTCAAGGTTTTTAAAATACAACCTATCGTTTTTATAGGAATCTAAGTACACCTGCATTGTGGGTACCATCATATTTAAAAATGTAGCGGTTTTGTCCCCTACTCCATTTATTTTCATTAACTCGCTTCTCGGAGCGTGAAAAACATCAGCAAGAGAGCCAAATGTATTTAATAGCTCATGCGCTAATTCGTTAGTGTTGCGACGGTGAATTACGTGAAACAGTAAATATTCCAACACCTCATGGGGTTGCATATTTTCCATACCTTCTTTTAAAAGCCGTTCTCTGACACGTTTTCTATGTCCCTTATGAAGTTCGGACATCCGCTTCACCTCCCATTCTTATTTAAATATTATATATAATTTAGTAGAAAAAGCAAGATAATTCGAGGTTTTTATGAAAAGTTTTACAATCAATTCAAACGATGCCGACCAGCGACTAGACAAATTCATAACTAAAACAGTTCGTGCTTTGCCGCAATCATTGATGTACAAATATATCCGCACCAAGCACATCAAGGTTAACCGCAAAAGGGCTCAAATTTCCCAAAGATTACAATGCGGTGATGTTGTGGATATGTATATTGACGATTCGTTTTTTGCTGAGGTTCCCAAAAACTATGATTTTTTGAGCGCTAATGGTCCTTTAAGCATTGTATATGAAGACGAAAACATTTTATTAGCCGACAAAAAACAAGGGCTACTCTGCCACCCTGACAAAACCGAGTATTGCGACACTCTCATTGGCCGCATACAAAAATATTTGTACGAAAAGGGCGAGTACGACCCTGAAAATGAACACAGCTTTAAACCGGCGTTAGCAAACCGAATTGACCGCAACACAGGCGGTATAGTAATAGCCGCCAAGAATGCCGAAGCCTTGCGAATTTTATGTGATAAAATCAAATACCGTGAAATTGATAAGTATTATCTTTGCGTAACACACGGTGTTCCTAAAAAGCGTGAAGCAACCTTAGAGGGATATTTAGAAAAAGACCAAGACAAAAACCGTGTTTTCCTAAAAAATAAAATGAACGAAAATACCAAAACTATTAAAACCCATTACAAGGTTTTAGCACAGAAAGATGGTCTTGCTTTACTTAAAGTACATTTATTAACAGGGCGCACCCATCAAATCCGTGCTCACTTAGCATCAATTGGGCACCCATTATTAGGTGACGGAAAGTACGGTAAAAACAGCGCTGATAAGAAAAAAGGCTTTAAACACCAAGCGCTTTATTCCTACGAGCTTACCTTTGCATTTGATTCGGACGGAGGTATTTTAGAATACCTAAACTCAAAAACTTTTACTGTAAATGAGGTTTGGTTTGCAAAAGAACTTTTTAATATGGATAAAAACAACTACGGAGTGTAATAATGACAATTTTTATTGATGCAGATGCCTGCCCTGTTGTTCGTCAAACCGAGCAAATCGCAAAAATGCACGGCATTAGGGTAGTCATTTTATGCGATACAAATCACATATTCAAATCTGATTATAGCGAGGTAATAACCGTAAGCGCAGGTGCAGATGCAGTTGATTTTGCGCTGATTAACCTTTGCAGTAAAGGCGACATCGTTATAACTCAGGATTACGGCGTTGCGGCAATGGCACTTTCACGAGGTTGCTATTGTATTCACCAAAGCGGTATGCTATACACCGACCAAAATATTGATTTACTGTTAGCACAAAGGTATGAAAGTAAAAAAGCACGCAATTCACATTCAAAGCATCATTTAAAGGGCCCTAAAAAACGCACCGAAGCCGATGATAAAGCATTTTGTGAGGCTTTAGAAAAATTGATAACCGAAATAAAAAACGAGATGGTTTGATAACCATCTCGTTTTTATTTGTTTAATTGGCGGTAGCGCAGATAACTTTCAAGAATCATTGTAGCAGCAACCGCATCAACCGTTTGTTTACGCTTTTTGCCCCTTGTGTTGGTATTATTTAGTGCAGTATGAGCCATAACTGTTGTGCAACGCTCATCCCACAACACAGTTTCAAGACCTGTTGCTTTTTTTAATTCCTCTGCCGCTGCGGCGCACTCCTTAGCCTTAAAGCCCTCACTGGAGTCCATATTTTTAGGGTGACCTACCACTATCAATTCGGCATTATATTCTGTAGCCTTTTTTGCCAGAGTTGCAATAAGGTTTTCTCGGTTACGCTCGGTTATTACCTCTTTAGGAAAGGCAAAACTCTCACCCATATCACTCACCGCAACACCGGTGCGAACAGTACCGATATCAACTGACATTATTATCATTACTATTCTTCCTTTTAAACCTCTAAATTTTTAACAAGATTTTCAAACTCCTGTTTAGTAAACAAAATATTAAGCACAGTAAGTATCTGCTTTGCCGACATAGCCGCAGGCAATTGAAGTTTGCGAAGCAGAGCTTCACGGCGTGCTTTACTTCCCTGCCCTCCGTTAAGGCCTAATTCAAAAAGGCAAGCCGTATCAATTTGCGGAGTATATGGCGTTTCATCACACATAAGTCCTGCTTTCAAAAAGGCGTTTTGAAGCACCTCTAAAGTTACTCCTTCAACACCAAGTAGCCCTTCGGCAGAAGGCTTTTCTTTGCGCTTTTCTTTGCCTTTAATTTCAGGTATATAGACGTGCCGATAACTGCCCTCAGGTAAAATATCAGCAATAAAATTGCGAATTTGAAAGCCTGCGTGGTCGCTATCGGTCAAGATTACTATGCCGGTTTTATTTGCTATTTCTTTTAGCAATTGTTGCTTTTCGTGCTCCTTAAATATTGAAAAGCCATTTGTGGTTATTATGGGTGAAGATATTAAACTTTCAAGTTTAATTTTATCGTAAACTCCCTCAACCACTATGGTTTGTTTTATATTTATCAAGGCCGCACCCCTTTAGATTTTATAAATGCTAGGGTAATTAACAAGGATTCCATAACGATTTTAGGGTCATCCTTAGCGCCTTTGAGTTTTGAATCCGCCTCCAAAATTGCTTCCAAAGACAAATTTACGGCTTGGGGGCTTAATTGCTTAGCATAACGTTCTGCATAATCAAGTCTAAACGCACGATTTCCATAACCAAACTGCTTTGCCGCCTTGGATTTTGGAACACCCGCTTTACCTGCCGCAAGCAGACGATAAATATCAATATAGGTATCGGCAATGCAAGCAAGAATAGCTAACGGCTTAGTACGCATATAAAACAGGTCAGACAACAGCTTCATAGCTTCATTCAGGCGACCCGAAAAAAGCTCACGCGTGATATTATAAACCGATGCTTCTACAGTTCTGGAGCATATTTTATCAACTGTTTCATTAGTGATTATGCCGCCCGACTGTAAAGCATAGGAACATAGTTTTTCCAGCTCGTTTATAAGCAAAAACAAGCTATCCCCACACAATGAAATCATATATTTCGCAGTAGTAGATTGCATACGGCAACCACGTTTAGATGCGCCATTGCAAAGCAAGGTTGCCATTTCCATTTCGGATTTGGGCGAAAAACATACAGCGGTGCCGCCACCTTTTTCTACTGCCGCAATCAGTTTTTTATAGCGCTCCGGCACATTTTTTTCGGTTAAATCGGCTGTTTCAAACCAGAACACAAGTACCGTAGTCGGGTTGGGGTCTGCCACCATTTCAAGCAGAGTTTTAAAGTCACTTTGTGTCAATTCTTCAACCTGAAGGTCACAGACACTGACACATTTTCTTTCACTCATTAACGGAAACGCCATAGCGGCATCATAAATCTGTTGAACTGTTGCCCTTTCATCATATTCATCCAGATTAAACTCCGGATTATCTGTGACGGTTTTCTTAATAATTCGGTTTACATAATGCCTAATCAAATAAGCCTCCTCCCCGTACAAAAAATATACAGGGTTAAGCGAAGCGCTTTGTAATTCTTTTTTCAATTGAGCTTCATTTGCCGGCATTTGTTCAACCTCCCTTTTAGAATTTATCCTCGCTCACAGTTTTTCCGTTACGAATTAACAGCTCGGCTGTTTCTCCGTTATCTATCATATATGTTTGCAAGCCCTTATCAATAAGGCTGGAAACTATGGGCATCGCTTTATTGTAATCAGCAGCAAGAAACACCTTTGTTTTTCCGTTAAAATAATAATCGCTCAATATATCGGTATCGGTAAAAATATAATCTATGTTTTGCAAATTTTCGGGTATAGTGTTCGTTCCCATACAGATAATTCCCGTGTAATTTCCTTGAGCCCATTGTACCACATACCCATTACCGCTCGCAACAATTTTTACCTTAAAATTTTTAAAGGGCGTTATTTCCACTTCGCCAATCTCTATAACTCTTTTACCCATATTTTCAAGCGTTTTATTCGCAGACAAATTATTAGGTGGAATCAATACTGTTTCAAATTTATCATTATCTAAGACATGAAAATTACAATACTTGCTATCTGTAGATGGCAACAATACAACCGGCACATTTTTTACACCTTTTGAATCACAATAATCAGGAACAAAATATTTTGCATTCTTACCGCCCATACCTATTGCTATACAAGTTTTATTTTTAACAATAAGTGTTACTATACCGTTTTCAGTATTGGCAAAGGCGATATGTACTACCCCATTATCCAACACGCGATAACTAATTATCGACACAATCAACATTGCAATTGAAAGCAATATACACAGCACCGGCTTCATCCGTTTAAACAACAGTAACATACCAAGCAAAACAAATGTTGCGCCAATCCAAATTTTTATATAGCTTGGCGTTGCATCAACCGATGCAAACGGAAAGGTTGAAAACAATTTTGTAATCCACAGTATAAAGCTCAAAAGCGGACGCACCGCATAAACCAGGAAAGGTAAAAACAACGCAACTGCACCAATCATCATAGAAAGCATTGCCGGATAAACGCAAAGCAAATTTACAATGGGTGAAATCAAAGAGATTTCACCGAAGAATAAAATGGATGCCGGCGCGGTACAAAGTGATGCCACAATCGAGCAAACAAGTGATGTAGTTATATATTCAATTGCAGAATTAAAAAATTCAACCTTAAACCTTGTTTTTGGTAAGCGGTTAGTAAAATAAGGCACTAGCAGTACCATACCTACCATCGCCGCAAAGGATAAAACAAAGCCCTTGTTTAATAAATTATAAGGGTTTAGCAGTAACAATACCGTTGCAGCAAGGCCTAATGAATTCAAATTATCAACTCGCTTAAACAAGCCGACACCCGCCAAAAACAATAGTGCCATTATTCCCGCCCTTGTGACCGATGGTGTAAAGCCGGAAATTGCCATAACAAATATAACAGACGGCATTGTAAGCCAAGCACTAAGCCCTTTGTTTAAGAACTTTTGCAAGAAACGGTAGATACTATAACAAAATACCGATAAGTGTGTTCCCGATACTGCTGTAAGGTGTGTTAACCCGCACCTTTGCATTGCACTGTATACAGATTCGGTCATATAACTTGTATCGCTCAGCAAAAGACCGCACATAAGCGAACTTTCATTATAGGGCAAATGCTTAAACAATCGCTCACGTATAGTTGTACGCAAATTAGAAAACCTTGACTGCAAAGTATTTGAATGACCGATAATAGAGGGCTCTTTTATCGGGATACAGGAGATATATATTCCCTCGCTGTAACATTTGCTTTGTGAGTATTGAGAAACAGGACGGTAACTGACCATTAATGATATACGGTCACCCGCAGACAATATCTGTTCTTCTCCATAGTAGTTAAAATACACTTTAAAATCGGTTGGCAAATTGTTTTCACTCTTTACCACTTTAGCGGTTATAAACTGCTTAGTATCAAGAGTTTCAACATCATTAAGAAGCATTTCAACATTAGAAGTTTTGCCTTGTAAATTTATTACGGGTTTAACCTCATAATTATAAAATATATAATACCTGACACTAAATAAAAGCGAAACTGCCAATATAAACAGAAAGGCCTTTGTATACTTTGTATCACGAGCAAAAAGTAAAATTGCAGCAGCACAAAGCACAATTCCTACCATAAGTGCCAGAATATATTTATTCGCACAAAACAGGCACAGCGTCACTACCCATATAGCCGCCATGCCTGTTAAAAACAATACTCTTTTCATTATTTAAAAAATAGTGGTAGAGGCTCTAAGAAAATGATATCGCTTCTGTTTGCGGCATCACCCTCAGCCAAAATAGCGCAAGATGCTGCCAGTTGTCCACCGATAATTTCAACCAATGCGTGAACTGCTTTCAAAGAGTCACCTGTGCTTATTACATCATCAACAACAAGCACACGCTTGCCTTTAAGTTCTGCTGCTTCAGCTGAGCCTAAATAGAGTGTCTGCTCATGGTCTGTAGTAATGGAACGAACCTTAACCGAAACCGGGTCAGCCATATATACCTTTTGTCCTTTGCGGGCAACTATATACTTTTTACCCGATTGGCGAGACATTTCGTAAGCCAAAGGTATGCTTTTAGCCTCAGGAGTCAGTATAATATCAAAATCGGGGCATTTTTTGAGTAATTCTCTAGCCGATGCAATTGTTATTTCAACGTCACCAAAAAGAATAAATGCCGCAATATCAAGGGTATCGCTTACAGGGAAAAGTGTTAACTCTCTTTTAATCCCTGCAATTGTCATTTCATACTTTTTATCCATAAAAATTCACCCACATTAAATTATTTTAGAAAATCAACCCGGAGGCCAAGCAAGTAAGCGACCGCCCAGCATATGATAATGCAAATGACCAACGGTCTGCCCACCGTCTTTTCCACAATTAGTAACTATACGGAAGCCGTCTTTTAAGCCCTGTTCCTTTGCTATAACTGCTATTGCCTCAAAAATTTTTGCAACATATACACTATTTTCAGCCGTTATATCAGCCGCTGAAACAATATGCTTTTTGGGGACAATTACAGCATGGAAAGGTGCCTGCGGGTCAATATCCTTGAAGGCATATACCATATCATCCTCATAGACCTTAGTAGACGGAATTTCGCCTGCGATGATTTTACAAAACAGACAATCCATTAAAAGCCACCTCTTATTTTAGATTTTCAAGTATAAAGGGTTTTGCAGCGTCAAGTGCTTTATCCACAAGCGAAACATCCTTTGCGCCTGCCATAGCAAAATCGGGACGACCGCCGCCTTTACCGCCTGCTACCGCACTTACAGTACCAACCAGTTTACCTGCCATCACGCCTGCTTCAACCGCCTTTTTACCGGCAGTCGCAGCAAAGTTGGCACCGTTTTCACTAACATTAGCAATAACTGCAACAATATCGGGGTTGGTTTCTTTTAAGTGGTCGCACATACTGCGAACAGCATCAGAAGACATATTTTTAACCTTAGCGGTAATGAGTCTAACCTTGCCCAAATCCTCAGCAGATGCAAGTAATTCTTCCGTTTTTGCATTAGCAATACGGGTATTAAGCGCTTCTATTGTGCGGTCTTTTTCCTTTAATTCCTCTGCAATCTGTGTGCAACGGCGGGTAAGTTCAGCACGATTATTTATCTTTAACACATTGCAAGCACCTGCAATTTCATTTGTCTGGTGTGCAATATAATCAATAACCTTGGTGCCTGTTACAGCCTCAATACGGCGTACACCTGCCGCTACCGAGGACTCAGAGAGTATTTTTAAAAGACCAATTTTTGCTGTGTTGTCAATATGTGTTCCGCCGCAAAGCTCTACCGAGCGACCGGGTACATTAACAACACGTACAACGTCACCGTATTTTTCACCGAACAATGCCATAGCGCCCATAGCCTTAGCCTTATCAATCGGCATTTCCTCATTTTGCACTGCGTTGCCCTCTAACAGAGCCGCATTTACCCAAGCCTCAACCTTGGACAATTCCTCAGCAGTTAATGCAGAGAAATGGGTAAAGTCAAAACGAAGCAATTCATCGGTAACCAACTGACCTGCTTGCTCTACGTGAGTGCCGAGCACTGCACGCAATGCTGCTTGCAACAAATGTGCCGCTGTATGATTACGGCGAATAGCAGTACGGCGTTCAACATCAATTTCTGCAACCGCTGTAACGCCTACTGTGACAATACCTTTATCAACAGTTCCCGTACTTAAAAACAGTCCGCTTTCGTTCTTTTGGGTATCGGTAATTGTTACTACCGCATCATCTGTTTTTATAACGCCTGTATCAGCAATTTGTCCGCCGCTTTCAGCATAAAAAGGTGTTTTATCCAATACAAACAATGCCTTTTCGCCTGCACCGACAGCCTCTACACGCTCGCCATCCTTAACAATAGCAAGGATTGTTGCATTACAACTATCATTAGTATAACCAACAAATTCAGTTGCCTTAATATCGGCTAAAAGGTTACCTTCGCCTTTCCAAGCCTCAGCAGCCTCACTCTTGCGTGAGCTTCGTGCACGTTGACGTTGCTCTTGCATAAGCTGATTAAAGCTTTCCTCGTCAACAGTCATTCCCTTTTCTTCTAAGATATCCTTTGTTATATCAAGCGGGAAACCATAAGTATCATAAAGTTTAAAGGCATCAGCTCCGGAAAGCTGGCCGGCAGAATTTGCCGCCAACTCATCAAGCAGTTTTAAGCCTTGGTCAATAGTTTTTGCAAAATTGCTTTCTTCAACCGAGATAATCTTTTTAATTAACTCTTGTTTTTCCAGCAATTCAGGATAAGCGTCTTTATTTTCACCGATAACAGCGTCGCAAATTTCGGTAAGGAAGGGTCTTGTAATGCCTAAAAGCTTACCGTGTCTTGCTGCACGACGAAGCAAACGACGAAGCACATATCCTCTACCCTCATTTGAAGGCAATACGCCGTCACAAATCATAAATGTTGAACCGCGCAAATGGTCGGTTACTACACGGATAGAAATATCATCCTTTGCATTTTTACCATAGGTTTTACCTGCAATATTACAAACTGTATCAAGAATTTTACGTACTGTATCAACCTCAAACAGATTATCTACGCCCTGTAAAACGCAAGCTAAACGCTCAAGTCCCATACCGGTATCAATGTTTTTCTGTTTTAACTCGGTATAGTTGCCTTTGCCGTCATTATCAAATTGGGTAAATACGTTATTCCAAATCTCCATATAGCGGTCGCAATCACAACCGGGTTTGCAATCATCAGAGCCGCAACCGTATTTTTCACCACGGTCAAAATAAATCTCAGAGCAAGGACCGCAAGGACCCATACCATGCTCCCAGAAGTTATCAGCCTTACCTAAGCGTACGATTTTATTTTCAGAAACGCCTATGTCTTTTGTCCAAATTTCATAGGCTTCCTCATCATTTTCATAAATACTCGGCCAAAGCAAATCTGCAGGAATTTCCAAAGTTTCGGTAAGAAACTCCCACGCCCAACGGATTGCCTCTTTTTTAAAGTAATCACCAAAAGAGAAATTACCCAGCATTTCAAAATATGTGCCGTGTCTTGCAGTATGGCCAACTCGGTCAAGGTCGGGTGTACGGATACACTTTTGGCAAGTGGTTACACGATTGCAAGGCGGTGTAACCTCACCTGTGAAATACTTTTTCATAGGTGCCATACCGGAATTGATAAGCAAAAGTGAAGGGTCGTTTTGCGGTACTAACGGGAAGCTACCCAACCGCAGATGGCCCTTGCTTTCAAAAAATGATAAATACTTTTCACGAACAGTATTTAATGACATCCATTCCATAATCTAAAAATCCTTTACAAAATAAACTATTGGTATTATAAGCCTCTGAAAATAAAAAGTCAATCTTTACAGAGTGCCCTGCGAAGCCGCTTTTAAATAGGCATTTATAAAGCCATCAAGGTCTCCATCCATAACTGCGCCGATATTACCCGATTCAAAGCCTGTGCGGTGGTCCTTAGCCAGAGTATACGGCATAAATACATACGAACGGATTTGAGAGCCCCAAGCAATATCCTTTTGCACGCCTTTGATATCCTCAATTTTATCCAAATGCTCACGCTCTTTAATTTCTACGAGCTTGGATTTTAACATTTTCATTGCGACATCACGGTTTTGGTGCTGACTGCGCTCATTCTGGCAGGCAACAACAACACCTGTTGGGATATGGGTAATGCGTACTGCAGACTCGGTCTTATTTACATGCTGACCACCTGCACCGCCCGAGCGGTAGGTATCAACCTTTAAATCCTCTTCCCTGATATCAATATCTATATCATCGGCAATTTCAGGCATAACCTCCAATGATGCAAAGGAGGTGTGCCGCCTGCCGGAGGAATCAAAAGGCGAAATACGGACTAAGCGGTGAACGCCTGTTTCACTTTTCATATAACCGTAGGCGTTAGTACCCTCCAAAAGAAGTACCGCGCTTTTAAGACCGGCTTCTTCACCGTCTAAAAAGTCAAGCATTTTAACTTTAAAGCCGTGGCGCTCACCCCAACGAGTGTACATACGCACCAGCATTTCATTCCAATCCTGCGCCTCGGTACCGCCGGCACCCGCATGGAAGGTAAGAATTGCATTATTTGCATCGTACTCACCCGTAAGCAAGGTGTCAAGCCGCATTGTTTCCAAGCCTGATATAACCCCGTCAATACCGGTTTTAATTTCATCCAACAAGGAAAGGTCACCCTCCTCATCAGCCATATCAATTAAAACCATTGTATCGTCAAAGTCCTGCTTTAACTGGGTGTATTTTTCTATCTTATTTTTATTGCGACGAATTTGTTGCAACACCTTTTGGGAATTTTCCAAGTCGTCCCAAAATCCGTCAACCGATGATTGCTCTTCAAGTTGCTTTGTTTCCTCAATTAGAGCGTTAACACCAATAGCATCGCCCAAATCAACAAGCTCATCACGGTAGCCTTCAAGCCTTAATTTTTGTTCTTCAAATTCTACCACACTAATTCTCCATTCGTTTTACGGCGTAGGCGCACCAATTATCAATTTCAAGTGATTTCACAATTTCAAAACCGTTGTTATCTAACGCGGCAAGCACTTCATCTTTTCTTATATCAATGATACCTGAGCAAATAAAAATGCCGCCGTCAGCAATATAGTCATTTACGGTTTCACTTAGAGAAATTATAACGTCAGCCACTATATTGGCGCAGACAACATTGAACTTGCCCTTAATTTCTTTAGCTAAGTCACCTTTTTTAAATTCGGTTATATTTGTTACGCCGTTTATCTCAGCATTTTCATTTGAGACCTTAACTGCAACAGGGTCAATATCAACACCGACAACATTGTTAGCGCCAAGCAAAGCCGCAGATATGCCTATAATACCGCTTCCGCAACCGATGTCCAGCACCGTTTCGCCGCCTTTAACATAATCTTGCAATAATTCTAAACACATGCGGGTAGTAGCATGTGTACCTGTACCGAAGGCAGCACCCGGGTCAATCATTAAAACTGTTTTATTTTCTGTATTCTCATAGGTTTCCCAGCTGGGGCAAATGACCAACCGCTCACCTATTTCAGTGCATTTAAAAAACTGCTTCCAGTTATTTGCCCATTGTTGTTCGGTTACTGTGTCACGGCAAATTTCAAACGAGATATTTTCAGCCGCCAGACGTTCTTTTAAATATGCCGCCGCCTCAGCGCAGTTATCTTCACTGCTGAAATAAATGTGAACAATAGCGGTGTCACGAGCTTTAGACACCAAAGTTTCATCAATTAAATCTATATGAGCAATTTCTAAAGCGCCCTGCTCCAAATCGGAATAATCCTCTACATAAATACCATAAGGCACCGTCATATTTGCGATGTCCTCTGTAGTTTGCAAATTTTCAATACCAACCTTTAGGGAAAGTTCTAACCAATCCATACAAAACTCCTATTATATAATACTAGATAATTATACCATATTTAAGCATTTTTTCAAGTGATAAATGGCTAAAAACATATTTTAAGATTGATTTTTATTTTATAATAATGTAAAATGTTTTTATTAACTTTGGGAGGTGTGCCCGTTATGATTTGGCACAGCCAAAATATAGATACTGTTCTTTCCGAGCTAAAAGCCGACCCTGAAAAGGGACTTACCAGTGAGGAAGCAAAACAGCGTTTGCGTGAATATGGCAAAAATGAAACCGCCAAGCAAGAGAGTAATCCCCTTTCGATATTTATGTCCTACATATTCAGTAAAACCTCGATAGTTTTACTTGTTTTAACGGTTGTTTGGTTAATTGTTTCGGCTATATGGAAAACAAGCCCCATTGAGCCCATTGCTTTGTTCTCTTTTGTTATATTAAGAGGCATTATTTTCGGCGCCTTTGCATATTTCGGGCGCAAAGGTATTTTAACCTTATGCAGTAAACAGCAACCTTTAGCAACCGTTATAAGAGACGGTGAAACTGCCCAAATTTTATGCAGCGAGCTTGTTCCGGGTGACATTATACTTCTTAAAAAGGGAGATTTGGTGCCTGCTGACTGCCGTCTTATTCACTCAAATGCCCTGCATTGCGATGAGCAATCCTTAGAATGCGGACACGGACAAATCGAAAAAGCCTTTGATGCCGCCGAAATACCCGATATCGCACCAATAGAGCAACGAAAAAATATGCTTTATATGGGCTGCGCCATATTAGACGGTGTTGCAACCGCTGTTGTTACTGACACCTCAGATTCAACCGAATTAGGCAAAAAACTGCAAGGCAAAGATTTGGCAGATATAAACAGCCTGTCAGTTTTGGGCAAATTATTAAACCAACGACGCATCACTATTTTAATTGAAACCGCACTTTGCACCCTGCTTGTCTTGTCAGGTATAATCAAAGGTGCTATATTACAGGATTCTTTTTGGGGCAATTTGCTTTATTGGTTCACCCTTGCAGCCTGCTTAATTGCCGCTTTCTTGCCAACTAACAGTAATCCTATTGGTTACATTCTTTGCTATTTAAAATTACGCCGATTGAACAAGAACAAAATCATCATTAATCGCTTGGATACGCTGGACAAGCTGTACCACGCCTCAGTTATTTGTTGTGACAAAACCGGAAGCATTACCAAATCTGCCGATATGGAAGTAATGCAGGTTTACGACGGCAACAACCTATATGATATAAACGAATTAAACGAATCAGCTTCCCGTGTACTGCATATCGCCGCACTTTGTTGTGACGGTAAGATTGAACTAGTAGATGGTACCGAAAAACGAATCGGCGACTCTACTCAGACCGCTATTATTTCAACCGCTCTTAAACAGCTTAATTTAACCGAGGAAGATTTAGCTGTTACTTATCCCCGTATGGCAGAAATCCCATTTGACCGTGAAAGAAAAACTATGTGCACGGTAAATATGATTGGCGGTAACAATTTTGCCATTGTTCGTGGCGCACCTGATAAAATTTTGCCGATGTGTAATCACGTAAATATTGATACTGTAGTCGGCGTTACAACAGCAATGGCGTCACGTGCTTTGCGTGTTATTGCAGTAGCAATCAAGCCTTTAAAGGATGTGCCTGCCAACCCAACCAACGCTGAGTTGGAATGCAATTTGCAATTTGTTGGCCTTTTGGGACTTTATAACCCGCCCCGCAAGGATGTTTCTACAACTGTGGAGGCTTGCCGAAGAAACGGCATTAAAACAATAATGCTGACCGGTGATGACCCCGAAAACGCCTTAGCATATGCACAATCATTAGGCATTTTAACAGATAACACCGAGGTAATTGACGAAAGCACTTTATCCGGTTTAAGTGATGAACAATTATCACAAACCATTGACCGCTACACCGTTTTTGCAGGTGTATCAAGTGAAAATAAAACACGTGTAGTAAAGGCTCTGCAATCAGCAGGTCATACTGTTTTAATGACAGGTGATGCAATTGAGGATATCGAAGCTTTGCGTGCGGCAGATGTAGGCTGCACCCCTGCGGCTTTAGGAACCGATATTGCCAAGCATGTTTCCGACTTGGTTACAAACGGAGGGCTGTCAGCTATTGCTTCCGCAGTATTTAACACACGCCATTTATACAACAGTATTCGTTTAGTTTTCACTCTGCTTTGCAGTTTTGGTATTTCTGTTTCACTTATCGCATTGCTTTCAATTTTCATTGGCAACGTTCCAACATTTACTCAAGTGTTGCTCTGTGGTGTATTAAGTATTTTACTTATGCCTTTAAGCTTTGCATTACCGAAAGCTATCAAAACACAAAAAAGTAATTTCAGTAAAATCGTTTTTTGTGTTTTTGTATCATTAGCCGTTATCATTTCGGTTATCGCAGGCTTCTTGCCAATTGCTAATGCCGCAATGCTAACACCTTATGTATTACTTCTGATTTATCTACTATTTACACAGTTTATAGACAGAAATATATAACAAAAAAACACCGACCGTTTGGTCGGTGTTTTTCTATTATCATATTGCAAAAAAGTCCCATTCCTGCCGCAAGTATTATACCGTAAGCAACTCCCAAATAATCAAAGCTTTGCCAAGCGTGGTTTATATAATAACCGACACCATATTCCGTGCCGTAATTTTCAGCAATAAGCAATAGTGTAATGCTTACTAAAAAGGTGCGTCTAAAGGCTTCAGCAATATCACATCTTAATGTTGGCATCACGATTTTTAAAACCGCTTGTCTAATACTGTAACTGTTAACAACAAAAGGCTCTAAAAGAACATTAAGCACATTATATGCCTCACTCATACGAATTGTACAAACCCAAATTCCGCTAGCTAAAAGCAGTATTTGTTTACTAACTTCACCTATACCGAACACAAGCATAATTACAGGCAGCAAAGCCATTGCAGGTATTGAGGATAAGAAATTTACAATATTATAAAAAGCTTTACTTTTAAAAGCAGCCCATCCAAGCGCCAAGGCAAACAAAACTGTATTTGCTGCAGCTAAAAGAAGTCTGCCTATACTGGCAAAAAAGTGTAATGTAAGTTCAACCGCAAAGTCTATCATACTCTACTTCTCCGTCAAACTGCTGATATACTCGCATATATTCACAGACCTCATCAAATGTTGCTTTATCGGGTGGTGCCGCATAGCTGAAATTCAACTGAAGCTTTGTTGTATCAACCTTGGGAAAGCCTAGAAAATTTGCACTATCACTCAAATCGGCACCCCTTGTAATTTCCGCAACAGCATTATTATATGCTGTGCAAAACTCGTCGTACAAGCCGGATTTTACAAAGCTTTTTTTAAACAGCATTACCCCCACCTTAGTTTCGGTGCTTTTATTCACATAAGAACAACCTTTTTCCACAGCATAGTTGGCAAACGGTTCAGGCAAGACGGCGGCGCCAACTTTATTTTGCAACAGCATACTGCACCGTTCACTCATAGAGGCAATTATAGTTTTTTCATAATCGGTTTCAAATTTATCACAGAAATATTCAATTATTGTGCCGCTGCTTATTGCAACTGTATTTTTTGAAGAACTATTTTTTACAAGCGCATACCTGCCTCCCGTTGTAATCGGCGCTGTTATCTCGGCACCTGTGTCAGCAAGGTGAATTGCGCTAATCAAATCAGACACACAACCAACCAAATTCCCCGACACAAAAGCGCTGTCACGCATTGGCGCAGAGTTAAAAACCTTTAATTCTATTTCGTGCGATAACCAACCCTGCAAATAGGCATAAGCGATTGGTAAGGAGTCTAAGTCAGCCATCAAACCGATTTGCACTTTTTGTTTTTTACAACCGTTACAGAAAAGTAAGCAAAGCAAAACAAAAAGGCATAAAAACCTTTTCAAATACCCTGCCACCCCTTATAAAAATCATTTTCGATTTTAAGGGTGGTTAACGCACGACCGACAATATTTTTGGCAATATCACCGCCGCTGTAAAAATTCGGCACAACCGGAAATATGTATACTCCACAATTTGAAAGGCGCAACAGCGCCTCTAAGTGAAGTGAACTGAGAGGACTTTCCCTTACACAAAGCATCATAGGTCGCCGTTCTTTAATAAAGACATCTGCAGTCCTGGTAATCAATGAATTGGATACACTGTTTGCTATCCTTGCAGCGCAACCTACCGAACAAGGAATAATTATAAATACATCTGCATAAAAACTGCCTGAGGAAAACGGAGCAAACAAATTGTCGTTGTCATATTGTTTAATCACATCGGGTTGAGTGCATAAAAAGTTTTCAAGTGTATCACCTTGTTCAAGCAAAAAGACTGCCCGCGCCGTTTCACTTGCCACTACGTATATGCAATGTCCCCTGTTCTGCAGTTGTTCAATCATAGTTTTTGCAAGTACACTGCCCGAAGCTCCGCTTATACCAATCAGTATCTTCATAACTACCTCATTTATCTATATTTTAGTATAGTTTATGCCGAAGACAAGCAGTCGTATGACACCTGCGTACTGGTTCATACGGTAGGCAGCAAACTTATAATACCCCATAAAAGCGAGCACTATCGAGGCAGTAGAAATCAAATAGGCGCAAAGCCCCGCCGATAATAAAAATGTTCCCGAAAAATAAGAGGAAGCAAACAAACAAGCAGCCGAAACTAAAACCGACTGTCTTTCTCCTAATGCCGCAGGTATAGAATGCAATCCAAAGGCACGGTCAAATTCAATATCATCTATAGCATATAAAATATCAAACCCTGTTACAGACAAAGCGCAGGCAGCAGCCAATCTCCAATATATAGGCGAGTTACAGGCTAAACAGACACCCACCACCGAAAGAGAACATATAAACCCCAAAATAAAATGGCAAGCGGCAGTTATGCGTTTTGTGAGTGCGTAGAAAATAAAAAGCAGAACAAGTAAAGGTAAAAAAGTAACAAGCTGAACATTTATAAAAATTACCGAAATTAAAAAAACTATTGCTGTAACAAGAGTAAAAATGCAGGTATCAGTTATGGATATTTCTCCTGTGCAAAGCGGTCTTTCGGCTGTTCTGGGATTTCTTATATCAATACTCATATCAACAATTCTGTTTAATGCATTAGCCAATGTTCGTGCTGATACAAGCGATAAAACTGTTAAAAAATACAGCTTTAAATTTGGGTGAATAAGCAAAAGGGCACAAATTGCAAAAGGCAACGAAAATAGTGTATGCGAAAACATAACAAGCCTAAGATAAACCTTAATTTTATTAAGCATCAAACTCGGTCCTTTCAGGCCAATTTGGTAAATAAGTCTTTTCGGTAGCATCTATACCGATTTTTGCCCCGCCGGAATGGTCAAGGACATCTAAAGCGCCCTCATCTAATATTATATCCCTCTTCCAATCAACATTATTAAAAACCCGCCACAGCACAGTAGAAATATCAGACGGGTCGACATCTGCATCAACTAATATCACCGCTTTACTGAACATCAATTGCGCTGTACTCCAAATAAAATGCAACACTTTTTTAGCGGCACCTACATATCTGTTTTTTATGCTTACAACTACACAGCCGTGAAAAATACCTTCAGGCGGAAAATGCCAATCAACAATTTCAGGGCAAAGAGTTTGTGCAAAAGGCAAAAATATTTGCTGTGTGGCAAGACCCATATAGTAATCCTCCATTGGTGGCTTGCCGACAACAGTGGCGCAAAAAATTGCATCCGGTTTGCGTATGGTTTTCAAACTATGGAAAACAGGATACTCTCCCACCGCTGAATAATAGCCTGTATGGTCACCGAAGGGTCCCTCCTGCTTTGTTTCGTTCATATCAATATATCCTAAAAATAAAAACTCAAAATCTTTTGGAATACAAAGACCTGTATCCTTATCAATTATACATTTTTGCGGTCGGCCACGCAAAAAACCCGCAAAAGCCAATTCATCCATTCCTTTGGGAAGTGGAGCCGTTGCAGCATATTGAAGCACAGGGTCGCAACCTACCAAAATTGCTACCGGTGCCAGTTTATTTTTCTCTTTATATTTCTGTAATATTTCAGCGCCGTCCTTATGTGTATGAATATGCATTCCCAGCGTATTATTATCATGCACCTGCAAACGATAAAGCCCTATATTTTGCTTTTTTGTTTCCAAATTCCTTAATATAGTCAGCCCCATAGTTATAAAGCGGCCTCCGTCTTTGGGGTAGGTTTTTAAAATAGGATATTTTGAAAAATCGGTTTTTTCTACTATATAATCGTTAGGCATAGGCACCTTACAAGGAAAGACACAAGCCGCAGAAAATAAAACATCTAATTTATTCACAAGTTGAA
The DNA here is from genome assembly GCA_045660865.1 of Acutalibacteraceae bacterium. Taxonomy (GTDB): domain Bacteria; phylum Bacillota; class Clostridia; order Oscillospirales; family Acutalibacteraceae; genus CAZRRV01. Next base: position 65,493 of record JAZREP010000014.1, on the reverse strand, counting down.
GCGGTGATGTAATCTCCAAAACCGATAACAATTTACGCATCTTATCCCCTGCCTGTTTCAAGGATTTAAAGCCCAAGGCATACGCCATTCGCTCTTCACTACCAAACCCATTCATAAAAAGGCGAAAACCAGAACCGCTTACATTAGTAAACAGCAAACCCTTTCCGCCTTGTTTTACCTGTTGCGCCGCAAATTTTGCAATTTCTATTTCCGGGTCCATAATTTTATCAATAATTTCAAGGTCATTATTTCTATCAAGCGCATCAATATATTGCCTTAAAGAGCTAAAATTCAAAACATATCACCAAGTATTATTTTATCCAAGGTTTGCAAAATTATATAAAAAAACCGCAGGGAGTTATCCCTGCGGTTTTAAGTAAATGTTTATTAACCAAGCATATTAAGTAATACACCGGCAGCAACGGCCGAGCCAATAACACCGGCTACATTGGGGCCCATTGCATGCATAAGTAAGAAGTTGCCCGGGTCTGCCTCTTGGCCTACCTTTTGAGATACACGAGCAGCCATAGGTACAGCAGATACGCCGGCAGAACCAATCAAGGGGTTAACCTTACCACCGGTTAGTACGCACATAAGCTTACCGAACAGAACGCCTGCTGCGGTACCTACGCAGAATGCTACAAGACCCATAGCAATAATCTTTAATGTGTCAAGCGCCAAGAAGGTTGCGCCGTTGGTCGTTGCACCAACCGAAACACCAAGGAATATTGTAATAATATTCATTAACTCGTTTTGTGCTGTTTTGCTTATACGCTCTACAACACCGCTTTCCTTCATAAGGTTACCAAGCATAAGCATACCAACAAGCGGTGCAGCTGACGGTAACAACAAGGAAACCAAAACGGTAACGAGTATCGGGAAGATAATCTTCTCGGTCTTAGAAACAACACGAAGTTGTTCCATTCTTATCATACGCTCTTTTTTGGTAGTGAGCGCCTTCATAATGGGCGGTTGAATAACCGGTACCAACGCCATATAAGAATATGCTGCAACTGCAATCGGTCCTAAGTACTCTGGGGCAAGTTTTGATGTAACATATATAGCTGTGGGGCCGTCTGCGCCGCCTATAATACCAATTGAACCTGCAACATTGGGGCTCATACCTAACGCTAAAGCACCGACAAAAGCGAAGAATATACCTGCCTGTGCAGCGGCGCCGAGCAAAAAGCTCTTGGGATTGCTAATAAGCGGTCCAAAGTCGGTCATACAACCTATACCAAGGAAAATAAGGGGCGGATAAATACCCAACTTAACGCCTAGGTATAAAATATCCAACAATCCGCCGTGCTTTAACACATTGCCTACTAACAAGTGCCCGTTCTCCCAGAACACCGTTCCGGTACCGAAAGCGGCATCTAAAACCTCTTGGCTTGTGTTGGGATTAAACATTTCACTATGAAACATTGCCGCGCCCGGAAGGTTTGCCAGCAGCATACCAAAAGCAATAGGAAGCAACAAAAGCGGCTCGTACTGCTTTTTAATTGCCAAATACAAAAGTACGCAAGCAACAGCAATCATAATAAGGTTTTTCCAGCCATCGCCTATAAAGAGCATTGCAAAGCCGGACTCACCCATAATTCCACGAATACTATCTATAAAATTATTCCACATATCTGGTTCTCCAATTACTAAAATGCTTTGGTGTTTTCCATAAGGCCTGCTGTTGCCCAAGCGGGACGACCGCCCACGGTTGCAGGTCTAATAGAGCGAATAACTGCTTTTTTGCCGCTACCACTGTATATTACATCTACCGCAGCAGCAATAACAGCTATTATCTCATCCTCGTCCTCGGCAGTATTTGTAACTGTTACCGGCTTTTTAACAGGTTTTGCCACCTGTTTCGGTGCTTCAAATTTGGTAATCTTCTTTTGCTTAAAAAACAAAGAAAATACCGAAATAACTAAAACTAAAAGTATTAGCGCAATAAAAACAATTGCTATACCGCTTAATGTTACATTTGCGCCAAGCTCAAAAGCATTAGCTTTTTCAAGAAGCGTAAGTGAACTAAACATAAAAAATCTCCTATTCTTTTACTGCCGTACCGCCAACCGGACGGATATTTAATATATAGACTTGGTCTTTACCTGACAGAAGCTCCATACGACAAAAGTTGCTTTTTGCATTAACAACTATTTTTTCCGAAACACTTAATTGTATGCCTGTGCTACACCATGCCTAAATTTTGTATTGTCAATATTTTTATATTATTGAACTAAAGCTACTGTATCGCGAGCGATAACCAATTCCTCATTGGTAGGAATAACAAATACTTTAACTTTAGAATCATCTGTGGAAATTTCAATCTCCTCTCCACGAATGGAGTTTTTATCCTCATCAAGTGTAAAGCCCATAAATGCAACTTTATCACAAACGTATTTACGAACTTTTGCATTATTTTCACCAATACCGCCGGTGAATACAATTGCATCAACACCGCCCATAGCAGCAGCATATGAGCCGATATATTTGGCAATTTGATATTCTTGCATTTCATAAGCCAATGCAGCACGCTCATTGCCGCCATTTGCAGCAGCCTCAACGTCACGGCTATCATTTGAAATGCCCGAAACACCTAATAAACCGGATTTTTTGTTAAACAAAGAGTCAAGTTCTGAAGGTGTAAGGTTTTCTCTTTCAGCAATAAAGGTAACGATAGACGGGTCCAAAGAACCGCAACGAGTACCCATCATAAAGCCATCCAATGGAGTAAAGCCCATGCTGGTATCAATGCTTTCGCCATCTTTAACAGCGGTAATGGAACAACCGTTACCTAAGTGACAGGTAATAATTTTAAGACCTTTTGCGTCCTTGCCCATCATCGCAGCACAACGCTCACTAACAAAACGATGAGATGTTCCGTGGAAACCGTAACGACGGATACCGTATTTTTCATAATATTCATAAGGAATAGCATAGGTATAAGCTAATGCCGGCATAGTCTGGTGGAAAGCGGTATCAAATACTGCAACCTGCGGAACTGTATCGCCCAAAACAGCTTGACAAGCCTTAATACCCAAAATATTAGCAGGGTTATGCAAAGGAGCCAAATACTTTAATTCTTCAACTGTGTTGAGAACATCCTCGGTAATAAGGCAGGATTTGTTGTAAACCATACCGCCCTGTACTACACGGTGACCTACCGCAGATATTTCGCTCATAGAATTTATAACCTTGCCTTCTCCCTCGGTTAAAGCTGCAATAACAGCATCAAAAGCCTCCTTGTGAGTAGGCATAGCAACTTCCTTAGTAATTTTCTTGTCGTTGGCGCTGTGAGTAATAACACCAGAGGTGCCGATACGCTCACACAAGCCCTTTGCAATTAAGCATTCATTGTCCATATCAATGAACTGATATTTCAATGATGAGCTGCCCGCATTGATTACTAAAACCTTCATTTTTATTCCTCCAAAAAAAATGTTATTGAATCGTGTGGAAAAATGTAGTAGAATGTAATAAATGTTTGTTGTTTGTTTTCATTTTTTGAACCCAAAATTACAAACGCTCATTCTCCGCATAATATCATACATTAGTATAATACAACAAATAGTTTAGATTTTCAAGGCTTTTATGAAAGAAAGTGATGATTTGAAAAGCGCCGCAGTTATTGCTGAATTTAACCCCTTTCACAATGGGCATAAACACCTTATTGATGAAATAAAAAGCAAGGGTTTTGACTCGGTTGCCGCCATTATAAGCGGCAGCTTTGTTCAGCGTGGCGATATTGCTCTTCTTTCAAAGTTTGACCGTGCTGAAATGGCCTTGGCTTGCGGTGTTGACCTTGTTGTTGAGTTGCCTGTACATTGGGCTATTTCTACTGCAAACAACTTTGCTTACGGCGGTGTCAATATTGCTAAAAATTTAGCGGTTGATGCTTTGGCTTTCGGTAGCGAATGTGGTGACCTTTCGGTTCTTGAAGACACGGCTGTTATGATTGAGGATGACAATATTAAGGAATATTTACGCAGTAATCTTAAAGAGGGTATTTCTTTTGCCGCCGCAAGACAACAGGCTATTGAGCGAGTTTTCGGTACCAACAGAGCGCTGCAAAATCCTAATGACACGTTGGGAATAGAATACATTGCCTCGGCAAACAGACTGGATTTTCACCCTGAGTATATAGTTATTCCAAGAGAAGGTCCAGACCATGACAGCGAAGAATATTTAGACACTTATGCCTCTGCCTCATCACTGCGCAGTCTTGTAATTAAGGGGCACAGCGAACAGGCTATGCATTACATTCCTGAATGCTGCCAGGAAATCTTAAAAAATTGTATTGAACAAGAAAAAATTGCTGAAATCACCAGATTGGAAACCGCTATCTTAGCTAAACTTCGTACTATGTCGCTTGATGAATTCCGTGCTCTGCCCGATATTAGCGAAGGCTTGGATAACCGTATTTATCTTCTTTCCAGAACTGCTACTTCTTTAGAACAGTTGTATTTTTCAATTAAAACCAAGCGCTATTCTTTAGCGCGTATAAGACGTATTGTGCTTTCCGCATTTTTAGGTATAGATAACACCTATTTTGGAAAGGAACCGGAGTATATCCGTGTTCTTGCGGCAAACTCAAAAGGTTTGGAGATGCTTAACAAAGCACGTGCAAATTCCGAACTGCCGATTATTATGCGTACCAGCGAATTAAAGGGTAATCCTATTTTCGCTTGCGAGTGTAACGCTACCGACCTGTTCGGTCTTGCTTGCAACAATCCGCTTCCCTGCGCATCTGATTTCACTCAGGGAATAATTAAAAAAGATTAGTTCATATATTATAATTAAATCCTTGACAATCAATGATTATATGATATAATATTTTTTGTTGTGTAACCCAAGGAAACACAACAACAATTTGCGGGTATGGCGGAATTGGCAGACGCGCTAGATTCAGGTTCTAGTGAGGGTTCCTTCATGCAGGTTCAAGTCCTGTTACCCGCACCATCTTAACGGCATCTAAGTTTTACTTGGATGCTGTTTTTATTTTCAAAAAAACCAGGCGGCATCGAAAGATGCCGCCCTTTAAAGTTATTTTATGCTGTTTTCATAAGACTCAATCATCTTCTTAACCATTTGGCCACCGATGGAACCAGCCTGCTTTGAAGTTAAGTCACCATTGTAACCCTGCTTAAGGTTAACACCAACCTCATTAGCAGCCTCCATCTTGAAACGGTTGAGAGCCTCTCTTGCTTCAGGAACTACTGTCATCTTTATTCCCTCCCTTAATTCATAAATTTCCTTGCGTTTGTAATAGTATTGTTTGCCGCACGAATTTTTTTATTAGAGGGAATTATATGTACAGTTTCCATTTTTTATTTTAATAAAAAAATGATATTTTTGTTTTACGGTTTGCTGTTTTCAAGCAGTTCTTCAGCTTGACTTGCAAGGTCATCACAAGATGCTCTAAGCGTTGAAAAGGCTTGATTTATTTTTGCTTTGCTAACGCTTTTTTTCATTTTGCCTGCAAGCTTAGCACTATTGTAACTTATGTATGCGTCTGCGAGAAGTACACTCAAAGATGCGCTTCCTTTCAAACGGATATTTTCACCCTCGGCTTTATCACAGATAATGCGCAGGATACGATAGGAAAAGACACGGAACAAATCCTCTGTCATACGATTTATTTGCTCATTGCCAAGTTCCTTTGTAAGCCTATAAATTAAATTGGCGGAGCCTTCATAATCCTCTGCCGCATCACGACCTAAAATATAGTCACAGCTGACGGCATAATAATCGGCAAGCTTTATTACAAAATCCAATCCGCATTCACGAATACCTCTTTCGTAATGCGAAAGTAATGCTTGCGAAATGCCTAAGTCAGCGGCAACCTGTTTTTGTGATAAACCCTTTGCTTTTCTAAGGCGAACTATTCTTTCAGAGAAGACCATTGTATATATATCCTCCACTTGATTTTTGACGTGAAATTTATTATAATACATTAGAATTATTTTGTATACTGTCAAATTATACAAAATGTAATATTATTTTTTAGGAGTCTGTGCATTGAAAAGCTATTATTTGCATTTTATACGCCACGGTGAAACCACGGGAAATGCCGAAGGTCGTTATATTGGCAGAACTGACCTTCCCATCACTTATGACAGCGCATTACAACTAAAAGAGTTTGCCGACCAAGGAATTTACCCTGATGTCGACATTATATATTCTTCCCCCTTATGCCGCTGTTTACAAACAGCAAACATACTTTATCCGGGGCAAGAATTAAAGGTTGTAGATAATTTTACCGAATATGATTTCGGTATTTTTGAAAATAAAACCGCCGCAGAGGTGGCCGAAAACCCTGATTTTAAGGCTTGGACAGCAGGAAAAGTATCAGGTGTTCCTCAAGGCGAAACTAGTGAAGAATTCACTGTCCGTATAACCGAAGGCTTGCAACAAATTGTCTTTGATATGTCGCAAAACAATTATACCCATGCGGCTATTATTTTGCACGGCGGTATAATTATGCGTTTATTCGCTATTTGTGCCCTGCCACAGCAACCAATGGTAGAATGGCGCACTGCAGCCGGTCGAGGCTTTACGGCTCGTATTACTCCATCCCTTTTTGCACGCAGCGGTGTAATTGAAATAATCGAAAACATTTAGTGAAATTTTAATACCGCTCCTCAAATGCATATTCTCCTCCCCTTTGGCATAGTATTTATTAACTATGAATTGGGGTTGATTAAATTGAGCAGTATGATAAATGAGCGTGCGGTCATTTTAGGAGAATATATAAGCAGCACGGGAGCAACCGTACGTGAAACCGCAAAAAAATTTCATATGTCTAAATCAACTGTACATAAAGATGTTACGCAACGGCTTTTATATGAAAATCCTCAATTATTTGAAACTGTAAAGGTTGTTTTAGAAAGAAATAAAGAAGAGCGCCATATCAGAGGCGGTATGGCAACAAGGCGGAAATACCGTGAATTAGCTAAACAAGAATAAAAAGAAGCGAACGTTTTGTTCGCTTCTTTTTTATTTTAGTTCTGCTACTGTAATGCCGTCCTCACCTTCGCCGTATACACCGAGGCGGTAAGATTTAATACTTGGGTGGTTTTTCAAGTGTGCCTGCACTGCTTTGCGCAAAACACCTGTACCTTTACCGTGTATAATCCAGATTGAAGTTAAGCCTGTAAGCACAGCACCATCTATAAATTGGTCAAGCTCTAAAATAGCCTCATCACTGCTCATTCCACGCAAATCCAATTCACTTGCGGCAGTGCGCACTGTTTCGGCACGCGGCTTTGATATATTTCGTAATTTATTTTGTTGTTTAGGTGCTTTATCAAGCAGACGAAGATTATCTTCGCTAACCCGCATTTTCATACTGCCTGCCAAAACCTGCACTTGACCGTTGCTGTCACGTTCGGTTAAAACTGTAGCCGATTTACCGATGTCCATAATTTCAACCGCATCCCCCGCCTTTACAGGACGAGGTAATTTATAATTCTGCTTATCAGTTTTTTGGACAGGGTCTGATAAATCGTAAAGTTTATTTAAGCCTTTGTTTGCAGCAGTTTTTGCGGTATAAAGCTTTGCAGCCGCGTCTTTAGCGGCATCTTTTTTTGTTTTTTCCAACTCATCAAGCATTGCATTTGCCTCAGATGACACACGGTCAACTATTAGCTTTGCACGCTCTCTTGCGTCTGCCAATATCTTATCCTGCTTTTGTTTTAAATTCGCTTCAAAGCTTTTAGCCTTTTGTTTTTGCTCTTCCAGTTCTTGCCGCAGTTTACCTGCCGCATCACGGTCTTGTCTGGCACTGCGCTCCAACTCCTGTAAACGGGAAATGACAGTATCAAAACGCAAATCTTTTTCATCTAAAAGCGCACGAGCAGTATCAATAATATTTTGGCTTAAACCTAATTTTTGAGAAATTGTAAGAGCGTTTGAGCGCCCGGGCATACCGACTAACAGCCTGTATGTCGGTCTTAGAGTATCGGTATCAAACTCAACACAAGCGTTAGAAACACCGGGTGTATCCAAAGCAAAGGATTTTAGCTCTGCATAGTGAGTGGTTGCAACCACACGTGCTTGTTTTTCAATCAATTCTTTAATCATAGCGGTTGCAAGGGCTGCACCCTCCACAGGGTCGGTGCCTGAGCCCAATTCATCAACTAATACCAAAGAATTTTTATCTGATTGGTTCAATATTGAAATCATATTTGTCATATGCGCAGAAAAGGTTGAAAAGGCTTGCTCAATGCTTTGTTCATCACCAATATCAACAAGCACCTTTTTGAAAACACAGATGTTACTGCCCTCATCAGCAGGGATTAAAAGACCGCACATTGCCATTCCTGTAAGCAAGCCTACAGTTTTAAGCGCAACGGTTTTTCCGCCGGTGTTTGAGCCTGTAATAACCAAGACGTGAAATTCATCGCCTAAGCTTACGCTTATAGGCACAACGGTTTTAGGGTTAAGCAAGGGTTGGCGAGCATTTTTCAACACAATAAGGCCATCTGTATTCAATTTCGGTTTGCAAGCACGCATTGAAAATCCAAGCTGTGCCTTTGCAAAAACTAAATCAAGCTGTACCAGTGACTCATAAGAAAGCTGAATACTGTCTGCAAATCCTGCTGCTTCAGCCGATAAAGCGGCTAAAATCCGTTCAATTTCTTCTTTTTCTTTAGACTGCAATATTTTTAGTTCATTGTTAACCTCTACTACAGCCATCGGCTCTATAAACAAAGTTGCACCAGAGGCTGAGGTGTCGTGTACAAGACCCTTAATTTCACCACGGTACTCTGCTTTTACAGGAACTACATATCGTCCGTCACGCTGGGTTATTATGGCCTCCTGCAAATATTTAGCACCCGAAGCAGAGCGTACAATTTTTTCAAGCCTATCCTTAATATTAAAGCCTGCGGCTTTTATTTTGCGGCGAATTTCTGCCAATTCGGGTGAGGCGGTATCATTAAGTTCCTCCTCACTCCTTATTGCAAAAAATATTTTATCCTCAAAATATCGGTTAGGAAAAAGTCTATCAAAAGATTGGCTCAGAATCCCGCTTTGTACAGGGGAATTGCCGTAAAATTCTTTCACCGCACGAATAACACGTAAAGTTTCACCTATATCCAAAAGCTCCGCCATAGTTAAGGTGGCGCCCGCAGTAGCTCTTGCTAGTGTCGAGGCTGTATTTTTAGCGCCCGAGAATGAAGGTGCGCCGTATGCCGAAATCACACGGGCAGCATCGTCAGTCTTGGTTAAAAGCAAATCAACTGTGTTAATATCTGTTTCGGGCAACAAATTAAGCGCCGCCGCCTTTGTGTCAGGCAGTGTCGCTCTTTTAGCCAGCATATCAAGTATTTTGGGCAATTCAAGTGCTACAAAATTACAATCCATTTTCATAAACAATTCCTATAATTATAGTGTATGATAAAAATTCAAAGTTGAAAAATAACGGTCTGTTTGTGTAATTAAATATCGTTCAGTAACATTGCCAAGACTTTTCATATCGGTTTCGGGCAATGTAAAATTATAAATTTTTTCAAGCGGTGAATAACAAATATGCCTCATTGCAGAAATAACAGACGGGGAGATTTCCATTAAAGTACTGTCATTCGGTTTGCAGTCATCACAATATATTTTTGCCGCTTCCAAATTAAAATAAAAACGCTTTGTTTCAAACTTGCCGCAACGGTTACAGGCTACTAAATCAGGTAAAAAACCTGCTTCAACCATAAGTCTGAGCTCCGTGACAGCCTTAACCATAGCAACCGAGCGCTTGTCATCTGCCATAAGTGAAAGTGAATTTAACAGTATACGCAGAATATCACCGCTAGGCTCATCCTCGTTTGCAATCGTACCTGCAAGCTCACAAAAATATTGCGCAACGGTTAATTTTTCAATATCCGTGCGCAGTGAAAAAAACACGGCAACCGGCAACGCCTCAGTTACCCTATATGTATCTCGGCCTTTGTTTATAGTAAAATCCGAATAGCACAGAAGTTGCGTGCCTGCGCCATTTTTGCTTTTGATTTTTCTGGCTCCTGTGGCAAACGCACGCAACAATCCGTATTCCTTAGTTAAAATTGTTATTACTCTGTCGCTCTCGCCGGTATGGTTTTCCTTGATTACTAGACCCGATACAGACAGTTTCTCCAATGTTTTCCTCCTTGTGGTCGGCTACTGCTTCCCGATATGCGAGATAACTTTCAACCGAACCGCTTTTTAAAAATGCGTTCCACGCCGATTTCTCTTGCATAGCACAAACTTCCTTTCAAAAATATTGTGCTATGAGTCTTTAAAATTTATGCTTGGTAATCTAAGCCAAGGCTGTGTATTACACCCTGCTTGTCACGCCAGCCTTCCTTAACCTTCACCCACAATTTTAAATTGGTTTTGCAACCGAAAAAGCGTTCAATATCGGCTCTTGCGGTACTTCCAACGTTTTTAAGCATACTTCCGCCTTTGCCTATTAAAATGCCTTTATGGCTTTCCTTTTCACAATAAATTACGGCGCCAACCTCTAATACCGGTTCTCCATTTTTATTGTCACGCTCATAAAAGCTTTCAATATCCACAGCCGTGCCGTGCGGAATTTCTTTATCAAACAAGCGAAGAATTTTTTCGCGTATAATTTCTCCCACCATTATTCTGTCCGGAATATCGGTGTATGTGTCGGCATCGAAATAATGTACCGAAGGCTTTGCAAACTTTAATTGTTCATTAAGAAGCTGCTCTACCCCATCGCCTGTTTTTGCGCTAATCGGGACAACTGCTTTAAAATCACAATGCGAGGTATAAGCCGAAATTATGGGCAACAAATCATCCTTTTGAGCTAAAAGGTCAATTTTATTTACTGCAAGAATGGCGGGTAAATTACGCTTTGTAATTTCTGCCATCAATTCCAACTCGGCGGGCGGCAGATTGTTTAAATCCAGTTTAAATTTAGGGGATGCTTCTATAACCAAAGTAACGGCATCAACATCACTTAAACCTGAATGCACCGCCTTTATCATATGCTCTCCAAGTCTGTTCTTAGGTTTATGGAAACCGGGCGTATCAATAAAGACCAGCTGTGTGTTTTGTTTGGTATAAACACCCATAATGCGGTTACGGGTAGTTTGAGGCTTGTCCGAAACTATGGCGACCTTTTGACCTAAAACCTTATTCAAAAAAGACGATTTACCCACATTTGGGCGGCCGATAATTGAAATAAACGCAGAAGTGGTTTTTTCCATATATGTATTATACTCCTTCGTATCCCTTTTCACGGGTTGTGCCTAATAAAGCCAGCACTTCCTCTTCCTTTTCACGCATACGCATATTATCAATTGCGCTGTCTACGTGGTCATATCCCAACAAATGCAACATTGAATGTACAGTTAAATAAGCAATTTCACGCTGGAAGGTATGGTCAAAATCCTTAGACTGCTGAACTGCATGGGGTACCGAAATAACAATGTCACCCAGCATTTTAAAGCCTGTTTCGGGATTTGTATCATATTCGCCATTTTCTCCCAACGGGAAAGAAAGAACGTCGGTAGACTTATCAATATTGCGGAAATTTTTGTTTAACTCTCTGATTTGCTCATCGTTAACCAAGGTTATATTTACCTCCGCATCGTTTGGAAAATTTTCCACCTTTAATACCGCATTACAGGCACGGCGCATAAGCAATCTTGAGCCGTGCGGAAGGTCGATGTCTTTTTGCTTGTCTGTAATGTTTACCTTAATTTTAATCATTTTTCTATCCCCTACTATTTTCCTGTGCCTTTTCGTAGGCCTTTATGATTTCCTGCACCAATCTATGGCGCACAACATCCTTTTCTGTGAATTTTACAATCGCAATATCTTTTATATTTTTTAAGATTTGCGCCGCTTCCTTTAAGCCGGATTTTTTACCGTCGGGAAGGTCTATTTGTGTTAAGTCACCCGTAACAACCGCTTTTGAATTATAACCCAAACGAGTTAAAAACATTTTCATTTGCTCTCTGGTTGTGTTTTGCGCCTCGTCTAAAATTATAAAGCTGTCATCAAGTGTGCGGCCACGCATATATGCTAGCGGTGCCACCTCTATATCCCCACGCTCTTGACAACGCTGAAAATTTTCAGCGCCCAGCATATCAAACAAAGCGTCATACAAAGGGCGCAGATACGGGTCAACCTTTTGTTGCAAATCACCCGGCAAAAAGCCAAGCTTTTCTCCTGCCTCTACAGCAGGGCGGGTTAAAATTATGCGGTTAACCTGTTTTGAGCGAAACGCCTCAACAGCCAATGCTACGGCAAGATAAGTTTTACCGGTACCCGCCGGGCCTATACCAAGCGTAATGGTATGTGTATTTATTGCATCAACATATTTTTGCTGACCCACGGTTTTAGCTTTAATTGGCTTGCCGTGAGCAGTTATGCATACACAGTCACTATTATACAATGATTGAATTTTATCGTCATCGTTATCTTTAATCATAGACACTACATAGCGCAAGTTCTGTTCGGTAAGCGGCTCTCCCTTATTTATAAGCATCATAAGACCGTCTACTGCCCTTAATGCTAAGCCAACCGCTTCAGGCTCGCCTTTTATTTTAATTTCGCTGCCGTGTGATGAAATACTAACACCGAATTCTTCTTCTAAAAAGCGGATATTTTCATCAAAACTTCCAAACAGATTTACAACCTGTTCCATGCGTTCTATATCAATAGATTTTTCTACCAAACTTAAAATTCCCTTTCTTTCCCTTTCTTTTTTCCTATATATAGTAAGTATAACATATTTTTCTAAGGATTTGTAGTACCAAATAATATTTTTTCTTTTTTTGCAATATCTTCAATGCACCGGTATTCTCTTCTAACCAAAACGCCGTCACTACGTACTATTTTTTCCTCAGAATAGTCCAAAATTTCAATATCTTTATCAATAAAATCGGTTTTTTCTTGTTTTTTCAGCTGTTCTCTTGCAAAACTCAATGCGGATTCCTCATTTAAGACATACGAAATTTTCTTTATTTTATAAAACTTGCCTTCTGTGATATATGCAGGAGCATAGCAATCATCATTTTCTATTTTCTTTTCTTTAACTACCTTTTTATAATCCCCCTGCACACTACCGATATAAAGCGGTATTTTTAAAGAAAAAATATGAAGCACCCTTTTTATAATCGGCTTTTTATCTATGATTTCTTTTGTTTGTGCGTAAGAAGCAAAATATTCTGCTTTACGCTTGGTTTCAGCCATTATTCGTCCCTTAGAAGGCACAAAAGTACCGCTTCCGTCGGTGTATTCTACAATTCCCGAAACCAACATATCCCCTGCTACTACTCCATCACCCAAACCGACCATTACTTTTCCGTCAGTAATCTCTATTGCCTTTATTACGCCGTCCCTTTCAGCTTTCAGGTTACAAGGTTGCTCATCCTCCGCCTCAACCTTTTTGGTTTCACTTATTTCCACCGTAAGAACAGAACCTTCAATATTAACCGATGCCCAAGCAATATCAGGTAAGTTAATAGCCAATTGCAATCGTGCGGCTTTTGGGTCAATTGATTTGCGTGATGCGCCTTCATAGATGCCAAGCTCACGGCAAGCCTTTAATATAGTTGTATCCTTTATTGTTTCATTTCCTTTTATTTGAATGTTCCAAATTCTGCTACCAAGAGTGAAAAGTAAAACAACAAAAAGAAGCGCCCCCGCAACGGCGCCTAAGCGTTTGTTGTATTTAGCTATAAAAAACGGTGCTCCGTACCTTTCATACACACGTGTACGGCAGTTGGTTTGACGGCGAATTTCGTGTATGGCTTTATAATCATTTATCAAGACATTTGCTTCTACGGTGTTATCAACTCTTATTATGTTCCAAGCAGTAATAGAATTAACCGAAAACAGATTAAGCAGCCGCTCAGGATATTCTCCGATTACCCGAAAACGAACATAACCCCTAAGAAATCTATATAGTTTCAAAAATAACAATTGTATCACCCAATCATAAATCTAAACACAAAACTCCACCGTTTGAATATTGCCGGTGATTACAGCGCTGTTTTCGCTCATTGAACCGATATGTAAAGCGCTACCCAAGAAAGTTACTGTGCCCTTACCTAAATTTATCTTAATGCGATTTTCATAATATTCTATTATTCCTCTGCAGTCTTCAATAATTGCCTCGCGGTTACCTGTCAGTTCAATTTTTGGACCAAATACTGTCGGTAAATCCAGCGCCCTTTTCACCTTATTTTTACTGCCGCTTTCCACCTTTATTTTCTTATGTGCCATAATGCTTCCTCCTACACAATAAAATATGATAGTAGGACTATTTTAATGCAAAAAATCATATAGATATTTTGCATTTTACTAAACCTTTAATAATACTATCAAGGTGATATAATGGCCGAAAAATTTAAAAAATGGGTTATTACTTTAAGCATTTTAGCTGTCGCAATATTTATTTTAACCGACCCAAAAGCAGCAAGCGAGGGCGCATTACGAGGAGTGTTGCTTTGCGGTAGAGTTGCAATACCCTCTCTTTTCCCGTTAATGTTTTTAACCGTTATGCTCTGCCGAGTTACAGACGGCGGTGTTCTGTCCGTTTGGTTACTTTCTCTTATATCGGGTTATCCTGTTGGAGCCAGACTTATTAAAACCCGTTTTTTGGCAGGAGTTTTAAACGAAACCGAGTCCAAGCGCTCAATACTTTTTTGTGTGAACGCGGGACCCGCTTTTGTGGTAACAGCAGTTGGTTACGCCTGTTTAAAAAACATTAAACTCGGCTGGCTGCTATTGGCGGCTCACTTGTTGGGTTCAATTGCACTTTTTTTAATATTCAACAAGGGTACTATGCAAAAAAGCAAAGCAGAGATAAAAAAAGAAAATTTTTTAGACGCTTTCACAGCCTCAGCCTATGATAGTTGTGAAGCAATGCTGCAGATTTGCGGCTGGGTAATTTTATTTTCTTGTCTTTGCGAAATTTTTAAGCAAAGTGCCCTCCCCAACACTATAAAGGATATTTTGTTAGCATCAGCCGAAATCACCTCTGCCGTTACCATTTACCATTCTCCGATAATTTTGTCATTTTTACTTGGCTTTGGCGGTTTTTGTGTGCATTTACAAGTTCTGTCTGTTGGGCAAAAAATACGGCCGAATTATTTTGTTTTTTTCCTTTCACGGATTTTACACGGTTCTATATCGGCAATAGCTTGCTATCTGCTTTTAAAAATCTTCCCAATAACAGTGGAGGTTGCAAAAGTTGAGCTTTCCTATTCAAATCAAAATAATATTTTAGCCTTCTGCTTTCTGATACTTACTTTACTTTGTTTTGCCTTTTCTATTAAAAATTATAAGAAAGTGTAGAAATATGTAATAAAATCTGTTATACTGTTTAAAACAAAAGTAAAGGAGAGTCGCAAATGGCAAGGCTTTTTAATAAAGATATTACCCCCGCTTGCAAATATTGTGCCTATGGTAAAGATTGCGTAGGGATTGAAAAAACACTTTGCGAAAAAAAAGGTGTTGTTGAGCCTGACCATCGTTGCGCCGCTTTCCGCTACAACGCTTTGCGCCGCAAACCGCAAAGATTAAAGCCGGCTGAAAAGTTCCAGCAAAGCGATTTTTCTTTATAAATTATAAAAAGCCCAGGTGTTAAAATGTCTGAACTTATTATCAAAAAAAATGGACATATTGAGCGGGTATCATTTAATGGCGAATTTGTTTTAGACGACCTGATTAAAAAATCAGGTCTTATTTTGTTGCACCCCTGCAATGGCAACGGCAAATGCGGAAAGTGTGCCGTTGAGGTTTCGGGCGCAGTTAGTGAGCCTAATGAAATTGAAAAGCAGTTTGGTCACAGACTCTCTTGCCAAGCAACCGTATATGGTGATGCTACCGTTATACTGCCAAACAGCGATAATTCTTTTCAAATTGAAACGGATATCTTAAACCCCACACCTGCCACTAATCCCCTGCCCGGCAAATACGGTGCGGCGGTTGATATCGGTACAACTACCGTTGCTATGAAGGTTTACGAGCTTCAAAGCGGAAATTGTATTGGTACTGCGGCAGAATTAAATCCGCAAACAACTGTATCGGCTGATGTTTTAGGTCGCATTGATGCGGCTATGAACGGTAAACTCTCTGTATTGCAAGACCAAATAGTACAGTCTATTAACAGACTTCTTAAAAAGGCTTTTAACAACAATGTAACCCCTGATGTTTTAGTGATTACGGGAAATACAACTATGCTGTATCTTCTCTGTGGAATAAATCCTAATAGTCTTTCTGTAGCACCCTTTGAGGCTGACAACCTTTTTGGAATTGAGACAGATTTGTTCGGTTGCCCGGCTTATATAGCACCCTGCATGAACGCCTTTGTGGGTGCCGATATTACCTGTGCTTTACTCGCTTGCGATATATGTAAATCTAACGACACCGCACTTTTTTGTGATATTGGTACCAACGGTGAAATTGCCCTTTGGAAAAACGGAGTACTGTATGTAACCTCAACTGCGGCAGGTCCCGCATTTGAAGGTGCAGGCATTACCTGTGGATGCGGAAGTATTGAAGGCGCGATAGACTCCGTAGACTTTGAAAACGGCAAATATAATATTCACACAATAGGAAATATGGACGCCGTTGGAATTTGCGGCTCCGGTATAATTGATGCTGTTGCCGCAGGAATAATAAGCGGAGTAATTGATAAAACCGGCGCAATGGAGGATGCTTTGGTTTTAAGCAATAATGTTCAGCTTCAGCCAAGGGATATTCGTGCTGTTCAGTTAGCAAAAGCCGCTGTTTCAGCAGGCATTGAAACCTTGCTTGAAGCTTCAAACACCGAGATAAATGAGATAAAAACATTTTATATTTCAGGCGGGTTTGGAAGCCGATTAAATGCTGAAAACGCCACTATAATCGGTCTGTTCCCCAAAGAGTTGATGAGCCGCATAAAAGTCGTTGGCAACGCCGCCCTTTCCGGTGCAGTACGAGTATTGCTTAATAAGACCGAAAAAACTGAGCTTGAGCGAATAGCAAGTCTTGCAGAGCACATATCCTTAGGCGGCAACCCAAGTTTTAATGACAAATATATATCAAGTATGTACTTTTAATAAAAAACGGCGTAGTCAAAACTACGCCGTTTTTGTTATTTACTGTATTTAATTACTTTAGCAGATACGATTTTTACATCGGTTTTGGGCTTATCGTTTTCGTCTGTCTCTACAGCCGCAATCTTATCTACAACATCCATACCTTTAAAGACTTGACCAAATACTGTATGGCCGCCTGTTTCTCTGAACGCACCATCAAGATTGATGTTTCCGCCGTATTTCTCATACAGTTTCCAAACCTCTTCGGGTACAGCATAACTTAAAGGATTTATACCGCCGTTTGCTTTAATGAATGAAGAAATAGTAGGATAAGTTTTTATAATTTCTGGGTTTTGAGCCTTATAGTTATCATAACCGTTTTTGAAATAATCATAATAACTTTCATAGTCAAAGTTTGAACGGTCAAAGTTCTTTGCAGTTGCTTGGTTTATAAAGAACTGACTTCCGTTTGTATTAACACCGCTGTTTGCCATTGATAAAGAGCCACGGATATTTAAAAGCTTGGAATCAAATTCATCCTCAAAGCTTTCACCCCAAATACTTTTACCGCCTGTACCATTTTGGTACTGATAATCTCCGCCTTGAATCATAAAATCGTTAATTACACGGTGGAAAATAATTCCGTTGTATGAGCCTTTTTTTATTAAACCTTTAAAATTTTCTACCGCTTTAGGCGCTGCTTCAGGGAATAGGCGGATATAAATATCACCCATAGTAGTAGTAATCAAAGCAACTTCTTCGCCCTCACCAGGCTCCTCAGTTTGGAAGCCCAAAGCCTTATCGGCGTATGCGGTAGTCACCTCTTGAGCTTTAGGATTTTTAATTTCATCATCAAAAAACTTGCTGCCTTCGTCCTTAGTTTTTCCACAGCCGGAAAAAAGCAGGCATAATACAGCCACAAAAGATATTACTCTTAATGTTTTTTTCATTATTCCTGCACCTCAATATCAATAATCTTTATTTCATTAACAGGTTTATCAGCCCCGTTAACCTCAACCGATGCAATTTCATCAACAATATCCATTCCATCATAGACTTGTCCAAATACTGTATGTTTAAAATCAAGCCAAGGTGTGCCGCCCATTTCTTCATACGCAGCAATGCACTCTTCGGGGAAACCGCGGTCGGTCAACTGTTTCATTTGTGATAACATTTGAGGCGGGCAATCCTTTGCCTGAACTATAAAGAATTGGCTGCCGTTAGTGCCGGGACCGGCATTAGCCATAGACAAGGCTCCCCTTATATTGTGCAAATCGGGAGTGAACTCATCTTCAAAGGGGCGACCCCAAATGCTCTGACCACCTGTGCCGTTGCCCAACGGGTCACCGCATTGAATCATAAAATCACGGATTACTCTGTGGAATATTATTCCGTTATAATATCCGTTTTTTGCGTGTGTAATAAAGTTTTCAACCGCCTTAGGTGCTTCGTTCGGGAAAAACTTGACACTAATATCTCCCATAGTTGTATGGATTACAGCCGTAACATCACCGGCTACGGGTTTAGATGTTTGTTTATATGCCATTTTTATTACTCCTTTTGTCATTCTTAATCTATTTTATATAATATTTGCAATTTAATCAACAACAATTTGTAAACAAACGCATAAATTCTCCATTTTTTCAAAAAAAGTGTTGCAATTATAGTTTTTTAATGGTAATATAATTTTACTGTGAATTTTTATGTTAAGGAGGTGGAGTTATGCCTAACATCAAATCCGCCAAAAAAAGAGTGTTGATTAGTGAAGCTAACTATATGCGCAACAAGAGCTATCGTTCCGGATTAAAGACTGCCATCAAAAAGGCTGATGCCGCTTTGGAAGCTGGTTCTGAGGACAAGGCTGAATGTGTAAAAGCTGCTGTAAAGAAGATTGACGAAGCTGTTACTAAAGGTATTCTGCACAAGAATAATGCTGCTCGCAAGAAATCTTCTCTTGCAACACGCCTTAACAAAGCGTAATTAGTAAAAGCATATATTAACCCCTCGTTCCAAACGGAACGAGGGGTATGCTTTTTTATTGGGCATTATTAGCGCCTATTGTCAGTACGGTATCAAAGTACCTGCCTGCACGATAATATTTTATTTTTACTGTTTGTTTTGGCTCAACGTCATTTAACAAAGATATCAGTTTAGAATAATTTTTAATTTGCTGTCCTGCAAACTCGGTTATAATATCGCCACGCCGCAAACCGCTTTCCTCTGCCGGACTGCCTGAGTCTACACTTAAAATTACAGCGCCAGAAGGGAAGCCCAAAATAGACAGCGTGTTTGTATCATATTTTTTACTGATTTCAATACCCACATAAGCAGAGGGGCTGTTTTGCCTTAAAATTATTTTATCACAAATTTCTTTAACTGTATCAACAGGAATTGCAAAGCCCATACCCTCAACGCTTTCATCAACAAATTTTGCGCTGTTTATACCTATAAGCTGACCCTTTGAGTTCAGCATTGCACCGCCCGAATTTCCGGGGTTGATAGCGGTATCGGTTTGAATAAGAATCATGGTGTTATCACCGTCTACCGTTATTTCACGGTTTAAACCGCTTATAATTCCGTAGCTGGCCGAGCCCATAAACTCAAGACCTCCCGGGCAACCGATAGCAACAACGTGCTGGCCGACCTTAACGGTATTTGATTTACCCATTTCTATTGCAGGAAGACCGGTTTTTTCAATCTTTAATACTGCTAAATCGCTTCCTACATTGTAGCCTACAACACTGGCTTGCACCGCAGTATCGGGGTCTGTAGGCAAATAGACATTGATGGTGTATGTTTTATATGCCATAGCAGAAGATATAACGTGATAATTTGTTATAATGTATCCGTCCATAGAGTAAATAACTCCTGAGCCCTCACCCATTTCAGCATTAGAGCTACCGCCAAAGAAGCTTTGTACCGCTGCCGAGGTGCTGATACCGACCACACTGTTAGCGCATTTTGCATAAACAGCCTCTACCATTGACTCAACCTGGGTTTCAATAGTAATGTTTTGAGTGGTCACATTGTTAGGAACATTACTCGAAATGTTTTGGCCGTCGGTATTTTTGTTTAATACAGAGAATACCGCCGTGCAGCACACGGCACTTATAATAGCCGTAATTAAAGCTGTGCAAACAATGGTTGTAGCCAAGCGGTTTTTCTTATTTTTAGGCTTTCTAGGTGGATAAGGCGAGGAAAAATCCAAATTAGCTTCAGGAATATTTATATTTTCCTGCTCATCATAATTTTTATATTCGTTTTCATTCATAAATGGGCATTCCTTCCATTTGTATTTATTATATTTTACATTTGCTTTTTTACCTTTATTGGTACAGTTTGTAAACAAATGTTGAATTTTACTCGTATTTATAGTATTATAATATAAATAAAAAATGATTAGGAGCTTTGTGATGTCTAATATTTGGCATAATGTATCACCCAAGCGTATTACACCTGAAGATTTTCTCTGTGTTGTAGAAATCTCAAAAGGAAGCAAGAAAAAGTACGAGTTGGATAAAGAAACCGGATTTATGATTTTGGACAGAATTCTTTACACCTCTACTCACTATCCTGCTAACTACGGCTTTATACCCCGCACTTACGGTGATGACGGAGACCCGTTGGATGTACTCTTGCTTTGCGCCGAACGTCTGGAGCCTATGACCTTAGTCCGTGCATTCCCTATTGGTGTTATTTCTATGATGGACAACGGCCGCAGTGATGAAAAGATTATCGCTATTCCTTTTAATGACCCCAACTACAACCATTACAACAATATCGACCAACTGCCGCAGCATATTTTTGATGAGATGCGTCATTTCTTTACAGTGTATAAAAACCTAGAGCATAAAACCACTGCAGTAAATGAGGTAAGCGGTAAAGAGGAAGCCATTAAGATTATCTCGGCCGCCATTGACAATTATATAGAGAATTTCTGCAAATAGAACGATTTTCTGTTTTTTTAAAGTTACTCTAAAACTTAGTATATAACAATCGTTATAAAATATCAATCTATTATACATTAAAGAAGTGTTTATAAAAAGTGTAAATTTGTCAATCAAAAAACAACTTGACAAATTATAAAAAACACTTTATAATGACAGTTGAATGTGGAAACGCGTAGTGTTTCCACACAAAGCCGATAAATCGGCTTTGAAAAAGCAATTAAATCAATACGTTTTAATTGCTTTTCAACCTCATTGAAATGGATATTGTCAAATTTTCTTTGAAAATTTGTTACCAAATCAAAGATTTGGTGTAGAATCAGCATTAAAATGCTGTTTCTACATCCAATAACCATTATAATATCCACAAGTTAAGAAAAACCTGTGATTAAGAGTAGTAACCATTTAGGTCAGTTTATAGCGAGCCGTGGGCGGTGAAAGCACGGTAGCCGGACATCTGGTGAATGGACTTATGAGGGCGGCCGAAAGTTATTTAACGAGTAGCAGCCGACGGGAGCCGGACCCGTTATCCAGCCGGATTGTATGTTATGTACAAGCAAAGCCGAATCGTTTTATACGATTTTTGGGTGGTACCGCAGATGTTTATTGTCTTGCCCCATAAATTTATGGGGCAAGTTTTTTTATTTTTCGGAGGTTTTAAAATTGATTATCTTAAAAGAACGATGGCGACACTAACACGCAATTATAAAATGTAATATAAATATTATAGAAACTTATTTTAGGAGTTGTTCATTATGAAAAAAGTTATTTCACTTATCCTTTGCATTTCTCTTTTAGCCCTTTTATTTGTCGGTTGCGGAAAAGAATCCAAACCCACCATTGGTATCATTCAGTTCGGTTCACACGGCTCACTGAACAATTGCTACGACGGAATCATTGCCGGACTTGAAGAAGCCGGCATCAATCTTGATGAATATGAGATTGAACATCTTAACAGCAACTTTGACCCAAGTGTTTCTCAAACCCAAGCTAACACCTTAGTAAACAAAAGAGCCGCTGTTATTTTAGCTATTGCCACTCCCTCTGCAGTAGCAGCAGCCAACGCAGCCGCCGACAAGGACGTTCCGGTTGTTTACTGTGCTATTACAGATAAAAGCGTAATGGATAATTACGATAATATTACCGGTGCATCTGATATCCCCAACTTTGAAAAACAGTTAGAGGTAGTTACCGCATTCTTAAACAAAACTGACCTTAAAATCGGTGTACTTTACTCCACAGAGGAGTCTAGCTCTCCCATACAGGTACAAAACCTGAAAGCTGCTGCAAAAGCTTACAAAGGTATGGAAATTTTGGACAGCGCCGTTGCTGATATTACAACTATTGACACAAAAACAAACGACCTTATCAACAAAGGTGTTGACTGCTTTGTAAATCTGTTAGACAACACAATTGTCGGCAAGTTGGAAAGCAATATTCTTCCCATCACCAACGCCAAAAAAATCCCTGTTTTCGGCTCTGAAATCGAACAGGTTAAGGTTGGTTGTGTTGCCAGCGCATCTATTGATTACATTGATGTCGGCAAATTCGCCGGCAAAGCTGCCGCAGAAGTTTTAGGCGGAAAAAGCGCTTCAGATATTCCGGTTGCGGTTATCACCGAGCCTACCAACTACTACAACAGTACAGCCTGCGAAGCTTTGGGGCTCACCGTTCCAACCACAGTTACTGCTACTGACATTGTAAAATAAAATTTTAAGAAGGTATAAACCATGCTGTTTTATGCTACAACTATAGATGGTCTGCAAATGGGACTGTGTTTTGCCGTTCTTGCATTAGGCGTCTATATATCCTATTCCATTTTGGATTTCCCCGATTTGTCGGTAGACGGCACTTTCCCTTTGGGCGGAGTGTTCTGTACTATACTAATGCTGAGAGCCGGTGTATCTCCCCTGTTGTCTATCCTGCTTACCTTTTTTGTAGGTTTAATAGCCGGTGCGGTTACAGGTGTATTACACGTTAAATTTAATATTTCCAAACTGCTCTCGGGTATTATTGTAATGACCGGCCTTTTATCGGTCACACTTGCTTGTACCAAACTGTTAACCAAGACAGGACAGACAACAACTATATTCTCTTTCAGAAGTGAGCAGCTTACCGGTATTTTCAGCGGCAAGCTCACCGATGGACTAAGCAGTGATGCCAGAGATTATGCAATACTCGGCATTTTGCTGTTATTCGTAATCGGAGTTAAATTACTTATTGACCTATTTTTAAAGACAAAAATGGGTTATATGTTGCGTGCAACAGGTAACAACGAAAAGCTTGTTGTATCCTTAGGAAAAAGCGCAGGCAATTATAAAATACTGGGTCTTGCCTTAGCCAATGGTTTTGTTGCTGTATCAGGTGCTTTGTATGCTCACCTGTTTATGCAGTATGACAACACCTGCGGCAGCGGTAAGGTCGTATTGGCTCTTGCATCGGTTATTATCGGTGTTACTGTTTTTGCCGGCATACGCTTTATTAAGGATACTACCGCAGTAATTTTCGGTGCAATTATTTATTCACTTTGCCTCAATTACTTAGTACTTGTTGATACAAACGGAATATACCTAAAATTACTTAATGCCGTTATGTTTACTTTAATACTAATATTCAACGAAAAGACCTCTGCTCTCTTTTCATCTCGGTCGAAAATGCGAAAGGGGGTAACACAGAAATGATTCGTTTAGAAAATATTGATAAGATTTTCAACGCAAATACCATTAACGAAACGCAATTGTTCAAAGGTTTTTCCCTTTCGGTAAATAAGGGCGAATTTGTTTCTGTTGTGGGCTCTAACGGTTCGGGCAAAACAACTATGCTCAATATTATCAGCGGCAGTTTGCCGATTGACGGCGGCTCTGTGCTCTTAGACGGCAAGGATATTTCCGCTCTGCCTGAATACAAGCGTGCTCGCAGAATCGGTAGAGTATTCCAAGACCCTGCTGTCGGCACTGTTCCCAGTATGACAATATTAGAAAACCTTTCCCTGGCTGAAAACAAGGGCAAACCGTATTTACTCAGCCTTGCGGTTAACCGCAAAAAACGTGAGGAGTTCCGTGAGCTTGTCTGCACCTTGGGGCTTGGCCTTGAAGACAAGATGGATATTCCTGTTGGTCTTCTTTCGGGTGGTCAACGCCAGGCGCTTTCCCTACTTATGAGCACTATGACACCAATGGACTTGCTTTTATTGGATGAGCACACGGCGGCGCTTGACCCTAAAACTGCCGATATTGTAATGGAACTGACTGATAAGCTGGTAAAAGAAAAACAACTGACAGCAATTATGGTCACCCACAATCTAAGATATGCCGTTGAATACGGAAATCACCTTTTAATGATGGACAAAGGCCAAGTTGTATTGGATAAGGCCGGCGCCGAAAAAGAAGCCACCTCAATTGACGATATTTTACATTTGTTTAACCAAATCAGTATTGAGTGCGGCAACTAACAAACCAAAAAACCTCCTACATTAGTGATTGTAGGAGGTTTTTATATTGTTGATAATTTATATTTTTGTGTCAATGCGTTTTTTCTGTGCGGGATTATCAATCAGCTTACCCGTATAATCATATCTAGAACCGTGGCAAGGACAATCCCAGCTTTTTTCATCCGGATTCCACTCCAATCTGCAGCCAAGGTGAGGGCAACGGGTATCAACGCAGTAATATTCCGTTTCACTTTTACGATAAACACCAAGTTTTTCTCCCTTAAATTCTACTATTCCGCCCTGCCCTATCTCTAAATTTTCCAATGCGTTACGCGGAATTATTAGGTTTTCTTTTATAAGTCCTTTTGCCGAATGCATACCCTCTTTTGCTATTCCTATCGCACTGTTTAGTGAAATTCTGGTTGGTGTAAAAACTTCTGTTGCCGCATTTTCTTTGCCGCAAATCAAATCGGTAATAATCTCGGCGGCAAGTGATGCGGTAGTCATACCCCACTTACCAAAACCCGTTGCAACATACCAATCGGGCTTACCTTTAGAAAACCTACCTATATACGGTATACCGTCAGCAGTTATGCAATCCTGCGCAGACCAGCGCGCGACCTCTTTACACTCTGGAAACAAGCGGTTTGCCGTGTTTTTAAGCAGTTCATATTTCCCTCCGCTTTTATTATCACCTGTTCTATGGCCTCCGCCGCCCAGCAATAATAAATCTTTATAATAACGGAAGGAATAGCCGCCCTTTTCATCTCTTATATACATTCCGCTAAACTTAGGGACATTTGTTAAAGCCAACACATAAGAGCGTTCCTGATGCATTCGTGTAAAATAAAGTCCCGGAAAGTTAACAAACGGATAGTGACAGGCAAAAACTATTTTTTCAGCCTCTACTCTTGCGTAATCACAAAAAAGCGTATTATCCTTAACCTCTTTAACCCTTGTGTTCTCATATATTGTCAACTCGTCTACCAAGGCCTTAATAAATCGCAACGGCTGAAACTGTGCCTGTCCTTTCATTCTTACTGCGCCTGCAACATTGAAAGGTAATTCAATATCATTAACAAATTCGGCAGGCAGTCCTACCTCTCTACAAGCCTTTGCCTCCGCTTTAAGTTTTGATGTATTGAAAAGTGAATAAATATATGCATCCTGCTCTATAAAATCGCAATCTATATTCTCTGCCATCTTTTTGTACCATTCAATCGCTCTCATGTTAGCAGTTGCATAAGCTGTTGCCTTTCTGAGCCCGAATTTGCGTAGCAAATAATCGTAAATAAACCCATGCTGGGCTGTAATTTTAGCAGTAGTGTTTTTTGTTTGACCGCCTGCTATTCTTTCTGCCTCTAATACTACAACCTGCTTTCCCGCTTGCTGTAAACGATGAGCAATCAGCACCCCTGCAAGACCGGCACCAATCACTGCTATCTCGGTTTCTATATCCTCTTGCAGTTTTGGGCGAGCAGCAATTTCGCACTCTTTTAACCAAATAGACTCTGTATACAAATAAATCGCACCCTTCTAGCATTATATTTTGATAAAAGGGTGCGGTTTATTCCGTTGTAATTATCAAAAAAAGCGTTCCGGCTTTACCGGAACGCTTAAAAACAATTAGAACATTGGACTCACCTTTGCAGTTTATTCTTTTATTCTTAGATGTTTGAAGACAAAACTTTTGTAGATAGCGAAGACCACCCCTTTTTGTTTATTATAAGGTAACCACTTCACTGTTCATTGGAATCGACCTCTTTCGGGTGGATTAGAGAATATTTCTTTCTCTGGTTATAATATAACATTTCTTTTATGCTTTGTCAATAGTTTTTTCATTATTTTTATATATTTTTTGTGCATATTCAATAATTAAAGGTCTGTTGGGTAAAAATTCTGTATAAAAATGGGTTGACTAAATCTACGCATAAGGGTACAATAAGAATACACCATTAGGAGGATAAAAATATGAGTGAAGAATTTTTGCCGGATGTCCTTTCTCTTACCGATGAGGAAGGCAACGAATATAATTTTGAGGTTTTGGACCGCATAGAAACCGACGACGGACGCTATGTTGCTCTACTTCCCGTTTATGACGACCCTCAAGAACAACTTGAAGACAGCGGCGAGCTGGTTATTTTAAAGGTGTTTGAGGAAGACGGAGAGGAATATTTAGAACAGATTGAGGATGAGGACGAATACGCCACCGTTTCTGATGCTTTTATCAATCGTTTACAAGACCTATACGAAATCGAAGATTAATTTTTTCCTGCGCTGTTCGCGTATTTTGCCAATATAACCCTACAACCTTATTTATAGGGGACCCATCTCCTGCGGTGGGCTTGCAGACCTCCCGGCACGCACTTGATGCGTGTTGGACGAAGGGAGCGCAAAGCCGTGGGGCGGTCACCCACCTGCTGTTTTGCAGGTTATAATTTGCAAATTGCGGCAGTGCGGGGATTCCAACACGGAATGTTATTCCGTGTTTTTTTATGCAATTTTTTGTTGAAAGACGTTTTATTTTTAAGTATAATAATTTTAAGAATATTTTTAAGGCGGAAATGAAATGCGACATAAAAAGATTTGCAGCTTTTTACTTATCATTTGCTTCATTTTATCTCTGGCGGGTTGTAAGCCAGAGGATTTTAAACTATATTATGAAATTCAAACCGAAATAACAACGGCCGACCCTCAGCTTGCCAAAAGCGACAGTGAGCTTTTGTTAATAAAGAACATTTTTGAGGGATTGTATAGGCTTAACAGCGAAAACAAGGCTGTTGACGGTGCGGCTGAGTGTAAGGTTTCAAAAAGCGGACTTGTCTACACCTTTACAATAAAGGACAACGCAAAATGGCGTGACGGAACACCGCTAACTGCTGACGATTTCGCATTCGGCATCGAGCGTGCCTTAACCCGTACAACAGGATGCCCATATGCCCAATCACTTTTTTGTATAAGCAATGCAGAAAATTTTTACAACGGCACGGTTGATTTTAATAATGTCGGTATAAAGGTGCAGGGTGACAGCAAACTGACAATAACACTTGAGGCACCGTATGCTGACTTCCCTTATATACTGGCTTCCTCCTGTGCTATGCCCTGTAATCGTGAATTTTTTAAAAGCACAAAAGGTCAGTATGGTTTAAATAAAAAATCCATTCTTTCTAACGGCAGCTTTTATGTTGGAGATTGGGATGAGGAAAACGGTTTTGTGCTAAACAAAAGCACCGATTATGACGGAGACTTTAAAGCGACTGCCTATGCTGTTTACCTTTCTCTGGCTGATGATAATGACACTGCCGGTCGGCTTTTAGAGGAAAATATTGACGGCGGTCGTATTTTATACAATGCTGAAAACCGACTGCCAAGCAAAGATTTTACTATAAGTAAATTCCCTGTTTCTACCTATTCCCTTGTTTTCAATTCAAGCATCAGCAAGGAAC
Organism: Acutalibacteraceae bacterium; assembly: GCA_045660865.1. Classification (GTDB taxonomy): domain Bacteria; phylum Bacillota; class Clostridia; order Oscillospirales; family Acutalibacteraceae; genus CAZRRV01. Next base: position 37,637 of record JAZREP010000014.1, on the reverse strand, counting down.
TGCGCAGCATATTAATCGGAGCAGTAGATTTTAAAAGTGTAAAAAAAGAATTATCAGGTTATATGACTCCAACCGACACTATTATACCGCTTACACTCAAAAACAAAGGCGGAGCCATAACCTATCCGCAATATGATAAAGCTTCGGCGCATGACCGCTTTTTGCAATACTCAAAAGAGTACGGTTCCCCTACTCTTACTGTTCTTTGCATAAATGACAATGATTTTTCGGCGGTGCTGAAAAAAATCATCACTTATTGGCAAACAACCTTGGGAGCCTATGGTATAAATATTGAGTATGTAGATACTGAGGCCGAATTGTCCGAGCGCTTGCAAAACGGTAATTACGCCATCGCTTTCGCGCCGTTTAATGATAACGGCGGAACGGTTTATGACTTTCTTTTCACTTTTTCAAATGCTTCTGCTCAAAACTATTTGAACAGACATTACGGCAGTTTTGATTCTTATTTAGCGGAATATTCAAACAACGGCAGCAACGAAGCGCTGAAAAATGCTTTATCGGCGCTCTCCAACGAATATTCTATTGTACCGATTTGCTCGGTTAATAAAATTTACGCTATTTCTAACGATTTTAAAAACGCTGTCTTTTTTAATTTCGGCGGTGAAATTGATTTTTCAATGATAACAAAGTGAGGCTGTTTTAATGGACTTAGTAAAAATACTATCGAATGAGTTTTCCCTAAAAACCTATCAAGTCGAAAACACTATCAAACTTTTTGATGACGGAAACACGATTCCTTTTATTGCCCGCTACCGCAAAGAGGCTACGGGTTCTTTAGATGACCAGGTATTAAGGGAGCTAACTGACCGACTGAAATATCTGCGCAATTTAGATGAACAGCGCCAAAAAATTATTGCCACTATCACAGAACAAGATAAAATGACCGAGGAGTTGTTAGCGGCTATTCAAGCGGCTACTACTATGACCGAGCTTGAAGACTTGTATAGACCCTACCGACCAAAGAGAAAAACTCGTGCCTCTGTTGCTAAGGAAAAGGGACTTGAGCCGTTAGCCTTGCGCATTTTAGAGCAAAACGACTCAAAAGAGGACCTAGACACCTTTGCCACAACCTTTATAACCGACGAGGTGCCCACCCTTGAAGATGCGCTTCAGGGCGCTTCTGACATTTTGGCCGAGTTGATTTCAGACGATGCCGCTATCCGTAAAGGTTTGCGTGCAGTTATGTCGGAATACGCATTACTTTCTTCTAAGGTTTCAGACGAGAAAAAAGACGAAAACGGCACTTATAAAATGTATTACGAATATACAGAAGCCGTAAAGCGTATTCCTTCTCACCGTGTGTTGGCTGTAAATCGTGGTGAAAAAGACGGAGTATTAAAGGTTTCGCTTGATTTTGATTTAGAGCGTGCCATGACCATCGTTACACGTGATTATGTAAAAAATGACGGCTACTGTGCCGAGCTTGTTGCCGTTGCGGCAACCGATGCATACAACCGCCTTATATTCCCTTCTGTCGAGCGTGAAATTCGCAACGCATTAACCGAAAAGGCTGAGGAATCAGCCATTAAAGTATTCGGCACTAATTTGAAGCAGTTGCTATTGCAACCGCCTGTTAAAAACCATACTGTACTGGGATTAGACCCCGGATACCGCACAGGCTGTAAAGCCGCCGTTGTAAATGAAAACGGCAAGGTGCTGCAAACAGGTGTTATTTACCCTGCCCCACCACACAGTAAAATAGAAGAAGCAAGACAGCTTGTAAAGGGTTGGGTAGCAAAATACGGGGTAACTGTTATTTCCATCGGTAACGGTACAGCCTCGCACGAAACCGAGGTTTTTGTAGCTGAATTGTTACCTGAACTCGGTACTGACGTTTCTTATATGGTAGTAAACGAGGCTGGTGCCTCGGTATATTCCGCTTCAAAGCTTGCGGCGGCTGAATTCCCCGATTATGATGTTTCCCTGCGCTCTGCGGTTTCAATTGCCCGCCGTTTGCAAGACCCCTTGGCTGAACTTGTTAAAATAGACCCCAAAGCCATCGGTGTCGGTCAATATCAACACGATATGCCACAAGCAAGATTATCCGAAACGCTGGAGGGTGTTGTTGAAGGCGCAGTAAATGCTGTCGGTGTAGATTTAAACACCGCTTCTGCCCCACTTTTAGAGCATATTTCAGGTATAAACTCCTCCATTGCAAAGAATATTATTGCTTACCGTGAAGAAACAGGCGGTTTTAAAAGCCGAACTGAACTTAAAAAGGTTGCAAAGCTAGGTCCTAAAGCATTTGAACAATGTGCAGGCTTTTTGCGTATCCCCGGCGGCAAAGATTTATTGGATAATACCGCAGTGCATCCCGAAAGCTACTCGGTTGCTAAGCGTTTACTGGAGGAATTAAAGATAGAACTGTCGGGACTAAAACCCGAACAGCTTAACGAATTGCCTGTAACCGATTTAGCAGCAAAATTGGAGGTTGGTGTCCCCACCCTTACCGATATTGTAGCCGAACTTGCTAAACCCGGTCGAGATATTCGTGATGCCTTGCCCCCACCAATGCTCAAAAAAGAAATCTTGGATATGGCGCACCTAAAACCGGGTATGGAGCTTCGCGGTACTGTACGTAATGTAATTGACTTTGGTGCTTTTGTTGATATCGGCGTACACCAAGACGGACTTGTACACATATCTCAGATTACCAACCGATATATACGCCACCCGTCCGAAGTCCTTAAGGTTGGCGATATTGTTACAGTTTGGGTAATGGCTGTTGACACAAAAACAAAACGCATCTCGCTTACTATGAAACCACCCGCAGCACAATAACACAAAAACGGCTTGGTAAGATTTTCTTACCAAGCCGTTTTCATTTTTTTGATTTCTCCGCAGGCTATTTTTACACCTGAATTGCCTGCCGGCTGTGTTGTAAAATCGTCTGCCTTAGAATGAACAACTATCGTTTTGTCCACTACCTCATTAACCGAAAACCTGTCGGTCAAAAACACCGAGAATGCATAACCGTTAACCCCAAAAAGCGGTGGTAAATCGCCCGCATGAAAAGGATGCGGACAATCATATATGTTGTAGTGGGCTAAGGTATTGGCAAAGGGGTCGTTCTCATTGCCGCTACACTTCTCCCCTGCGTGAATATGGAATCCAAATATTGGATTACTGCATTCACTAGTTGGCAAAGGTAAACCTGCAATCTCTGTTGCGACCAAAACGCCTTCCTTTGTTTGATAAAAGCGTACAATACCGCCAATGCCTGAATAATCCTTGCTCCCGGTCACAACTGCGGCAGCATTCGGCCAAAGTTTTAGCATATTCAAGTAATTCAAATGTCTGCTGTTTCTGTACATAAACACACCTCTTTACCCTATCGTATGCATAAAATAAAGATGTGTGATACTTATTAAACTTTCACCTCATTTCATCCTTTTTTAAAGCCGCATTATAATCATTTCTTAGTATAAAAGCAATAGAAGCATACGGTAAATAATAAAACCCCGATGAGCAAAAACTCATCGGGGTTCTTCACCTCTAAATGTGCTGTTAAATTCGCCTGCATAGTGGTAAGTAAAAACCTCACCCACAGTAAACAAAGAAAAATCCTATGGAATTATCAATTCCATAGGATTTTTGGTCGAGGTGACAGGACTCGAACCTGCGGCATCTAGTTCCCAAAACTAGCGCCCTACCAACTGGGCGACACCTCGTTATTTAAAGTATTAAATTGTTTTACCGCCTTCGCTACCCTTCCGTTTTGGTAACCCTCTTGCGGTGCCCAAAATTTGTTCCGACCCAGGCGTCGGCAAATTTTGACCGCAGCGCTTCGTTTTGCTCGCTGTATCTCACCCCGTGAGCGCTCGCAACCTCACCCAAAACTAGCGCCCTACCAACTGGGCGACACCTCGTAACTTATTAAACGGCTTAATCATTTTAACCTTACTAAATTGATTTGTCAACCCATATTTTAATTAGCGGTTGATATTTGAGTGTTTATATAGTATTATTATACTGGTGATATATTTGAGGATTTTATGCTTAGGAGATATTTACGGTGGTGTGGGCTGTGATGCAGTTAGAGCCCTGCTACCCTCTATAAAAAAGCAATATTCTATTGATATGGTAATTGCAAACGGCGAGAATGCTGCCGATGGTAACGGAATTCTGCCCCATAATGCCGAGCATATATTCGGCAGTGGTGTAGACGTTATTACGGGCGGTAATCATTCCTTGCGCCGCCAAGAAATTTACAATATGCTAGACGGAAACGAACGTTTATTAAGGCCGGAAAACTATCCGCCCAGCGCAGCAGGACACGGAATGTGTATTGTTGACTTTGGTTACTGCAAGGTTGCGGTAATCAATTTGTCGGGCACGGTTTATTTAGATGCCTTTTCCTCACCCTTTGCCGCAGCCGACGAGTGTATTGCCAAAGCACAAAAAGAGGGCGCAAACATTATTATAGTTGACCTGCACGCAGAAGCAACCAGCGAAAAGCGTGCGATGGGTTATTATCTTGACGGTCGTGTATCGGCAGTATTTGGCACGCACACCCACGTTGCCACCGCTGACGCTCAAGTTTTACCGAACGGCACCGGATACATTACCGACCTTGGAATGTGCGGTGCTATACATTCTGTTTTAGGTGTTGAGCCGCAGATAATTATTGACCGTTTTACCGCTATGCTCCCTACCCGCTTCCGCAGTGCAACGGGGCCTTCTGCCATTAGCGGTTGCATTTTTGAAATTGACAAGAAAAGCGGAAAATGCTTGTCTGCACAATATATAAATCAAGGAGTAGAGCAATGATGTGCAAAAGAGTATTAGCTTCCCTTTTGGCACTTTTAATATTGCTGTTTAGTTGCGGATGCAAGCAAAGCAAACCAACCAAAAATCCAACGAATGATAAAACGAACGTATCCGAGGAAGTTAAAACCAGAGATATAACGTTATTATACTGCAACGCTGATACTTTTAATCCGTACACCTGCAGTACTAAATACAATCAAGACCTCTGCGATTTACTGTACGACCCGCTAATTAAGTTGGATGAAAACTTTGCTGTAAAAAAATGCTTGGCAAACAAGTTAGAGGCCTCTTCTTCAGATGTTACCGTAACACTGAAAAACGCAAAATTTTCAAACGGTGGTAAATTAACAGCAAACGATGTTGTATATTCATTTAATCTTGCCAAAAACTTAACTCAGTATAAATCAGCCTTTGCAACAGTTACCTGCTCTGCAGACGGTAACAAGGTTTATTTTAAGCTGAGTTCCCCCGATATAAATTTTGTAAACTTTTTAGATTTCCCTATCATTCAAGCTGATAGTGACAACATTAAAAACTCCGACAATATTTTGCAACCGCCCGTTGGTTGCGGACGATATATTTTAGAAAGCGGAGAGGCGTTACTTACCGCTAATGATAATTACCACGGTGGAAAGGTTAATATCAAAAAAATAAAGTTGATTGATGCGCCTGACAAAACTGCCGCAAGCCACCATCTTGAAGTGGGAGCTGTTGATTACTACTATTCTTCATTAGCGGATGATGAAATGCCCAAGCTTAACGGCACCAGCAGACAGACGGCGCTTAATAAAATGGTGTACATTGGAATAAACCAGCACAGCGCACTACTTAAAAACGCGCAAATCCGCACTACGCTGTCGGCGGCGATAAACCGAACAGCGCTTATAAACTCGGCTTTTCATTCCGATGCATTAGTAGCAACGACCCCTTTCAACCCGGTTTGGGAGGGTGCAAAAGGCTATGAATACATTGAAGAAAAAGAAAATATTAATGTTGTTCTTGCGAATTTGCAAGAAACAGGTTATAATAATAGAGATTATGAGGGATATTTTGTCAACAAAAACGGAAAACGGCTTTCCTTTTCCTTACTATGTCCCTCATCAGATACACTAAGAGTTGCCGCTGCGAAAGCCCTTAAAAGCCAGTTCGCAAAGGTGGGTATAGAGCTTAACATTGAAGAGGTTAGCTTTGCACAATTCACCGCAAGATTACAGTCCGGCAGTTTTCAGTTGTATCTATCTGAGGTTTTAATACCGCAGAATATGGATTTATCTTCTTTTTCAGTTCCCGGTGGGGCTATTGCCTACGGAGTTACTGAGCCCATAGCAAACCCTAACACTTCCAGTGAGGAATCCACTACAAGTGTACCACAGACTACAGAGTCTGCTGTCAAGCCTTTATCAAAGGCTATTGCCGAATACAAAAGCGAACAGGCTTCAATTTTTGATGTTATAACAATTTTTAATACATCAATGCCGATTATCCCCTTGTGTTTCAAGTGCGGAATCAGCATATCTGCCTCAGATTTTGACACGGCACCTTACGCTACATTCAGTGACGTTTTTTATAATATAGAAAACGCAACCTTTGAATAAACATTTTTAGGAGGAATTAAGAATGATTGCTTATGTAAACCGTTTAGGACAAATCAATGTTTCTAATGAGTATTTTGCTAAGATTATTGGAAAAGCAGTAAGCTCATGCTATGGTGTTGCCGGAATGGTACCCAGCAAGAAACAAAAGCTGTTGAATATTTTCAGCCGCAAAGAGGCTGTTGACAGCGGTATTGAGGTCCGCGGTGATATTGATAATATTGTAGTTGAACTGCGCATTATGGTTGTTTACGGAATGAACATAAACGCCATTGCGAAGAGCATTATAAATAAAATCAAATACACTGTTTTTGAGGCCACCGGAATTACTGTAGACAAGGTAATAGTTAAGGTTGCCGGCATAAAAGAGTAGGGAGTTGTAGACTTTGTTTAATGGAAACTTATTGCGCGACGCACTTATTTCCGGTGCCAACAATATCACCAATCAGCGCCAGCGTATTGATGAACTAAATGTATTCCCCGTTCCTGACGGAGATACCGGTACAAATATGAGCATGACCATCAACAATGCTGCAAAGGAGATTGTACTGCTGGACGGCCAAACTGCAGCTCAGGTTGCGGCCGCTAATGCTTCAGCTTTGCTTAGAGGTGCAAGAGGTAACTCAGGTGTTATCCTTTCTTTATTGTTCCGTGGTTTTTCTAAAGGTCTTGCCGGCAAGGAAAACGTTGACGCTAAAGGCTTGTGCGACGCTATGAAGTCGGGTGTTGAATCGGCTTACAATGCTGTTATGAAGCCTACCGAGGGCACAATTTTAACCGTTGCCAGAGTTGCTTCGGAATATGCCAACAAGGCATTTGAAGACGGCAAGGACGCTTTGGGCGTTTTTGAGGCTATATTACAGGGCGCTAAAGATGCTTTGGCTAATACACCCGAATTGTTGCCGGTACTCAAAAAGGCCGGCGTTGTTGACGCAGGCGGTGCCGGATTTGTCGTTGTTTTAGAGGGTATGTATTCGGTATTTAAGGACGGAAAAATTGTAGACTCTGAATCGGCTGATTCTTCTGCTGCACCTGCCGTTTCCGAAAACCGCAATGCAGCCGCAGAATTAGACGAAGAAATAACCTTCACTTACTGTACTGAGTTTATTGTTAAACGTGCTGATGACAGCGACCCCAAGGTGTTGCGTGCATATCTGGAAACCATCGGTGATTGCGTAGTTGTTGTTGATGATGACGAGATTATTAAGGTGCACGTACACACTGACCATCCCGGAAATGCTTTTGAAAAAGGTCTTACCTTTGGTCAGTTAATCAATATGAAGGTTGAAAACATGCGTGACCAACACGAGCGCGCTAAGCACAACTCTGACGGTGGCACAAAGAAACCCCAACCCAAAGCCGCCGGCAAAATTGAGAGCGTAGAACCCGAAAATGATTTTGGTTTTGTTGCTGTTTGCGCAGGCGAAGGTTTGGAAGGTTTGTTTAGAGATTTAGGTGTTGACAGTGTTGTCAGCGGCGGTCAAACTATGAACCCCAGCACAGATGACATTTTACGTGCTATTGAAGCTACACCGGCTAAAACTGTTTTTGTTCTGCCTAACAATAAAAATATTATTATGGCGGCTGAGCAAGCTGTTCCGTTAAGCACAAGAACTGTAATTGTACTTCCTACCCGCACTATTCCGCAGGGTATTTCGGCTATGCTTGCATTTGACCCGGACAATTCTGCCGACGATAATGCTATAGATATGCAAGATGCATATTCAAAGGTACAAACCGGACAGGTCACCTTTGCCGCAAGAAACTCAAATTACGATGGCAAAGAAATTAAAGAGGGTGACTTATTAGCTTTAGCCAATGGTAAAATCACCTTTACCGACAAGGATTTGAAGCATGCGGTTACCAAGCTTACAAAGAGCCTTACCAACAAATCCAGCAGTTTTATTACCCTTATCTATGGTGAGGGTGTTACTGATGAGCAAGCCGAGGAAATTCAAAGCTCGGTACAAGCCAAAGTTGGACCTGATATAGAGATTTCTATGGTCAACGGCGGTCAACCCGTTTATTATTTCATTATTTCGGTTGAATAGGTATGATTAATAACACAGATATACAATATGTTAAGGGTGTCGGAGAAAAACGCGCTCGGCTGTTTAGACAGCTGGGCGTGGGTAGTCTCGACGCCCTTTTGCATTATTTCCCCCGCAATTATATTGATTTATCTATGACGCTTCGCATCAGTGAGGCGCCGTTTGGTATGCCTTGCGCTGTAAAAGCACGCATTTGTACACCCATTACCGAACACTACATACGCAAAAATTTAACCCTTTTTAAATTTGCAGTTACCGATGGAATCAGCCGTATGCCTATAACCATTTTTAATGCTAAATATACGGCTTCCTCATTAAAGGTTGGCGAGGAATACATATTTTACGGTCGAGTTGAAGGCAATTTTGTGCGCAGAGAAATGTCGTCACCCGATATTTATGCCTGCGACCTAAACTGTCTATTACCCGTATACCCCGCAACAAAGGGATTAACCTCAAAAAATATAGGTAGCATTATTAAGAAAGCGCTTGAAAGTTATACTGTTTTTGACTACCTTCCCTTATCGCTTCGCCAAAAATATAATTTATGCGAACTCAAAAAAGCAATTATAGATATTCATTGTCCTACCGACAGAGAGTCTTTGGATAACGCTAGGCGGCGCTTAGTATTTGATGAGTTGTTTTTATTCCAGCTTGCACTTTATTTGCAAAGCAATAATGCAGAGCAAACTACCTCTGTGCGCTTGATAAGTGACTTTTCCAAGGAATTTGACTCTCTACTCCCTTTCACCTTAACACCTGCTCAACAAAAAGTAATTTTTGAATGTGTGAATGATATGCGTTCCGGGAAACGGCTTCACCGTTTAGTTCAGGGCGATGTGGGAAGCGGTAAAACTGCCGTCTGCGCTTCACTGATTTATTCTATAATAAAAAACGGCTATCAAGCGGTTGTTATGGCGCCGACGGAAATTTTAGCCGAGCAGCATTTTGCCACCTTCTGCCGTTTCTTTGAAAATACTGGGTTTAAGGTTTCATTGCTTACAGGCTCTACTAAGAAAAGCGAAAAGAACAAGATTAAGCAAGCCTTAATTTCAGGTGATACTAATTTAATTATAGGCACCCACGCAGTAATACAAGATGACGTTCAGTTCAAAAATCTAGGTCTTGTTGTGACAGATGAACAACACCGCTTTGGTGTTTCACAACGTGCCGCTTTGGGAAACAAGGGCAGCCGTCCGCACACTTTAGTTCTTTCGGCAACACCTATTCCAAGAACATTAGGCTTGATATTGTACGGTGATTTGGATATCAGTATAATCGACACCCTACCAAAAGGCAGGCAACCGATAGAGACCTATGTTGTAGACTCTTCTTACCACCAACGAATTTATAATTTTATAAAAAAACACCTTGATATAGGACAACAGGCTTATATCGTTTGCCCGTTGGTTGAAGACGGTGAAATTGACGGTCTAATTTCTGCAGAAAGTTATTATAAGCAATTAAAAGGTGATGTTTTCAAAGATTACCGTGTTGATATTTTGCACGGCAAAATGAAATCTAAAGATAAAGAAGCCGCAATGCGCAGATTTTCAACCGGCGAAACACAGCTTTTAATTGCTACAACAGTAATTGAAATCGGTATAGATGTACCCAATGCTACTGTTATGGTTATCGAAAATGCCGAGCGGTTTGGTTTGGCTCAGCTGCACCAATTGCGTGGCAGAATAGGTCGTGGGCGACACAAATCCACCTGTGTTTTAATTTCCGATTCTACCTCAGAGGAAACTTTAAAGCGGCTTGAAATTATGAACAAAACCTATGACGGATTTAAAATTTCCGATGAGGATTTGAAGCTTAGGGGACCGGGAGATTTTCTTGGCACAAGACAACACGGACTTCCTGCTTTTAAGTTGGCTAATCTATGCGCCGATATGGATGTTTTGCGCACCACCGCCGCTGAAGCCAAGGAATTGCTCCGTTTGAGCCCTGACCTTGTTGATTACCCCGAACTTAAATACGCTTGCAAGAATTTATGTAAAGAAGAAATTGACTAATAAAAAAGAGGAGTTCAGTTTGAACTCCTCTTTTAATTTTGTACTCTATGCTGTGCAGGCGGAACTGCACCGGTCAGCGGCGCAAAGGTGTATGCGTGGGTTTTTGCATAGTCTATAATTTTTTGCAAACTATCAGCAGTAGTCTTTTTAGATGCGATATCGTGCATTAAAACTATATTATTACGACCATAACGCAAACCGTTTATTACGCTGGACGCTATATAATCCTTGCTTGCCTTTTTACCTGTGGCATCGTTACTGCTTACATTCCAATCATAGTAAATATATCCGTTTTGAGGCACTGTTTTAACAAGGCGGCTCATAATTCCTTTTGAGTATCTGCGGCTTACAGTATTAGAGCTTCCACCCGGGAAACGAATAAGATTAGTGCTATACCCAAAATCCTGTAACAGCTTAGTCTTAAGCTTATTAACGTTTTCCATAAACGCCGCATCAGAAGAATATATTTTAGAAAACTCGTGACTGTAACCGTGAATGCCTATTGTATGACCTTCGTCTATTATACGCTTGATAATCGGCTTTTTATTATCGCTATAATTCACTATAAAAAATGTTGCCTTAATATTGTTCTTTTTAAGGATATCTAATATCCTTGGTGTAATGGTTGTGCTTGGACCGTCATCAAAAGTTAAATATATTTTATTCGCCGCCGCAGTAGCCTTAGATACTACCGTTACAACTCTTGTAGCCGTAGTTATATTGCCGCTGTTGTCCTGCACCTTATAGACAATTGTATGTGTACCGATACGGGAGGTGTCTACCCCACCGCTGACTGTTATCTTGCTTGAAATAATTCCGTCAAGGTCATCTTTGGCGGTAGCACCGCTGTCGTGATATGGTTGTTTCTCAACAATTACCATCTTATGTTCGCCGTTGATTGATATAACCGGCTTTACTATATCCTTTATAATCAATTCTCTGCTGCGCTGTGCCACATTTCCATCCAAGTCCTGCACGGAATAAGTGATTGTATAGGTGTTGTCTGAGGTTACCTGCTCACTAACTGTTATTTGGCTTGTAATATCTCCGTCTATATTATCAATAGCGGTTGCACCGAGGTCTTTAAAGAAGGATTTATGTGAAACTGTTACAACGTCTGCTCCGTTTAATAAAATTTTCGGAGCAATGTTATCAACCACTCTTACCTCTCGGTTTGTTTTTAAAATATTGCCGTGGTATTTTAATCTGTATTCAATATCATACACTCCACGCTTAGAGGTATCGACTGTTCCTACTATTTCAATACGCTTGTCCAAATCGTTTGAGGCGTATGAAGCAGTTGCGCCCTTTTCCTCATAAACACTGTTTAATGAGAGTGTTTGCACGGGTTCTCCGTTTAATATAAGGCGGGGCGGAGCAGCATAAATGTAGTTCCACACTGAAAATCCGACGATGCCTATGGTAGTAATTACCAAAGCTAAAAGCCCAAACCATCTTCCGTTGCTTTTACATTCCATATTCATCGCCCCCCCCTTGCATAGTGTAATGTGTATTTTACATTTTATACCCCTTTAATTCACCAGTCAATTAAAACTTTATTACAATTTGTCGAATTTTATTTCAATTTGTAATAAAAAGTCCTGCTAATAAAACAAAAATTGCGGTTTACTGTAAAAACAGCAAACCGCAATTCTAATATTAATAATTGTTAGCAGGACTGCAATGCCTTTTCAATGTCTGCGATAATATCATCAATATTTTCTAATCCCACAGACATACGGATAAGACCGGGTGTGATTCCGCAGTCAATCAACTGTTGGTCGGTTAACTGACGGTGTGTTGTGCTTGCAGGGTGCAAAACGCAGGTTTTTGCATCTGCTACGTGGATTACCATTGCAGCAAGCTCGGTGTTTTCCATAAAACTAGCTGCGGCGGTGCGACCACCCTTAATACCGAATGAAATAACACCGCTGGTACCGTTAGGCATATATTTTTTTGCCAACTCGTAATACGGATTATCTTCTAAACCGGGGAAACGCACCCACTCTACCTTCGGGTGATTTTGCAAGTATTTTGCCACCTTTAAAGCATTCTCACAATGGCGTTCCATACGCAGATGAAGTGTTTGGATACCGAGGCTTAAAAGGAAAGCATTTGTCGGTGACATTTGGGTACCGAAATCTCTCATCATTTGAGCTCTTGCTTTGGCAATAAATGCCGCTTTACCGAAATGCTTAACATACTCAAGACCGTGATATGAATCATCAGGTGCACAAAAATCTTTAAATCTTTCGCTGGCTTCAAAATCAAAATTGCCGGAATCAACAATTACGCCACCGAGAGACACAGCATGACCATCAAGATATTTTGAGGTGGAGTGTACAACTATATCAGCACCCCACTCAAAAGGACGGCAATTATACGGTGTTGGGAAGGTATTGTCAACTATAAGGAGTATACCGTGCTTATGCGCAATTTTTGCAAATCGCTCAATATCAAATACCGTTAAAGCAGGGTTAGCCAAGCTTTCACCAAAGATAACCTTGGTATTAGGTCTTATAAGTGCCTCTATCTCCTCATCTGTAGCATCAACTGAAACAAAGTCAAAATCAATACCCAGTTTACGCATAGTTACGTTGAAAAGATTAAATGTACCGCCGTAAATTGAGTTTGAGGAAATTACGTGGTCACCGCTTTTGCAGACATTTAAAATGGACATTGAGGTTGCTGCCTGACCCGACGAAGTCAGCATAGCGCCAACACCGCCCTCCATATCAGCAATAGTTTTTTCTACCGCCTCTAATGTAGGGTTGCTTAACCTAGTATAAAAATGGCCCGAGGCATTAAAGTCAAATAAATCCGCCATTGTTTTGGCATCTTCATATTTAAAAGTTGTGCTCTGAAAAATAGGTAAAGCGCGTGACTCACCGTTTTTAGGCTGCCAACCGCCTTGCACGCAAATTGATTCGAGCTTCATAGAATCACTTCCAATTAACTTTATTTTTTATATTATAGTATACCCAATATAAAAAAACAAGTAATTTTAAGTAAAATCAAGTTGCATTCCTTTGAAATTTAGGTTAAAATTGTATTGTAAGCAATATTCAAGGAGGGGTATTTAATGGCCAAGCTTTCACCCAGTATATTGGGCTGTGATTATTTGGAACTTATACCGACAATCGAAAGGTTAGAGCGTGCCGGTGTACAAATGCTGCATATGGATGTTATGGACGGCACCTTTGTACCCAATATTTCTTTTGGTATTCCGCTAATCCGTTCTATAAAGCAGCACACAAATATTCCTTTGGATATTCATTTAATGATTGATAAACCCCACCGTTATATAGATAAATTTGCCGAATATGCTGACTGGCTGGGCTTTCATTACGAGGCCGGCTCACCTGTCGCTGAGACATTGAAAAAAATAAGAGAATTAGGCTGTAAATCTTGCCTAACAATAAAACCCGCAACAAACCCTGAAGAAATCTATGAGTTTTTGCCTTTATGTGATATGGTTCTTGTAATGTCGGTTGAGCCCGGTTACGGCGGCCAAAAATTTATGCCCTCTGCACTCGATAAACTTGAAAAACTTTCAAAAGAAGCAAAAAGGCAAGGAATAAACCTGGAGCTTGAAGTTGATGGCGGCATCAATGTAGAAACTGCCAAACAGGCTGTTAAAGCAGGTGCTACCACATTAGTTGTCGGCACTTCCCTGTTCCGTTCCGATAATATAGAAGAAACTGCCAAAGAAATCATAAATATTTGCTGATTTGGGACAACTTAACATCTGTCCATTGCAATTTGCTTTGTTCTAAAATTTTGGCAATATCCTGCCTATTTAGAATAAGCGTTGCATACTCCTTACCCACCGTCAGCAGTTCGCAATCATAACCGTTTAAATACAAATATACTTTCTCACCCATATAAAGCGCAGCCGTTAAATTTTCGTATTTTGTCTGCTTTAAATTGGCAATAAAATCAAGCATATCACCCAAGCAATTAAACCTCAGTAACAGTTTATCCCCTGTTAGTTTTTGCTCGGGTGCGTAGTAAATAGTGCAGGTTCCTGAAGGCCCGGGACACACTTCAATATAAAGACTACCCGTAAAAGAATAAAAACCAATTCGTTTACAGGCAATTTTGAAAATTTGCAATAACGCTGCTCTGGCTTCGGCAGGTGAATCGTCTAATATTTTAAGGCAAATAGGGTTTTGGCGCATTTCTTTTTCATTTAATACTATTTTTAGTTTTTTATCAATAAACTTTACTGTCATACCTGTCTCCATTCTGCAGTTAGTTTTCTCTCCTTTACCATACTATTAGCGGGACAGATTGTTGGATATAAAATAAAAATTAAGATTACTGTCAATAATTATATTGGGAGTGATTTTAATGCAAGTACAAAAAGTTAGAAGAAACAGAAAATTGAAACCTTGGGAAGTATTCTGGTACTCTGTGGCTTGGACAGCAATTTGCTTAGGTCTAATCTTAATCGGATTATTTGCCGCAAGATTCATTTTCGGATAGAGGTAACAATGAGTGAATTAAAATCATTAAAAAGTGGAACCGATATTCGTGGCGTTGCAAGCGAAATTTCGGGAGCTGATATAACCTTAACAGACAGTGCGGTTTTCCGTATTGTTTGTGGTTTTGCCGATTATTTAAAACAAAAGCTGAACACTGATTTAAAAGTTGCTGTTGGACACGATTGCCGTATAAGCGCTGACCGAATTAAGAAGCAGGTAATTGCCGCACTGCATACAAAGGGTATCACCGTTTTTGATTGCGGTTTGAGCTCTACCCCGGCTATGTTTATGACAACTGTATTAGAGGGTATGTCTGCGGCGGTGCAAATCACCGCCAGCCATCACCCGAGCGACCGTAACGGGCTTAAATTCTTTTTGCCGTCAGGCGGACTTGACAGCAAGGATTTAGATGCAGTATTAGACTTTGCTGAACAAAATGAATTTAAAGCCGATGCTCCAGCAAAAGCAGAGCCTTTAAACTTTATGGATACATACTGCGCACATCTGCGCAACATTATTTGCAAGGGTTTAAAAAAGGAAGAAGCCGACAAACCGCTTGATGGCTTCCATATTGTAGTTGATGCAGGTAACGGTGCCGGCGGCTTTTATGCTACAAAGGTTTTAGAGCCTTTGGGAGCAAATACCGAAGGCAGTGTATTTTTAGAGCCCGACGGAATGTTCCCAAACCATATCCCGAACCCTGAAAATGCGGCTGCAATGGCAAGCATTTCTAAGGCTGTAATATCATCCAAATCCGATTTCGGCGTAATTTTTGACACCGACGTTGACCGTGCCGCTTGTGTTGATAAAAATGGTTCGGAAATTAACCGCAACCGCTTAATTGCTTTGGCAACCGCTATTGTTTTAGAAACCGAGCCGGGCAGCACCATAGTTACTGACAGCGTTACCAGTGATGGACTCAAAATCTTTATTGAAGATTTAGGTGGTCGTCACCACCGCTTTAAACGTGGATACAAAAACGTTATAAACGAAGCTGTAAGACTATGCTCTATCGGTCAAAACGCACCTTTGGCTATTGAAACCAGCGGCCATGCCGCTTTAAAGGAAAATTATTTCCTTGATGACGGCGCTTATCTGGTCACCAAAATCATAATCCATTTGGCAAATTTGCGAGCCGAAGGCAAGGATTTAGAGAGCCTTATTGACACTTTAAAAGTTCCTGCTGAGGAAAAAGAAATTCGCTTTGCCATAAAGGAAACTAATTTTAAAGAGTATGGTCAAAGTGTTCTTAACAACTTGGAACAATTTGCTTTAAAAAATAAAGATTGGTGCATTGCCGAGGACAACTATGAGGGACTTAGGGTTTCTACTAAACAGGGCTTTTTCCTTTTAAGATTAAGCGTACACGACCCGATAATGCCCTTTAATTTAGAAAGCGATATTCCGGGCGGTATTAAGACGATGCTGAATGATTTATCGCCGTTTTTTGAAACCTGCAACGGATTAGACCTTTCCCCTTTGAAATAATTCACAATAAATCAGCTACAAAATCGTTTAAAATCGGTTATGTAGCTGAATTTTTTTATTTATTTAATATTTGTTAACAAATTTAGGATTATTTGTGCTAAAATAGTTAAGTAATTTAATTAAATGTATAAGGGGTGCTTATGTGAATAAAATTGCTGCAGAAATACTTGGTTGTATGAACAAGCTTCATAACACTAAAATTAAACCACCTGCAATCGGTGATTTGCACTCAAATGAGATTGGTATTTTAATCTTTTTGAAACATAGCGGAAGGAAGAACCAAACAATTTCCGACCTTAGCAACGCATTCGGAGTAACCCGTTCCTCCATCACTCAATTAGTTAACCGTTTAGATGAGCTTGAATATGTACAAAAAACTGTTGATGAAAATGACCGACGAAGCGTTTTTGTATCTTTAACAATTAAAGGCGCCGGTGTTGTTATGAAAATGGACCGTCACCGCCAAAACAACATAGAACAGTTGGTTGAGTTCCTTGGCGATGAGGACAGCAAGACATTAGTTCGCCTATTGGGCCGTATAGCAGAATACAATTCTGCCAAACAGAAACAGGAGTGATTTTTTTGAAAAGATGGATAGGCTATGCAAAGCCATATTGGAAATACTTTTTGCTTGGCCCCTTGTGTATGATTGTAGAAATATTAGGTGAGGTTTTTATGCCTCGCCTATTCGGCAATATCATTAACAACGGTATTGCGGACAAAAACGTAGGTTACGTATTAAGCATTTGCGGCATAATGGTTTTATGCGCCTTAATTATGCTGGCAGGCGGTGTTGGCGGTGCTTATTTTGGCGCAAAGGCTGCCGTAAACTTTGCTACCGATGTTCGCAAAGACGTTTATAAAAGAGTGCAAAGATTCTCTTTTGCAAATATTGATAAATTCAGCACCGGCTCATTGGTAACCCGCTTAACTAACGACGTTACACAAATGCAAAATTTTATAAATATGCTGTTGCGTATGTGCCTTCGTGCCCCCGGTATGCTCATTGGCGCAATCATTATGGCAATTATTATAAACCCTCGCCTTTCTATTGTTCTGGCTGTTGCTGTTCCGCTTATACTCGGCACTCAGGCTATACTTATTGGAATCGGCTATCCCCGTTTCAACAGGATGCAGAACCGTATTGATAAATTAAATGCAAATATTCAAGAAAGCATTACCAATGTAAGAGTTGTAAAATCCTTTGTTCGCGAGGATTTTGAAAAGGAGAAATTTGCAAAATCAAACCGTAATTTAAAGGCTGCCGGTATGCATGCAATGCAGGTAATGATTTTTATGCAACCTTTAATGATGCTGTTTATGAATTTAACAACCGTGGCCGTGCTTTGGTTTGGCGGTAATCAAATTATTAAAGGCGGTATGCTGCCCGGTGATTTAATTTCCTTTGTAAACTATATTACACAAATTTTAATGTCCTTAATGTTCGTAACTATGCTCTTTATGATGAGTTCAAGGGCTATGGCATCTGCTAAACGTATTAAAGAGGTGCTTGACGAAAAGATAGACATTACCGATATTACTGTTACAGAGGATATTCCCGTTGCTGACGGTAGTATAGTATTTAAAGATGTAAATTTCAAATACTATAAAAACAGCGAGCGCTATGTTTTGGAAAACATAAATCTATCCATAAACCCCGGTGAAACCGTAGGTATTATCGGTTCTACCGGTTGCGGAAAAACTACACTTGTTTCCCTTTTGCCAAGACTATATGATGTTGACAGCGGAGAGGTGCTTATTGGCGGTGTAAATGTTAAGAATTATAAGCTGCACACACTTCGTGAGGCGGTCAGCGTTGTACTGCAAAAAAACGTCTTGTTTTCGGGCAGTATTGAGGATAACTTGCGTTGGGGCAAAGAGGATGCTACCGAAACTGAGCTAAAATCCGCTGCCAAAGCAGCTGCTGCCGACGGCTTTATAGAAGGTTTTAACGATGGCTATAACACCGAGCTTGGTCAAGGCGGCTCAAATGTTTCGGGCGGACAAAAACAACGCCTCTGTATTGCCCGCGCTTTACTCAAACAGCCACAAATTTTAATACTGGATGACAGCACCAGTGCGGTTGACACCGCAACAGAGGCAGTCATTCGCAATTCCTTTAAAACAACCCTTAAAAACGTAACAAAAATCATCATTGCTCAGCGTATAGGCTCGGTTAAGGATGCCGATAAAATCGTTGTTATGAACGAAGGACAAATTACAGGTATAGGCACCCACGCCGAACTCTTGCAAAACAATGAAGAGTATAAAGAAATATACTATTCCCAAACAGATAAGGAGGCGAAGCAATAATGGCAGGCCGTTCCTTAGAAGTATTAAAAAAGCAATATAACCGTGAGAATGAACATCAAAAGCACGCACCGATGATGGCCGGACCAAAAGGAGGTCCCGCACACCGTCGTGCTTTTGGCAGCAAACCTAAAAACACAAAACACACTATTTCCAGATTATTCGGTTATATTAAAAAGTATAGGCTTAGATTACTTTCCGTTCTGTTTTTAATGTTAATCAGTACGGCAACAAGTTTAGCAGGCTCTTACATTCTTCGCCCTATTATTAACGAAATTGCATATTCCGACTCATCAATAGCCCAAAAGCTCAGTTATTTGGTTTATGCTCTGCTTATTATGATTGGCATTTATCTGGTTTCGGTGTTGTCCACTTATATACAACACCAAATAATGCTTCGCATTTCGCAAAATTCAATTGAAACAATAAGAAACGATTTGTTCAAAAAACTGCAAAGCCTTCCGGTAAGATTTTTTGACAATGAAACAACCGGAGAAATTATGAGCCGCTTTACCAACGACGTTGACAATATCGGCATTATGCTGGACTCTGCTTTGGTAAGCGTTATTTCGGGCACTATTTCCATTATCGGTACTATCAGCATTATGCTTTATATCAATTTCTGGCTGACACTTATTACGCTTGCCTTTTTGCCGGTCTTTGCTAAAGGCGGTGCAATTATTGCAAAGAAGAGCCGAAAATATTATTCATCACAGCAAGCGGCTTTGGGCGCTGTAAACGGATATATTGAGGAAACCGTGTCGGGTCAAAAGGTTGTTAAGGTATTTAATCACGAGGACACCTGTGTAGAAGAATTTTCACAGCTCAACGAAGATTTGCGTGACAAGCAGATGTACGCTCAATTCTTTGGCGGTATTATGGGACCCATTATGGGTAATATCAGCCAGGTGTGTTATTCGTTAACTGCCGGTATCGGCGGTGTGCTTTGCGCACTCGGTCGTTTTGATGTGGGAGGCCTTTCAATATTTGTTAATTTTTCCCGTCAGTTTGCCCGTCCCATAAATGAATTATCAATGCAAATTTCCACCGTTTTCTCTGCCCTCGCAGGTGCTGAGCGTGTTTTTAAAATTATGGATGAAAGCCCTGAGCAGCCTGATAAAGAATCTGCTGAAAGTATGCCTGATATGAAAGGCTTTGTGGAATTTAAAAACGTAACCTTTGGTTACACACCTGAAAAGGTTATCCTTAAAAACATTTCACTTTATGCAAAGCCGGGTCAAAAGATAGCCTTTGTCGGCTCTACTGGTGCCGGCAAGACTACCGTAACAAATTTGCTTAACCGTTTTTACGATATAGACGACGGCGAAATTACAATTGACGGTGTTGATATCCGCAATATCAAGCGAGATGTTTTACGCAAAAATATCGCAATGGTTTTACAGGACACCCATTTGTTTACAGGTACCGTAATGGAAAACATTCGTTACGGACGGCCTGACGCTACCGACGAAGAGGTTATTGAAGCCGCTAAAACCGCCAGTGCTCACAGCTTTATAATGCGGCTTGAACACGGATATAACACTGTGCTTGAAGGTGACGGCACTAACCTTTCCCAAGGACAAAGGCAATTGCTTAACATTGCTCGTGCCGCTATCAGCCACGCACCTATTTTAGTGCTTGACGAGGCTACCAGTTCGGTTGACACTAGAACCGAGCGCCACATTGAGCACGGTATGGACCGACTTATGAAAAACCGCACCACCTTTGTAATTGCTCACCGCCTATCCACCGTCCGTAATGCCAACGCTATAATGGTACTGGAAAACGGAGAAATTATTGAGCGTGGCGACCACGAAGATTTGTTAAAACAAAACGGTCGCTATTACGAATTATATACCGGTAAAAAGGAACTTGATTAGTTGACCTTTTGCCTAAATTAATATATACTGTAGCCAAGGAAGTGATGACTTGTTCGACAGCCAAGAGTATGAACTGTATCTTAAAAAAATGGAGCAAAAAAGAGAAATTTCCCAAGTGGGTAATGCAGTCGGCGGAGGTATGCTTATTTCCTCGGTCTTTGCCTTTGTTTTGAATTTTGTTGTGGTAATAATTCTTCAAATATTAGGCAAGGCAGATGTTATAAACGATGCCGGTATGCAGCTTACTCTTCAGCTCATTTTTTCTACACTTATATTCACCCTCCCTATTCTTTTAATACCGCTTTTTTCAGGTGACAGATTGGGTGAAATTTTCTTAATTAAAAAGGTGCCGCTTAATACCTGTGTTCCCCTCATTTTTATCGGCTTCGGCGTCATTGCTTTATCAAACATCGGTAACAATATTTTTGCCTCGGTGCTCTCCTCCCTCGGTATGCCTCCTGTGGGTTATGATTTCGAGCTGCCGGGTGGTTTTTTTGGAACATTGCTTGTCTTTTTAACCGGAGCTGTAGCCCCCGCTTTACTTGAGGAATTTGCAATTCGCGGTGTTATATTAGGTGTGGTTAAAAAGCATTTCGGCAACGGTGCGGCAATTCTTGTTTCCTCAATAATTTTCAGCCTTATGCACGGCAATCTGCAACAAATCCCCTTTGCATTTTTGCTAGGATTATACCTTGGCTATATCACGGTGTACACAGGCTCTATTCTACCCGCTGTGCTTTTGCATTTTGCAAACAACTTTGTGTCTTATGCGCTTGAATTGTTGACCACCAATCTCGGTCCTACGGCAAGTAATATTATTTCTCTTTTGTATTTTATCTTTACTCTTTGCATTGGACTTGTAGGAGTTATTTGGTTTACACAAGCAAACAACAGCTTTAAAATAGAAAGCGGCGAAACTAAAAAATTCACCTTAAGGTTATTAAAAACCCCTTGTATCATCATCTATATCATTACAATTGCTTTACAGGTTTTATTAACCCAGTTGGGAGCTTAAAATGGATAATATTTATATGCAAAAGGCCATTGAATTGGCTAAACAGGCTGCTGCTTGCGGTGAGATACCGGTCGGCGCGGTAATTGTGCGCAATAAAGAAATAATTGCCGTTGGTCAAAACCGCCGTGAACGTAACCGCACAGCATTAGGCCACGCTGAAATTGAAGCCATAGAATCCGCCTGCAAAAAACTTGATTCTTGGCGGCTTGATGATTGTGATTTGTACGT
Source organism: Acutalibacteraceae bacterium (assembly GCA_045660865.1). Taxonomy (GTDB): domain Bacteria; phylum Bacillota; class Clostridia; order Oscillospirales; family Acutalibacteraceae; genus CAZRRV01. The sequence goes on along the minus strand of JAZREP010000014.1, from coordinate 15,780 downwards.
TACTCTTGAGCCCTGCCCTATGTGTGCCGGCGCTATCATAAACTCCCGCATACGCAGAGTTTATTTCGGCGCTTATGACAGCAAGGCAGGTTCCTTTGGTTCTTTAACCGACCTGTCCGTATTACCCTATAATCACAAACCTGAAATTTACGGCGGCATTATGGAGCTTTCCTGCAAGCAATTATTAACCGACTTTTTTGAACAAATAAGAAACGATAATCAATAAACAGTATTTTTTATAAATTCTCAAATTCCTATTGACAATACAGCCTTTTTAGAATATAATATCTCTTGCTGTATTATGCTGCTATGGCTCAGGTGGCAGAGCACATCCTTGGTAAGGATGAGGTCACCAGTTCGAATCTGGTTAGCAGCTGCAAAATCCCGAATGCTTTCGCATTCGAGATTTTCATTTTTCACTAAAAACAAAACCTCAGTTTAACAATTTGTTTCTGTATTATAGGCTTTATTCTTTTTTTGACAACAATAACATTTTATGATATTATTGTTTTGAGGTGGAATATTATGGAATTTCTAAAGTTTGTAGAACAAATACCGAATATAACAATTGCCAAAAGAGTTGCATCCGCATATGTTGCTGATTATAGACGATTAGAACTTGATGAAATAAAAGAGTTTTTGATTAAAACACAAAAACAATATACCTCTTTTGAAAACATTTCTAATCGTTTAAACGAGTTAAAACTTGATAGTAACAGAGCCGTAAGAATTATTGCTCCAATTTTATTGAGAGACTATTTGTTAGACCAAGATGATTATATTTCCCCTTGCAAAGAAACCGATTCGGCTATTCTCAATTATGAAAAAACGATTATTGACGAATCTAACAATTTTGATATCAATAAAATATCTAAAGATTTAGCGCTATTCAAGCATATGCTTGACACTGCTTGGGCTTTTAACGATGATATTTCTATAGATGAAAAAAATCTGTTGGAAACTCTTAGAAAATACTTGTCTATAACTATAAGAGAACAACAAATTTTAGAAGCTAAGTCTGGTAGATTTCCTAACTTCGGAAACTCATTACATTCATTAGATGATATAGAATCTGCAAGAAAAATATTACAATCAAAAGGTTTGCTCGTAAATATTAAAAATTCAGACGGCGTAATGTGTGATATGATACCTGATGATATTGCAAAAGAAATCCGTAAATATTATGGTATTGAAATTCGTTCATACGGATATGAAAATTTAGTTGATTATGTTATTAAGAAAACTAAAAAGCAATATTTAATTGATATAGTCACAAAAGCAAGTAAACACTACGAAAAAGCAAATATTGAAATCTCTAACAACCCCACTGTAAGTGAATTGAAAAATATTATCTTAAAATCAATTCAACCGTCTAATTTAATTGGGGGATTTTCAATATACGACGGGCTTAATGTTGAAGAACTTTCAGCTTGGTGTGGAAATTTAGGATTAAATGTTTCTGGAACAAAGAAAGCCTTAATTGAAAGAATATTAGAATATTACGATTCCATGAGACGCATTGAAACCAAAACTGAAGATACCAGAGAAAAGCTTGTTTGTGTATATAATGAATTGGCAAAAAGAGATTTAAAATTCTTACATTCCAACAACATTATAGAAAAAGACTTACAATGCGAGCATTATTTTGAAGATGCAACAAATTATATATTTGAGAAAATGTTAATGAATAAACCATTAACATTAACCGGTACCGAACACCCTGATGGCAAATTGTCTTTTAAGGACAAATATATAATGTGGGACAACAAATCCAAAGAAACACCGGTTAATCTTAAAGACCACATTTATCAGTTTGACAGATATATAAAAACATCAGATAAAGATGTCGCTGTTTTTATGGTTATTGCCCCCGATTTCACACCACAAAGTGTGCAAGAATGTGTAGATTATTCTTTGAACAATGATACCCAAATATTACTTATAACTGCATATGAATTAAAGACCGTTGCAGAACTATGGAATAAGAAACATAATGGGGAAATTTTTAACTTGGGCTATTTTAAGCAAAATGGCAGATTTGATATAAAACTATTGAATTTATAAGGTATCAAAAACAAACGAAAAAGACGAAGCAAATGCTTCGTCTTTTTTATTTTTCAGGTGTTTTTTTAAAGCCTTTTTCAACCCACTTCACAATCTTTTTCTACATTGATTAGAAAATATCAAAATTTTGCCCTAATTTGTGCAAAAAATGTCTATTTTTATTAAATTTATTGCTTGAAATTATATATAGTAGTTGGTATAATTAAAATAACACAATATATGGAGGTGTCTCTATGTCAGAATTTTTTAAAGGTATAGACAAAATTAAATACGAAGGTAGTAAATCAACTAATCCGTTGGCGTTCAAATTTTATGACCCCAACGCAGTTATCGGAGGCAAAACAATGCGTGAGCAATTGCGCTTTGCTATGTCATATTGGCATACAATGTGTGCCGGTGGTTCCGATATGTTCGGTGCTGACACCATAGACAAATCTTATGGTGCTACCGACCCGATGGAGCTTGCTAAAAACAAGGCTTATGCAGCTTTTGAATTGATGGATAAGCTCGATATCGACTACTACTGCTTCCACGACCGTGATATTGCTCCCGAAGGCAGCAACCTTGCTGAGAGCAATGCAAGATTAGATGAAATCGCTGACCTTTTAGAAAAATTGATGAAAGACAGCGGCAAGAAATTATTGTGGGGTACTGCTAACTGCTTTGGTAACAAACGTTATATGCACGGTGCAGGTACTTCTCCTAACGCTGATGTTTTTGCTTTTGCAGCAGCTCAAATTAAAAAGGCTGTTGAAATCACTACCCGTTTGGGCGGTGAAGGTTATGTATTCTGGGGTGGCCGTGAAGGTTACGAGACCTTACTCAACACTAACATGGCTTTAGAGCAGGATAATATGGCTCGCCTTATGAGAATGACTGTTGATTATGCTCGTTCAATCGGATTTAAGGGTGATTTCTACATAGAGCCCAAACCGAAGGAGCCCACCAAACATCAGTACGATTTTGATACTGCAACAGTTCTTGCTTTCTTAAGAAAATATGGTCTTGATAAAGACTTCAAGATGAACATCGAGGCTAACCACGCTACTTTGGCAGCACACACCTTCCAGCACGAGCTTCGCGTATCACGTGACAATGGTGTATTCGGTTCTATCGATGCTAACCAAGGCGATATGTTGCTTGGTTGGGATACTGACCAATTCCCCACCAACGTTTACGATACTGCACTCTGCATGTATGAAGTTATTAAAGCTGGCGGCTTCACTAAGGGCGGCTTGAACTTTGACTCTAAGACTCGTCGTGGCTCCAACACCTTTGAGGATATTTTCCTTGCTTACATTGCAGGCATGGATGCTTTTGCTTTGGGTCTCCGTATTGCTGACAAGTTGATTGCTGACGGCAGAATTGACAAGTTCGTTGCTGACCGTTATGCAAGCTACAACACCGGCATCGGTAAAAAGATTGTTGACGGCACTGCAACTATGGCAGAGCTTGAAGCATACGCTCTTAACATGGGCGACGTTACCACTAACATTAGCGGTAAACAAGAGTATCTTGAAAACGTATTGAATTCAGTAATGTTCGGGGTGTAAATATATGAACTATGTATTAGGGGTTGACATTGGCACCTCTGGCACTAAAACTGTTCTGTTTGATACCTTAGGCACACCGATAGCCTCTCACACCGTTGAGTATCCTATGTACCAGCCCCAAAACGGCTGGGCAGAGCAAGAGCCTACCGATTGGTGGAATGCGGTTTGCGAAACCACACGCCAGGTTATGGATAAAAGCGGTGTTTCAGCTTCTGATATTGCCGGCATTGGACTTTCGGGCCAAATGCACGGACTTGTTATGCTGGACAAGGATAACAATGTACTGCGTCGCTCCATTATCTGGTGCGACCAGAGAACCGCTGAGGAATGTGAGGATATCGAGCGTATAATCGGTCGTGAGCGTTTAATTGAAATAACCGCTAACCCGGCTCTTACAGGCTTTACCGCTTCAAAAATTATGTGGGTAAAGAAAAACGAGCCTGAAATTTATGCTAAATGTGCCCATATCCTTTTACCTAAGGATTACATTCGCTTTATGTTGACAGGCGAATACGCAACCGAGGTATCCGATGCATCAGGTATGCAGCTTTTGGATATTGAAAACCGTTGCTGGTCTGATGAGGTATTAGAAAAACTTGAAATAGACAAAGCTTTACTCGGTAAGGTTTACGAATCCCCCGAGGTTACAGGCTATGTTCACGAAGAGGCTGCGAAGCTTACAGGTCTTTGCACTAAAATCCCCGTTGTTGGCGGTGCCGGTGATAATGCTGCTGCGGCAGTTGGTACAGGTACTGTAAATGACGGTGACGCCTTTACAACTATTGGAACTTCCGGCGTTGTATTTGCCCATACAAAGAATATGTCCATTGATAAAAAGGGCCGTGTTCACACATTCTGTTGTGCAGTGCCGGGTGAATGGCATGTTATGGGTGTTACGCAAGGCGCTGGCCTGTCTTTAAAATGGTTGCGTGACACCTGCTGCAGACCTGAATGTGATGAGGCTGCTTCGGCAGGAGTTGACCCGTATGTTGTTATGGACAAAGAAGCGGCCGAACGTCCTGTCGGTGCAAACCGTTTGCTGTTCTTACCCTATCTTATGGGTGAGCGCACACCGCACTTAGACCCGTTAGCACGTGGCGTATTCTTTGGTCTGTCGGCTATGCATAACCGCAACGATATGATTCGTTCGGTTATGGAGGGTGTTTCCTATTCCTTAAAGGATTGTCTGTCTGTACTGCAGGAAATGGGCATTGATTGCAAAACAATGCTTGCTTGTGGTGGCGGCGGCAGCAGTAAACTTTGGCGACAGATGCTTGCCGATATTTACGGCTGTGAGGTTTCAACCGTACAATCTAAGGAAGGTCCGGCACTTGGCGTAGCAATTCTTGCAATGGTTGGTGCAGGTTTGTATCCTTCTGTTCAAGAAGCTTGCAAGGCAATTGTAAAAAAGAAAGACACTTGTCTGCCTATTGCAGAAAACAGTGAAAAATATGCTCCGTATTATGAGCTTTACCGCTCACTTTATGTAGCGTTGAAGGACAAATTCAAGGATTTATCCTTGATTACACAAAAGGGTGAATAAATATGGCAACTAAAATGGCAATGGCTGATTTACAGCTTGTAGATTATGAAGGACCGGACACCCAAAAGGTAGCTGTTCTTGATGAGCCTTTTAAAATGTCGGTTCAAAATGCTAAAATCCCGGTACCTCAGGATAATGAAATTCGTGTAAAAATTAAGTGGGTTGGTATCTGTGGTTCTGACCTTGAGGCTTACAGAGGCACCCGCGCACCGGAATTCGTTTCCATTCCTGCCCGTCTCGGTCACGAGGTTTCAGGTATCGTTGATATGGTTGGTGAAAAAGTTATCGGCGTTAAGGTCGGTGACAAAGTAACCTGCCGTTACGTATGGGGCGCTTTTGCAGAATATATTGTTTGCAAGCCCTTTAACGTAAAGGTTTTACCTCCTGACTTCCCCATGCTGGAAATCAGCCCTATTGAGGTACTTCCCGGTATTATCCACGCTGCAGAGCTGGGTAAAATTGACCAAACCAAAAACGTACTTATTATGGGTCAAGGTGTAAGCGGTCTTATTATGACTCAAGTAGTAGCTCAGTTTAGTCCTAAAAACTTGGCTGTTACTGACCTTAGCCCCACAAAATTGGAGCTTGGTAAAAAATACGGTGCAACACACACCTATCTCCTTCCCGATAAGGATGCTAAGACTATGGACTACGCCGGAAAGGATTTCCCTGACGGTTTTGACGTAGTTATTCCTTGTTTGCTTGAAGGCGACGGCGTAATTGACGCTATGGAATGTGCTTCCTTGTGTGCAAGAATAGTTATGTACGGCTGTATCGGTGTTTGCCGTAAACCTATTGACTTCTTTAAGGCTCACAGAAAGCGTTTGGAATTCTATCTTACCGAGCCTCGCCGTGATATCGATATGCGTCGTTATTTCCAAGAGGGAGTTCAAATGGTAATGGACGGTATGGTTAATACCTCAGAAATGATAACAGATGTTTTCCCGCTTGAAAAAATTGACGAGGCTTTTGCTCTTAGAAACAACAGCCCTGAAGGAACAGTACATATCGTTATCGATTGCGAAAGGAAGTAAAAACAATGCAAAAAATCAGTCTTAATGGTATTTGGGACATTCGTATTGACCCGGAAGAAAACGGCCTTGCCGAATGTTGGGCTGCCGAGCCTATAAAGGCCGAAACTCAGCTTGTAGTACCCGGATGTGTACAACAGCTTGATTTTTATAACGAGCAGTTCCCTGCTATTCATGACAAACGCAACAGCTTCTTAGGTACATATTTCCTTGAGAAAATTGTTCCGCTTTCAAAAGAACAGGTTGCACAGCGTGTACGCCTTTGCTTCCAGGGTGTGCTTCCTACCAGCCATTTATGGATTAACGGCGTATATGTAAATAAAAACATAATGGGTCTTAACCAAGTTTATCTCGATATCACCGAGTACATCAAAGAGGGCGACAACCGCATTACTGTTGCTATTACAGAGCAGTACACCTCTTTGGTTTTAGGTATGAGATATAATGAGACCGCTTGGTCCGGCATTTTCAGCGAGCCCTATATTGAAATCGGTGGCGCTATGCGAATCATCGATGAATACATTTCCTTCAAAGACGGTGTTGCTGCTGTTTGCGGTAGCATTATCAATGATGGTGATGATTTTGCCGGCACTATTGATATTACCGTTGATAAAATTTCTGTTTCTGCAAAGGTTGAAATCAAAAACGGTGAGACTCAAGAATTCTCTGTACCGGTTGACGTTAAAGGCCTGCCCCGCTGGTCTTACCGCAACCCTGCATTGGTTGATGTTAAAATCGCTTGCGCAGGAACTGAAAAGACCTTTAAAACAGGTGTTCGTGAAATTACAACTACCAAAGAGCGTATACTTATAAACGGTGAACCCACCTTCTTTAAAGGTACCGGTTCTGAGTATTTCTCTCCAACAATTTGTCCTGTTACACAAAGAGAGCTTTTACTCCAAAGATACAATGCAATTAAAGCTTACGGCTTTAACTTCTTCCGTTGCCACACTCATGTGCCTACTGAAGAAGAAATGTGCATTGCCGATGAACTTGGTGTTATGCTTTGTGTTGAATTTGGTTTGATTACCAACTTTAACAAAACCTTGCCTTATGACCTTGGCTTGGATATGTGGAAAAACTTTATTCGTCAATCAAGAAAGCACCCGTCAATTGTAATTTATTGCGGCGGTAATGAAGGCTCTCAGTTCTTGGTAGACAACCAGATTTATCGTAACCGCGCTAAAATGTGCTACAAACTTGTAAAGGAAAACACCAACAACCAACTTTGTATTGTTACTTTTGGTATGCAGTCAGAGGTTCCCGAGATACCTAATGATTTTGAAACTCCTCACTTGTGGAGTGAAAACTTCAAATGGGCTTATGACGGTTTGACCGATATCCCGTGGGATGACCTTGCTCGTATCAACAAGGATAAGCCTTGTGTTATCCACGAGTACGGTAAATTCGGTGTATGGCCGAGCAGAAAAGAAGAAGCTGACACAACTTTACCTCTTGGTATAAAACCTGACTTTGCTACTCAAGCTTATGACTGGTTGAAGAGAAATGGTTTAGAGCATTTGGAGGATAAGTTGGTTAAAAACTCCAGAAAGTTTACCAACCGCATAGACCGTACTATCTTGGAAGATGCTCGTAGACAGCCGTATGTAAGCGGTTATGCTCTTTGGACCTTCTTCCGCAGAACCTTCTGTAACGCAGGTCTTTCGGATGACCTTGGTATAAACCTTAACGGCGATACTGAAATGTTCAAAAATGGTTGTAACGCTGAAGTTGCTATATTGATGGAAAGAGGTTTCTTAGACCGTGCAATTCCTTGCAATATTGAGCAATCAGTTGGTATTACCATTTCTAACTTCTCTGAAGGCACAACTGATGGTACTCTTAAAATCGCTTTAACCTGTGACGGCAAAGAGATTACAAGCACTTCCTTGAATTGTAAGCTGGATGCCGGTGTAACCGAAGAACAAACCAAGTTTGTGTTTAATGTTCCGAAGGAATACAACAAAAAGAAGCTTGAACTCAAAGCAGAATATACCTTTGCAAACGGCGAAAGCCGTAACAGCTGGGAATTCTGGGCATTTGATACCTCTGCTGAAGATAAAATTATTTATCTCCACATTGAAGAACTCTCTGTTTATCGTGCCATTAAAAAGATTTTCCCGAAAGCCCAAAGACTCTCTTCTGTTGATTCTATTATTATCGGTTGCCGTAGTTGGCGTGAACAACAGCTTGTAGACACCGCTTCCAAAACACCTGAAACCTTGATTATTGCAGACGTTTACGACGACGTTGTTAAAGGTTGTGTTGAAAACGGAAACAAGGTATTACTCTTAGACAGCGGCAAATTACCTTCTGAATGGATGCAACCCAATATTTGCGATAATTTGAGCGATGAGCGCGATACCGTTAGATTCTTCACCGGTTTCCGTGCTTGCTGGTGGTCAGGAAACCTTGTTACAAATATTGATGATAATAATCCGTTACTTGGTGACTTCCCGCAAGATGGCTACTGTGACCTGCATTTCTATGATATGGTCCACACTGCACGCTCTGTGAAGATTAAAGACCTTGAAAATGTATTCGGTAAGCCTGCTGAAACGGTAATTTCTTGCATCGCTAAGATTCCTGCACAAGCACTTCCCGAAAGTATTTTCCAAGACCCGAATGCTATTAAGGAGCAAGATGTTATTAAAGCACCTACCTTTGATGGTAGAGAACAAGGTTATCTCCTTAAATTCGGTGATAAGGTTGCTCTTACTACTCTTAAACTTTCCGACAACCCTGCTGGTATCGGTCTGTTGAAGAACTTAGTTGAGCAAATGTATTAAAATAAAAAAACAACCGCAACTGCGGTTGTTTTTTTTATTTGTATACAAAACCTTTTACTTGTAAATTGTTGTATATTTCCTCGGCGGTTTTTGCTATTTGATTGCTTTCATTTTTAGAGCAGGTTTTAAGTTTGCTTTTTTTAGGCTTTCCCCAAATGCCGAAAAGCGATGGCCCTATCCACTCGAAATAAGTGGTAGTATCAAACAACCCTTGCACTATGCTTAAACAAGCCTTTTTAGGCTTCATAAAAATGATTTTCATAGGGTGTTTAATCAGTGCAAAAATCAATTTAGGATAATGATTGGTAATATTGGTAAAGGTTATGCCGGGGTGAGTAACAGCAAGCGAAACCTTTGTTTCGTTCCTAAACAGCTCATACATTGAAAACATCAAATACCGCTTGGCATTTCCATAGACCTTACTTGCCTGCTTAATTTTAGAAAAATCAATATTATTAGGATTACTTTTTGAGTAGTTGTGCGCTATACTGCCCACAACAATTACTTTTGATTCCTCTCTTGTGCGTAAATTCGGCAAGAGCGAACGTATTAAATAATATGGGGACACGAAATTGATTTGGAATATGTTATCAAAACCCGTGTCACATTTCTTCCTTGGAATACTGTAAGCGCCTGCATTATGTATAAAAACATCTATCGGCATTGATTGTAGTTCTTTTGCGGTTTTATAGACCGAATCCATATTTTCCAAATCTGTCCTTATATGGGTGATTTGCAGATTTGGAAACTCCGCTTTAAGCTCTGCCGCCAAATTGTGCGATTTTTCTAAATTGCGGTCAAGTAAAACTAGACTAGCGTTTATCTTTGCTATATTGCGACACAGTTCCCTGCCCAGTCCTCCTGTGGCGCCTGTAACAGCCACCGTTTTGCCGGACATATTATTCATAGCCTCACCCCACTATCTTTAAATTTAGTATATTACTTTTACTTCCTTAATTCAAGTAAACTTTAAAAAGTAAGTCCTTCCCTACTATATTGCAAAATATAATAAACAGTGCATAACTTGAAAAACTATATATAAACTGATATAATATAGTAAATATTGTAAGAATAGGAGATAGTTATGAAGCTGAATACAAAACGCACCGTTCTTGTTGGCTTTGCCTTTTTATCTATCAGCGCTTTTTGGCAGATGTATGACGGGCTTGTGCCGAAAATTTTAACCGAAACCTTTAGTATCCCCGAATCTATTGCAGGCTATATTATGGCGGCAGATAATGTTCTGGCTCTTTTCTTGCTCCCATTATTTGGCAGCATTTCCGACCGTTGCCAAAGCCGATTGGGTCGCCGTCGTCCCTTTATCCTTTTTGGCACCCTTGCCGCAGTAATTTTGATGATGGGTCTGCCTATCTTAGATAACAGTTATTACGCAGCGCCCTCTTCAAACAAGATAATCACCTTTATTATTTTGCTTGGTCTTATTCTTGTTGCTATGGGAATTTATCGTAGCCCTGCCGTTGCGCTTATGCCCGACGTTACACCCAAGCCGTTACGCAGTAAAGGTAACGCAATTATCAACCTTATGGGTGCTATAGGCGGTATACTTTACCTCATCGTTACTAGCCTTCTTTATTCCGCTTCACGCACCGATGGTTTGGAGCATATCAACTATTTCCCCTTATTTATAATTGTTGGCGTAGTAATGCTTCTTGCTCTGTTTATTATTATGTTCTTTATTAACGAGCCTAAGCTTTGTGCTGAACAAGCCGAATATGAAAAAGCTCATCCCGAAGATAATTTAGCAGAAAAGACCGAAGGAAACAAAGAAATTATGCCAACGGCGGTCAAAAAAAGCTTAGTCTTCCTATTGTTCTCCATAGCCCTTTGGTTTATAGGTTACAATGGTATTACCACCTGGTTTACCACATACGCCAAAGAGGTTTGGGACATGAATATTGGTGCCGCTTCCTCCTGCTTAACTGTTGCTACCGCTGGCGCTATTGTAAGTTATATCCCTGTAGGTGCTGTGGCCAGCAAAATCGGCAGAAAACGCACCATAAAATTCGGTGTTTTATTACTTGCGGCATGTTTCGCCGGAGGTTTTGTTTACACATTGCTTGTTGATAAATTCTCACCATTCTTATTCCTATTGTTTGCCTTGGTTGGTGTTGCTTGGGCTTCTATCAATGTAAACAGTCTGCCTATGGTAGTTGAAATGTGTACCGGCAGTGATGTAGGCAAATTTACAGGTCTTTATTACACCTTTAGTATGTCAGCGCAGATAATCACACCAATCCTTGCAGGATATTTGCTTGATAATGTAGATTATAAGATTTTGTTCTTGTATTCCGCTGTGTTTGTTTCATTATCCTTTGTTACTATGTGCTTTGTAAAACATGGTGATAATAAAATAGAAACAAAAAAAGGCTTAGAAGCCTTCGATTTTGAGGACTAATATGAAAACTCTTATTATACTTTTTGCTATTTTAATTGTGCTTTTTGTGTTGTACGTTTTATCCTTAAAGGGCAGAACTAATAATGCCGATGTAAATAAATTTATGTCGGCACGCTTTGCCCACCGTGGCTTACACAAAAAGCCCTACATACCGGAAAACAGTCTGTCGGCTTTTGAAGCGGCGGCAGACAATGGTTACGGTATTGAGCTGGATATACACCTTATGGCAGACGGCAAATTGGCAGTAATTCACGATGCTTCACTCAAACGCACCGCCGGTGCAGACATTAAAATAGAAGACTTGACTACCGATGACCTTAAAAACTACAGCCTTGAAAGTTCAAATGAGCATATTCCGCTTTTTAGCGAGGTGCTAGAGCTTATAGACGGAAGAGTGCCTTTACTAATAGAATTAAAGGCTGAAGGAAATTGCAACCGCTTATGCGCCGCTGCCGTAAAAGAGCTTGAGGGTTATAAGGGAGATTACTGTATAGAATCTTTTGACCCAAGGTGTGTTTATTGGTTTTGCAAAAATAAGCCCGATGTCGTACGTGGACAGCTTGTTCAAAACTTTATCAGAGATAAAAAGACAAAACTGTCCCCTATATTAAAAGTTGTATTGACTTCCCTTATTCTTAATTTTGTTAATAGACCTGACTTTATCGCACACAAGTTTTCCGACCGCAAAAGTCTTTCAAACCAAATTGCATTAAAGCTTTGGAAAATGAAAGGTTTTGCCTGGACTCTTACAAGCAATGAAGACCTAACAGTTGCCGAAGCAGAAGGCTACGCTCCAATTTTTGAGCAGTTTAACCCAAAATAAAAAAGGCCCTACACTTGTAGGGTCTTTTATTATTGTGCTAATTCTAAAATCAATGCTTTCGCGAGGTTTTTAGAAGCCTCAATATCCTTATAATTTGCAACAGATGCAGGAGAATGGATATAACGGCAAGGAGTAGAAAGCGTAACTGTCTTTACTCCGCCTCGGCTTAAATGAATTGCACCCGAATTGTTTCCGCCAGAAGTACCCTGCTTGGTTTGCACGGCAATTGAATTGCGGTGTGCAGTAGCTAAAGCTGTTTCGTACAATTTACGGTCGTACAGTGTGCTCGAATCCATAAAAGAAAGGGTAACACCATTTCCCAATTTACAAACCTGATTATCCTCTGCTACACCGGCTATATCAGCCGCAGTTGTGGACTCCAATACAATGGCGTAATCGGGGTCAACAGTGTACGCGGCAGTACGTGCGCCACGCAAACCGACCTCTTCTTGCACCGAGAAAACAGCATAAAAATCATAAGCGCTTTCTTCTTGCAACAGTTTTATCAATTGCGCACAGCCTGTGCGGTTATCAATTGCTTTGGCAAGGATATAGTCCCCGTTTTGTGTTACTTCTGTATCAAAGCAAGCGGTATCACCCAATTTTACTATCTGCTCCGCTTCGGCTTTATTATTTGCACCTATATCAATATACAGACTATCCTTGCTGGGATACTCCCTGCGGCTTTCTGCATCAGTGAGATGAATGGGTTTAAAGGTAATCACACCGTTTGCATTTGCAAAGCGCACCCGTTTAGCTAGCAGTACAGAAACATCTATGCCGCCAACCGTTGTAAATTTCAACAACCCATTATCGCATATAGCGGTCACAATAAGACCAACCTCATCCATATGGGCATCCAGCATTATTTTTTTATTAGACTTATTCTTGCCTTTTTTAAAAGCTATAATATTGCCCAACGGGTCAACGCTATATTCACAATAGGGTTTAATTTGTTCAATTATAAAGTCTGCAACTGTCTGTTCATTACCCGAAACACCGTCAAGGCAACATAATTTATTTAAAAGTTCACGCATTTAAGGCACCTCCCCTTAAAGCGTATTCTAAAAGCAACTCTACCGTTGCCTCTAAATCCTTTAACCAGACAGTTTCAACCGTTGTGTGCATATTCCTAAGCGGAATTGAACAAAGTCCGGTAGGTACGCCGCCCTTTGTTAGGGTAATTGCATCGGCATTTGTTGAGGTGGTACTTCCCACTACTTCAATCTGGAACGGTATTTGCTTTTCTTCACAAATACTGCGTAACGCTTTATGAATTTCACCATTAAGTATTGGTGACATACCAAGCATCACACCCTCGCCCGGTTTTCCGCTTTTTTCCATTGGAATTTCGGGGCCGGAAGCGAAGCTGACATCAACTGCTACCGCTTCATTAGGGATTACAGTATAAGCAGTTGTTTTTGCTCCGCGGGAACCTATTTCCTCAGCATCACTAAGGCTGATACAAACATTGCAGGGTAACTCTTTTTCACTAAGTCTATGCGCAACCTCAATCAACACTGCACAAGCAACTCTATCATCAAGCGCCTTGCCTGTAAAAGCGCCAAAGTTAAGTTGGCTTGCTGTTACAGCAAAGGTTACAGGGTCACCGACACTTATGAATTCAGAAGCATCATTTAGCAGAGTATCAATATACATTTCCTCTACCTTTTGTACCTTGCTTTTATCCTGAATTAAATGCGGCGGTGTACTGCAAAACACACCCTTAATATCCTTTTTGCCATGAATGATAACCTCGGTTGCAGGCAACATTCGGCTGTCAAAACCACCTGCGGCTGCCACCTTAACAAAGCCGCCGTTTACTGCTGTTACAAACAGGGCTATTTCATCAATGTGAGCATCCAGCATTACAGTATAGTCTGCTTTGCCTTTTAAGGTGGCTATCAATCCGCCGTTTAAGCGCTTACATTCCGCAACCGGACTTAAAAGCTTTTCGGCAACATCCATAGCAGTCCCTTGACCGCCTGCATACCAGCAGTTTGCCAAGGCAAAGCTATTTTCTAATAAACTCATAATTTTTATCCTTTTATAAATTATTTACAAGCTCTTTAAAGTGCTTGCCACGCAGCATAAAATTGGAATATGCGTCAAAGCTGGCGCAAGCAGGGCTTAATGTTACAGTATCCCCCGAAACAGCGTTTTCATACGCAAATGATACTGCCTGTTGCATATTTTCGGCATGTAAAATTTGCAATTTTTCGGGGTTAAATCCTGCATCAGCACGGACAACTCTCTCAATTTCATCGGCTGTTGGGCCAGTTAAAATCAGTAACTTAACCTTATCGGTAATATAGGGTGCCATAGGCTGGAAAGGAATATGCTTATCATATCCGCCTGCCAGTAATATTACATTTTTATCAAAGGCTTTAAGGCCCGCAATTGTACGAGTGGGGCTAGAAGCAATTGAGTCATTATAATATTTTACACCGTTCAATTCACGAACGAATTCAATTCGGTGCTCAACACCCTTGAATTCACGAGCAACCTTGCGGATACTGTCTGCACCGGCGTATCCCCAAACCGCAGAAATAGCGGTGAGGTAATTAGCAACATTGTGCTCACCCATTATTCTAATTTCAGATTTATTCATAATAGGTGCTCTAAGCCCACGATAGGACATACAAATTGTGCCGTCGGGCTGTAAAAAGGCACCGTTACGAACATTATGCTCCATTGAGAAATACAAGCATTGACCACGAACATCATCACTAAAAGAGCGAGCTAAATCGTTATCAAGATTTAAAACTGTGCGTGAAAAAGCGTTCTGGTGAAGCAGGATATTACGCTTAGCGCTTACATATTCGCCCATATCCTTGTGTACATCCAAATGGTTGGGCGCAACATTAGTGACAACCGCAACATCAGGACCTTTACGCATAGAAATAAGCTGGAATGAGGATAACTCTACAACTACAAAATCATCCTTAGTGATTTTTTCAATATCGGGCAGTAACGGATGGCCTATATTACCGCCAACATATACCGTTTTACCCTCTGCTTTAAGCATTTCAGCAATTAAAGTTGTGGTGGTTGTCTTTCCGTCCGAGCCGGTTACTGCAAAAATGGTAGCCGGGCAAAGGTCAAAAAAGACCTCCATCTCACTTGTAACAGCAATTCCGTTTTCCCTTGCCTTCACAAGCTCAGGCATATAAAAGCTCATGCCGGGGGTACGGAAAATAATATCAACCTCTAAGTTTTTAAGATAATCTTCACCAAGGCGAAGCTCTGCGCCCATAGCTTCAAGACGGTCAGCCATTTCACCGATTTGTTCACGGCTGCGGCGGTCACAAGCGAAAACTCTGGCGCCTTTATTCAAGAAATTTTCAATCAATGGAGTATTGCTTACACCGATACCGCACAAAGCAATCTTTTTTCCGTCAATCTGTTTAAAGAATTCTTTAAAATCCATAACTACCTCCAAAACACTTACAGTTTTTTGCTGATTTGTTTTTTATAACCCAGCGGGATAATTTTATTAAATACGCAGGTATGCTTGGGTGTAACCATTCTATCCTCGTGCATAGAGCCGAAATACCAGTG
>JAZREP010000013.1:0-2723 GCA_045660865.1 Acutalibacteraceae bacterium | reverse complement strand
TTGAAAGGGTTTAAAGCCTTTATAGCATCTCTTGAGTGCTGTAAGGATGGTGACTGCCAATGACAGCTGTTTGGGATTTTATTCAGAATGAAGTTCTCGGCATGCATTGGTTGAACCGATTGATTGGTTTGCTTTTGAACTCTGTTGGACTTTCTGTAAATACTCGCATAGGCGCTAGCGTACAGTTTTTTATTTACGACATAATCAAAATTATGGTTTTACTTGGCTTTTTAATTTTGATTATCTCGTATATTCAAAGCTATTTTCCGCCGGAGAGAACCAAAAAGATACTCGGCAGATTTTACGGTGTCGGTGCAAACATCGTGGCGGCATTGCTCGGCACGGTTACACCATTCTGCTCTTGCTCGTCAATACCGCTGTTTATCGGCTTCACAAGTGCAGGGCTGCCCATCGGTGTTACGTTCTCGTTCCTCATTTCTTCACCAATGGTCGATCTCGGCAGCCTTGTTTTGTTGATGAGCATTTTCGGTTGGAAGGTCGCTCTGCTATATGTGGTGTTGGGTCTTGTGATAGCCGTTGTAGGCGGTACGCTTATAGAGAAGTTGCACCTTGAAAACCAAGTGGAAGAATATATCCAAAATGGTAAAGCTCTCGATGTTCCGCAGGAGGAATTGCATTTTGCTGATCGCATGAAATATGCGTGGGAACAGGTTGTATCCACTGCTAAAAAGGTATTCCCTTATGTGCTTGTTGGTGTTGGTATCGGTGCCATCATCCATAATTGGATACCTGAAGAATTTATTGTAAAGGTACTTGGCGGCAACAATCCTTTCGGTGTTATACTTGCTACTGTTGCAGGCGTGCCGCTGTATGCAGATATTTTCGGTACGATTCCGATTGCCGAAGCCTTGCTTGCAAAGGGTGCATTACTCGGTGTTGTTCTGTCATTTATGATGGGTGTCACAACGCTGTCCCTGCCTTCTATGATTATGCTACGCAAGGCAGTGAAACCGAAGTTGCTTGGAATCTTTGTAGCAATCTGTACAGTTGGTATTATACTTGTGGGATATTTCTTTAATTTAATTCAACCATTCATTGTTTAGTTTGGAGGTATACTATGTCATTGTTTAATTTTAAGAAAAAGGAAGAAAAGAAACCTTGTTGTTGCTCTTGTGGTGTTCCATCACAGGAAACAGCCGCTACAAACGAGTGTTGCGGCAAAACCGTAGAAGGCATTTGTTGCATTAAAGTTTTGGGCGCGGGTTGTAAATCCTGCCACGAACAGTATGAGAATGTAAAAGATGCTGTTAAAAATCTCGGTCTTGAAATTGAGGTGGAATATATCACTGATATGCAAAAGGTGATGGAATACGGCGTGATGAGTATGCCGGCTATCGTAGTGAATGAAAAGGTCGTGTCTATGGGCAAAGTATTAAAGACGGCTGATGTAGTAAAACTCTTACGCAACTAAGGAGTTTGATATGAAGAAGAAAGTAGCCTTTATCTGCGTACACAATTCCTGTCGCAGTCAGATTGCCGAAGCACTTGGAAAGCATCTGCGTGGAGATACGTTCGACTTTTACTCGGCAGGCACGGAAACGAAACCAAAGATCAACCAAGACGCTGTCAGACTGATGAAACAACTCTACGGCATTGACATGGAGCTGACACAGTACAGCAAGACCTTTGATAAAATTCCCGCACCAGATGTTGCAATCTCCATGGGGTGCGATGTAGGATGCCCATTCATCGGCAGAACCTTTGATGATAATTGGGGGTTACCTGATCCAACCGGACAAAGTGATGAAATATTTATCGAGGTTGTTAAGTGTATTGAGGAAAGAATTCTAAGCCTGCAATAAATGCAAATCCACAAAATTAAACAGAAAAATTTTAAAAAACTAATGGGTCCTACTTGACCACAAGCAGAAGGCTTCATATTAGGACTTGGTGCTAAAATGTTTATTATTGCAGGGCCTGTTATTGTGTATGGCACGGTTGCAAGTGTTATTTATGGCGTTATTTATTGGATAACAACATTGTTCTGATTTAAAGGCTTGCCGATTGGCAAGCCTTTTTGAAAAATTTTATATTATAGTTTGAAAATGAATTGTTTTGTTCAAGTAATTAACAAAATCCTGACGTTAATATTACCCAATCGCCATTTTTTTCGCGGACTAATATCCAATTCCAATCATCAACTTCTTCATTTGGAGCATAAATAATATTGTCGTAAGGTGGTGATTTAAAACTTGATGTAAAAACCATACACTCGACATAACGGTTTTCATAATGTGGGTTATAGTATGCGAGTTCGCTTAGGCTTCTTTCATCGTTGGTATACTTGATTGAATGCAGTGTATAGTCGTGCCATTGTAAAAATTCTTTTTTTATCGTGTCAATTCCTTCATCTAATTTCTCGTGTGAAAAAATTTTAGAATTTCCATAATCAACGATAACGTCACTTATATCCGCAAGGTTGTTTTTTTGACTACAAGCGGTCAGCAAAAACAATAATATAAAAATCGGTATCAGCAATTTTTTCATATAGACAACTCCTTTATTTTATTGTACCACACCGCCAATGTAATGTAAATATTTTTGCAAATCACTGTGTCCTATATTGACACAAGCAGAGGGGTTCATATTAGGCGTCGGTGCAAAAACGTTTACCATCGCAGGACCTGTGATTGTGTATGGTGTAAGCGCAAGTGTAGTTTATGGATTGATTTATTGGATATGCAATTTAATGTAGGGACAGG
>JAZREP010000012.1:0-8748 GCA_045660865.1 Acutalibacteraceae bacterium | reverse complement strand
TAGCAGTTTTGATGTGGTAACTTTTTTGATTAACAAACAAGAAAATTCCCGGAATGCTGACGCATTTCGGGAATTTTTTGTGCAGTTAATCGGAAAAGGGATCGATCAAAACCATTTTATCACTATGGCGTACCGCCCTTTCGGGCGTTTTGTTTTATACATTGGGCTTCTTTTTCAGGTCGTGGATAAGGATACCAAAAATAGCAGAGCCAAATAAAATGCTGTGGGTTACCAGCGGGCCATAAGATCCGCTGATCAGGTCATAAGTGATCCATAAGGAGGAATTCAGCACAGTGCAGAGGCGGTACTTTGCGCCGTTTTTCTGGCCGATGCAAAGAATGAACGACAGCGATGCGATCATTGCAATCAGGTCTGTCCACAGGGAAAACACCAGCAGATTCATACAAATAAAAGCGGCGGAATAAAGGCAGATCAGCCACACGGGTAAGGGTTTGCTTTTTCGGTCATAGAAAAAGTTGATAATGGTCTGGGCGCTGCCAATAAAGCAGGAAACAGCGCCGTTATATGCGCCTGTAAGAAGATAACTGGTAGCAACCAGCGTATTGGCAGAGAAAATAAAAAGCAGGATCAACTTCATATTCTTGCCTTTAATGAAAGAAGGTATGCAGATACATATTGTACCTAAAATACTTAAAATAAATGCAAGGGTGTCCATAACGGCCTCCGGTATGTAAAATCGCTATGATTATAATCGAAACGATAGGGAAAAGCAAGGCTTGCCGTTAAAACTAAAATGTAATAACAGATAAGGGAATGTTCGTTGCCTTTTGTCATTGCGAGGGAGCAACGCGACCGTGGCAATCCGCATTCTTTGCCGCTAAAAGTGGCATGTGCTTTGTACTACAGATGGACAGATTCCCAAGGAGATTAGAAGGACTTTATGAATCCGTAAGGGTGCCCCCTCACTGACAACAATGACACCAATTGACAAGTTTTGTATTGCTATACATAGTGTGGTCGAGAGATATAAGAAACCAGCGGAGTGATTTTCACTCCGCTGGAAAGATTTCACTTGATTGTAAGGGACCTAGTTTCGTATATAAATTTTCCCCTTGCCCATTCTTTTGCCACTATTTCTACAGAATAGTCATGTCGTTCATTCATATCCCACTTGTCCTTAATTTCAACCCAGCCTTTCACGGTCCATGTGTTGCCATCTGCGGTAGCAGTTGTTTCCCATAAAGAACTGAAGTTAATATAACGGGGATTGCTCAAGTGTGTTTTAACTGCTGTTTCTGCTTGACCAATAATGTTAATGCGGTCAACAACAGAAGTTTTAAATTTTTTATAACACCAATATATGGCTATTCCTAAAACCATAGGGATAAAAACCATTAAAAATATTTTGAGAAATTCCATAGGGTACGCCTCCTCTTTAAGGATTGTACCATGTGCGCAGGAAAAAGTAAAGACAAACAGTATAAATCTTCCCCTTTTACAAATAATAGCATCGTAATTTGTAAAATTATTGTAGGCGAGAAAAGGCCCCCTCTGACGAGGGGGCTGCCAGCGAACCTGACTGGGGGAGAGAACGACTACCCCTCAGTCACCTGCGGTGACAGCTCCCCTGACAAGGGGAGCCTTTGGGTGCGCCACAGAAAAGGAGAAAGATATATGAAAGCAACAGGTATTGTACGCCGTATAGAGGAATGCGTTATAATAGGGCAAACCGCCTGAAAACCGCATAAACACTGGGGCTTTCGCTGGTTTGCCCCATTGAACGCATTGGTGTCGAAAATGGTATTTCACCGATATTATACATGATAAATATGGCGATATTCACTCCGCTGTTTTGCTTTTGAAATTTTGTTTGAATTTTATGTTACATATTGATATAATAAAACAGAAGAAACGGGGTGGCTTTATGACGCTTGATACCAAAATATGTTTTTTGAATAAGCACAATACGAAAAGTAATCAATTTAAGTTACATACCCATAATTGGTATGAGATTATTTATTTTGCTACCGACGGTGGTAAAGTCTTCATAAACGGGCAAAGCTATCAAGTATCGACCGGTTCATATTGTATTATACCGCCTTATGCAGAACACAATGAGGAATTGGAAGAATATAGTGAAATATGCTTTATCGGATTTGAATTTAATAATCCTTCGTATATTCTTAAAGAAGGCAACTATTATTTAAA
Organism: Acutalibacteraceae bacterium; assembly: GCA_045660865.1. Lineage (GTDB taxonomy): Bacteria > Bacillota > Clostridia > Oscillospirales > Acutalibacteraceae > CAZRRV01. Next base: position 6,579 of record JAZREP010000012.1, on the reverse strand, counting down.
CACGAACGTTAAGAATTCATATTTTAATGATATTTTTGAAGAATTCAAAAAGCAGCAAATCGAATTTGAAACACTTGCTGAATACTTACTAAGGTTATTTCTGGTGAATTTGCTCAGAAATGGGAACGCAAATAATTTTAGATGCAAAAATTTAAATTATATAAAAGAATACATAGAGCAATACGTTGACCAAAAAATCAATATTGCTCAGTTAGCATCATTTAGTGGGTATAGCTATGATTATTTCAGACATATATTCAGGCAAAAATTTGGTTTATCCCCCCAGGAATATATGATTAATGTAAGACTTGAAAACGCAAAGCGACTTCTTAAAACATCTAACCTTTCTTGCACAGAAATAGCATATAATTGTGGTTTTTCTAATAGTGCACAAATGACCTCTATGTTTAAAAAGAAATATGGCAAAACACCAAAAGCTTTTAGAATAACCGATTAGTATAAAAATTCTGCGAATAATAAAAGACATAAATCACCTTGGGTCGCATAATGTACCTGAGGTGATTTTTATGTTGGTTTCAAAAATAGTAAAAGAAAACGAGCCACAGCTCGTACGTCGTATATACGACAAATCAAAGGAATATGAAAATGTGGTTGATTTAACCTTGGGAGATCCCGATATCCCGACACCGCAACTGGTAAAAGATGCGGCTAACAAGGCACTTGCAGAAAATAAAACTAAATATACTGCCAATGCCGGAATTTTAGAGCTCCGAGAAGCAATATCCAAGGATGTTTTCGAGAGAACAGGTGTAAAGTATTTAACTGATGAGATCGCTGTTACCGCAGGTGCTATGGGCGCTTTGTATCTTTCGGCAATTTCCATTCTTAATCCTTGTGAGGAAATGATAATATTAATGCCCCATTGGCCTAATTATACAAATATGGTAAAAATGTGTAACGCCGTGCCTAAGTATGTCAATTATTTAGGTGAAGAAAATTTAAAAAATCTTGTGGCAAATATAGAAGGCGCCATAACCGAAAAAACCAAGGCCATTATTATAAATTCGCCGTCTAATCCTACGGGCGTGGTGCTTTCATTTGACGCACTTGTTCAAATCGCAGATATCGCTAAAAAGCATAATCTTTGGGTTGTTACTGATGAGGTTTATCACACGATTGTTTTTGACGGAAGTTTTAGAAGCATTTTAGAAATTCCTGATATGAAGGAGCGTACAATATTAGTTGACAGTCTGTCTAAACGTTTTTCAATGACAGGCTTTCGCATAGGATTTGTTTGCGCGCCCAAAGAGGTTGCTCTTGCAGTGGCGACACTTGAAGAAAATGTGAATTCTTGCGCTTGTATGTTTGCACAGTATGCTTCGGTTTGTGCGCTTGAAAACAGTAAAACTTTAGAAAAAGAAATATGCGAAACCTTCCGTAGCAGATGTTCTGCTATGACTTCTGAACTTAAAAAGTCTAAAAATCTTATTGTGAACGATGCAACATCAACATTCTATTTATTTATTGATATCAAAAAAACAGGATTAACTTCTGAAGAATTTGCCTATAAACTTTTAGATGAAAAGCATATCGCGGTAGTGCCCGGTAATGCCTTTAATAAAGCAGGAGAAGGCTACATAAGAATTGCCTGCACTTTATCTGAAGAAAAATTAGTTGCCGCCGCAAAGGAAATTGTTGGTTTTGCAGATGCACTTTAAGTTTAATAATGAAGGTGTATAATAATGTATGATTTAATTATTAAAAACGCTTTGATATATGATGGAAGCGGTGAAAAGCCGTTTTATGGCAACGTTGCTGTATTAGACGGTAAAATTACAGATGTTAGTCGAGAAGATTTAGGTGCGGCAAAGCAGGTCGTTGATGCTGAAGGGTTAGCATTATCACCTGGCTTTATTGACGTTCACGCCCATAGTGATAGCGATATTGGTTGCGCGCCAAATCGTATTCATGTTCTTCGTATGGGTGTAACGACGGAAATTTCAGGACAATGCGGTATTTCGAGAAGCCCTGTTTCTAAAGAAATGCCTTTGGTGGCGAGAAAACATTTTAATAGCTATCCCTCTCCCACTTTTGAGACAACAAGTGATGAAATAAATTATCTAAGTCAATTACCGTTAGGACCAAACCAAGTTTACTTCACGGGCCATGGTGTGCTAAGAAGTAATGTTATGGGTTTTGAGGCGAAAAACGCTACCGATGCTCAAATTAAACAAATGCAAGCAATGTTAGAGAATGCTATAAAGCAAGGTTCATTAGGAGTGTCTACCGGTCTTTCTTATGTACCCGGTATTTACTGTGATACTAACGAGCTTATTATGTTGGGCAAGACAGCAGGAAAATGCAGCGGTATATACACCACACATTCTCGTTCGGAATCAATGGGATTATTTGATTGCGTGTCAGAATGTATTACAATTGCAAGAGAGGCAAATGTTCCGGTTAATATTTCTCATTTCAAGTGCGTTGGAAAAGCGTTTTGGGACAGGTGCGAAAAAGCGCTTGCTATGATAGATGAAGCAATAGAAGAAGGATTAGATATCACAATGGATGCTTATCCCTATATTGCCGCATCTACAACAACTCTTTCTGCGATTCCTCCTAAATTTTTGGATCGAGGTGCAGAAGCGTTTGCGAAAAGTTTGGAAGATCCAAATGTTGTAAAAGCTATTCACCATGAGATTTTTGAAGTTAATGAACCTTCCTGGGATAATAGTATGTACTATGTAGGGCTAGATAATTTTCTGATTGTTCGCGCTAATGAAACGCCCTGGGCTGTAGGAAAATCCTATGCACAAGCTGCGGCCGAATTAGGAATGTCGCCGTTTGAGGGTTTAGTGCATCTGCTTAAAGCAAACCACGGAAACATTTATGAGGTGCGCTTCTCAATGTGTGAAGAAAATGTGGAAACTATATTAAAGCATCCAAAATGTATGGTTGGTTCGGATGGGATTTATTTAACAGGTGATACTTCTTGCCATCCGCGAGCTTTTGGTACTTTTCCAAGATATCTTGGCAGATATATCCGTGACCGCGGTATACTTTCCAGAGAAGAAGGAATTCGCAGAATTACATCTATGCCTGCCAAACGTTATGGCTTAACAGGAAAAGGCAGAATTTCTCGCGGATATGATGCGGATTTAGTTTTGTTTGATTATGATTCAATTGTTGACAAAGCAAATTATATTGATCCGTTTAGAGCTAATGAAGGAATACACAGCGTCTTTATGAACGGCAAGTTAGTTTTGGAAAATAATCAACCAACAGGCAACTTTGTCGGAAAATATTTAAAAACAGGTGTATAATATGTCTTTGACGAATGAAAACAAGTTTAACAGTTATCGTAATTTTTTAGAAATTGACTTAAATGCGATTAAATATAACGGAAAAATTGCAAAAAGTCAATTTGCTGATAAAAAGATTATGAGTGTTCTAAAAGCAGACGCTTATGGTCATGGAATTGATGGTGTAGTAAAAGCATACGAAGATTTTTCGGATTGGTATGCAGTAGCGACTGTTGAAGAAGGTTTAAGAATACGAAATTTAAGCAATAAACCAGTTTTAATTTTCGGCTCGGTTCCTTCTGAAAAAATATTTGTAGCCGCAAAGAACAATCTTACTTTTACGGTTGGCAGTGTAGAGTATGCTAAACAACTCAATTCAAAAATGGAATCAGTAGGAATGGAGTGCCGTTGTCAACTTAAAATCGATACAGGGTTAAATCGTTCCGGCATACGTTGGTTTGCTGATAACGATGGAATTGACGAGGTGAAAAAGATAAATAATTGCACTCAATTGAATTTTGTTGGCACGTACACACATTTTGCTTGCGGAGAGGGTATGTTGGATTGGGAACAGGAATTTACCAGTTTGCAGTTTGAAAGGTTTATAAATGCTATTGATGCTATGAAATCTTGCGGAATATCGATGGGTATATGTCATTGTTGCTCCACAGGTGGTTCGTTGGTTCATCCCGAGTACCAAATGGATATGGTTCGTGTTGGAATGTTGCCATTAGGTATGTCATATAGTGATGAAAGTGTGTCACAATTAGGATTGAAGCCCGTTGCAAGATGGATAAGCTATATTACACAAACAAAGAATGTTTACAAAGGTGAACCTGTAAGTTATGGATGTACCTTTATTGCACACAAGGATATGAAAATAGCGCTTGTGGCGTGTGGATATGCTGACGGTTACAGACGGATTTATTCTAACAAGGCTTCGGTTTTGGTGCAGGGCGAAAGAGTTCGGGTAATTGGCAGAATTGCTATGGATTATTTGATAATAGATATTACCGATATTCAGGATATATCAATTGGTACCGAGGTTGTGTTGTTGGGCGTTGATGGAATAGAAAATATATCTGCACAGCAATTAAGCCAATGGGGCGAGAGCGTCAGCGGAGAGGTGACCTGTGCGATTTCCTCACGAGTGCCAAGAATATATAAATAACATATAAACGATTTACAGCATACAATCTTTTAAGGAGTTTTAATAATGAGTAAAATTTTAATTGGTTGGGCAGAAGAAAGTCTTGTGCCTTCAAAAAAAGTAAGCCTTTCAGGGCAGTTTTTTGAAAGAATTTCCGAGTATGTTGAATCTGAAATTACCGCTACTGCTATGGCTGTTGAAGCGGATGGCGACTGTATGATTATGGTATCCTGCGATTTGGGGGCTATATCTGAATATTTGATGAAAATAACAAGAGAAAAATTTTCTGCTCTTTGTCAAGAAGTAGACCCTAAAAAGGTTATATTAGCAGCAACACATACTCACACTTCTCATACACTTGTTGATCATGAGCCAAAAGATGCTCTTTTAAGTGTAGAAGACCTTATGAATGAGTTCGTAGCAGAAGAAAATAAATATGAAAAATTGGTAAAACCAGATGAGAGTGTTATGACTCCTTATGAGGCGACAGATTTTGTAACCGATAAAATTGCTCTCGCTGCTAAAAAGGCTTGGGAAAACAGATCGGAGGCATATTTCACAAATGAATTTGGCAGAGCCGCAGTCGGTATGTGTCGTCGTGTTCATTATGATGACGGCACTTCACAGATGTGGGGAGATACCAATACCGCAAACTTTGTTTCCCTTGAAAGCGGTAACGATTCGGGTATTGAGCTTATCTACACCTTTGATAAAGATAAGAAGTTAACAGGCGTTGTAGCGAATATTGCTTGTCCTGCACAGATTTTGGAGCAGAGAAGTTTTATTTCAGGCGACTATTGGGGCAGAACAAAGAATATTTTGCGTGAAAAGCTTGGCGAAAATGTATTCCTTTTAGGCCTTTGCGGTGCCGCAGGCGACCAATGTCCCCGTGACCTTGTTCGTTGGGTTCAGCCTGAAACTCCTATTGATGACCCTAACGTTAAGCGCCCAAATCCATTAGAGCGTAAAGCCGACCCATCTATGTACGATATAAGCGGTTGCAACCGTGTGGGCAAGAGAATTGCTCATGAGATTATCTCTGTTTTTGAAGAAATTACCGATCTTCAGGACGAGGTAGTATTCAAGCATGAAGTTAAGAAACTTGATTTACCTCTCCGCAAGGCTACTATGGAAGAATATAACCACGCAGTAAGAGAGATTGAATATTATGTAGGTCAGAACAAAGGTAAAGGTGCCTTTAATTTTGAAGATAAAGCAAAACTTTATGTGCATTTAGGTACAATTCTTCGCTTTCGCGAGCAACAGGAAAAAGAAATTTATCCGATTGAGTACCACATAATTCGTTTTGGTGATATTGCGTTTACTACAAATCCATTTGAATTGTTCCTAGACTTTGGTAATAGAATAAAGGCGAGAAGTAAGGCGTCTCAAACTTTTATTGTTCAGCTTTGTTGTGGAAGCGGGGGATATCTTCCTACAGAAAATGCTGAAAAAGCGGGGCATTACAGTGCTTATATTTCCAGTGGTAATGTCGGTCACGAGGGCGGCGACCTTTATACGCGTCGTTCTATAAATGAAATTAACGAACTGTTTTAGGAGTTTTTAAGAAGAATGATAAAATTTTAAAAGATTTCCCTTTTGCTTCTAAAGTCAAAGAAAAATGCATGCTTGCGGTCATGATTCACATACTGCCGTACTTTTTGCTGTTGCTAAATATCTAAAAATGCACGAATCAGAGTTTAAAGTGCGTGGGCGCTTGATTTTTAATCAAGTGAGGAATGTGCTGAAAGCGGTGCTAAAATGATTATGCATAAACATTTCAAAAAGTAAATTCACTCAGTATAAATTCCCTTTAATCACAAATAATAGTATCACGATTTGAAATTAAAGGAGAATTTATATATGAAAGCAACAGAGATTCTGAGAAGAATTGACGATTTGGGAAGAATTGTGATTCCGAAGGAGATTCGGCGCACCTTGCGTATCCGTAAGGGAGCCCCCTTGCTGACAACATTGACACCAATCGACAGATTTTGTGTGGCAACACATAGTGTAGTAAAGCGGGCAAAGCGCTTGCAATAAATCTTCTATTGTGGTAGTATTGTTAATAATCAAGCACCTTAGTGATGGGAGATAATAAATATGGATGCGCTCGTTTTTTATTGCTCAAATTGCAAGCAAACTTTCCTTGGGAGAGATTATAAG
>JAZREP010000011.1:0-80821 GCA_045660865.1 Acutalibacteraceae bacterium | reverse complement strand
TCGCCACCGGAATTCCAAGGTTTCTAAATTCCTGCGCATATATTGACGCTCTTGAAGAAGGAGATTGCATAAGCACAGCAAAATCACCGTAGCTCGCAACTCGTTCAGTGCCGTTTAATTTTAGTACTGTGTTGCTTTCTACAATCGTCTTAATATAACGAGCTATATAAGCTGCTTCAACCTCTTCCCTGCTTCTTAAACGGTCTGTGCGCTCAATTAAGTGGTATTCCACGCCACCATTATCATCATTCGGATAATCTGCTGAATAAACTAATTTTTCACTTTCAGCATAATCCATCTTCGCAACAGAATCACGCATTAAATGAGCAAAGGTAAAGTTAATAAATGAACATACATCTTTGCGGCTTCTGAAATTGCAGGAAAGAGCAATTTTACCGTCACGTACGCCTTTAACAAAAAGTGGCAATTTTTCCTTGCGCAACAGAAAATTATTCGGGTTTGCGTGACGGAACCCATAAATGCTTTGTTTTACATCACCAACAGTAAATAAATTGCCGTTTTGTGACGAAAGCATTTTAAAGAGTGTGTCTTGCAAATCATTTGTATCCTGATATTCGTCTACTAGTATTTCATCAAAATCACTACAAAGCGATATAGCATCATCATTTAAAATAACATTTCCATTATCATCCGGTCTGCATAAAAGCTTTAATGCCATACGCTCAATCATATCGAAAGGATAAACAGAATTGCGTTGCATATACTCTTCAAACAATTGGATAAAACGTAATTCAAAATCCACAAGCGCTGATGCTGCTAAACCCGACTTAGCTGTTAGCTTGCAAATCTCTTCGTAATTGCAATTGTATGTTTTTTTCAATTGTTTTATAGCCTCAGTTGCTGCCGCTTTACAGTTCTTAACCGCCTCAGCAATTAGAGGGTCGGCCTTTGTTTTTGATAATGATGGTAATGAAAAGTTTAATAATGAGGCGCGAATTTTATCCCAATCCTTAGTAGCACAGGCTAAAGAAATGTCCTCTAATTGTGCCACAGCAGAGCTAAGAATCGGAACATATTTTTCCGTGTTTGGAAAGTTTTCTAAATCAACAAGGCATTTTTGTATTGCGTTGTAATGCGTAACAATAACACGCTCTGTTTCCTTAAAAATTTCATCAAGCCACAGGCTGTAATTATCATTAGTATAATTATCCTTAATAGATTTTAGCCAAAGACTAGGAAACGGCAAACTGCGGCAATGAGCAAAAACTTTTAGCACATTCTCTTTAAACTCATCTATGCCGTATGCTGAGGCAAGACAAGCCATCATAGTTGAAAAGCCCTCGTTTTTATCTTTGGCCATTTCCGTAAATGTTTGTTCGAAAGCAGCACGAATACCCGACTGCTCTTGTGAGTAGTCGGCAACCTTAAAATCAGGCCCGATATCAAGCTTTGCAAAATTGTTTCTTACAAAATCAATGCAAAAAGAATCAATTGTACAAATTTTTGCACCGTATAGCAATAACCTTTGCCGAGCAAGATGTCTATTGCCTGTACTCCGAATCTCATCAAACAAGCGTTTTTCAATTCTTGTTCGCATCTCATTGGCGGCAGCATTGGTAAAAGTTACAATCAGCAAGCGATTTGCATCCAAAGGATTTTCAGTATCAGATAAAAGCTTAATTACACGCTCAACTAAAACAGCAGTCTTACCGGAGCCGGCGGCAGCCGATACTAAAACATTTCCCCTAGCTTTAATTGCATCTTCTTGGTTAGGTGTTGGAATAAATGGCATCTTCAACTCTCCTTTCAAGCTCAGCAATTGCTTCTTTTTGACTGCGGCTTTCTATTGTACGGCAACGGCGCTCATCCTCAGTTAAACAAACCGAACTATATTCACAGTATTTACACGCTGACTCCTCGCCTTTAATAGGTCTGGCGGAAATCAAACCGCCGTGCAAACGATTGCCCATATCTGCAAGTATTTTGTCAATATAATTAAAAATAATTTCAAACTCTTTGGTTGTTGCTGTATCTTTTTCTGCAACCTCACCTTTTTTAATTCCGGCGGAAATATAACGGCCGGTTCTGTCCATAGCTGAAATAACTTTTTCGTCCCTTAAAAATAGTCCGTTAGATTTTATTGCCGGCTCGCCCTCTACTCCTTGTTCAACAAACTGTTGTTTTGCAGGCTTGTAAAGTATACCGCCAATTTTATAGGGTTTGCATTTGACAATGGCATAAAGGTACAAAAGCATCTGCATATTCAAGCCATATAAAATATCATTTAATTTAAATTTCTTGGAATTTGTTTTGTAATCAACTATACGAACATAGTCATCCTGGTCGATTTTTGCTAAATCAACCCTGTCAACAATGCCACCAACAAAAATTTGCCCGCCTGCAAATGAGACTGATAGCGGTGAAATTTCATTATCCTCAGATATATGCAACTCACAAGCAACCGGTTTAAAATCACTATTTGACAACTCGTTCAAAATATCTCTTATAAGGAAGAATATTTGGTTTTTGAGCTCTAAAAAGATGAATTTCAACTGTTCGTTAAGGTCTGCTTCCTTTAAGCCAAGCTCTGCTAAATAATCAAGAGCAATTAACTCTATTTCCTCAGAAACCTCTGTGTCATCAAGATTCATATAATCTTCTGTGTGCTTGGTTATAAATTTTTCAAGATAATAATGAACAAGCGTACCACGGCGAACAGCATCAATTTCCGCCTTCTTAATTGGCTTAGCGCCTATACCGTAACGGCAGAAATAATGGAACGCGCAATTGTGAAATGTTTCTATTTGGGTTGAAGAAAGATATAATCTCTCACCATAAAGTTTTTTAGCAACATTTGGAGCAAGCGAGTAGTCAACTTTGTTGCCGTTAAGCATTTTATCAAGCAAATTTTTATATTCATTATCATTTGCAAAATAATTATAGGCCGAGTTTGCCTCAACCGAGCTGTTATTATACTCTGAAACTGTTTTTTCAAACGCAGGCTGTTTGTCATAAAAGCTCTCAAAACTTTTGTTTTGAGCATCAGCGGAATTTATTAGTCTGCATCTAGGGAAAATTGATATTAGTTCGCCGATAATATATGATGGTTCTAAACTTTGCATTGAAAAATCAGCAATACTGTAGCAAAAATAGACCCGGTCCAAAGCGGCACAGGCTGACGCATAAAACTTAAATTTTTCATCAATTGCAGTGCTGATTAAATCGTCTTTAATTTCCACACCTTTGTTAATAAGAATCTGTCGTTCTTGATTGGAAATAAGGCTTGACGAGTTGCCTAATCTTGGCTGTTTTCCTTGATTAACACCCAGCATAAAAACAATTTTTGCATTAGTCACTCTGGCACGCTCAGAGGAGCAAAACATAACAGTATCAAGATTATGCGGTACTGTGCCAACAGTTTCACCGTCAGCGCAAGCAAAGAACAGTTCAATATAAGTATCAATTGAAATTTTTCTTCCATCATCACAAGAAATCAATTTATTAAAAACAGATATAATTTTATCATAAGCTGTTATTTGGCATTGAGCAGTTTGAAAATCACCATTTTGTTTAAGAGTTTCAGTAAAAGTTTTTAACGCATCGGCAATATGATTATTAGTGATAAATTTATAAAGCGCCTTTGTAATATCGGTCGCAGTGTCTCCAACCGAGGACTTTAATTCAGAAATAATCGAAACCACATTTTTGCGAAGGCCGTTAAGCTTGTCCAAACGAGCCGAGGTATCCTCCCTGCTTTTTTCAAGGCCTGACGGATTATTTTCCCAATTATCAAACCATGCAAGCTTGTCTACATTCCATATATAGCAATAGTTTTCCAACAATGAAATATCTTCAACAGAGAAAGGCAACAAACCGCATTTAAGCATATTGAAAACTGATTCACTTGTTAGTTTATCAGCGCAATTTAAAGCAGATAACAGCAATCTAAACAAAGGCATATTGATTAAAGAATGCCTCTTGTCAAAGAACACGGGAATATTAAATTTTGAAGAAATGCTTTCTAACGCGCCTGAATAAGCATCACACTCACGGGCAACAATGGCAAAATCTCTATAGCGGTACCCTTCTTCTGCTACAAGGCGTTTTATCTCAAAACAAACATAATTCAATTCATCATAACTCGATTGAGATTTAACTATAGTAATGTTTTTAGCATCGTCAGAATATATATCCTCATCACACTCAGAAAGCACTTGCTCTAATTTTTTGAGTTCGTTAGAATTATAATCAGTTTCACTGAACATAATAGGTTCTGCAGCAGCTAAGTTGTATTTTTGCGCAGTTGCAAGCAGTTTTCTTGCCTCGCCTTTAATGTTTGCAAAAACAGATATGTCATTTGATTCATAAATATCACCGTTACACGGCAGTGATATATAAACATCCTCAGCCTGCAGCATAATCTTTTCAACAAGCTGGTGTTGATTTGGCATAAAGCCATCAAATGCATCAAAAATAAAAGTCGCACCCGAAAAGATTGATGCGCCAGACAAATGAGAAGCGCAATAAACAACTAAGTCATTTTGGTCAATAAAATTTTTATTTACAACTGCATTGTACGAATTGTAAATTAGCGCTATATCAGTAAGCTTGTTTGATAAATTTGAGGACGAAATTTCAGGCAGAACTTCCTCAATTTGCCGAGGTTCAATCGCGCTTTGTTTAAATTCATCAATAACACTGAGCATAGATTTAGCAAAGCTTAAAGATTTTTCGCCTTTTTTATAATAATTTAAATTGCCCGATAAGTTTTGCAAAGCCGTCATCATACAAACTGTTTTTAAACTGTCATCAATGCTTTGCGCTTGCTTTCCCCCGATTTTACTGATAATTTCTTCACACAACTTTGTTAAGGTTAATATTCGAATACGATTAGCGCCATCAACACCAAATGATTCCAAAAAACTTTTTTCGGTTTCATAAGAAAGCTGTTCAGGAACAATATAATATATCGTTTTTTGGTCTTGCAAAAGCGAAGAAACAACCGATTGTAAATATCGACTTTTTCCACTATGTACAGAACCAAGAACTAAACGTAGCATTGATTTTCACTTCCCTTTTGGTTAATTAGAAAAACATCGGAGCAATTATTAATCCAACAATACCGGGTACTCCAAGTGTGGAGCTTACAATAACGGTAACAGGATTAAGAGAAATTTGCAAACCAAGGTATGGTTTTAAAAAGTAAAGTATAAGCAAAACTGCAACACCGCTTGCAGCAAAAAGCAGTAGGGTTTTTAAAAAACTTTTTGTTTTCTTAGCAAAAATGATAAAAGATATTGAAAAAACTACCGCTAGTGCAATTAAAATCCATTTAATAATTTCCATTATTACACCTCAATTATATAAAACAGCCCAAATTAAAAGGCTTGTTCATTAATATGTTTTGAGGTTATTTAATATGCAAAAAACCGGTATCGAAAAGATACCGGTTTTTGAAAAGGCGTTTATTTTTGCAAGGCAATAATATTTGCTACTATAGCAAGAACAAAAAACGCAATAGCGATATACTTTGTCCAACGGCTTAAGAAAGCATCAAATGTGCGAGCCTTGTTTTTAGACAAAAATGTATCAGCACCGCCGGAAATCGCACCGCTAATACCGGCACGGCGACCTTCCTGTAAAAGTACAACGGCAATTATGATTATCGAAACAATTAGCATAAGAATGCCGACAATAATTTCAAGAGCACTCATAATTCTACCTCCTTAACAAAGATATATTAACATAAACCAAATGAAAAATCAAGCATTTTATAGCGGATGAACCTGCTCAGCCGCGTTTGCATGAGCAGCGTCAACACCGTATTTAAGGTTTGCACGCTTCTCAAAGAATTTTTCAGCAACTTGGCCAAACTGTGCATAAGAAAGTACATCTTCATCTTGCTCTACCCACTTTGCACATTCCTTGCTCAATTCCTCAAGTTCGGGTTTGAGAAGGTCTGCCGGGCGGCAATCAATAGGCTCATCGTTACCAATGATTTTCTTGCGGAATTCCGGGTCAATCGGAACCGGAGTGCGGCCGTAATCACCACGAACAATGCCTTTAAATTCTTTAGTAACCGTCTTGTAACGCTCACCGCTAATTATATTAAACACAGCTTGAGTACCGACAATTTGTGATGACGGAGTAACAAGCGGCGGATATCCACAGTCAGCACGAACACGCGGAACCTCGTCCAAAACTTCTGTAAGCTTATCTTCTTTTCCAGCTTGTTTCAATTGAGAGAAAAGGTTGGAAAGCATACCGCCGGGCACTTGATAAATAAGCGCCTTAGCATCGGATTTAAGCATTTTCGGTGTCAAAAGACCGTTAGCAAGATATTTCTCACGCAAAGTGTCAACATATTTAGCTAAATCGTCAAGTGCTTCTAAATCAAGACCTGTGTCATACTCAGTGCCTTGCAAAGCTGCAACAATTGACTCAGTAGCAGGATGTGAAGTACCCATAGCAAGCGGTGACATAGCGGTATCAACTACATCAGCACCAGCTTCAATAGCCTTCATCAATACCATAGAGCCTAAGCCAGATGTGTAATGAGTGTGTACCTGTACGGGAATCTTAACAGTTTCCTTCAAAGCTTTAACAAGCTCATAGGTTCCGTAAGGAGTAAGCAAACCTGCCATATCCTTCACACAAATTGAGTCTGCACCATTATCCTCTAAACGTTTAGCATAATCGGTGTAATATTCAGTAGTGAACACCGGACCTGTTGTGTATGAAATAGCAGCCTGTAAGTGTGCATTTACTCGTTTAGAAGCCTTCATAGCTGTATCAAGGTTTCTAATATCGTTAAGGGCATCAAATATACGCAAAATATCGATACCGTTATCTACTGATTTTTCAACAAAATAAGAAACAACATCATCTGCATAATGACGATAGCCAAGCATATTCTGACCACGGAAAAGCATTTGAAGCTTTGTGTTAGGGCAGTTTTTACGGATGGTGCGCAGTCTTTCCCACGGGTCCTCATCAAGGAAACGCAGGCAGGCATCAAAGGTTGCTCCTCCCCAACATTCTAAGGAATGGAAACCGATTTTATCCAAAGCCGGCAACATCGGCAACATTTCTTCGGTAGTCATACGTGTGGCAATCAAGGATTGATGCGCATCACGAAGTATTGTTTCAGTAATACCAATTCGAGCCATTTGAATTATCCTTTTCAGTTTATTTTTAGCTTTTATGCCAAAGTTAAGAGCGCTTTACCGGAATCAACAGTTTCACCCTGACTTACCATAACAGAGGTTACTGTACCGTCTTTCGGAGCACAGATTTCGTTTTCCATTTTCATAGCTTCTAAAATAAGGAGAACATCGCCTTTTTTAACTGCATCTCCGGCTGAAACTAAAACCTTTAAGATGTTACCCGGCATTGGAGCGGAAATAGCTTCTCCATCACCGGCAACAGCAGCGGGTGCCGGAGCAGCAGGAGCAGCGGGTGCAGGTGCTGCTGCAGGCTGTGCAGGAGCGGCAACGGGAGCGGCCGGTGCTGCAACAGGTGCAGAAGTTGCACCGATTTCTTCTACTTGAACATTATAAGATTTACCATTAACTGTAATTTTTAATTGTTTCATTATTGTTGTCCTCCAATATTAAAGCGGAATATTTGAATGCTTTTTATTCATTGTTGAAACTCTCTTGGAAAGCAGCATTTCAAGTGCAGAAATTACACTGCCAGCCATACCTTCACGGGTAATAACATCATCAATAAGGCCCTTTTCAGCGGCGCGGAACGGTGATGCTACAGTTTCAATATATTCATTGAGCAATTCTGCACGGTTGCTGCCATCTAATTTATCTTTGTATAAGAACTGAACAGCAGTTTCGGGCGGCAGTGCCGCAATTTGAGCATTGTGCAGCGCAAACACAGCATCGGTGCCTGCAGCCTTACCTGCAAAAGCAGTATAAACAGAGCCATAAGCATTGCCCACAACAACTGTAACCTTGGCGGTTGTAGCCTCAGCATACGCATGGGTAAGCATTGCAATATATTTCATATCCCCGTCAAGCTCTGCTGCCGTATCAATATCAAAGCCGTTGCAATCAAGCAATGTAATAACCGGCAGAGAAAAAGCATCACAGAAACGAACAAAACGAGCAATCTTTTTAGCACCGGCAGCGCAAAGTTTACCGTCATTAACTCTCGGGTCAGTTGCAACTATACCAACCGGGGCGCCAGCAACACGAGCAAGTCCAACCGAGGCACATTTGCAATAATCAGGTGATAACTCGAAATAAGAATCAGCGTCAACGACAGCAGTAATCGGGCAACCGCTATCTACCGCCGGAGTGTAATCTGCAACATAAGGTACTGCTAAATTGTTAGTAGGAAGATAATTTAATACTTTAACAGCATACTCTATTGCCTCTTGTTCGGTTTCTGCAACAAGTGTTGCTGTACCGTTCTTTGCAGCTGTTTCAGCGGAGCCTACTTTGTCACCCGACAGAAATGCCGAAGAAAGACAAAGTTCAGCCGACTTAGAAAGAATTACAACGTCAAACAAAGATGCCCATACCGCCTGGGAACCAACACAAGTTCCTAACACAAGAGCAATTTGAGGTACAACACCCGAAACAGCACTTGCAGCAGAAATCAACTCACCATAAGCATTCAATGCATCTAATTCTTCATCAACGTGGGCACCCAAACAATCAAACATTGCAATAATAGGTGTTCCTGTTTTAGCAGCTAAATCATAAAGGCGCTTGATTTTATTACCTTGAGCCTTACCCATAGCACCGCACTGAACAGTAACATCCTGCGCAAAAGCATAAACAGGTGCGCCGCCGCACAATCCGTAACCGCAAACAACTTCACAAGGCTTGTCTTCACTAAAAGCAAAGCGGTCAAGCTCACGATATTGTCCCTCATCAAAAAGGGTTGCGAGCCTTTGTCTTGCCTTAGTTTGAGGCAGCATTGACTGTTTAGCGTTTAATACATCCAAACTGTCTTTCATAAACAAAATTCACTCCTAAAAATTTCCTACTTTTCCAATAATAAATTATAACATAAAGACTTGATTTTTCAAGTACAAAAACACAAATTTTAAAATTATTTGCAATTACCGCAACTTTCGAACAACTTATGGGTATTCAAACGCTTTTCTTCCCTATTCATTACAAAGCCTAACTGCTCAAGTAATGTTTCTGATACTGTATCTTCGTAATATACAGATGCACACTGATTTTGCAAGGCTATATGAATAGAACTACGAAGCATACCATCTGCCAAGGCTATATTATCAGTGGGTTCCAGCCAACGAAGAATAGCATATCCTTTAAGTAAATCAAAGACCGAAAAGCCTAAGCGTTCATCTCCGTCAACCATAGCCGCCGCTAATGTTTTGTCACTACAGTTTAAACCAACTGAATTGCATAAGGCTTGTACCTCGTTAATGTCTGTAATTTTTTTAATTTCAATCATTTGTATCGTTCCTTGCTATTCCTATATTTGTAAGGTGCTTCATTTCCCTTTCGTTTAATTCACGCCATTTTCCTTGCGGCAGCATACCAAGTTTAACACCGGCTATTTCGGTGCGTTTTAATCTAATTACAGTTAAGCCAACCGCCTCGCACATACGGCGAATTTGCCTGTTTCTGCCTTCGGTAATAACAAAGCGCAGAACAGTTCTGTCTTCATATCGTTCTAGAATCATAATTTCACAAGGCTTTGTTTTTCTGCCGTCAAGCTCAATACCTTCACGCATTTTAAACAATTGCTCTTCTTCCGCCTTTTCACGCACAGTAACACGATAAACTTTGTTAACATGGCGTGACGGATGAGTAAGCATATTGGCAAACTCACCGTCATTTGTTAAAAAGAGCAAACCCTCTGAATTGCGGTCCAAACGACCAACCGGGAAAAGGCGCTGTCCCGCATCTTCAACCAACATAGCAACGCATTTACGGCCTTGTTCATCTTGCAATGTTGTTACAAAACCTCTTGGTTTATTAAGCATAATATACATTTTCTTAGAGTCGTTAATTACTCGCTTGCCGCTAACTGTTATTTTATCCCTAAACGGGTCAATTTTATCACCAAGCGTTGCTTTTCTTCCATTTATTTTAACCTTACCGTCAGCAATCAATTCCTCAGCCTTACGTCTTGAAGCAATTCCGTTTTGCGATAAGAATTTTTGCAACCTTATTTTATTATCCTTCATTTATTTTACTCTCCCAATGTGGTAATAAATTTTGAAACAACAGACAAGAATTTTTGATATGCCTTTTCAGGTAACTGAGCATCTATGTCTTTTGAAATTTTTAAAGGTGATTCAGCAATCTCATTGCCATTGTAGTAATATTTAACGGAGCCAACTATATCTCCGCTTTTAAGCGGTGCATAGCAAAAAGTTGGCAGTATAATTTTCTCTGTTATCTTAGTTTTACTGTTCTCTGTCAATGATAAAACAGTAGGTTCTGACTGCACCGCTACTCGCCCGTATTTTCCGCCCACAACATCAATATAAATGTCATCACCTTTATTAAAGGTAACCTTTTGTATCGATGAAAGGCCGTTTTTTAGTAAGTTTGTATGGTCATTCCAGTCGTCAGGTGCGTTTAATGTAACTGCAACCACCATACCGTTTTCATTCTCTGCGGCAGATACAAGGCAACGCCCCGACTTTTTTGTAAACCCCGTTTTAATGCCAACCGCATTACTAAACATCGAAAGCAAACGATTATGATTGGTTATAGAACGGCGGTACGGAGGATTTCCGTATTCAACAGCTATCGTTTTGCTGGCGCACACCTTAGCAAAAATCGGGTTTTTCATAGCGTAGGCACCCAAAAGTGCCATATCATACGCAGTTGAATAATGTTTATCATCATCAAGGCCTGAAGGCGTCACGAAATTAGTGTTCTTCATACCAATTTGCTTGGCTTTTGCATTCATTCTTTCGGCAAAGGCTTGTGTGCTCCCTGCCAAAGCAATTGCAGTTGTATTCGCAGCATCATTACCCGACGCTAGAAGCATACCGACAAGCAAGGCATAATATGACACGGTATCACCCTCAAGCAAACCCATAGACGAGCCTTCAACCGTTACCATTTCTTTAGTTGTTACCAATGTTTTAGTTAAGTCGGGTTCCTCTGCAAGCAATAAAGCGGTCATAATTTTTGTTGTGCTTGCCATAGGCAACTGCCTGTACGCATCTTTTTCAAAAAGAACTTCGCCTGTAGTTGCGTTTATTAGCACCGCACTCTTCGCAGAAAGAGCGTTTATATTGCTAGGCAAAACAATTGTTGCCAAAACAAAAAGCAAGGTAGAGAAAGCTAAAAAGCGCCTAAACATACATATCCTCCGCCACATCTCGTTAATAACGACTGATACATAAAACAATAACAGCCATTATAAGACATTCTATGGCGGAGGTGTTTTTAAAATAACTGAGGGCCTGTATTATTCTTTCTTGGATTTCAAGTTGGAGACAAGTCCTGTTACCTTGTCTACCATATCAGGCACCATATCAATTGCTTTATCAATGGTAGTAAGTTCGCTTGTAATCGGTATTGCTTTAACATTACCGTTTTTAATAACAAGGAAGGTTACCGGTGTTATATTAACACCAGCGCCGCCGCCACCGCCGAAAACGGTTTTGGATGTTGATTTTGACGGGAAATCAGAGCCGCCGCTTGCCAAGCCGAAAGAAACCTTGGAAACCGGAACTACTGTTACACCATCAACCTCAATTGCTTTGCCGACAATTATGTCTGCATCCACCATAGCACGGATTTTATCCAAAGTGGTATCCATAATGCCTTTAATGTTTTCGCTCATTTTTATTACCGTCCTTTTTCTTTTATAAATTCAAATAACGTGGAAATCAGCGGGCCTATACAAAACAGCGGAATTACTCGCCATTTTAAATCAAAATTAAACTCACTTTTTTTACCTGAATAATCACAAAATATTTCTACATTTTGCTGATCAAACGGAATAACGGAATTTAAAAATCCCAAAAAGGGATAAACAGTGGCACATATTGTACCGTAATTTATAGCGGCAGTTGCAGCTTCTGAATGGGATTCAGTAATCTTAAGATAAAAATGCCGCATAGATGAACGCTTTAAAATTACCGCTAGTTTTTCAACTATAATTTTAACATAGCTACACAATTCGGCAATTGCATCAGGCAGCGCCTTATTGCTAAAAAGCTCATTAAAATATCCTAAAGATTTCTTTTTAGATTTAATCTTAGTTTTAGTTTTCTTTGTCTTTTGCCTTTTATTTGCTTTTCGGGAATTTAGTTTAAACAAAAAATAATACAGTTTAAAATAAAATTTTCCATTATATCCTGCAACAACCGTTACCGGTAAACAAAGTAATAAAAGTATTAAAGCAACAAGCGAAAGAAAAATGTATAGTATAATCAATACTAATCACCCATTACAAAGATTCAGGCTGTTCAACCGACATTTCAAGTTGGGTAGCTAATTGTTTTGTCTGGTTAATTGCATCAAAAACGACCGCTTCGCCGTCTTCATTTTTAATTTCAGGTAACGGCGGCAAATCATCAAGACTTTCTAATGAGAAACAACGAAGAAATTGAAGTGTTGTTCCGTAAAGCAAGGGTCTACCCGGCAATTCTAAGCGCCCACGTTCCTCTAACAAACCTTTTTCAACAAGTGTGGAAACAACTCCCGAGCAGTCTACACCACGAACTTGCTCAATAAAAGCCTTAGTTACAGGTTGATTATAAGCAACAACAGCAAGCACTTCAAAAGCCGCTTGTGACAAGGGTTGTTTGCGTTTTAAATCAAAAGCAATTTTAATATAGTCACCAAATTGCTTGCGGCTGGAAAGCTGATAGCTATCCTCCATTTGCACAAGCTGAATACCTGTATCTTGCAAACGTTCTTGCAAACCTTGAAGCGCAGCTTTTATGGTTTTAGGGTCCTTTTCAAAAACCTGACACAATCTATTCAAACTGACCGGCTCACCACCGGCGAAAAGAACTGCTTCAACAGCAGAAATCAAATTCTCGTTATTCATAATTCACCTCTTGCACATTGGAATCATCCAGCATTACAACCTCAACCGCATCTCCTGTGCCCTCAACTCGTACTCTATTATTCTTACATAGCTCTAATACAGCTAAGAAGGTTGCAACGAGTTCAGAGCGGCTTTCTGCAGTACGGAATAGTTCTCCCATTTTTTTGCGTTTTGACTTAACGAGGTTGCGCAACACATAAACAATTTTTGTAGATACAGCAACAACCTTTTTAGCAACTATTTTACCAAACACAGCAGTCTTTGGCGGAAGCTTGCGCTGACCCCTGCCAACCGCAGAGATATAATACTCTAATAGCTTGTCCTTTTCGTGCTTTAATTCATAAGTTTTATCAAACGAAATATTTTCCGCACCTTTTACAAAGGAATCAAAACCGTCGGTCATGGTTGATAGCATAGCGGCAATTTTACGGCAAGTGTTATACTCTATCAACTCACCTGTTAATTCTTCTTTAAGCGCCTCGGCTTCCTCATGCTTTGGTAACAGGCTGATTGTTTTTAAATAAATCAAACGAGAAGCCATTTCCAAAAATGAACTTGCGACATCCATTTGGTCGTACTGCATTTTTTGAATATGCTCTAAGTACTGGTCAATCAGCAACGACAGCTGGATATCCAAAATATTAAGTTTGTTCTTAGCAATCAGATGTAACAGTAGGTCAAGCGGACCTTCAAAATCATCCAATTTATAGGATATTGTATCCATGCTGTCTTCCTTTCTTAAAAATAATATTTATATTCCGAATATAAATCCGGTAACCCTAAAAAAGAAATTAAAGATTATATCTGTAATGGTGCTAATTGGGCCACCTAATATACCATTGCTACACAAAAGTAATACAATTATAAAGAAAAAGCGTTCATATTGCATTATTTTAAAGTATATTCTGTCGGGCAGAAATGCAGAAAGTAAACGAGAGCCGTCAAGCGGCGGAATAGGAATCAAATTGAAAACCGCCAACCCAATACTGATACTAGCTACAAACTCAAAGAACAAAGCGATATAGATAAAAAAGAATATATTTGTTATACCGCATAAGTAATAAAACAGATTAGAAAAAAAGCTAATAACAAAAGCAACTAATAAATTTGAAACTGGACCTGCCAAAGCAGTTAAAGCCATATCCTTCTTCGGCTCTTCAAAATTGCGGGCGTTAATGCCAACAGGTTTTGCCCAGCCAAACCCAAACAATAAAATACATATTGCACCGACAATATCAATATGATGCAAAGGATTTAACGAAAGTCTGCCTTGGAACTTAGGTGTTGGGTCCCCTAGCTTTGTTGCAGTAAAGGCATGTGCAAACTCGTGTACCGGTAAAAGCAAAAAAATAACAGCACAAGTAGATAAAAAGTAAATTAACAAACTAACAAAATTTATTCCGTAATTTGAAAGTATAAAATTAATCAAAACTATGCCTCCATTTATTGCTAATTATACACTAAATCGATTAAAAAAACAATATTTTGTCCTTTTATAAAATTATTTTTGTGATAAATATTGACAAATTATTTATTTTGTGATATATTTTCACATAGAGAATGCTTGTTGAAAGGATGAAAACAATGCGCAAAACAAAATACAAAATCATTAAAACAAAAAATGATAACATTATAGAATATGGTTTAGAAATCAAAAACGACCAAAAGAAGTTATTTATTGAACAAATCTCAACAAAAATATCAACGGTAAAAGGAATAATTAAAAAGCTGAAGCCTTATAATATTGAACCGGAAATTGTTTTGGAAGTAATACCCGACCTTTTAGACTGATTTTACAGTTTCTTTCAGCAGTTCTTTATGTGCAGCAACAAGTGATTTTGGCAAAATAAGATTAACTGCGCCTTTAAGTATTTCAAACTTAGCATTATCGGTATAAGCAATCTCACCGTCAAGATTAACTGCGACAGGTTTATCGCATTTTATTTCCATAGTTGTACAATTACCATATTTGCAATTCGGAAGAGTTATATGTGTTCCCTTTCGGTAATGTCCTAAGATTTTAACAACCTGCAATTTTGATTTGCTTCTGATAATTGAAAAGTCAAGTTTTCCGTCACCGGGGTTTGCTAGCGGTGCGCATTTAAAACCGCCTCCATAAAAAGGTGCGTTTGCACAAACCGCAAAAAGGCAGGGTATCTTCCCTATGTGTTGTCCGTCAATGGTAATATCAAATTTAGTATTAAACTTTTTAAATGCGGTGTAAACAAGGGAAAATATGTACGCCATACTTGCCGATATGGGCAATTTTTTAAATAGTCTTACATTGTCTGCTACCATAGCATCCATACCAACAGAGCATGAATTTAAAGCATACTTATCATCCATTTTTATAACATCAAGCTTAACTATTTCACCTGAAATCTGATTTTCAATATCTAAAAATGCATTCTTGTTTTCAAAGTATTTAACAAAATCGTTACCTGAACCGCAAGGAATTATGCCTAAATTTGCGTTTTCATAACCCACAATGCCATTTAGCACCTCATAGGTTGTACCGTCTCCACCGCAAGCAAAAACATTCACAGGCGAATTTCCGCTGCAAATTTCTTTTGTTTTTACAGTGGCATCTCCTTCACCGCTGGTATAAATTATCTTATACTCCTCACCGTTGCGCTTAAAACACTCGGCTATCTGTGAGGATAATTGTGCGGCTACTTTACCTTTTCCTGCCTTAGGGTTAATGAGAAAAACATTAAGCATATTGTCATTCCTTTACAGGTGATTTAAAATACATAAAATAATTACATTTGAGCATACCGTTATACAGTTTCCGCTGTTTATCAGGCTTTCTGCCAAAATGTTTGGGGAAATCTTCATTGGCTGTAATAACAAAATATTTATTCCCTAATCTTTGAGGCATGCGCTCGCCCATAATTTTATATAAACGCTCCGCTTCTGCTATATCCATCAAACGTTCACCATAAGGTGGGTTTGTTATAACAAGTGCGCGCTTATCGGGCATTACAAAATCACTAACATCAGCAAGCTTTGCTGAAACACAATCGGCAACACCGGCTTTTTGAGCATTAGCATTTGTTAGCGCAACTGACTCGGGGTCATTATCGTAGCCAACAGCTTTAAAGTCAATATTAGATACTATTTTACTGCGTGCAGCATCACGTTCTTGTTGCCAAACAGACGAATCTATAAAACCATAACGCTCTGCAATAAAATTATTTTTCAGTCCCGGTGCTATTTGCTTAGCCATCAATGCCGCTTCAATCAAAATTGTACCTGAGCCGCAAAACGGGTCAATCAAATAGGTGTCGTGATAAATGTGAGCAAGATTGCACATAGTTGCCGCTAAGGTTTCTTTTATCGGTGCTGCATTTGCATTTTTTCTGTAACCACGCTTATGCAAACCAAAACCGCTTGTTTCAAGCATTACTGTTACTTCATTCTTTAGAATAGAAAAACGAATTTGGTGTTCGGGACCGCTTTCCTCAAACCAAGAAATTTTATAAACCGATTTAAGCCGTTCAACAACGGCTTTTTTTATTATTGACTGACAATCGGGTATGCTATGCAATTGCGAATTAAGTGACCAACCTGTAACCGGAAAAGCATCCTTTGAAGAAATATAATTTTCAAACGGCAGTTGCTTAATCTGGTCAAAAAGTTCGGTAAAGGTTGTTGCAACGAAGCTTCCCAATGATATGGTAATGCGCTCAGCGTATCGAGAATTTATGTTTGCACGAGCAACAATAGAATCGTCCCCCGAGAATAAAACTCGCCCATTTTGAGCCTCAACATTATCGGCTCCCATTCGCCGTAATTCCTCAGCTAAAATGCCCTCTACTCCAAACATACAGGGCGCAATTAAGTTGTATTTATTCATAATTACCTCAAAACTTTTGTAACGTGTCTATTTACATGGCAACCGATGTTAACAGCTAGCGGCAATCCGGCAATGTGTGTGCCCATATACTCAATATTTACACCAAGTGCCGTTGTTTTTCCGCCAAAGCCTTGCGGACCTATTCCTAAATTATTGATTTCTTTTAAAAGTTCTTCTTCTAAATCACGGTAAAGCGGATTTTGATTAGGCTTGTCTAAGCTGCGACAAAGCGCCTTTTTAGCAAGCAAGGTGCACATTTCAAAATTTCCGCCAATACCTACACCTACAACAATGGGCGGGCAAGGATTACTGCCGGCCTGTTTCACAATATCTAAAACCGCTTTTTTAACGCCCTCAATTCCGGCTGACGGAAGGAGCATACGCACAGCGCTCATATTTTCACTGCCGAAGCCTTTAGGACAAACGGTTATTTTTATACTGTCACCCGGTACGATTTCAGTATGCAATACAGCAGGTGTGTTATCATTTGAATTTTCACGCACAATCGGGTCATTAACTACAGAAAGACGAAGCAACCCCTCAGTATAGCCTTTGCGCACACCCTCGTTAACCGCATCTGTTAACGGCTCACCAACAATATGAACATCTTGTCCTATTTCCATAAAAATCACAGCCATTCCTGTATCTTGGCAAATAGGAATATCACATTCCGTAGCGGCGCAAACATTATCACACAAAGTTGCAAGCACAGAAGAAGCTATTCCGGGTTGTTCGTTCTTTGTTGCCTTATTTAGGCGGTCAGAAACATCGCACGGCAAATGTTTATTGGCTTCTATACACATTTCTGCAATAGCTTCAGTTATTTGTGATGTGTAAATTTCTTTCAAAAATATCAACTCACTCTATATAAATATAGGAGCAGAAAACCTGCTCCTAAGCAATTATTTAGACATCGCACCTCGGCGGGAACGACGAACCTCATTATTCTTACGCTTTAAATCTGAAAATTTTTCTTCACTGTTTTGTTTAAAGCGGTTCATCATTTCTTCAAATGAATCAGGCTCACTCTTGGGTGTGCCAAAGCCGACAAAAGTATCATTCATTGGCGGTCTCGGTTTTTTGGGAGCAGATTGTGCTTTATTCTTCTGCTCTAAAGCCTTTTTTATACTTAGGCTGATTTTGCCGTCTTCACCAATGTTCATAATTTTAACCTGAACTGTATCACCTTCATTAACGTGGTCACGAATGTTATTAACAAAGGTTAAAGCGACCTCTGAAATATGTACCATACCTGATTTGCCGCCGCCTATATCAACAAAAACACCGAAATTGGTAATTCCGGTAACTTTACCCTCAACAATTTGTCCAACAGAAAGTTGCTGCATATGCTTTAAAAATCCTCCAAAAAATCAATTGCCTGAAAGGTCAATGTAGACCTTTTCATCAGAAAAAACATAACCCAATCGTTCTCTCGCTGCTTTCTCAATGAAATCCGATTCGGTTCCATTTTCCAAAAGAGCAACTAATTCGTTAACCTTTTGTGTTTTCTCGGTCTTTTCCCTGTTTAACCTGTTTAATTCATTTTTGCTGTCAATCAATTGAACTTGCAAACTACCAATTGAAAACAAGACATAAACCGAAAAAACAAGTAACGCCAACCGCAATATAACGCTACGTCTTTTTTTATGTGCTTTACTCATATAAAACTCCGTTATACAGAATATAAATTACTTTTAAGTTATTATACAACACACTCATATTGATTTTCAAGGTTTTTTTGCTAATATTCTTTTGTTTTTTAGCGAAAAAACTATTTTTTTACTTTGTTTTTCTAAAATAATAAGCGGTTTTAATATAAGCCGCAAAGTTTTACTAAAAAAATCAAATAATGCAATAAGAATTTTTTGCAAAACGGCAGATAAAGTTAGGCTCCAAAGCAAGAAACCCAAAAGTTCACCCAGCAGCAGATACAAACGAATTTGTCCCTTTGCATAAATCATTAAAAAGCAGAATGTTATAAAGGCAGATATGATAAAAAACAGTACATCAATTATTTGAATGGCAAGAACTGAATGTACTGTTTTTCTATGCAATACTCGGATAAAATCGTAGCAAGCGGAAAGTGCCACTCCAAAAAGCAGCGAATACAAAAAACTCAGCGTTTGTGCGGAAATATCAATATTACTCATTAGCGGAACATTTTAGAAAAGAATCCGCCTGTGGGGCGGTCGTTTGTGTATATAAGCGCTATAATTTCTCCGGTAATCCCTATTTCTGTGGTTTCAACACTGAATTTTTCAATATTCAAATTGCTACCTCTTACGGTCAATTCTCCCTTGCAAGTAGACATTATAATGCTTTCCTCATCAAAGGAATCAACATTTTTCACTCCGGTTATTTCTAATTTGTTTCTGTTCTGCATTATTAAACTGTGTGGCATCTGGCAGTTTTTATCTTCAATCATAAAAAAACCTCCTCATAATTGTATATGAGAAGGTTTAAAAAACTATTCAATGATTTCATACATATAGGCTGCATCATCCTTGTTTACAACCGGTAAGATTGATTTAACCTTAAACTTAACCGTTCTTGTACCAAAAGCAATCTCTACAATATCATCCAGTTTTATTTCATAGGATGCTTTAACAGGACGACCGTTAACCGAAACTCTACCATTATCACAAGCTTCGTTAGCTACAGTACGCCTTTTAATAACTCTGGAAACTTTTAAAAATTTATCAATACGCATATATTTACCTA
Source organism: Acutalibacteraceae bacterium (assembly GCA_045660865.1). Classification (GTDB taxonomy): domain Bacteria; phylum Bacillota; class Clostridia; order Oscillospirales; family Acutalibacteraceae; genus CAZRRV01. The sequence continues at coordinate 61,263 of JAZREP010000011.1, read as the reverse complement.
AAGATTCAGCCACCTAAAAAGGTGGCTGAAAAACTTATTTAATGGCGTCTTTAAAAGCTTTGCCTGCTTTGAAAACAGGAGCCTTAGAAGCTGCAATTTTGATAGTTTCTTTTGTCTGGGGGTTTCTGCCCATTCTGGCACCGCGGCTACGAACTTCGAAGTTACCGAAGCCTACCAATTGAACCTTGTCGCCGGACTTCAAAGTCTCGGTAACTGTGCTTACGAAAGCTGCCAAAGCTTTGTCGGCATCCTTCTTGCTAATTCCGCTTTTTTCAGCGATTGCTGCAATAAGTTCTGTCTTGTTCATTTTATATTCCTCCAATTATTTTTTATTAAAACCAAGCTTAAAGCTTGAGCTTTACAAAGTTGATTTCACGGAATCCCAAATTGCATCCAGTTCCTCTAACGGAACTTCATCCATTGTTTTTCCGCTTTTATTGACCGCTTCTTCCACTTTTTCAAAACGGGCAATAAACTTTTCGGTTGCGCTTGATAAGGCTTCTTCAGCATCAAGTTTTAAAAACCTTGAAATATTGACAACCGAAAACAAAAGGTCACCAAGTTCATCTTCTATGTTAGTTGAAGTTTTAATCGCAGATTTAAGTTCTTCGGTTTCTTCAGCGATTTTACTGAGCGGACCTTTGATATCCTCCCAATCAAAACCGGCCTTAGCCGCACGCTTTTGGACATTTTGAGCACGCAATAACGCAGGCAGAGCCAAAGGAACACTTTTAAGTGTATCGGTAAAACTGTTTTGATTCTTTTCCTTGCGTTTTAGCTTGTCCCAATTATCCAACACTTGGTCGGTTGTATCTGCTGTAGTGTCAGCAAAAACATGAGGATGGCGGTAAATCATTTTTTTGCATATACCGTCACAAACCTCTTGCATATCAAATGCACCAAGTTCTTTGGCAATCTGTGCATTAAACAAAATTTGAAAAAGAACGTCACCAAGTTCTTCACAAAAACCTGCCATATCATTATGGTCAATTGCATCTACTGCCTCATAGGATTCTTCTATAAGGCCTCTGCGAATACTTTGGTGTGTTTGTTCCATATCCCACGGGCAACCATCAGGGCCACGCAAAATTTCAACAATCGTTAACAGGTCGTCAAACCCGTATTTGTTTTTAAATGTAAAATCGTCTTTAATCATTAGTAATTATTTTACCTTATTATTCTTAGTTTTTCAAGTACTTTTAACAATTTTTCCCCTTTTGGCAAGGAAATTATATCATTTTTATCAATAGTACGTGTGATTATTATAGAAATTGCATAAACAAACACCGCAATTACAATTGAAGCTAAGGTTGAAACCTTTAATGAATGTCCTGCTTTTAGCAGCGCATTGTTTGAAGCAAAAGCGGCAGCACCGCATAAAATCGCACAAAACAGCGGTTTTATTACGGCACGGAATGTGCTGACTTTTACACGTGAATATTTGCAAACACAATAAAAATTCGCAAGGCAAATGTAGAAATAACAAGCAACGGTACCAATAGCCGCACCTGTAATGTTTATTGCCGGCACACCAACCAATATAAAGTTTAAAACTATCTTTAAAACAACGCCGATTGCCATATTTTTAACAGGTACGGTTTGTTTACCGATACCTTGTAAAATATTTGTAAGCGGTCCTGTAATGCCTGAAAATACTGCTGCTAACCCTAATATTCTAAGAATAGGAGTCGCAATCACTATTCCCGATGGGTTTGATGGGTATAAAATACTGAGTATTCCCTCAGACAGACAAAGCATACCGATACCCGCAGGCATTGCGATTAATGATGTTGTTTTAACAATTGTATCAATATTCGATTTAATAGCCGGTTTATCCTTAGTTGTCCAAGCAGCCGCAAGCACAGGTATAGCACTAACACCCATTACCGAAGTAATTGAAGGTACAAGGTTATACACAGAGAACGCCAAACCTTTGTAACAACCGTAAAGTGCAGTTGAAATTTCGTGTTTTTCCAATGCACGTGATGTGATTAAATCATTGTACATTGAATAAATAAACTCTGTATTATTTTCGATAACACCTTTTAACTGCAAACGAACCATTAAAACGTCTACAAGGTTTGAAACCTGTGTTACAAGCGAGCCAAGAACAATCGGCACCGAAATAAGCAAGAGTTTTTTGAGCATTTCTTTGGTGCCAATCGGGTCGGGAGACTCAGCAAGCTCCTCCGCCGTTATGCGGTCGCCTATTTTTTTATCACGGATTTTTAAATAAACAAAGCCAGCTAAACAGCTAACCGAAACACCTGCAAGCGCTGCCGCCGCTGCATAGGCAGCTGTGCGAGTAGTAAGCGCCCCACAAATTTTTATGGTTATAATAGCAAAGCCATATCCAAAAACCAGCTTAGCAACAGCTTGTACTATTGAGGATACTGCTGTGGGGTACATATTCCTCATACCCTCATAATATCCGTTATATGCCGAGAGCATACAACAGAACAGCAAAGAGGGCGCTATAGCCATAATGCTGTAAATATCCTTTAAATCGCCTGTGTATTTAGCAAAAGGATAGGATAACAGCATCATAAGCACAAAGCCTGTAAATCCGGTTATATAAAATGCTTTTTTAGCAACAGACAAAGTCTTTCGCACATCTTTATAACGCTTTGAAGCGGCAAATTCAGCCACTATGCGGGAAATGGCAATAGGAAATCCTGCCATTGAAAGCGAATAAATAGGTAAATACAGGTCATATGCCGTAGAATAATAACCCATACCCGTTTCACCTATTAAGTTTGCAAGCGGTATGCGGAAAATTGCACCGATAATTTTAACAAAGGCTGTTGCAAAAACTAAAATTGCCGCACCCTGCAAAAAAGTGTGTTGCAGTCGTTTCTTTTCCATATTAACTCCTTGTAGTTATAGTAGCGATTCTATCCACTTGACAGATAGTGTCATCCAGGTTTGCTTGTCCATTATAGTTGACTGATAAGTGCCGCCGGCAGAATCATCCGCTCCGTCCGAAATTCGGCGAATACTTACAAACGGAATATCAAAATCATGACAAACCGAAGCGATTGCAGCGGTTTCCATATCACAACTGACAGCATTCCATTCATCAATAAGTGCCTTGGCTTTTTTATCGTCACTGATAAAACAATCACCGCTGACCATTACACCGCTTTTGCAAGCATACTTACTTTTAAAATCTTCGGTGTATTGTTTGCTGGCATTATAAAAATATTCCTGACCCGGCTTTTGGCCCGGCTTGTAGCCTATTGCGGTTAAGTCAAAATCATGTTCAACAAAACCTGTGCCGACAACAACGTCGCCGACACTAAGGTTTTGCAAACCTCCTGATAAGCCACAATTAACTACCAAATCCAGCTGTTCAGTAGCGGCAAGATATGCGGTAAGTGTAGCTGCGTTCACCTTTCCGATGCCGCAATAAACAGCTGTGATTTCAAGACAGCGTGAGTCTTTAACTATTGAACATTTTATTGCCGAACGGTTAAGCAACCTAATTTCTTTACCGCCTTTTTGCTTGAGATAATCAGCAACCGGCGCATATTCTGTATCATCGGCAATAATCAATCCTACTTTAAAAACCTTTTCCATTTTGTCCCCGCTTATTTTAAATTCTCAACTTTTTCATTCAAATCTTCAATTTCAGCTAATTTTTTCTTGATTTTCTCAACAATATCAGCGGAAATTTCTTTCTCATTTCCTTCTTGTAAGGATTCAAAATATTGACAACCTAAATCTCTGTAAAGCTTGTCAAGTTCATTTTTTACAATAGAACGGTCAAATTTAACCTTTTGCTGATTAACAAATTTTCCGGTTTTTTCTCCCGCAATATTTAAAGCATCCTTAGTCTTTGATAAAATTTGTTCGAATTCCATAGTGATTTCTCCTTTGCATTAAATTATATTATATTTTTCATAAAACCGCTTGATTTCATCCTTGCGGTTTACAATTTCAGAAAAACGGTTTATATACTCATACGGATATTTAAAATTAGATACCCGTTCAATGATATTTTCACCCGGCACCTTTAGTTTTGTTACTCCCGAAGCACCACAAGCTAAAATTGTGTGGGTTTCGTCCATTATATAAACGTTGTAAAGTCCATCATAACCCGGCTTTGAATAACCTACATTTTCTAAATTGCCAATGGTTTTACTCTGCCTATACATATAGTATGGCAAATAGTTGGCAGTTGCCAAACCGGTACGAGCACAATCCACCATTTGTTTTACGGTTTTGCCCTGTTCAAAATAAGAAAAATCTTGATTTCTACTCAAATCAGAGGCACGCTTCATAGAGAGTGTATGTACCGTTATGCTCTGCGGTTTAAGTTCAATTGCGGAATTTAAAGAGATTGCAAAATCATCAAGCTGCTCGTTAGCAAGACCCGCAATCAAATCCATATTGATATGTTCTATGCCACAAGATGTTGCCAACTCGTAAGCATTGTAAATATCAGTAACGGTATGCTTACGGCCAATTGCCTGCAACGTCTTATCGTGAAAAGTCTGTGGGTTGATACTTATACGTGAAACTCCAAACTCTTTAAGCGCTAACAGCTTGTCCTTGGTTATTGTTTCAGGGCGTCCTGCTTCAAAAGTAAATTCTTCACACTCACTAAGGTCGAAATCATTTTGAATTTCACTTAATATAAGGCGAATTTGCTCTGCCGTTAGTACAGACGGTGTGCCACCGCCAATATAAACTGTAGACAACGACAGTTTTAATTCCTTGGCTTTTTGAGCCGTAATACGCAGTTCCTCTATAAGCAATTCCAAATATTGAGGTATAAGTGCCGAGGCTTTGTCAACCGAATGTGAAACGAAGGAACAATAAGCACATCGGCTTGGGCAAAACGGTATTGAAACATATAAACTAAATGAGTTTCGTTTAGAACGAGCTACAATCTTTTCTTCACTTACAGCGCAAGCGGCACAAAGTGAAATTTTTTGAGGGTCAACCATCAGCGCTTCTTTAAAATAGCGCTCCGCATCTTCCCTTCCATTGTCCTTTAATAAGCGTGAAAAGAGTTTTGCAGGGCGAACACCAGTAAGTATACCCCAAGGTTGCTTATAGCCTGCAAAGTCGCAAAGAACGGCATATAAAGCGGTGGCTAAAATCAGTTCTTTGTCTTTATCGCTCAATTCATTTGGGCAAGGTTTTCTTTCTTCATAACAATTACCGTTGATTTGCAGCCGAGCAATAGCAGTTGCTTCATCAATAACTGTTAAAATGCCATCTTCCGTTTTTGAAAGTGCATTTGAAAAACTGAACTTAACAAACGGGAAAAATGCACGTGCCAGTTTTTCAGTTTCATATAAAAAGGTATGTCCTACTGTTGCAAAAATCATAGCATCACCATATACGGATTCTGCCGTTTTTCCCTAAATATGGTTGTAGCAGGACCGTGACCGCTGTAAACAGTGTAATCTTTATCATCAGCAAAATTTATCAGCTTTTTTAGTGAATTTTGCAATTCACTAAAACTGCCACCGTAAAAATCTGTTCTGCCAATTGAATCCATAAACAAAGTGTCGCCAGTAAAAATTGTGTCATTCAAAACATAGCACAAACCGCCAAGGGTATGACCCGGTGTGTGTAAGCAAAGAATTTCATCAGTTCCAAACGGCAATGTATCCCCACTTTTAATCAAAACATCAGGAGGCGAAAAAGCTGACATTGACGGATATGCTCCACCCATCATTAAAGACAGGTTTAAGCTGTCATTATTATAACCCTGCGAGTCAAATTCACCGATACAAATGGGCGCATTGGTTATTTCTCTTAATTTTTCTGCGCCGCAAATGTGGTCACAATGACAATGTGTAAGCAAAATATATTTTACCTTTTGGGTATTTTCTCTTGCCCAATTTTCTAAATATTCATCATTGAAACCGGGGTCAATAATTACCGCTTCACCTTGCTGCTCAACTATATAACAATTAGCTTCAAGCGGACCTATCGGCAGTTGCCTTATTTGCATAAAATTATCTCCAAATGGTTGTATTTAAAAGTATGGTAACCGGGCCGTTGCAGGACATATCCACCTGCATTTCGGCACCAAAAACACCTGTTTTTACCGTTTTTACGCCGTTTTCAAGCAAAGCCTTTACAAAGCGTTGATACATTTCATCTGCAATATCAGGTGATTTTGCGTTGGAAAATGACGGGCGGTTACCTTTTTTAGTGTCAGCACACAAGGTAAAGTTTGACACAACAAGGATTTCCCCTTCTGTATCAAGTACAGAAAGATTCATCTTGTCATTTTCGTCACAAAAAATGCGCAAATTTGCAACCTTTCGTGCCAAGATTTCAACATCAAAATCTGTGTCGTCATTAAAAACGCCAAGTAAAATCTGCAAACCATTCCCGGTTGCGCCGACAACCTCGCCCTCAACCGAAACCGAGGCGTTATTAACTCTTTGAACAACAGCTATCATTATGCATTCGTCCTTTCAATACTAATGACACCCGGCACCTTTTCAATCTTTGCAAATATACTTTTCAAATGCTCAACGCTTTCAACACTAACAGTCATATTAACAAGACAATTTCCATCCTTAGTTTCCTTACCACTTATTGAATGTAAGGCTACATGAAGGTTTGATATTGTCATAGTTATATTTGCAAATACACCAGGGCGGTCAATAGCCAGTATTTGTAAGGAAGCATTGAAGGTCTCATTTTTAATATCATCCCAATAAGCGGTAACCCAACGCTCCGGCTCTTCACTGTCGGCAATATTTTTAGGAACATTATTGCAATCTCTTTTATGGATTGAAACGCCGTGTCCACGAGTAATAAAGCCGATTATTTCATCGCCAGGAAGCGGTGTGCAGCATTTTGACAGCTTGATTAAGCAGTTATCAATACCTTCAACAACAATACCATCGTGCGATTTTGTACGCTTTTGAGCAGGCTTTAACAGGTCATCCAGGCTTGCCGGTTTTAATGATTTGAGTAGCTTTGTATACTCATCTTTAATATGTGGCATTATTCTGGAAAGCGAAATACCGCCGTAACCTATTGCCGCATAAAAATCATCAACCGAGGCGCACTTTTGCCTGCGCGCTGTATCCTCTATAAACTTAAGCATTTCTTCTTCAGGCAAGCGAATAGCATTGCGGGAAATTTCACGCTCAAGTTCAGCCTTACCGGTAGCAATATTTTCTGTACGGCGTTCCTTTTTAAACCAGGAACGAATTTTGCTCCTTGTCTGGCTGCTCTTTGCTATGTTAAGCCAGTCACGGCTGGGTCCTTGAGTTGGTGAAGAAGTTGTCAAAACCTCTATAATTTCGCCGGTCTTAATTTCATAGTTGAATGGCACAATACGTCCGTCAACCTTGGCGCCGGTCATTTTATTACCGACCTGTGTATGCACAGCATAAGCAAAGTCTATTACTGTAGCGCCTGCAGGCAGATTTATTACATCGCCTTTTGGTGTAACGGCAAAAACATCCTCTTGTGAAAGGTCTGTTTTAATAGTCTGCACAATATCGTCAGCGGCATCAGCTTCTTTTTGCGATTCGATAATTTGCCTAATCCAATTAAGGCGTTCTTCCATACGGATATCATTTTTAGCAATGCCTGCTTTATATTTCCAGTGCGCAGCAATTCCGTATTCCGCTGTATGGTGCATATCCCAAGTACGAATTTGCACCTCAAAAGGTATTCCCTCTCGGTCAATAACAGTAGTATGCAACGACTGGTACATATTTGGCTTAGGTGTAGAAATATAATCTTTAAATCTATTGGGAATAGGTCTAAACAAATCGTGTATAACGCCAAGTATATTATAACAGTTTGCAATACTATCGGTAATTACACGCACTGCATATACATCATAAATTTCATCAAAAGCTCTGTTTTGAACATACATTTTTCTGTATATTCCGTGAATTGATTTGATACGGCCCTCAACGTGAATCCCCGACACATACTCAGAAACTCGCTCACGAATTTTGTCTTGAATGCGATGAAGAAACTCGTCTCTGTGTATTTGACGGGTTCCAAGCAATTCAACAACCTCTCCGTATGCAATTGGGTCAAGATGTTTAATTGCCAAATCTTCAAGTTCTTCCTTAACGGCACGGATACCGAGTCTATGCGCAATAGGTGCGTAAACCTCTATGGTTTCAAGTGAAATGTCACGCTGTTTTTGGTCCGGCAAATAATCAAGCGTACGCATATTGTGCAAACGGTCAGCAAGCTTGATAATAATTACACGGATATCCTCAGACATAGCTATAAGCATTTTACGGATATTTTCCGATTGCTGTTGCTCTGTGGGAATAGAAATTTTACCAAGCTTTGTAACACCATCGACCAATAGTGCAACATTTTTATTAAACTGCTTTTCAATATCAGCTAATGTAACTTCTGTATCTTCAACAACATCGTGCAACAATCCTGCGCATATAGATTCCGAATCCATACCCATTGAAACAATGATTTTTGTTACTGAGTACGGATGAATGAAGTAAGGTTCACCTGATGCACGTTTTTGATTCTTGTGAGATTCATAGCACAGATTATAGGCGCGTTCAATCATAGCAAAATCGTATTGGCCGTTTTGCTCCTCTAAAAACGCTTTTAAATTTTCATAAGTAAATGTTTCAGTTGCCATTTCTATGCTCTTTTCTTTAAAATTGTATGTAAAATTTTTGAATTTTCAAGTTCGACTTTAACCGAGTTATTTGATGCTTTTATCCACAATTCTCCGTTATCGGCATTTAGTTCGAAAACTGAAAGTTCACTAAGGCAATCAACAATAACTGCAACCTTATCGGCGGATAGTTGCGCACAAAATTTGTTTTGCAACCCCTTTAATGTGATTTCACCGTACTGCTTAACAAAGCGGAAAACAGCAATAAAATCGTCACGTGTAGGATATAACGAATTGTAATCAACATTACTTAGTTTACACTTGAAATTACGATAGTTGAAAAGACTGCCGAAAAACTCATTCTCCTGCCTGCCTGAAAGACGTATATCCTTAACAACTATATTTAGCGTTTCTTTACCGTTGAATTCTTGGGCCGACAAATTGACCGCAAAATCAACCGTATCTCCAACCGATATGCCGTATTGTCCGGGTGATGAGGAAAAGGCAATTAAATGCAATGTGGAATTATCCTTTTTGGCGGTAATGCGCATATGTTGTTTGTCTTTTCCAACCATATCAATACGAAGGATATTAAAATCGCACAATGCGAAAATCGGCTGACTGTTCCCTGCTCCAAAAGGTTCTAGCTGGGAAAAAGCATTAACGAAATCAACCGAAAGTGCCGTAGGATTAAGTTTGCAATCTATCTCAATTCTTTGACAGACAGGCTCTGATTTGCGTGCATAATCGTTTATTGCCACACGAAAACGCTCAATATTATCAACCGAAATAGCCGCACCTGCCGCCTGTTCGTGACCGCCAAAGCGATTCAAGTGTTCTGATGTATTTTGCAAAGCCGCAAAAAGGTCAAAGCCCGGTAAACTACGGCCTGAGCCTGTGGCTGTGTCGCCGTCAACCGAGAAAAGAATACAAGGCTTTCCGTATCTTTCGGCAATGCGTGCAGCTGCAATTCCAACTACACCGCAATGCCAACCTGAACCATACAGTACCAAGACAAAATCATCAGCAAGGTTTTCTTGCTCAATTTGCTTGCAAGCTTCACGCACAATTGTCTGCTCGGCTTCTTGGCGCTCATAATTATATTCATTGAGCTCTTTTGCAAGAGAATAGGCTGTATTGAAATGATTGCTTAATAAAAGCCTTGCCGCAATATCGGCATCACACATTCTACCCGCCGCATTGATGCGTGGAGTTAAAGCAAAAGCAACTGATGATGCTGTTATCGGTTTTTCACGCAGACCGCAAATATCAATCAATGCTTTTATTCCAGGTCTGATAGGATTATTCAACAAAGCAAGACCGTACTTAACAAAGGAACGGTTTTCATTTAAAAGAGGAACAATATCTGCAATTGTGCCGAGCATAACAAGGTCGGCACAATAAGGCAGTAATTCCTCCTGCGGTGCGCCTTCAATAGCGCAAACAAGCTTAAAAGCAACGCCAACTCCGGATAAAAACTTAAATTCTGAGTAATCGTCTTCTCTATGAGGGTCAACTACACAGTAAGCGTTTGGCAGTTCATCTTTCGGCAAATGGTGGTCAGTAACAATTACATCAATATTATGTTGATTAGCAATTTCAACCTCATCAAAGGAACTAATGCCGTTATCTACTGTTATTATCAACGAAACGCCTTCTTCGGCATATTTTTCAACAGCAGCAGAGTTTAAACCATATCCGTCTAAATCACGTCTTGGAATGGCGTAAACTACGTCCGCATTTTTCTTTGAAAGGTACTCATAAAGCAGAACGGTTGCACTAACTCCATCACAGTCATAGTCACCGAAAATAAGGATTTTCTCTTTAGATTCAATGGCTGTTCTTACACGCTCTGCCGCAATAGAAATATCTGTAAGAGATGCAGGGTCATTTAATATAATTTCATCAGACAATAGTTCTTCAATCTGCCATGGGTCAGTATAACCTCTTGCGACAGAGAGCATGGCAACAACCGGGTCAATGTCACATTCACCCGCAATTTCTTTTGCTAACTCTTTATCATTTGTACGAAAGACCCATTTTTTTAAGCCCAATTTTACACCTCTTTGTTATTTTAAAAGTATAAAAGCATAATTATCGTTCACAGTAAAATATTTGCTAATTCTTTTTCCGTTTTCTTTAATACACTCATTAAAAGAAGGACTAATATTATATAATAATCTCTTAAGCGAATTGTAATTATAATCGGAATCAGGGAAATATATTGTAATATAATTTTTTCCGCTTTTAATTTCTTTAGCAATCAACTCCGGATAATTTTTGGTAATCATATTATCCTTATAATTTATAAGATCATTTTTGCAATAATTTAATTTATTTGAATTGCATTCAGGAACACTTAAAAACGTTTCATCTATTTTGTGTGTTTTATTTAATGTTTCAAAGTCGATATTTAAGTAATCATAAACACAGGCTACTTCTTCAGAATCCAAATCATCAAATGTTACATCCACAAAATACCAGCTATCCGAAAGCCATACAGCGTTCCACGCATGTGCGCCACCTTCATATGTACCGATTATTTGAGTACAGTTTATATTGGATAACAAGCACAAATATTGAAACAATTCCGCATAACCCTCACAAACAGCCGAACCGTTTACTATTGCACCATAAGAGTTAAAAGCATCATAATACTTTGCTTTTAAGAAATTAAGGTCTATATCTGTTGTCTTTGCAGCATCGTGGTTGTATGTGATTGTTTTTGTTAAGTAATTATGAAAATATATTTCGGTTTCATAGGCGGTTAAATTAGCAACATTATTTCTAACCGAAACAACTGCTTGCTTAAATTTATTTATACGTTCCTTAATCTTATCTTGGTCTGCTTTCGATTTATACTCGATTTCATTATAGGTTTCAACATTAAAATCATCAAAAACTGAGCCATCAAAATACTTAAAATATAAAGCATTGATTGTGTTTTCACTAGCGAGAGTTGAATATTTTTTAGTGACCCAAAAAAGGTCAGGATTGTCATATATAACTGCTTGAAAAACTTTTTTGCAAGTTTCTTTTGAAACTTTATAATAGTTGAGATTAACTCCCCTATCACCATTAGACATTGCAGTAAGAAACAAATCATAAATTTCCTGTTCCTTTTCAGTTAGGCAGGAATATTGATAACGTATTTCTATATCACTTGTATAGCCAATAGAACCTTTTTCTATTGAAGTATCTTTTGGCTTAATGCCAAAATCTGAGCAAGATTTTTTTGACAATACAAACAAAACAGCAAAAACAATTGCTATCGTAATAAAATTTTTGCTAAATGAACGCAATTTTTTCAGCCTCATTTTCAATGATTGATGCAAACCAGCAGTAAAGCGCTTCACCAAGTTCTTGATAAACAGGGTCGCCATCGTGTGAGCAAAGCATTGCAAAGGTTTGTCCTATTCTGCGCTCTATATCACCGCTACGGCGAAAAGCCAAGTAATAAAAGGAGAAGGCGCCGCTGTTCAATGCGCTTTTGTAAACCTCAGGCGAAACCTTTTCAAGCTGTGAATAAAAACTGTTTTGTGCAGCATACGATGTAGCCGAATTAGGGCACAAAAGCTCTATGCCGGCAACTCCTGCGAATGCCAACAATGTTTTTTTCTGGTTTTGAAGCTCTGCGCTTTCATCCTCTTCATCGTGCGGAAAAAATTCATCGGAACTGTTCAGGCGGTCGGCAATTGCTTTACCGAATTCTTTTGCCTTTGTAATATTACCGTTTTCCCTTTCACGGTTATATTCCTCTGACATATTCAAAATGCTGTTTGCAGATTTAATGTCCTTAGACGGTGTAGCGCCTGCAATTTTTATATCATGGTCATCAAACATATCGTTCACCTGATTTTCATTTTATATTCGCTTTATATTCCTTCAATGCTTGTGCAAGCTGGTCAGGACAGGATGTGTTTTTGAAGCCACAGGTTATGGATTCAAGTCTTTCTATAATCTCATCAACATCCATACCGATACAAAGAGCAGAAATACCCTTTAAGTTGCCGTTGCAACCGCCCTCAAAGGATACTGATTTTAATATATTGTCCTCAATCTCAATATGTATCCTTCTCGAGCAAGTACCCTTTGTATTATATGTCATTTGCATTGTTAAGTACTCCTTCAATTTACAACTTATCTGTCTCTAAATTTATTGCTGCGTACAGGATGTCTTAACTTTCTGAGTGCTTTTGCCTCAATCTGACGGATACGCTCACGAGTAACATTAAATTCAAGACCAACCTCTTCAAGAGTATGGCAACGGCCGTCCTTTAATCCAAAGCGCAGACGTATAACCTGTTCTTCCCTCTCTGTAAGGGTTTTAAGAACAGAGTCAATATCCTCATTAGTTATTGTTTTTAATGCGGCATCATCGGGTGCCAAAGCCTCTTCATCACGAATAAAGTCCATAAGGCGACTATCCTCCTCAGGACCGATAGGTGTTTCCATTGAAACAGGCTCTTGAGCGACACGCATAATTTCACGCACACGCTCTACCGACATGTCCATATGCTCAGCAATTAACTCCTCACTTGGCTCTTTGCCGTTTTCGTGGAGAAGTTGACTTTGAATCTTCTTTAAACGATTGATAGTTTCTACCATATGCACAGGAATACGGATAGTACGAGCCTGGTCAGCAATTGCTCTTGTAATTGCCTGGCGAATCCACCAAGTTGCATAGGTTGAAAATTTGAAGCCTTTGGTGTGGTCAAATTTTTCTACAGCCTTGATAAGACCCACATTTCCCTCTTGGATTAAGTCAAGGAAATGCATACCACGACCAACATAACGCTTTGCAATACTAACAACCAAACGAAGATTGGCTTCGGTAAGACGTTTTTTAGAATACTCGTCACCGTCGAGAATTTTCTTAGCCAATTCAACCTCTTCCTCGGTTGAAAGAAGCGGTACTCTACCTATTTCTTTCAAATAGACCTTTACAGGGTCATCAAGAGAAATACTGTCAATATTAAGCGCATCTTCGAGGTCAACATTCTCGTTTTCTATGTCTTCTAATTTTAAATCCTCATCAGTAGGCTCATAGTCCATATCGAGTAACGCATCATCTTCGATTGTCTCATCAAAATTTTCGGGCATATCTTCCATAAGGTCTTCGGCAAATTCGTCAACCATATCGTTTTTCAATTCATTGTTTTCCTGAGTGTTTATATTTTTTTCTTCCATATTCAACTTCTCCAATTTATTTTTTATGTTCAGCTAACAGACGCATTTGGTTTTCCCACTCATCTGTAGTATTGCTTGTGTTTTCGCTTTGAATTTTAAGCTTTTCCGATTTCAAAGTATTTATGCAATCTTCCAAAAGTAAAGACGGCTCTTCACTAAACCGCTTTGTTGTCTGCAAGCTTACAATAAAACCTATTTCATTCGATGAAAACTTTTCGCCCAAAAGGGATATATCAAATGTATAACCTCTGTCAAAGATTTCACAAATAGCTTCAAACAACCGCTTGCCGAAGGATGTTACAAAAACATCCGAGATAAGCTTGTCCTTAAACCTATCGTATAAATCAGGGTGATACATTAAGATACTGCAAATCGTTTCCTCAGCCGCTGCTGCTTTTTTGTGTTGAGCCTTTTCGGGATTAACAGCGTCTTTAGGATTTATCTGTACAATTTCTTTTAATTCCTGGCGATTTTGCTGTTTTCGTTTTTTCTTCCTGACTTCAGCAATTGAAAGTTCTAACGTTTGCTTTGCTATACCATATTTATCGGCCAGTTTGCTTGTATAGAGCTCAACCGCTATTGAATCATCTACACCTGCCAAAAGCTCTGTAGCACGCTTTAAATAGGTTATTTTAGCATCATCATCCGCCATGCTAAGCCCGTCTGCAGCACGAAGCAGCATATATTCAATATCGGTCTTTGCATTATCAAGCAATGCCTGAAGCCTTGCGGCAGAGTGTTTTTTAATAAATTCATCCGGGTCTTTGCAATCGGGCAAACGCAGAATACGTATTGCCACATTAGCCTCTGTAAGAATTGAAATCACTTTATCGGTCGCTTTTTGACCCGCCGAATCGGCATCAAGCATAACTACAACCTCTTTAGTGTATTTGCTTATAAGCCTTGCCTGTTCCGGAGTAAATGCGGTACCTAAAGAACCAACTGTATTTGTAAATCCAGCTTGATGCAGTGCAATAACGTCCATATTACCTTCAACTAAAATTGCACGCTCTGAACAATAATTTTTTGCCGAATATAAACCAAAGAGCATATTGCCTTTTTTGTAAATATGCGTATCTCTGGTATTAACATATTTACCGCCGCTTTCAACACCCGGCAAATTGCGGCCGCTGAATGCAACTACATTTCCACGAACGTCAATTATCGGGAACATAACTCTGTTACGAAAACGGTCATAGCATTTACCGTTTTTACCTATACCGCAGAGGTTTGCTTCTGTAATTGCCTCGTCAGAGATTCCGTTTCCTTTTAAATGTTTATACAAAGCATCCCAAGAATCAGGAGCATAACCTATCCCAAAATTGCGGATAGTTTTAACCGAAAGGCCTCTACCTGTCAGGTATTCTCTACTGGGTTTGCCGCCGTCAGTAAGCAACATGTCACAGAAAAATTTAGCCGCCAGCTTATTTGCCTTAATCATTTCAGCCTTCAGCTTAGATAATCTGTCGTCGTAAGAGTTGTCCTCCGGCATTGGCAATGAAACTCGTTCTGCCAAGAGCTTGACAGCATCGATATAATCCAAATTTTCTATTTTTTTAATAAAGGATATTACGTCTCCGCCTTCACCGCAGCCAAAGCAATAAAACGAGCCGTTTTCCGGATACAACGTAAAAGACGGTGTTTTCTCATTATGGAACGGACAAAGCCCTATTAAATTATTGCCTCTTTTCTTTAAAGATATATAGCCCGATACAACTGAATCGATACTATTGCGATATTTTAATTCAAGCAAAAAGTCTTCACGTAACGCCAACAAACCTCACCTCGTTTCTTTTATATATATAAATACGACAAAAAAGCAAAAAACCCTTTAAAAAGGCACAAAAAGAATAAAAATTCCGCCTTTTTAAAGGGCAAAAGTACAATTTTCAATAAACTGCGGGGAAATTTCACCAAAAAAGGCATCTCTCAGCTCTGAACAAAACGCCTCGGATGATTCAATTGGTAAAATAATTTGTACATTTATCTGTTCTGAAAAATCGGTTGAAAGCACAAGAGTATTCTTGGATTTTAAGAAGGCATTAAGCTTATCATATTGCGAATAATCAAGTTGTAATGAGTATTTTATACAATCTCTGATTTCTACAATTTTTGCTTGCTCGATTGCCAAGCGTGCCGCAGTAGAATATGCACGCACCAAACCTCCGGTGCCTAAAAGAATACCACCAAAATATCTGGTTGTAACAAGTAAGCAATTTGTAAGCTCGGCGCCGGCAAGTACATCAAGCGTTGGTTTGCCGGCAGTTGAATGCGGCTCACCGTCATCTGAAAAACGGGCTATATTCCCCTCAGCTAAACGATAAGCATAAACATTATGCTTGGCATCCCAAAATTCCTGCTTACGTGCGTTAATAAGCTCAACAGCCTCTTGCTCACTAGAAACGGGATAAAGAGCAGCTATAAAGCGTGAGCGTTGCTCTGTAAATTCTGCTGAAACAGGCTCTAAAATTGTTTTATACGACATTTGTATAGCCACTCCTTTCTTAATCTGTTAAAAGAAAAGACCGCAACTGTTGTACAGTGCGGCCTTATACATACTATTTTGCGTCCATATTAAAGCGCTTTTTGAATCTGTCTACACGACCGCCGGTATCAACCAATTTTTGCTTACCGGTAAAGAAGGGATGACACTTTGAACAAATATCCAAACGAATGTCTTTCTTTGTGGAACGGGTTTCAAACTCAGCTCCGCAAGCACAACGAACAACTACCTTCTCATATTCAGGATGAATTCCCTGTTTCATTTCTGTCACCTCTCAAATATCACATTAGCAAATGATATAATATCACATTATTTTTCAAATTGCAAGCATTATTTTCGATTTATAAATATTTTTTTACAAATCTTTTAAGGTCACTAAAAACCTCTACAAAACGAAAGGCAATCTTGTACTCTTTCTTTTTATTTATTATATTATTCTGTCGGTCATTCAACACCGATTCGTACTCATCGAAGCCGCAAAGTGACACACAGACCTTTGGATACATAACGCACCACCAGTTTTCACCCTCGCCGTCGCCTAAAACAATTTTTAACGCCTCGTATTCACCGGCAGGCAAAGCAAAGTCCTCATATTCTCTGGTATTAAAATTAACAACCCCAACCATTGCCTGCGACTTGTAATTAAAACCCGCTTTACTTAAAGCATTATCGGCTGTAATTTTGAACAGTTTTAAATTTTCAATCGTTGCTTGTTTGGCTTGTTCATTGTCTTTACAATCAGCATAGATAGTTTCGGTCAATTTTAAAATTTCATCACGTACTGCAAGTTTTATGTTCTGGTCCGCTTCGCTGTTTGAATTTGCTATTATATGCAAACGAAATGTTTTTTCCCTTATTTTTGCACAATCAGCTTGAAAAGCAGTTATTGAAACCAAAACTGCGATAACAAGACCACACAAAACCGAAATTTTTAATTGTTTGAATTTTGACATAATAAAACCTCCTGTTACTCTCGGTTAACGAAAGTATGAACAAGAGGTTTATTTTTTATACAATACTGCTTCCCGTATCAACATCTTCTACTAAAAAGCATTGCTCATATCGAGGTTTTAATTTATTGTAAACTGCTGTTGCAGAATCCAAATTATCAAAAACACAATAACAGCTGGGGCCGCTGCCGCTGAGGAAAACTTTGGTAGCACCTGCTTCTAAAATATCTGCCTGCAATTTTGCTCCCAACGGTGAAACCTTTAGAAAATCATTATATCCCATCTTGCAAAGATATTCATAATCATTGGCAAGCTTTATGAAATCAGGAGTTTCGTTGTTTTCTTTAGATTGCATTTTGTCAAGCGCGGCATACATATCTTTTGTAGAACTTTTGTTACCATATTTTATTAAAACATAGTGAAAACGAGATTGCTTTTTAATAGGTGTTAACACTTCACCCTTACCTTCCGCTAACGAACAACCGCCACGAATAAAGAAAGGTACATCTGCCCCCAATTCAAGACTGATTTGCTCAAGCTTAGCAATTTTTAACGGTGAATTGTAAATATGATTAAGAGCAATTAAGGTAGTTGCTGCATCAGAACTACCTCCGCCAAGTCCGGCCGCAACGGGTATTCGTTTAATCAAATGAATATCAAACCCTCCGGTAAGACCGGTTGTTTTAAAAAACAAATTGCAAGCCTTTAAAATAAGATTGTCTGACTTTTCCAATTCACTGTTATCACAACTGAAATTAATGACACCATCATTGTTCGGTGTGATTTGCAACTCATCAGCTAATGATACGGTTTGCATAACAGTTTTTAAAGAATGATAGCCGTCAGGCAACTTATCGACAACACGTAAATACGTATTTATTTTAGCAAATGCCAGAATTTTCAACATAAATTCACCTATTTAAGTGATTCTAAAAACAATTCAATACGTTCAAGAGCCGTCTTAATGTGTTTTAT
The DNA here is from genome assembly GCA_045660865.1 of Acutalibacteraceae bacterium. GTDB lineage: Bacteria > Bacillota > Clostridia > Oscillospirales > Acutalibacteraceae > CAZRRV01. The sequence continues at coordinate 43,052 of JAZREP010000011.1, read as the reverse complement.
TGAATAGCAATATGAAACACGAACAAAGCCCTCTCCACTTTCACCAAAGGCAGTTCCTGGTACCAAAGCAACCTTTTGCTTTTCAAGCAGTTGTTGACAGAATTCCTCTGAGCTTAAACCGGATGAGGTAATGTTCGGGAAAGCATAAAAAGCACCCAACGGTTCAAAACAGGTTAAGCCTAAGCTGTTAAAGCCATCAACAATAATTCTGCGCCTGCCGTTATATTGTTCCAACATATCAGTAATATCATTGCGACCGTTTCTTAAAGCATTGATGGCAGCATACTGAGCGGTTGTAGGCGCACTCATAATACCGAATTGGTGTATTTTTGTCATTTGCATTAAAATTTCTTGCGGTCCGCAAGCATAACCAAGCCTCCACCCTGTCATTGAATAAGCCTTTGAAAATCCGTTAATGACAATCGTGCGCTCAGCCATATTATTAACAGACGCTATAGAAACGTGTTTTGAACTCGAATATGTCAATTCAGAATAAATTTCATCTGAAATAACAATTATATTTGTTTTTTCAATAACCTTTGCAATTTTCTCCAAATCATGACGCTCCATAATAGCCCCTGTCGGATTACACGGGTACGGCATAATAAGGACTTTTGTGCGTTCATTTATTTTATCAAGTATATCCTCAGGTGTTAAACGGAAATTGTTTTCCTGCTTCGTTCTGACAATAACGGGTTTGCCGCCTGCCAACTGAGTAAGCGGTTCGTAGCAAACAAAGCTGGGCTGAGGAATTAACACCTCATCACCGGGTTCAACAATAGCACGCAAAGCAACGTCAATAGCTTCGCTGCCACCGACAGTTACCAAAACCTCATCTTCGGGGTTGTAAGATACGCCTGTATATCCCTGTACATACTTTGAAATCTCACGGCGCAGTTCTAAAAGACCCCAGTTTGAGGTATAACGTGTTTTGCCGTGCTCCAAAGAATCAATAGCAGATTGGCGGATATGCCAAGGAGTCAAAAAATCCGGCTCACCTACACCTAGTGATATTACATCATCCATTTTTTCTGCAATATCAAAAAATTTGCGTATTCCTGAGGGCTTGATATTAACAACGCACTTATTAAGCACGCTATTATAATCAATCATAAGGACATTTTCCTCCTATCATCCGTATCGTCGCAAAGGTCAATATCCATTTCCTTATAGCGGCGCAAAACAAAATGAGTCGCAGTTGAAGTTACACCCTTCATCGGCGCTAAGCACTTTGCAACAAACATACAAACCTCTTGGAAAGTACGCGCCTTAACCACAACATTAAAATCATAAGTGCCTGACATAAGATAAACACTTTCAACCTCGGGGAATTTGCGAATTTCTTCAGCAAAAGACTCAAAACCGTTATCCGCTTCAGGTATAACCTTCAATTCAATAATTGCCGAGACTTTTGCGCTGTCCAGCTTCTCCCAGTCAATCACAGTTTTATAACCTCTAATAAGTCCTGCTTTTTCAAGTTCCTTGATTTGAGCAGTCACTTCTTCCGGGGTTAAATTACACATAACCGAAAGGTCGTGTAAAGTGTATCTTGCGTTTTCAGCTAAATGCTTTAAAAGTTCTATATTCATCATTCTAACCTCTCTTACAATGATTTAATCCTATGATACCACAATTTTTAGCAAATTCCAACCTTTTTTATATTTACTTTTTAAATTCATTATGATAAAATTATTATTATTAAATTATTTCGAGGTGATTTTATGAGAGCCGTATTAACAGTAATCGGTAAGGACTCAGTTGGAATTTTAGCAAAGGTTTCTGCCGAATGCGCCAACTGTAATGTCAATATTAACGAGGTAACTCAAACAGTTCTGCAAGACCTGTTTTGTATGATTATGATGTGTGATATTGAAAAAATGAGCTGTTCTTTCTCTGAGTTTTCAGACAAGATGTCCGCGCTCGGTAAAGAAACCAATTTATCTATTACCGCTATGCATGAGGATATTTTCAATTCCATGCACAGAATTTAACGGAGGACACAATGTATAATACGTTTGATATTCTTGAAACAATCCGCATGATACAAGATGAGCATCTTGATATTCGTACTGTCACAATGGGTATTTCCCTATTAGATTGTATTGACAGCGATATTGAGAAAGCTTGTGAAAAAGTTTACGAAAAAATTGTCCGTACCGCAAGCCGTCTTGTTCCCGTGTGTGAGGAAATTGAAAAGAAATATGGTATTCCCATTATCAATAAACGAATTTCCGTAACCCCTATTGCAATGCTTTGTGCCGCTTGTCCCGCAAGTAATCCTGTTAGATTTGCAAGGACATTGGAAAAAGCAGCACAGGCGGTTGGTGTAAATTTCATTGGCGGATACTCGGCCTTAGTACAAAAAGGTTTTGCAAGCGGTGATTATGCTCTTATCGAAAGCATCCCACAAGCACTCAGTGAAACCGAACATGTATGTTCATCAGTAAATATAGGCTCAACAAAAGCCGGTATAAATATGGACGCAGTGGCTATGATGGGTAAAGTTATAAAACAAGCGGCTGTACTTACTGCTGACAGAAACTGTATAGGTGCTGCAAAGCTGGTTGTATTCTGTAATGCACCTGAAGACAACCCCTTTATGGCTGGTGCTTTTCACGGAGTTGGCGAAGCTGATTGCGTTATAAACGTTGGTGTTTCAGGTCCCGGCGTTGTGCGTGCTGCCTTAGCAAAATCAGAAGGCTTGGATTTAGGCGGCGTTGCTGATTTAATTAAAAAGACAGCATTTAAAATTACACGTATGGGTCAGTTGGTTGCTATGGAAGCTTCAAAGCAACTCTATGTACCTTTCGGTATAGTCGACTTATCCTTAGCTCCTACTCCGGCTGTTGGTGATTCAGTTGCACATATTTTAGAGGAAATGGGTCTTGAATCTTGCGGTGCTTACGGCACAACAGCAGCCCTCGCTCTACTTAACGATGCTGTTAAAAAAGGTGGCGTAATGGCTTCTTCTTATGTCGGCGGACTTTCGGGCGCATTTATCCCCGTAACCGAAGATGCAGGTATGATTGATGCTGCAACCTGCGGCTCATTAACCTTAGAAAAGCTTGAGGCTATGACTGCAGTTTGTTCTGTAGGCTTAGATATGATAAATATCCCCGGCGACACAGAAGATTGCATTATTTCGGGTATCATTGCTGACGAAGCCGCAATTGGTATGGTTAACAGTAAAACCACTGCCGTTCGTCTTATCCCCGCAATCGGCAAAAAAGTTGGTGACACACTTTCATTCGGCGGTCTACTTGGAGGCGGCCCTGTTATGAATGTTAATCCTTATTCCAACAAAAAGTTTATTGCACGCGGCGGCAGAATCCCAGCTCCCTTGCAGAGCTTAAAAAATTAAATTTATAAATTTCACCTCTGTTTACGACATTTTTGGTTATGCTATAAACGGAGGTGAATTTTTTATGGATAATTATATTCCGATATCACCGGTTTCGGTATCGGGCGCAAATGACAGCAACAGCTTTTCATTACAAAGTTCCCCATTCTTTAACGGTCTTCCGCTTATGTTGCAGGAAACTATTTTGCAAAGCGGTGCAAAAGTTGAAAGTGAAGATGATTTAAAGAAATTAGTTGACAATATTTATAATTAGTTTTTCTTCCGCATTTTGCAATGATTATTGACAATTTTTGTCAATTATGGTATAATGTTGTAAAAGTTTGCGGGAGGAACGATTATGAGAGCAACAGGAATAACAAGAAAAGTTGATTCGTTAGGGCGTGTTGTTATACCAAAAGAATTGCGCAACAGCTTAGGAATTGAAGATGATAGAGACTGTTTCGAAATCTTTGTTGATGATGATTCCATTATTCTCAAAAAGTATCAACCTAGTTGTTGTATCTGCGGCGGATTTGACGGTATAACAAGCTATAAAAACAAGTTGTTTTGCCGTAACTGTCTGGACGAACTGAAAAAAATATAACATTAAAAAAACAACCTAAAAGGGATTTAACCTCCCCTTTAGGTTGTTTTTATTTTAACAGTAATTCTTGCAAATCTTTAACTGTTTCCACAATATGTGTAGCGCCTGCATCAAAAAGCTCCTGCTTGGTGCCGTAGCCGAAAAGCACGCCGATACTGTCTAAGCCGTTTTGATTTGCACCGATTATATCGTGCTCTCTGTCACCAATCATTACTATTTCTTTCTTGTCGGGTAATTGTAAATTAGCCAGCACATATTCTATAACGTCACTTTTTTTAACTCGTGAACCGTCAAGTGTACTGCCACCGACAAAATCGAAATAGGTGTCAATTTTAAAATGCTCTAAAATCTGTTTTGCATAAACTTCCGGCTTTGAGGTTGCCAAAACAATTCTTTTACCTGCATTCTTCAATGTAATTAACATATCGGCTATACCGTCATAAAGATGATTTTCAAAAATACCCTTAACAGAATAATACTCTCTATAATAGTCAACGGCACGATAGGCTTCCTCTTGTGAAAAGCCATAATACTTGCTGTACGATTCGGTTAAAGGCGGGCCTATAAACTTTAAAAGTTTTTGTCGGTCATTTTCAGTTATTTCATACTTTTTCAAAGAATAAATAATTGAATTGACTATTCCCTCTTTCGGGTCGGTTAGGGTTCCGTCAAGGTCAAATAATAAAGTTGAATATGACACAATGTTCTCCTTATTTTATAAGCTCTAAAACTTCAGATTTAGACATAAAGCCTACCGCTGTATTTTCAACCTTGCCATCCTTAACAACAGCAAGTGTTGGTATACTTCTAATTTGAAATAAAGAAGCTATTTGCTGCTCCTCATCAACATTAACCTTGCCGACTATAATTTCACCTTCATACTCTTCGGCAATTTCCTCAATAATAGGAGCAATCATTTTACAAGGACCGCACCAGGTGGCCCAAAAATCTATAAGTATCGGTAATTTGGAATTTGATATAATATCGTTAAAATTATCCTTGGTGATTTTAATTTCAGCCATTTAAAGCACTCCTTTATTTTGATTTATAATATAATCTACAATGGCAAAAGCCCTCAAAATCGGGGTCTTTTATTTGCTCTTTAAACTCTTTGCACATACATTTTGTATCCTCGCTTTTTTCAATAACGCAAGGACAGTATCCGCCTTTTTCTTTAAGACCATCTTTAATAAGTTTAACAATTTCCTTATCAGGATTTAAGGTTATTTTCATAGTCTCACCTCATCAATATTATTATAAACTAATATTTAAAAAAATACAATAAACAAAAATCCGCTCTCATACGAGAACGGATTTTTGTTTGGTGCCGCTGACCGGACTTGAACCGGTACGGTATCGCTACCGAGGGATTTTAAGTCCCTTGTGTCTGCCTATTCCACCACAGCGGCGAGTTGACTTAACTATTATAACAAAATGAGCCAATTTGTCAACACATTATTATTAAAAACTTTAAAAAAATGACAGCACCCAATTAAAAAGATAATATGCAAAGGGAGCAATTATAATTGACGGGAGGAAATTTGCCACTTTAAATTTGGTTATACCTGCCAAATTCAATCCAAGCGCTAAAATTATAAGCGAGCCAACACAGGTTATTTCATTGATAACCGCAGTTTCTAAAATAGATTTCAGCTGCGATGCCAACAAGACGAGTGCGCCTTGATAAACAAATACACTGGCAGCAGAAAAGAGAACTCCAACGCCAAGCGTAGTAGACAGTATCAAGGCAGATATAGCATCAATAAAAGACTTAGTGTATATAATACTGTGGTTACCCGATAAAGCCGAATTGAGCGAGCCGACTATTGCCATTGCGCCGACACAAAACAGAAGGCTTGCTGTTACGAACCCTTCTGATATATTGCCTTTGTTTTTAGAAAAGCGGTTATTAAGTGCATCACCCAATGCTTTTAGTTTACCATCTAAATTAAGTAATGTACCCAAAAGTAAGCCTAATACCGCAGAGAAAATCAAAACAATAGTATTTTCGCCATCGAGCATACCATCTATACCGATGTAGGCAACACACAAGCCTATTGCGGTCATTGTTGCGGTGGAGATTTTTTGCGGTAAGCCTTTTTTCAACAATAAACCCAGAGTGCCACCCAAAAGCACCGCCAAAACATTTACGATTACGCCTAACATTTTATTTCTCCATTTGTTTGTTAATGTTTTGTTTTACATACTCGCCATCGAACTGAGCAAGACCGGCATTAACAATTTCCATTGTTCTGTCATATGATTTTTGTGCTTTTGCGGCAGTTTGCGCATTGATATTAAAGGTTGATTGCCAATCTAAAGCTTTATCGAGAGGCAGCATATGATAATGCTTAGAACTATCAGTATGCATATTTACCCAAATGGGAACAACGTTAATTTTATCAAGAATAATGCTTCCATCAGGATTTTTTGTGAAAGTGGTTTCAAAAATCATACCATCCTCTGTGTGTCCTGTTTTAAGGTTCATAAAGGCAATTCGCTGATTTGATACAGCATTACCCAAAGAGTACAAACAGACTGTTTGTTTACCTGTAACCTCAGACTTAATAACCTCTATCGGCTCAACAACGTGAGGGTGACCGCCAACGATTACGTCAACGCCTAAGTCTGCAATTCGCTTCGCCATAGATGTTTGATTGCTGTTGGGTGAAGTTTTATATTCATTTCCCCAATGGATATAAAGAATTACAACCTCTGCCCCATCAGTTTTCATAGACTCAATATGAGTTGAAAGCTCTGAGTAAAACGCATCTAAATCGCTATAATTAAAGGAATTTACAAGGGTTTCGACCTCTGACTGCATAGCAAGGCCGTTTAAGGTTTTTCTGCCGTTATAGCGCTGGGTTTCGTACGTGTAGTTAATAAGACCAAACTTTATGCCGTTTACGTCTTTAACCAAATACGGCAAATCGGTCTCTGCACGTGTGCCGATATGGTCAATTTGCTTTTGGTTTAAAACCTCAAGAGTACGGTAAAAGCCATTTTTACCGGTATCGTAGCAATGGTTATTAGCAGTCAAAAGCATATCCACACCATTTTGCTGGGCTGCATCAACAATAGTATCGGGTGAATTAAAAGTAGGATAACCCCAATACTCCCTGCCTTCGCCTGCCAATGTTACTTCAAGGTTTGCCACCATATAATCATATTTCGAAAAATAGGGGTTTACATATTTAAACATATCGTTAAAGTCATAACCCGAAGCACTGTACGCCCTAAAAATAGGTTTGTGTATTAAAATATCACCTGTACAACCTAATGTAACGGAAATAGGCTCTTTTTCCTCTGAAGAAACCTGAGCTTGCGAGGATTGTGATGAACTGTTTTTATCCTTGTCTTTGCCGGATTTTGAATTTATCGCAAAAATTGATAAGCCGACAATAAGCACCGCAAGCACTGCACAAAAAAGCTTAAATTCAGGTTTTGAACGATGACTTTTAGTTTTAGCCATTATTTTACATCCCCCATAAGAATAGCAAAAAGCGTCTAATATAGTAGTTTAAAATATTATACAACTAAAATTTATAATTGTAAATATAAACTTAATTTCAAACTTTACATATTATATAACGACAGATTTTTAATATTATAGGCGTTTTGCTACATTTACTTAATAAAATTATGCAAAACCATCTAAACAACTCACTTTGTAGCCTTGACAGTTTTAAAAATTAAGCATATAATGATATTATCAATAAAATTGGTACTGTGAACGGAGGTAACACTATGAATACAGTAACCGAAATTTTTGGCTGTAATGTATTTAATGACGCTACTATGAAAGAGCGTCTGCCTAAAGAAACCTACAAGGCGCTTAAAAAGACCATTCACGACGGCAAACCGCTTGACCTTAGGGTTGCAAACACGGTTGCTAACACTATGAAGGATTGGGCGCTTGAAAAAGGTGCAACACATTTCACCCATTGGTTTCAACCCATGACCGGCATAACTGCCGAAAAACACGATAGTTTTATCACTCCTACCGATGACGGACACGTAATTATGGAGTTTTCCGGTAAGGAGTTAATTAAGGGTGAACCCGATGCATCCAGCTTCCCTTCCGGCGGCTTGAGAGCAACCTTTGAAGCCAGAGGCTACACTGCTTGGGACCCGACCTCTTATGCATTTATTAAAGATAATATTTTATGCATACCCACAGCGTTTTGTTCTTACACAGGCGAAGTGCTTGACAAAAAGACTCCCCTGCTTCGTTCTATGGAGGCTATTAACGAACAAGGTCTTCGTATACTTAAGCTTTTTGGCAACACCACAGCAAAGCGCATTATAACAACTGTGGGTGCTGAGCAAGAATATTTCTTGATTGATGAAAGCAACTATGAACTCCGCAAGGATTTAATTTATTGCGGCAGAACTCTGTTCGGCGCTCCTGCGCCTAAGGGTCAAGAGCTTGATGACCATTATTTTGGTGCTATTAAGCCCCGTATTTCAGAATATATGAAAGACCTTGATGCTGAGCTTTGGAAACTTGGTGTTTTAGCCAAGACCAAGCACAACGAGGCGGCTCCTGCACAACACGAGCTTGCTCCGATATATTCTACAACCAATATTGCTACCGACCACAATCAACTTACAATGGAATTGATGAAAAAGGTAGCACAAAAGCATAAATTGACCTGCCTTTTACACGAAAAGCCGTTTGCAGGTATAAACGGAAGCGGTAAGCACAATAACTGGTCACTTTCTACCGACACAGGTGTTAATCTGCTTGACCCCGGTAAAACCCCTGCTGAAAACGCACAATTCTTGCTTTTCTTAGCGGCAGTTATAAAAGCTGTTGACGAATACCAAGACCTGCTTCGTGTTTCGGTTGCATCTGCCGGCAATGACCACCGTTTAGGCTCAGGTGAGGCTCCGCCCGCAATTATATCAATGTTTGTTGGTGACGAGCTTGAAGCCATTTTAGATGCCATTGTAAGCGGCGAGCATTATTCCAGCGCAAAGATGCCTAAGATGGAATTGGGTGTTGACGTTCTCCCCTCATTCCCGAAGGATAACTCTGACCGCAACCGTACTTCCCCCTTTGCATTTACAGGAAATAAATTTGAATTCCGTATGCTCGGCTCTACCGCTTCGGTTGCCGACCCGAACATTGTATTAAATACAATTGTTGCAGAGGAATTAAAAGAATTTGCTGACGAGCTTGAGAATGCCGAGAACTTTAAAGATGCAATGAACGCTCTTGTTAAAAAGACAATTTCTGAGCACAAGCGCATTTTATTCAACGGCAACGGTTACTCAGAGGAATGGAAAGAAGAGGCCGAAAAGAGAGGCTTACTTAACTTAGAATCAACTGTTGATGCCCTCCCCATTTTAATCACCGAAAAGAGCATTAAACTTTTCAGCGAGCATAAGGTTTATTCGGAATCTGAATTGATGTCAAAATACGGTATCTTACTTGAAAATTACTCAAAAATTATCAATATCGAATCTTTAACAATGATTGATATGGTTAAAAAAGATTATTTGCCCGCTATTTTTGCATACACGGCTGAATTATCTAACACAGTAATTTCCAAAAAGACAGTAAGCGCCGAAATCATTTGCACAGCTGAAAGCGACCTTATCGTTCGTCTTTCCAAACTCTCAGAAAAGATTTACAGCACTGTTAATCTTCTCAGTGAAACCGAAACAAAGGCAGCAAACACTAAGGATGCATACGAGCAAGCTCGTCTTTACCACGACGAGGTATTGCCTCTTATGGATAAGCTACGTCTTTATGTTGATACTGCTGAGTCAATAACCGCAGAGGATTACTGGCCGGTCCCCAGCTACGGCGACTTAACTTTCAGAGTTTAAGCCACAAATTAAAAAAGCACACAATCGTTTGATTGTGTGCTTTTATTTTATTATTTGGAAAAACGTTTTGAAACCGCATTAAGAATTACAACCGCTAAAACTATAACTGCCGTTACAACGAAAATTCCTAACATGCCTTTAAGCAGATACGGGATACTATTTAAAAATTGCTCATAATTCATAACAAAACCATACCTTTCTTTAACCAAAGAAGTTTAAGATAAGACCGCCGGCTATAACCGAAGCAATCTGACCCGAAACGTTAACACCGATGGAATGCATAAGCAGGAAGTTTTGATTATCCTCTGCCAAGCCCATTTTATGAACAACACGAGCCGACATCGGGAATGCTGATATACCTGCCGCACCAATCATAGGATTGATTTTTTGTTTTAAGAACAGGTTGAGTACCTTTGCAAATAATACGCCACCAAAGGTATCAAAAATGAATGCAAACAAGCCTAAGCCTAAAATAAGCAGTGTTTCTTTACGCAAGAAGTTTTCAGCCTGCATTTTAGAAGCAATAGTGATACCAAGGAAAATTGTAACGAGGTTTGCAAGCACCTTTTGTGCAGTTTCTGACAAAGAATTAAGCACACCGCACTCACGGATAAGGTTACCAAACATAAGGAATCCGACAAGCGAAACAGAAGCAGGTGCAACAAGACCGGCAATAATTGTAATGATTATCGGGAACAAAATTCTGGTAAGCTTAGAAACGTTGTTCTGCTTATAAGGCATACGAATCAAGCGTTCTTTCTTAGTTGTCATTAACTTAATAATCGGCGGCTGGATAATCGGCACAAGAGCCATATAAGAATACGCCGCAACCATAATGGCACCAAGATAATTAGAATCAAGTTTTTGGGCTACAACAATTGAGGTCGGGCCGTCTGCTGCACCGATAATAGCAATTGAAGCCGCATCATTTATATCAAAGAACAAGGATGCCAAGCAAAGAGTAAAGAATATACCAAACTGAGCAGCAGCGCCAAAAATCATCAACTTGGGATTTGATAACAGCGGACCGAAGTCAATCATCGCACCAATACCAATAAATAAAATTAGCGGGAAAAGCTCGTTTGAAATACCGGCATCAAACAAAACGCTGAGTGCGCCGGGCTCATCACCCTGAGTGATAGCGCCCGAGAAAGGCAAGTTAACCAATATAGCGCCAAAACCTATAGGCAGAAGCAAGGTTGGTTCCATATCCTTTTTAATCGCCAAATAAATCAGCACACCGCCGATTACCCACATGACAACCTGCTGCCAAGTGATGTTCAAAATATTTTCGTACAAAATTTCCATATATACCTCCAAAAAAACAAAGACTTTTACAGCGTTAAAAAACACAGTAAAAGTCTTGCTATTTAATACATGGGCGGGTCAAACATAAGACCGTAGTGACGCCACAATGTAACGGCTAAGCCGCCAGCTACTCCCTTTTTGCAATAACATAATATCACACGCAGTAAAATAATTCAACCTTATTTTGCCAACGGATGATATCTTTTATACGACTGGGCATAGCGATTTCTCATCATTTGTGTATAAATCTGTGTAGAGGAAATATCAGAGTGACCTAAAATTTCCTTAATATCCTTTAGCGGCGCACCGTTTTCAAGTAAGTGTGCAGCAAATGAATGTCTTAATGTGTGAGGAGTTATCTCCTTTTTAATACCAGCTAATTCGGCATATTGTTTTATGATTTTCCAAAAGCCTTGACGTGTCATTTGGCGCCCGTTCATATTTGTAAAGAGTGTTGTTATCGTAGAATCATAAACAACAATATCCCTAACCTTTGTTATGTAATTTGAAATAGATTTAAGTGCCGAAGGATATAGCGGTATAATTCTTTCCGACAGTTTTGATTTAAGTCGCAAAATACCTATTTGCAAATCAATGTCCGAAACAGAAACATTAACAAGCTCAGACACACGAATACCTGTTGCATAAAGCAATTCTAACATTGCTTTATCACGCACACCCTTCATGTCTGCACAGTTCGGTTGTGCTAAAAGAAGTTTAACCTCGTCTCCCGTAAGAATTTCGGGGAATTTCTTTTCCTCCGGTTTTGGAGGTTTAGCGGAAATTTCAGGTTTATTTTCAATAGCCTTTACATGATACAAATAATTAAAAAAGCATTTTACAGAAGCTATTGTACGCAAAACTGTAGCATAGGATTTACCGCTTTTTTGCACAGTTTCAAGATACTTATTTACAACCTCGCTCCCTACTTCATTCATTTCAGAATAAGGGTATGACGAAAGATACTCTAAAAATCGCTTTATATCCCGCAAATAGGATTCAAGCGTGCTTTTAGAGCATTTTTTCTCATTATTCAAATAGACAGAAAAGCTTTTTAAGTAGTCTATTCGCATAACAATCCCCTTAAAACTCAAAATATCGTATAAAAGATGCCGAAAAAACGGTATCAATAAAAGAACAAAGTAACACTAACAACAGATAGAAAAAGTATCGGCTGAGGTATATTCTAAAATCTCTGCCAAACGAAACAGGCTCCGCCTTTATGGAAAAAGAACGGAACAATGCGCCTGAAAACTTAATTGACTCACAGCTTGAAAGCAAAATAACAAAAGATGAAAACAAGAATGATGGCATTAAAATCAAAAGGCAAAACGCTATACCTTTGATTTCGTGAGTCTTATAAAGATACCCGGTAATAAGCCCTATGCCAGAACCTCGAAGAAAAGCTGTAAGCGGTACTAAAAACGGACCGATTGGGCTTAAACCAAAAATAAAAGCTGAGGCAAAAAATGGTATAACAGAAACCAGCGAAACGCAAAAAATTTTAAAAAACGAATAATCTTTACGCTTGAACAGGTTATCTGTAACGTATTCTGATAAAAACGAGACAATATTATCAGCTGTATTTCTAAATATAAACGCACCGAAAAGCAAGCCGCAAACGAATAAAACCGTAAGAATAAGCAGTGGTCTGTGCTTTTTTAAATCAACTAAATAACTCTTAAACGAAAAAATACCTAAGGTTGTCCTTTTCATATTATCCTCCTGAATTTTTTAATCTATAAGATAATATGAACGCAACTTTAAAAATATGTTATTTTGTTAATTCAATTGAACGTTTATAAGCCATATCAATCGCAGACTTAACGGCATCGTCAAAATTATTTTTATCTAAAGCCGAAAGACCTGCCTCAGTAGTGCCATTGGGCGAAGCAACCATACGTATTAACTCATCAGCAGTTTTACCGCTTTCTTTAAACATAATTGCACTGCCGATGACAGTTTGAATCACTAAATCCTCTGCAACATTCTGGGGTAAGCCTTGTTTAACGCCTTCTTCTACAAGGTTCTTGATAAAGCGGAAAACAAAGGCCGGAGAACTGCCGCTAACAGAAGTTACAGAATTCAAAAGACTTTCTTTTAGCTGTACAGCTAAACCGCAGGAAGTAAAAATGCCTTTAACTAATTCATTTTGTTCATCAGTAACATAATCGTTAACCGAATAGCCTACTGCGCCATTACCGTACATTAAAGGGGTGTTTGGCATAACACGCATTACGGAAGTGTTTTTAGGCAAACGTTCTGCGATAAATGAAAGCGAAATGCCTGCCGCAACACTTATAATACATTGATTATTTACAGAATTTGATATTGTTTTGAGTACAGTATCAACAACAGCAGGTTTTACTGCTATTAGAACATAATCAACACTTTTCACAACATCTTCTGCTTTTGAACAAACCTTAACACTATATTCTGTGGAAAAGGTTTGAGTTTTAGTTGTATCTGGGTCGTATATAAAAATATTTTGCGGTGTTATGTAACCTGATTTTATAACGCCGCCTAAAATTGCAGAGGCAATGTTTCCAACACCGATAATACCTAGAGTTTTCATATTTCACTCAATCCCTCTAAATTACGCAAGTTTAAAACCTATACATATATTTATACAATATTTTCATTTGTATGTCAATGTATTTTTAAAATAAAGTTATGTTATGTAAACTGTTTATGTAAACCACATTATGTGGCAACTCTCCCCTATCTAATATACAACAGATAGTGTTATTTGGGATTGAAATATTAAATGCATCGTGTTATAATGCTGATATGAACACCAAAACATATATAATGAGGGATGCGTAATGAAAACCATTCTAATTACAGGCGCTTCAAGCGGAATCGGTTCTGCTACCGCTATACTCTTTGCACAAAAGGGTTACCGTGTAGTTATCAACTATTATAAATCGGAGGAGTCGGCTAAAATACTGTGTGATTCCCTAAACTCGAGCGGATACGAATGTATGGCAGTCCGTGCCGATGTAAGTGACCGCGCGCAGGTTGATGCTATGTTCGCCGAGATAAAGGAACGGTTCGGCGGTGTAGACATTCTTATTAACAATGCTGGTATTGCTTCGCAAAAGCTCTTTACAGATATTTCTCAAGCCGAGTGGGATAGAATGTTGGCCGTTAACCTTACCGGTGTTTTCAACTGCTGTCAGGCCGCTCTCCCCTATATGATTAGAAAGAAGATGGGAAACATCGTTAATGTTTCATCCGTCTGGGGACAAACCGGTGCCTCCTGTGAGGTACACTATTCCGCTGCTAAGGCAGGTGTGATTGGATTCACCAAAGCCCTTGCAAAAGAGCTTGGGCCCAGCAATATACGCGTCAACTGTGTGGCTCCCGGCGTTATTTCCACCAGAATGAACTCAAATCTTTCCATACAAGATTTATCCCACCTAACTGAAGAAACACCTTTAGGACGCGTTGGTGACGCAGGTGAAATTGCAAGAACCATTTACTTTTTAACAAGTAGCTATTCAAGTTTTATTACCGGCCAAGTTATTGGTGCTAACGGCGGATTTTTTGCTTAAACAATTAAAGCCACTCGCAAATGCGAGTGGCTGTTTTTTATTTAAACAAGCGGTAAAAGAAGTGCTGTATCTTCTTTTATAATATCACTGTCGACATTATTATATTCTTTTATCAATTCTTTAGCAGTATTATGTTCCTTTGCTATATCCCATATCCTATCACCGCTTTTTGCAAAATAAAGCACCGCGCCGATTGAATCGGGGTTTTTAATGGGTTTGTCTTCAAGTAAATTCACCTTATTGATACATTTTATACCTTCCTCTTTAAATGCCCTGCAAACCATTTTAAGTTCAGCTATAATCTCTATACCATCTGCCGAGATATTACAGGTTAATGCAGGCAATTTAACCTTGCACTTTAACAGCAAATTATTTTCAGGGTCATCGCAAGCTTTTTCCCATTCGTAATCTATAGTTCTTTCTAAAAACCTATACTGTTCGTTAGCATCACAAATAACAGCGCACACAAGAATATTGCCGCTTACAAACATCTTGCCCGACTCAATTTGCAAATTTGAATTCAAAACCTCGCCCCAACAATTTTCTATTCTTATAATTTGTTCGGGGTATTCTATATCCTTTTTGCAAACAAACCTTTCCTCATGTTCATCCATTAAGGAAAGAAGAGCGATTTCCTGAGTTTCAAGCTCGGTTTCATATTTTGTGGCATATGCATCTGACAAATAACTAGTTTCATTGTTTCTATATGCTTCAAGTGCAATACAGGCTGTTGCTGTGAAAATCAGCGTCCTTACTTCACCCTCATAATTAGTCTTTGTTTCAATATCAAAGCTACAAAGCCGTGTATCCGCAAAGCAACTGCAACTCTCATCCAATCCGTCGAAATCCATTATTTGATTAAAGGGTATTTCAACACTGATTTGTTCAATTTGATTTTCTGTGCTGCAATAAATAATCTTGCAGTCCAATATCCCCTTAACAATCACCTTATTGTTAATGATTTTACAGCTTTCCACCCTGCAATCTTTAACAACCTTAAGTATGCATTTAACTGCTGCTCGGTCATTCTCTATTGCAAGTTCTTCCTCAATAAACACATTTTGTTCTGTGTTACCAAAGAAACGGTTGCTTTTTACAACATCTTGCTTTGTTTCCATAAGGTTATCTTCAATCTTTTCAATAACCTTATAGTTATCATTAACCCAAATTTCAACGGGTATGTTCAAAGCGCCGCGAACATCAACTTTTTTAGGGCTTGTCGCTTTATAGTTAAAGTATGATATCATTGCCTTTGCAGAGGCAACAAACGACATTTCCGATAGGCTTAGTTCTATCTTCTTATTAAAGGGCACCGAAGCGTGATACGCATTCATTTTCTCCTCTGAATCATTGTATATAAGGGTAACATTCACCGTGCCATTTAGCACTAAACTATTACCCTCCACAGCCTTTGAGGATATGTATGCTTCACCCTTGCAGGAAAGTATTTTTTCTATTTCCGGATAGTATTCCGGTAAAATCATATTCATTTCTATCGGTTGCTCGTAATTTTTACTCAAAAGCTCACGTTTTGTACCAAGAGTTGTATTGATTACATTCAGTTCCATCTTTCATTCTCCTTAAATCAGCATTTTATAATTATATATATTCGAAGAATGAATTTATTATGACAAAAGGCACCTCGTTATGAGGTGCCTTTTATGTAATTTTAATCGTCTTTTCTGATTTTAAACATCATTCTCAGTATACCTTTTAAGAGTTTGGGGGAACGAACTACTACAACCTTCATAGCAACCACCTAACATTTTGCGCAGGTAATACCTAAGCCTATTACCGCCAAAGATAAAATTATAATTAATAACTGTGTCGGACAAAAGGACGCAAATAGAAAACCAACTCCAAAGTAAACTGCTACAATGCCCTTATCTCGTCTTTTTCTTCCGCCTCTCATTTGACCACCACCTTTATTACATTAACATTATACACAAAGTGGAGGTAAATGGTTACTTAATAGGGTGTTTTTTATTTTTAATTTGCCAGGGTTGCAAATCTTTAACCTCATTAAAAATAGCCAAATAGCTATTGTGTCTTGATTTGCCTATTTTGTCCTGCTCAACCGCTTCTATAACAGCACAGCCGGGCTCAGTTGTATGTGTGCAGGTTGAAAAACGGCAATCGCCGATAAAGGGTTGAAACTCTCTAAAGCCTGACGGTAATTCATCCTTGTAAAAAGTTTCATACGCCTGCATATCTAATGTGGAAAATCCGGGTGTATCAACAATATAAGTTTTTTCACCAAATTCAATCAATTCAACCTGACGTGTTGTATGACGGCCTCTACCAAGCTTTTGGCTTACATCACCTGTTGTTTGGCGCTGCTCTCCTAACAACTTATTTAATATAGAGGATTTACCTACACCGGAATTGCCGATAAAGGCGCAGATGTGACCTGTCAACTCATTACGCAGTCCATCAAAACCCGTACCATCTGCGCAAGAAACAATATGCAAAGGAATCCCCGCTTTTTGGTAGGCATCAATACACTCAGGGTCAAACTCACCTAAATCAGACTTATTAAAGACTAAGATAGGCTGTATTTTCTTCATTTCAGCAATGGCAACAAGGCGGTCAATCAATAGAGGATTTGGTTGTGGAGTGCTCTGTGCAGAAACAATAAAAAGTTTATCAATGTTCGCCATAGGCGGACGGACAAAGAAATTCTTCCGTTCCAAAACAGCAGTAATAACACAACTGCCGTTTTCTATTTCAGCCTCAACATAATCACCCGCAACGGGAGAAATACCATCTCTTTTTAAAGTGCCTCTTGCCTTTGCTTCTAATAAACCGATGGCGGTTTCAAGATAATAAAATCCCGAAACCGCCTTAACCAGCAAACATTTCATAAGCTACTCACCGGCATAATTATTTTTAACAGAAACTTTGTTTTCCTTAACATTTACAGACAAGGTCTGATAATGCATTTCATTGTCTGCAGGATAAATATACACTTCTGCCGTTAAGGTCTTTTCATAGGTTGATTTATATTTAAAATCGTAAGAACCTTTGTAATTGATATTATCTGCTTTTACAACATCACCGTTAGAAAAACGAACCTCAAGCTTGCCGCTTTCCTCACTGAAGGCATCGTTAAATTTAATTGAAATATCGCAAGTGTACTCAGGCGCAACTCCGTTACTTACATCAATGTGTATTGCTGAGCCACGCTCTGCAGTTGATTGAGAAACGTCAGGGGTTTGTGATACTACAACACCCTTAGGCATTGTGCTATTAACCTCGTTAACTTCACCGATTTTAAAACCATTTTGCTCAATTTCACGTTTAGCAACATCTACAGAAAGACCGGTAAGACTGGGTATCTTAGCCATTTTAACCTCTGCACCGCTACTGATATAAAGTATAATTTTTGTACCTTCAGGAACATTTTTATTGCGTGCAGGCTCTGTTTTTACAACACTACCTTTAGCAATGTGCTCATCCGAAATTTCAATTGTTTTATCAATTGCAAAATTACTTGCCTTTAATGTGGAAACTGCTTCGGCCTCAGAGTATTCATATACATCAGGTACGGTAACCTGTTTTGTACCAAGACTAACAATTATTGTTATGGTTTGAGAATTCTTTATCTTTCTGCCGGGAGCAGGCTCTTGGTCAATAATGTATCCTGCTTCAACCTCGCTATCATGTTGTTGTTCAACCTTAAAGTTTAAGCCTACATAATCCTTACTTGTTGTTATATCATCATATTTTTTACCAACAAGCTTGGGGCATTCAAAGGCGCCTGATGTACCGCTAAACAGTTTGGGTATAAACAGGACTGCCAAAATAGCTATAACAAGGATTAACGCAGATGCAATACCTGCCAAAATCGGAATAATAGGCGGCTTTTGCGGTGCCTCATCCTCATCCTCTTCTTCCTCGTCAACTAAGCGTGTAGGCTCCTCATCGATAAAGTAATTATGTTCAAACACCATTTCAGGGTCACGTCTGAACTCTTCTAAATCGCACAGCATTTCAGCGGCAGTTTGATAGCGTTTTAAACTATCCTTCTGCATTGCTTTCATAGTGATTTGTTCAAGACCCAACGGGATTTCAGAATTGATTTCACGAGGATTTTTGGGCTCGTTTTGAAGCTGCATAATTGCAACCGAAACGGCATTTTCAGCCTCAAACGGCAATTCTCCTGTCAGCATCTCGTAAAGCATAATACCAATAGAATACAAGTCACTCTTTTCATCGGTAACATCACCACGTGCTTGTTCAGGGCTAATGTAATGCACAGAACCAATGGCTTTATCGGTCATGGTTTGATGCTCACTTCGTGCAAAACGGGCAATACCAAAGTCGGTAACTTTAATTTTACCATCAGGTAATAGCATAATGTTTTGCGGCTTAACATCACGATGAACTATACCCTTGTCATGAGCGTGCTGCAAAGCACGGAGGATTTGTATAGTAAAGTGAACTGCATCCTTCCAACGCAAAGCGCCCTGCTGTTCAATAAACTCTTTTAAGGTTATACCGTCTATATACTCCATAACGATATATTGCAGTATATCACCAAAGCTTACATCAAACACCTTAACGATATTAAGATGCGAAAGCACAGCGATAGCCTTTGACTCGTTTTTGAAACGACGCAAAAATTCCTCATTTGAGGAAAACTCTTCTTTAAGGATTTTTACTGCAACTATTCTATCCTCAATATTATCATAGGCTTTATAAACAACTGCCATACCGCCTACGCCAATAACCTCTTTAATTTCATATCTGCCATCAAGGCGTTTTCCAACAAATTTATCCATAATTCACTCACCTACTATACTATTCATTAGCCAAAAGAACTGCTGTAATATTGTCGCCGCCGCCACCTGAATTAGCCGATTTTATGAAAGCCTCAGGGAGCAGTTCGGGTTCGGTTTTGTTAATCAAGAAGACAAGCCGTTCTTTTTCAACATAATTAGTTAGCCCGTCTGTACAAAGCAATATCATATCACCCGAATTTAAAAGCAAATCATCAAAGTCAATATCTATGTCCTTATTAACGCCAAGCGCACGAGTGATGACGTTTTTATCGGGATGGTATTTTGCTTGCGTTTCAGTCAACTGACCTCTATCAATCATAGATTGAATAACTGAGTGGTCGTGAGTCAAAAGCTTTAAATCACCGTTAGTGAAAAGATAGGCTCGGCTGTCTCCCAAATGGGCAAGCGTTACCCGTTCTCCTTCCACAATAACAGTAACCACTGTTGTACCCATACCTTTATAGTCCGGGTTTTTTGACGCAGCTGATAAAACAGCGCTGTTTGCCGTTGAAATTGCCGACTCCATCAGCATACGGATAGAGCCGTCAGTCATGTTGTTACGAAAATTACGAGTAAAGCTTTCTGATATTGTTTTTACGGCAATTGCACTGGCAACATTACCGCCGTTTGCTCCACCCATACCGTCACAAACAACGGCGTAGGTTGCTGTATCACTCAAACGGCCTGCCGCATACGAGTCTTGATTGCTGTCGCGCACTCGACCTTTATCGGTAGCACTGAAAATTTTCATAACACACCTCCTGACAATTAAGTTTATTTCAAGTTTTGGTTTCGCAATTGGCCGCAGGATGCGTTAACATCCGAGCCTAATGTTCTGCGCACCGTTGCTGTGATTCCGTGCGCTTCTAAACGTTTTTGAAACTGTAATATACGCTTTTTATCGGGAGGAGAATATTTATTCTCCTCAACGCTGTTAACCGGGATAAGATTTACGTGGCAGAGCATTCCTTTTAAAAGATTTGCCAATGCATCTGCGGTAGATATTGAATCGTTTTCACCCGAAATTAAAGCATATTCAAATGAAATTCTGCGCCCACCTTGCGCTAAAAAATAGCGGCAAGCTTTTAATAGCTCTTCAATATTCCATTTATGATTAACCGGCATTATGCGGTTTCGCGTTTCATCATCAGACGCATGAAGCGAAATTGACAACGTAACAGGCAACTGCATATCGGCTAATTTATATATATTCGGTACAACACCCGACGTAGAAAGCGAAATATGTCTGCATCCTATATTAAGTCCCTCAGGTGAGGTAATAAGACGAATAAATCGGATTGAATTTTCAAAATTATCGAGCGGCTCCCCCATACCCATCATAACGATATTTGAGATACGCACACCCATATCTTTTGCGGCTGCCGCAACCTGCGCTAAAATTTCCGATGCAGTAAGATTGCGAATAAATCCGTTCTTACAGGATGCGCAAAAGGTACAACCCATTTTGCAACCTATCTGTGTCGACACGCAGACAGTATATCCGTGGTGATACTTCATTAAAACAGATTCTACAAGCTCTCCGTCAGGCAACTCGTAAAGATATTTTACAGTATCATCAATGCTTGATGCAAGTTTCTTCTTTGTTTTAATAGTTACAATATAGAAACTATTTTGAAGTTCTGCACGTAAATTTTTAGATAAATTGGTCATTTCATCAAAAGAAGTCACCGACTTTTGATGCAACCAAGCAAAGATTTGTTTTCCGTGAAATTTTGGGAAATTATTTTCAATAAGCCAGGCTTCAATCTCGCTTAAATACATTGATTGGATATCCAATTTAGGCAATATATCACCTCGTTAAAAGACAGTAGTAAAAGCCGTCAGTCCCATCGGTTTGCGGCATAAGCTGTCGCTTTGTAACTATTTTGTAATCCTTATTCTCCTTTACAAAGCGCTCAACAACACAATCATTCTCTTCTTTGCGCACAGTACAAGTAGAATAGAGTAAAAAACCGCCTTTTTTCAAATATGAAGCAGAAGTTTTTAATATTTCATACTGTATATCTGGTAAATCAGCAAACTGATTTATTTCTTTTAGTTTTATTTCGGGTTTACGGCGAACAACACCATAACCTGAGCAAGGCACGTCACACAAAATTTTATCAAACACACCTAATTCGGAGTTGCTTTTACCTGCATTGTTAACTTGTGCCTTAATGTTAGTTATTTTTAGCCGCTTTGCACCTTGTTCTATCAGGTTTACACGGTGTGCATGAAGGTCGCAAGCAACAATTTCGCCCGTGTTTTGCATATATTGTGCTAACGTAAAGGTTTTACCACCCGGAGCGGCACAAGTGTCCAGAACACGCTCGCCCGGTTGCACATCAAGAACTTTACAAGCAATTTGGCACGCCTTGTCTTCAACATGGAACTGTCCGTTTTCAAAGTCAGAGCCATTTAAAAAGCGGTTCAAATTTTTTACAACAAAACAGTTTTCCACATCTGTAGACAAATAATTTTCATCATCAACTGCTTCTTGCAAAAGTGTATTCCTTCTTGCAAAGACAGGCGGTTTTGAAAAAGCAGATGCTAAAAACTCTTCTGCCTGTTCCCTGCCGTATTCATTTACAAGTTCATTTACAAAAGAAGATGCGGCAGAGTACTTAAATGACAAATCATCAGTTGTTTGTAATTCTTCTGCCAATTTAGTTTTATCACGGGTAATTGAACGAAGAACTGCATTTACAAAACCTGAAAGCTGTTTGTATTTCCCTGCCCTTACAAGCTTAACTGCTTCATTCACAGCGGCAGATTGGGGAATTTTATCCATAAACAGCAGTTGGTAACCTGCGCTTGAAAGTATAGCACGAATTTCAGGTTTTAACTTTTTAACAGGATGCGAGCAATAGCGACCCAGAATAGTATGAATTGTCAGCAACCGCTCAATGGTGCCGTAAAAAAGCGCAGAGAAAAAAGCCTCATCCTCTGGTGTTAATGAATTAGATTTGAGTGTTTTATCCAAAACCAAATTGCTGTAACCGCCATTTTCAGCAGATACCAGTGCCTCAACAGCCAATTTTCTAGGATTAGCAGTCAATCGTCAAATCCTCCGTAAATTTAAATCCATTTAAAAATTCCTTAGCGGTCATTCTTCTTTTGCCCTCGGGCTGAATTTCCAATATTGAAATTGCTTTGCCATCACCGCAAGCCAGTAATATTTCGTTTTTATCACTGCTTAAAGTTCCCGGCTTAGCTGTTGTGCTTTTACCTAGAGAAACAGAATAAACCTTGAATTTCTTTTGTTCTAGTTCAAAATAAGCGGCAGGCCAAGGGTACAAGCCACGAACTAAATCAACAATTTCTTTCGCTGATTTGTTGCAATCAATTTTACCGCTTTCACGAGTTAAGACTGTGCAATGTGTTGCTTTTTTATCGTCTTGTTTTTGCGGTGCTATTTCACCGGAGGACAGTTTTTCAACTGTTTCAACTAAAAGTTCTGCACCCTTTTGGCTCAACTTATCAAAAAGCGATTCAGCAGTGTCGTTATCCTCAATTTTAACACGGGTTTGAAGCAAAATATCGCCTGTATCAAGCCCTTCATCCATCTGCATTGTTGTAACGCCTGTCTCGGCTTCACCTGCAAGAATTGCAGACTGTATTGGAGAGGCGCCACGGAATTTAGGCAGTAAAGAAGCGTGAACATTTATGCATCCGTATTTTGCAGCACTAAGAATTTCACTAGGCAAAATCTTGCCGTAGGCTACAACAACTATTAAATCAGGTTTAATAGAATTTATAATTCTTAACGCTTCACCGTCACGCAAGGTGTTTGGTTGATAAACAGTTAAATTATGTTGCAAGGCAGCCTCTTTAACAGCAGGTGGAGTAAGTACCTGTTTTCTGCCACGGGCTTTGTCAGGCTGTGTAAAAACAGCCTCAACAGTATGTCCTGCTTCGAGCAAAGCGTTTAAGCAAGGCACCGAAAAATCAGGCGTGCCCATAAAAACAATTTTCATATTTTTATTCTTCCTCAAGCTCTTCCAAGATAACATCAATAAACAGTTTGCCGTCAAGGTGGTCTATTTCGTGGCAGAATGCCTTTGCAAGCAATTCTTCACCCTCATAAGCGACCTCTTCACCGTGACGATTTTGTGCTTTTACACGCACAAAATTAGGTCTGCTTGTTGTTCCGCAACGACCGGGGCAAGAAAGACAAGCCTCGGGTGAAATCTGCTCACCGCTGGTTTCTACAATAACAGGGTTTACAAGTTCAATAGGGCCGTCGCCGATATCTATAACGCAAACACGCTTTAAAATTCCGACCTGAGGTGCGGCAAGGCCAACGCCATTTGCTTCATACATAGTATCAAGCATATCATCTATAAGCACCGAAAGCTTCTCATCGAACTTATCAACCTCTCGGCATTTTTTGCGTAAAAGGTCGTCACCTTCACAAACGATATTACGAATTGCCATTAAAAAATCTCCTTAGTTATATAATGGTTTCAGGGTTATGGTCTAACACCAAACTTGCATCCTTAAATTTCCGTTGCTCGTAAAAAGCATGTATCAATGCATCGAACAACCGGCGTGTTGATTTATTATTCTTATGTTTGAATATAACTCTGTACCTATACTTATTATTTACCTTTGGTATACTGCAAAGTATTGGTCCTAAAGCAATAATTTTTACATCAGCAAACTCGTCACTTAATTTATTCTTAACAAACTCAGCAACAAAGTTAGCTCCGCTTTCTGCCATATCACGTTCTTCTGCCAATACATAAGCAACGGTAAGCTCGCAAAACGGCGGATAGACCATAATTTGACGAGTTAAAATTTCATTATCGAAAAAGCCTAGATAATCCTGCATTGCGGCAAGCTGAATTATATCATTATCCGGGTCATTCGTTTGGATAATTGCTTTACCCTTTGCATCTCCTCTTCCCGAACGACCGACCACTTGAGTCAGCAAGGAAAAGGTTTTTTCAAAGCTTCTAAAATCATCGCTGTAGAGCGATTGGTCCGAATTAAGCACACCGACAAGTGTGACATCCGGAAAATCCAAACCTTTTGCCACCATTTGAGTACCGATTAAAATGTCGTACTCCTTGTTAGCAAAAGCGGTTATTTTTTCTTCAAAGGCGGTACGAGTCATCGTGCTGTCGGCATCCATACGAAGTATACGAGCATTTGGATACATTGCCTTTAATTCAATTTCCGCCTTTTGTGTGCCTTGTCCTGAATATTTGATATGCGCATTACCGCAAACAGGACAGTGTTGCACAAAAGGTATTGACTTACCGCAATAGTGACATACTAGGCGGTTGTTTGCTGAGTGATATGTCAGCGAAATACTGCAATTATCACAGGTAATAACATTATTACAAGCCGAGCAAGACACAAAGGTATTGTGACCACGCCGATTTAATAAAAGTATTGCCTGTTTGCCTTCATCCAATACAGCCTGCAACTCATCTGCTAACAGTCGGCTGATTACCGAGGGGTTGCCGGCCGCCAGTTCTTTGCGCATATCTACCGTTATTACCTCAGGCAATATAGCATTGCCGTAACGGTGTGTTATACTTGCCAAACCATAGATGCCCGATTTTGCCTTGGAATAGGTTTCAACCGAAGGTGTAGCAGAGGAAAGAATCAACAATGCATTATGATAATTAGCACGGAATTTTGCAATATCTCTTGCGTGGAATCTAGGCGCTTTTTCAGACTTATAACTACCCTCTTGCTCCTCATCCATAACAATTAGACCGATATTTTCTAGCGGCGCAAAAATTGCCGAGCGTGTACCAATAACTATTTTCGGTTTGTTTTCTTTAACCCGGCGCCATTCATCAAGCCTTTGACCCTTTGACATAGCACTGTGGAAAACTGCAATAGAATCGCCATAACGGCGGCTGAAAATTCTTAACGTTTGAGGTGTTAAGGAAATTTCGGGGACCATTATAATAGCGGTTTTACCATCATTTATGCAATGGTCAACCATTTTTAAAAACACCTGGGTTTTTCCGCTTCCGGTAACACCGTAAAGCAAGGAAACTGCCGCCTTTTCGCTATTATAATCTTTTAGTAATTGTTTGTACGCCTTTTCCTGTTCGTCTGTTAAAACAATCTCTTCGGCATTGGCAGGCGCACCGAAATGATACGGCATACGGTATTTTGCAATATCATAGGCAATTAAATAGCCTTTGTTTATCATATTAGTTACAACTGAAACACCAACACCCGTATAATAGCAAAGCTCCTTGATTGAAGCGCAACCGATGTTTTTTAAAGTATCATAAACTGTTTGTTGTTTTGCTGTAAGTTTAGCCGATAGCGGTCTTTCAGGCAGTTTTACCATCTTAACTGTAGCAAGACCTGTATTTTGCCTGGCTGTGCTTTGTTTAATAATCAATTCATCCTTACAAAGCTTACGCAAAAGAGGTTCAATATTATTTAAGCCTGTCTTCTCGGCAATTTTTTCAGCGGTTTGCGGTGTATCAGTAGTTGATAACAATTGCAAAACGGCCTTTGCATCATCAGAAATTTTCAACAATATTTCATTTGAAATATCAGGTGCCGCTAAATAAGAGCTTTTAACGGTATATGAGGCGCCTGTTGGCAAAAGCTGTTGAACTGCACCGTAATATGTACAAAAGGTCTGTTCCTTTAATCGATTAACCAGTTGCAGCATTTCAGCATTTAAAACAGGTTTCTCATCTACAACCGAAAGGATTTCTTTAAGCGGTTCTTCTGATTGCAAAGGTTTTATTTGCATAACAATACCCATAACTGCACGGTTGGCGCCACCAAAAGGTATCATAACACGCTTACCCGGCTGGGTATCTTCTAAAAGTGTTTGAGGAATAAGATAATCATAAAGCTTGTCGATACGGTAAATTTTCTGATCGACAGCAACACCGGCAACCATTTTCCCCATACGGCAAGCCTCCTTCTTTAAAGTCTTTAAAACTTATTAGTCCTCTAAATCAGCGGCCATTTCATTCATAGCCAAGGTAACGGTTTTTTCAGTGATAATTTCTTTGTTATCCTGAGCTTCTTTTGCAATATCTCTTGCCTTTTGAGCAACATCAAGAACCAGTTTATAACGGCTCTCACTTGCATTAATTAATTTACCAATAGCGGGATTCAACATAATTAAAACTCCTTTAATAAATAATTTCTGTTTTCTAATTTGCAACGATAGCAAGTTATAATAGATGCCAATTCGTTGCAAGCTTCTTCTAAATTGTCATTAACAACAATATAATCATATTCGTCGGCGCATTTGATTTCTTCTAAAGCTATATTCAAGCGCTCCATTTGTTTTTGCTCGGTTTCAGTACCGCGTGACAAAAGTCGATTCTTTAGTTCTTCAAAGGATGGCGGTAAAATAAAAATACTGATTGCATCACGGCATTTTTCTCTAATTTGTCTTGCGCCGTTAACATCAATTTCTAAAATAACGTCCTTACCGTTTTTAAGGTGGTTTTCAACCGGCTTTCTGGGAGAACCATAATATTCATCGGCATAAACGTTATGCTCTAAAAAGGCATCCTCTGCCAGCATTTGTTCAAAAGCCTCACGGGATATGAAATTGTATTTTTCGCCGTTTACTTCACCCGTGCGCATTTTACGGGTAATGGATGATATTGATAGTTCTAAATCATTAAGACGTTCTAAAACAATTTTTAAAATAGTATCCTTACCGGAGCCCGAAGGGCCTGATAAAATATATAACTGACCCTTACGCATTTTCATCCTCCTCAGAAATCTCTTCTATGTCTGTTTCGGTTATCTTAGAGGCAACCGTTTCCGATTGCAGATAGGTTAAAATGATGTGGTCACTGTCAGTTATAATGACAGCACGGGTTTTACGTCCGTGAGTTGCATCAATTAAAGTGCCCTGCTCTTTCGCATCCTGTATCATACGCTTAATAGGAGCAGATTCAGGTGTAACAATTGCCACCACTCTGGAAGCGGATACCAAGTTACCAAAACCAATATTTATAAGTTTCATTATTTTCACCTACTCAATGTTTTGAACCTGTTCACGAATTTTCTCAATCTCAGCCTTTATATCAACAATAGTGTGGGCTATTTCAATGTCCTGTGCCTTTGAGCCGATTGTATTGGTTTCTCTGTTCATTTCTTGAACAATAAAGTCAAGCTTACGGCCTGCCGGCTCGGTTGAATCAAAAAGGTCTCTGAACTGTTTAATATGGCTACGAAGTCTTACAGTTTCTTCAGATACCGCAACCTTATCAGCAAAAATAGCAGTTTCGGTCAAAAGACGTTGTTGGTCAACCGTTGCATCACCTAAAAGCTCTTTAATCTTCTGCTCAAGTCTTTGACGGTAAGCCGCAACAGTTTTGGGAGACTGCTGTTCAACAAAAGCAACCTTTTGCTCAATTGTAGTAAGTCGGCTATCAAGGTCATCTTTAAGCTTTTGACCTTCAAGCTCACGCATTTCAACAAAGGCTTGCAACGCTTTGCCGGCAACAGTTAAAACATATTCCGTAACCTTTTCTTCATCAGCAACTTCTTTAGTTACCGTGAAAATATCAGAGTAACGAGATAGTGTTGATGCTGAAACATCATCAATAAGGTCATATTTTGATACGAGTGTGCGCAAGGCCTCAACATAGCCTGCGGCAAGTGGTTGATTGATTTCAACCGTAACCCCTGTATCACCTGTTTGCTGAATGGCTACATAAGCATCAATTTTACCACGACCGACATAGCGCTGAGCGAATGCTTTTAGCTTGTCTTCTAAAAAAGCATAGCCACGTGGAAGCTTAGGTGTAAACTCAAAAAAACGGTGATTAACAGCTTTAAACTCAACAGATACGGTAAGCCCCTCAAAAACTTCTTCGGCTCGCCCATATCCTGTCATGCTTTTTAACATTACGGCACCTCTTTTTAACTATAAATATATTCAATATATAATACCAAATTTTAGGCTTGTTTGTCAAGTTTTCGGGACAAAATACTTGCTATTTTACTGAAAAGACATTATACTTTCAAATGAGGTGTTTATATGAAAAAAATTGCCCTTATAACCGGCGCATCTTCCGGTCTTGGATTAGAACTTATAAAAAACATAAACAGCCAATTTCCTGACATTTCAGAAATATGGGCTGTACAGCGCCGTGATGTTAATTTTGACACTATAAAAATACCTGTCAGGTCTATTTGTTTAGATTTAACAAGTAAAGATAGTTACGAAAGCCTAAGTCAACTATTAAACGAGGAAAAGCCGCAAATTGAGCTGTTAATAAACAATGCAGGCTTTGGTAAAATCGGCAATGTTGCAGAGAGCGAATATTCAAATCAGGCGCTTATGGTTGATTTGAACTGCCGTGCTTTATCAGTAATAACTACACTTTGCCTGCCATTTATGTCAAAGGGTGCTAGTATTATCAATATCGCATCAATTGCCGCTTTTGCGCCCAACCCCAGAATGAGCGTTTACTCCGCTACAAAAGCGTATGTTTTAAGTTATTCAAAATCTTTGCGAGAGGAATTAAAGCCATTGGGTATAAACTGTATGGCTGTTTGCCCGGGACCGATGCGCACCGAGTTTTTATCTGTTGCAGGCATAGACAAAGGTGCCTCCAAAACCTTTGACAGACTACCCTATGTAAACCCTGTAAAAGTTGCCTCCACGGCAATTAAAAAAGCAAAAAGGAAAACAGCCGTATACACACCACACATATTCTACAAATTCTATCGTTTGCTTGCAAAACTGTTACCGCACAGCATAGTTATGAAAATGAGTAAAACATAAAATAAACCCCGAAGATTTCTTCGGGGTTTTGTTTTATTCTATCATTTCCTTAAACTGTTCTTCGCTAATAACAGGAACTCCAAGCTGGTTAGCCTTGGTAAGCTTACTGCCTGCCTCCTCACCTGCAAGGACATAGCTTGTTTTTTTGGAAACACTTGATGAAGTTTTTCCGCCAAAACGCTCAATAATTTCCGACGCTTCATTTCTTGTATAGGTTGGCAAAGTACCTGTAAGGACAAAGGTAAGCCCTGCAAATCGGTCATCAATTCTCTGGTTGTCCGATTTCGGGTCTATTCCCTGTTCTTTAAAGGAATTTATCAATTCTAAGTTTTGCGGCAAGGAAAAGAAATTGATTATGCTTTCGGCCATAATTTCACCGAAACCGTCAATAGCTAAAAGCTGTTCTTTACTAGCACCAATGATTTCATCAATGCTATTAAATGCGGCAGAGAGCAGTTTAGCCGCCTTGGAGCCAATATGACGGATACCAAGTCCAAAAACAAATCTGTCAAGCGGCGCTGTTCTTGAATTATTTATTGCCAAAAGTATATTTTCCGCCGATTTTTCGCCCTTGCGGTCTAGTTCCAGTAAATCCTCTTTGGTAAGCTTATAAAGGTCAGCCGCCGTTTTTATATAGCCTGCATCTACCAACTGTTCAATAACAGAGGGACCAAGACCGTCTAAATCCATTGCATCACGGGATACAAAATGGATTAAGTTGCGTAATAGCTGCGCCGGGCATTCTGCATTTGTACAACGAATTACCGCCTCCGCCATATCACGGCTGACAGCGGCACCGCAGGAAGGACAAACTGTGGGCATACTATATTCAGGTTGTAGGTTATTATGCTTTGAAACGCTGATAACCTCAGGTATAATATCCCCTGCTTTGCGCACAAGAATTGTATCACCTATTGCAATACCCTTTTCTTTAATAAAATCCTCATTATGCAAAACCGCACGGCTCACTGTTGTGCCGGCAAGCTGTACCGGCTCAAAAACTGCCGTAGGTGTTAAAGCGCCCGTACGACCGACATTGATTTCAATATCAATAAGGTTGGTTTCTTTTTCCTCGGGCGGGTATTTATAGGCTATTGCCCAACGTGGGAATTTACTTGTACTACCGAGTTCCGCACGCTGAGAAAAACGGTCAACCTTAATTACTGCGCCGTCAATATCAAAGCCTAATTCACCACGAGAATTACCTATTCTTTCAATTTCTGCTATGGCTGCGTCAATACTCGGCACCTGCTTATAACTTGGAAGAACGTTAAAGCCTAAGCTTTTAATAAAATCCAAAGACTCCTTATGTCCGTTAAGCTGTTTGCCGCTAATTTGCTGTATATTAAACACAAAAATATCCAAATTGCGTTTTGCTGTTATCTTGGAATCCTTTTGACGCAAAGAGCCTGCTGCCGCATTACGGGGATTTTTAGGCACAGGCTGTTCTGCCAATTCTTGCGCTTTAACGAAATCCATAAAACTATCATGCGACATATAGACCTCGCCACGCACCTCAATATCGCCATTAAATCCGTTCAAGGTTTTGGGGATACTTTTGATTGTAAGCAGATTTTCGGTTATATCCTCACCTGTTTCACCGTCACCACGTGTTGAGCCACGGAAGAAAGCTCCGTTTTTATATTCAAGTGATACAGAAAGTCCGTCTATTTTAGGTTCAACAGAATAAAGAAAATCGTTTCCGATTACAGATGTAACACGTGCATCAAAAGCCTTTAATTCCTCATAACTAAAAGCATCTTGTAAGCTTTCCATCTTAACCGCATGCTTTACAGGAGAAAACTTTAAACTTGCGCTTCCTCCAACCTTTTGAGTTGGTGAATCAGCTGTTATAAGCTGAGGGTACTCAGCCTCTATAGACTTTAACTCATTCATCAACATATCATAGGAATAGTCATCAATCTCAGGAGCATCATTGTTATAATAAAGCTCTGAATGATACGCTATTTCTTTTTTAAGTTGTTCTGCTTTTACTTTAGCCTGTTCAAAGTCCATATTTTTTACTCCAATTATTTTTTAGTCGCACTACGCAAAGTGCTTTCTGTAAGCTCTGCAACAACCGACGGAATTTCACCAACAATGATTGTTTGGGCTAATATATAGGTGTTTTCTGTTTTAAAGGATGATTGATAAAACTTATTCATTAAATAAATTTTGGCAGTGATAACGAAGTTTATACTGTGCAGGGTTTGGTTTATACCAGCCTCAGTAAATTTGGTTGAAAAATCTGCCGAAATATTTGCAGAAAGGTCCATTTTAATAGAAATTTTAGGTCCTCGACCAATTAAAAAATCATTGCCCGTCATTGTACCTATAGGTATGCGTATTATCATACTGTCATTACGGTCGAAACTGTCATTTACACGTTTCATTATATTGGCGGCCATTGAATTTATTTTAACCGAATCAATTTCTACCGACTCGATTTCATTTGAAGCGCCACGCTCAACGTGAGAGATATCAGCATATGTATATTCACAGGTGTCAAGATAATTATAGACCACGTTGTTAATAATACTATCCACCATATTTTGAGATTGCGCTGCTGTGTGAGTTATAATTAAAGGGCGTAGCGAATTATCAACTAACAGCATAAGACAGACAACAATACTTAAAACAAAAATCAGCTTAGCAAAAAGTATGCGCCGTTTATGCTTAAACCTTTTGTACATAAAAGTCACCTCTTACCATACTACGGCAAGACAGTGGTCAATGTGCTAGGTCTTAACACTTAATATTATAATAGAAAACGCATTTAATGGCAACAATTTCTTGACAAAATAATAAAAGTATTGTAAACTATCAAGGTGCTTGCGGGTGTGGCGGAATTGGCAGACGCGCTAGACTTAGGATCTAGTGTCTTCGATGTGCAGGTTCAAGTCCTGTCACCCGCACCAAGACTGGAACCTCGACACGCATTTTGCGTAGTTGAGGTTCTACTTTTTTACAGATATTATTCGAGGTGTATTTATGAATCTTAATGAATGCATTATAGGGCGAAGAAGCATTAGAGAATTTTTAGACAAACCTGTATCCAAAGAAGACATTGAAGCTATTATTAAAGCAGCGCAAATGGCTCCCTCTTGGAAAAACTCTCAGGTTTCACGTTATTATGCCGTAACAACTCCCGAAACCAAAGCGAAACTCATTTCCTGCCTATCTGACTTTAACAAAGAAAACGCAAAAAATGCGCCGGTTTTGATTGTTTCTACTGTGGTAAACGGCCGCAGCGGTTTTGAGCGTGACGGAAGCTATACCACTCATTTAAAAGACGGTTTTCAGTATTTTGATAACGGTTTGCAGGTGCAAAATCTTTGCTTAAAAGCCTATGATTTAGGTTTATCAACTTTAATTATGGGAATATATGACAACGAACAAATTCGTTCATTATTAGAAATTCCCGATGAGCAGATTGTTGTTTCTGTAATTGCTCTTGGCTATTCTAACGCTAAACCAGAAGCACCAAAAAGAAAACCATTGGAAGACATTTTGTATTTTAAATAATTTCTGCAAATTTGCAAACAATATTACCGGGGTGAAAATATGAGCGAGAACAAGAAAATCCCGGTTAATCAAAACAACAAGAAAAATGAAGCCAATAACCAATGGGTCTCAACCGGTCTTGACCACTATCCCGACCTGCGCGAGCGAAAAGACGGACCCGGCGGTGAAGATGCGAAAAAATAAAACAAACGGACTGTTAGAGATAACAGTCCGTTTTAAAATGCATTACATAGCAATTAAGCGCTCATTTATTGCCTTTAAGAAATCTTCAGTATTTACCTTTTTCTTATTTTCTAATTTAGAAAGCAGATAAAGGTCACCTGTCATAACGCCGTCTTCTATAGTTTTAAGTGTAGCTTTTTCAAGCTTATCAGCAAAAGCACACAAGTCAGGCGTATTGTCCAACTCACCGCGTTTACGAAGCGCTCCTGTCCATGCGAACAAGGTTGCAACCGAGTTGGTAGAGGTTTCCTCACCCTTTAAATGCTTATAATAGTGGCGTTGAACGGTGCCGTGTGCAGCCTCATATTCATAAACTCCGTCAGGTGAAACGAGCACAGAGGTCATCATTGCAAGTGAGCCGTAAGCGGTGGCAACCATATCGGACATAACGTCTCCGTCATAGTTTTTGCAAGCCCAGATGTAACCGCCTTCGGAACGGATAACACGAGCAACAGCATCATCAATTAAGGTATAAAAATATTCTATACCAAGTTCAGCAAATTTTTCCTTGTACTCTGCTTCAAAAATCTCGTTAAAAATATCTTTAAAACGGTGGTCATATTTTTTTGAAATGGTATCTTTACTTGCAAACCAAATGTCCTGCTTTGTATCAAGCGCAAAATTGAAGCAGCTGCGAGCAAAGGATTTAATAGATTTATCGGTATTATGTACGCCTTGGATTATACCTGCTGTGTCCTTAAAGTTATGAATTGTAGAACGGGTTTCGTTTCCATTTGCATCGGTGCAAACAAGTTCACACTTTGCACCCTCGGGCACTTGCATCTCGGTATTTTTATAAACGTCACCATAAGCGTGACGAGCAATAGTAATAGGCTTTGTCCAAGTAGGAATATAAGGTGTAATACCTTTTACTATAATAGGTGTACGGAAAACTGTGCCATCCAAAATTGCACGAATAGTGCCGTTTGGAGATTTCCACATTTCTTTAAGGTCATATTCTGTCATACGGTCAGCATTCGGTGTAATAGTAGCACACTTAACTGCTACGCCGTATTTTTTTGCAGCATTTGCGCTGTCAATTGTAACCTGGTCATTTGTTTCATTGCGGTAAACAAGACCCAAATCATAATACTCGGATTTCAAATCAACATAAGGTGTAATAAGAATATCTTTAATCATCTGCCAGATGATTCGGGTCATTTCATCCCCATCCATCTCAACAAGTGGTGTTTTCATTTGAATTTTATCGCTCATAACCATCTTCCTTTTTGCAAATATCTTGGTTAGTATACCTTATTTTTAAGCAAAAGTCAATCAACCGCCAAGCAAAAAATTCGTTGCAGTTATTGACAATCCAAACAAAATGTGCTATATTTAATGAAAATTATTCGATAGGTGTTTTATATGAAAGTATTATCCTTTGCAGCTGAATACTTTTATTACTTTTACTTTTGCTCAACAAACAAATGTAGAAGCGTTTTTTGCTGCAAATAATTATCGTGCTTTTTTACACCTTAATTAGAGGCTATTTAGTCCGCAGTGAAAAACTGCGGACTTTTATTTTTTGGAGGTAATAAAAAATGATTGCAGTAATTAAAGCCGGAGTAGCGGATAACCAAATTGAAAATTTAATCACCTGGCTTGAAACACAAAATTTAAATGTTCATATTTCAAAAGGTCATTATCAAACCGTTTTAGGACTTGTAGGAGATACTACAAAGGTTGACATTGAGCTGTTGCAAAACTTAGAAATTGTTGATAGTGTCACCAGAATTACAGACCCATTTAAGAGCGCTAACAGAAAGTTCCATCCCGATGATACTGTTGTTGATGTCAGCGGAGTTAAATTTGGCGGCGGACATTTTGCATTTATTGCAGGTCCCTGCTCGGTTGAGTCTGAAAGCCAAATTATTGAGGTTGCTAAAAAGGTAAAGGCATCCGGTGCTAAGCTTTTGCGTGGCGGTGCATTTAAGCCCCGTACCTCCCCTTACGATTTCCAAGGTTTGCAAGCTGACGGAATAGAGCTTTTGAAATTGGCAAAAAAAGAAACCGGTATGCCAATTGTCACCGAGATTATGAACGCAAATCACCTTCCGCTTTTTGAAGAAGTTGATTTAATTCAGGTTGGTGCAAGAAATATGCAGAACTTCGATTTATTAAAAGAGCTCGGTAAAACTAAAAAACCGATATTGCTAAAACGTGGTCTTGCAAGCACATTAAAAGAGCTTTTAATGAGTGCCGAGTACATTATGGCAGGAGGCAACGAGAACATTATTCTTTGTGAAA
Source organism: Acutalibacteraceae bacterium (assembly GCA_045660865.1). Lineage (GTDB taxonomy): Bacteria > Bacillota > Clostridia > Oscillospirales > Acutalibacteraceae > CAZRRV01. Next base: position 7,876 of record JAZREP010000011.1, on the reverse strand, counting down.
GAGGTATTCGTACCTTTGAAACATACACTCGTAACACTCTTGATATTTCTGCGGTACCGATGCTTAAAGAACTCACCCACCTGCCTATCGTTGTTGATCCAAGCCACGCCAGCGGTTTAAGCCGCCTTGTTAAACCAATGTCTTTAGCAGCGGCAGCGGCCGGCGCTGACGGTATTATGATTGAGGTTCACAACGACCCAAGAAAAGCACTTTGCGACGGCGCCCAATCACTCACTCCTGAACAATTTGACGACGTTGCCGTGCGGGTACGCAAAATATTGGAGGCTGTAAACTAATGAATATCGGTATTGTCGGCTTAGGGTTAATTGGCGGCTCCTTAGCCAAAGCCTTTAAGAAAAATACCAAACATAAAATTTTCGGTTTTGATATAGATACTGCGACTACGCAATATGCAGCAATGGCCGGAGATATTGATGAAACACTCACAGATGAAAATATAAATCATTGTGATTATATTTTCCTTTCAGTATACCCCGCTGCCACAATAGAATTTGTTGAACAAAAGGCAGAATTGATAAGAAAAAATGCCGTGGTAATTGATTGCGGCGGCATTAAACGTTCAATTTGTAACGCTTGTACGCCAATAGCCCAGCAGTATGGTTTTACTTTTATTGGCGGACACCCAATGGCAGGTCTTCACCATTCCGGTTATAAATTTGCAACAGCCGATTTGTTTGACGGCGCCTCTATGATTTTAACCCCAGAAAACACAGACAATATACAATTACTTGAACAGGTAACAAATTTAATTAAGTCAGCAGGATTTAACTCTGTAACCGTAACAACACCTGAGCAACACGATAAAATAATAGCTTTCACATCACAGTTGGCTCACATTGTATCAAACGCCTATGTGAAAAGTCCTCAAGCAGAAGCGCATAGAGGTTTTTCCGCCGGTAGTTACAAGGATTTAACCCGTGTTGCACGCTTAAACGAAAAAATGTGGACAGAGTTGTTTTTACAAAACAAAGATAATTTGCTTTTTGAAATTGATAATATAATATCCTCATTAAGCGAATATAAAACCGCCCTTGAAAGCAATGATGCAACTATGTTATCAAAACTATTAAAGGACGGCAGTAACAGAAAGAAAAGGATTGATTCGTAAATGGAAACCGTTATCGTCAATGCTTCCAAAACCTACGAAGTTAAAATTGAAAACGGTCTTTTACATAAAAGCGGAGAACATTGTGCTAAGGTTATTAGCGGCAACAAAATTTTACTGCTTACTGACAGTAATGTTGCGCCTTTATATCTAAGCACTGTAAAAGCATCTTTTGAAGATAGCGATTTTACTGTTTATCCCTATATTATACCGGCAGGTGAAGCCTCAAAAAGCACCGATAATCTTATAAAAATTGTTACTTATTTAGCCCAAGAACAATTTACTAAGACTGATGCAATTGTAGCATTAGGCGGCGGTGTTATAGGCGATTTGGCAGGCTTTTGCGCCGCAACCTATTTGCGTGGTATTGGATTTGTTCAAATTCCCACTACCCTGCTTGCCTGTGTAGATTCATCGGTGGGCGGTAAAACTGCCGTAAACTTGTCCGTTGGTAAAAATCTGTTCGGCGCTTTCTATCAGCCCGATTTGGTTTTATGTGACCCAAACACATTAAACACTCTGCCTAACGAAATTTATGCAGACGGTATGGCTGAAGTTATTAAGTACGGTATGATTTGGGACGAAAAATTCTTTTCAAAATTAGAACAAAAAGAATTAAACAACAGCGCAATTATTAAGCATTGCGTTTCAATAAAAAGTGAAATTGTAGGTAAGGACGAAACCGATAAAGGTCAAAGGCAAATTTTAAACTTTGGCCACACAATTGGCCATGCAATTGAAAAGTTAAGTTCCTATACAATTTCGCACGGCAGTGCTGTAAGTATTGGTATGGCTATTATCTCTCGTGCATTAGTAAACACTAATCACTTAAAGTTAGAGCACTTTAATCGTTTATTGGCGCTTTTAGAAAGCTACAATTTGCCAACAGACTGTAATTACAGTTGTGATGAGTTATATAATGCAGCCTTATCGGATAAAAAGCGTGCTAGTGATACTATCAATTTGGTCACTATTTCCAATATAGGTACAAGTCAACTTTCTAAAATAAGCATCCGTGAATTAGAGAATTATATTAAGGCAGGTTTGCAGTAATGAATTTAACAGTTACCGGTCACCGCCTTTGCGGTGAAACGGCTATAATTGCTTCAAAATCAAATTTGCATCGCTTGTTGATATGTGCGGCGCTTAGCAAAACACCTACCACAATTAAAAACACAACGGTTTCTAAAGACATTTTGGCAACCGTTGATTGTCTGCGCAACTTTGCGGCAGATATCAACATTGATAACGATACTATAACTGTATTCCCCTTTGATACACTTAAAGCAAACCCTACTTTAAATTGCAACGAAAGCGGTTCAACGCTTAGATTTTTATTGCCGATTATTGCGGCACTTGGTATTGGCGGCTCATTTACAGGCTGCGGTAGATTAAGCGAAAGACCTCTTTCGCCGTTATATGAACTCCTTAGTGATAACGGCTGCAAACTCTCACCGCAAGGTGTTTTTCCGCTTAATATTGAAGGTCAGATTAAAGGTGATTCATTTGAAATAGGCGGTAATATAAGCTCACAATTTATAAGTGGTCTTTTGTTTGCCGCACCATTATTGGGTAATGATTGCACAATAAAAATCAACGGCAACGTTGAATCCTACCCGTACATAGAAATGACACTTAATACAATGAAAATTTTCGGCATAAATGTTGTACAAGTGTCACCTTTCACCTTTAAAATTGCATCGAACAGCAATTACATCTCCCCTAAAAATGTTGAAGCTGAGGGCGACTGGTCAAATGCTGCTTTTTGGCTTGTTGCCTCAGGTATTACCAAAAGTTATGATTTTGTTTTATCAAACCTTAATCACTCATCTTTACAGGGTGATAAAACTGTTCTTTCTATTTTAGAAAAAGCAGGCGTTAAATTTGAAACTAACGGCAACAAGCTAAAAATAACCGATGCAAAGCAATTGTCTCCTTTACAAATTGATGCATCTCAAATACCTGACTTGGTGCCTATACTTTCTGTTTTTGCCTGCGCTATTAACGGTCAAACAAAAATATATAATGCCAAGCGACTGATATATAAAGAAAGCAACCGCTTGCAAACAGTTGCCCAAATGATTTCTGCGTTAGGCGGCAAAATAGAAATCACTGACGATGCTTTAATAATTAACGGAACCGTCCGACTAAACGGTGGTACAGTCGATTCATATAACGACCACAGAATTGCTATGTCGGCAGCCGTTGCCAGCTTTATTTGCGACAAACCGGTCACCATAATTGATGCCGAAGCAACAGAAAAATCATACCCTGATTTTTACAACGAATTTCAGGCGAAAGGAATGATAATATGTCCTCAATCTTTGGAAGCAAACTGAAAATATCCATATTTGGTCAGTCACACTCTGGGACTATTGGTGTTGATATTTATGGGTTTCCTGCCGGTTTCAGTATAGATTTTGATGCTTTGAACCGATTTATGAAACGGCGTGCGCCCGGTAACTCTGCCTTTGCTACACAAAGAAAAGAGGCTGACATTCCTGAATTTATAAGCGGTGTTGTTGATGGTCTAACAACAGGTGAACCCATTCGTGCCATCATTCGCAACACAAACGTTCATTCCTCTGATTATGATAATCTTTTGGATTGCCCAAGACCTTCACATGCTGATTACACAGCTAAGGTTAAGTTTGGCGATTCTTATGATATGAGAGGCGGCGGAAAGTTTTCAGGACGAATGACTGCTCCGTTTTGTATTGCTGGCGGTCTTTGCTTGCAATATTTAGAGACAAAGGGCATTTTTATTCAAGCGCATATTTCTTCCATTGCTGATATTTTTGATACACCATATTTAGAAACTCAAATTGACAGCATAATTTCAGATGACAAATTTCCCGTATTTGATGAATCTAAAAAGGAAAAGATGCTTGCTAAAATAAGCGAAGCCAAGAGTAATCTTGACTCGGTTGGCGGCACTGTTGAATGTGCTGTACTCGGCTTCCCTGCCGGCGTTGGCGATGCAATGTTTGATGGGCTAGAAAGCAAAATTTCGGCAGCCATTTTCGGCATTCCCGCTGTAAAAGGAATTGAATTTGGCAGCGGTTTTGCAGGCTCAACTTTACTTGGCTCACAAAACAATGACCCGTTTTACTATGATGATGGAACTGTTAGAACTAAAACCAACAACCACGGCGGTATTTTGGGTGGCATTAGTACAGGTATGCCCATAGTTTTCAAGGTTGCTTTTAAGCCTACTCCATCAATTGGCAAAGCGCAAGAAACAGTTAATCTAAAAACTAAAACTAATGAAACAATTGTTATTAAAGGCCGGCACGACCCCTGTATCGTACCCCGTGCGGTCCCCTGTGTTGAGGCGGCTTGTGCTGTTGCTTTATGTGATTATATCATTTAATCGAGGTGCTAAAATTGTCTATAGAGAATTTAAGAAATGAAATTGACACAATTGATAAGGAAATAGTATCCCTCTTTGTTAAACGTATGTCAGTTTGTGCTGAAATTGCCAATGACAAAAAGAATAACGGTAAGCCTATTCTCGACCTTGAAAGAGAGCGCAAATTATTGGCAAAAGTATCTACTCTTGCAGGAAAAGATTTAGAATCGCAAACACGCATACTCTATAACTCTATTATGAGTTTAAGCCGTTCTTACCAGAACCATATACTCGGTTTCGATAGTGAACTTGTAAACAAAATCAAAACTGCTACCGACACTACTAATAAACTTTTCCCTGAAAGCGCTTTGGTAGCTTGTCAAGGTATTGAAGGGGCATACTCACAATTAGCTTGCGATAAACTTTTTGCGGCGCCTAACATTATGTATTTAAACTCTTTCGAGGGTGTTTTCAGCGCAGTAGACAGTGGTCTTTGCAAGTATGGTGTTTTACCTTTGGAAAACAGCTCTGCAGGTTCTGTAAATCAAATTTACGACTTAATGTCACAATATAAATTTCATATTGTTCGCAGCACCAGAATTCACGTTTCGCATAATTTGCTGGCTAAAAAAGGCACTAAATTAGAGGATATTAAAGAGATATATTCTCACGAACAGGCTATAAATCAATGCAGTCAATTTTTGCAAAGTCTTAACGGTGTAAAAGTTCACGTTTGCGAGAATACAGCAATGGCGGCCAAAGCTGTTTCAAACAGCGACCGTAATGATATTGCAGCTATTTCTTCTAGCAGCTGCGCTACTCTTTATGACCTTGATATTATAAAAGATTCTATCGCTAATGTAGATAATAACTATACCCGTTTTATTTGCATCTCAAAAGACTTGGAAATTTATCCCGGTGCAAACCGTACCAGTATTATGCTGACTCTGCCGCACAAGCCAGGCTCACTCTACAACATCATTTCCAAGTTCTATTCGCTTGGTATAAATTTAATTAAACTTGAAAGCAGACCGCTGGCGGGTAAAGATTTTGAGTTTATGTTCTATTTCGATATTGATGTTTCGGTGTACTCCGATAATTTTGTTAATTTACTTTCCCAATTGCAACTGGAGGCTGAACAATTCCAGTATTTGGGAAGCTACATTGAGGTTGTATAATGAAACAGTTTGGTTTATTGGGTGAAAAACTTTCCCACAGCCTGTCACCGCAAATTCATTCATATTTCGGTGACTATTCCTATGATTTAATTGAAAAAAGCGCAGATGAGCTTTCGACTTTTTTCACCGATTGCCATTACGATGGGTTTAATGTAACTATACCCTATAAAAAAGCAGTTATTCCCTACTGTGATGAGCTTGATGAACAAGCAAGTCGCATCGGCAGTGTAAATACAATTCGCTTTTTAAATGGCAAGACAATAGGATACAATACTGATTATTACGGATTTCGTTATTTGCTTAAAAACAATAATGTCTCCGTAAATAATGAAAAAGTTATGGTTTTGGGCAGCGGAGGAGCTAGCCTAACCGTTCAGTGTGTTTTGAAGGATTTAAACGCCAAAGAAATTGTTGTGATTTCACGAAGCGGTGAAAATAATTATGAAAACATTTCAAAGCACTATGATGCGAACATCATAATCAACACTACACCTGTTGGTATGTATCCAGATAACTTGCAATCCCCCATTGATTTAAAAGAATTTAAAGCCTGCCATACGGTTGTAGATATTATTTATAATCCCCTTTCAACAAAGCTGTTGCTTGATGCAAAAGCTTTGGGAATTATGGCAGTAAATGGTCTTGAAATGCTGGTGGCACAAGGTAAGCGTGCCGCAGAAATATTTTTAGATGAAGAAAATCCGGATAATAAGCTAAATAAAACTGTTAATGCCATACGCCAAGAATTTTCAAACATCGTGCTTGTAGGTATGCCGGGTTGCGGCAAAAGTACTGTTGGCAAACTACTCTCAGAACAGTTGGGTAAAACCTTTGCCGATACCGATGCATTGATAGCCGAAAAAGCCGGTTGCTCTATTGCCGAAATTTTTAAAAATAAAGGCGAAGAATATTTTAGGCAATTAGAAACCGATACCATTTTAACTGCATCAAAACAGTTGGGTCTTGTAATTGCAACGGGCGGCGGCGCTGTGTTAAAAGAAATAAATCAAATTGCGTTAAAGCAAAATTCAAAGGTTGTTTTCCTCAAACGAGATATAGAAAGTTTATCTACTGATGGTCGACCGCTCTCTAAGGATATTAGTACTTTACGTGAAATGTATGCGAAAAGACTGCCAATTTATCAGTCTGTAAGCGATTTTACAGTAAAGGTAGATAATGACCCCGAAATCACCTGCAAAAGGATTATGGAGGCTATAAACAATGAGAATACTTGTAATTAACGGTCCAAACCTAAATATGCTTGGTATCCGTGAGCCGGAAATATACGGCAAGGGTACATACAGTGAACTTGTATCTATGATAGAGGAGCATTGTACAAATAAACAAATAGAGGTAAGCTTTTTTCAATCCAACCATGAAGGTGCGATTGTTGACGCTATACAGTCTGCCTATTTTGATAAGGTAGACGGTATTGTTATTAACCCTGCGGCTTACACTCATACAAGTATTGCTATTTTAGATGCCCTTAAAACCGTTGGTATCCCAACCGTTGAGGTGCATATTTCCAATATAAATAACCGTGAAAAATTCCGTTCGCATTCCTATATTTCAGAGGTCTGTAAAAAGACAATCTGCGGTAAAGGTTTTGCAGGTTATCTAGAAGCCATTGATTGTTTACTATAATAAAAACCGCCGTGAAAGCACGGCGGTTTTTTTATGCTATTTTAAGGCGCAAACGCAGTTTGTCTGCAATCATTGCTATAAATTCGCTATTAGTAGGTTTTCCTCGGTTATTATCAATCGTATACCCAAAATAGGAATTCAGCACATCAACGTTGCCTCTGTCCCAGGCAACCTCAATAGCGTGTCTTATAGCACGCTCAACACGTGAAGCGGTGGTCTGGTGACGCTTAGCAACAGTAGGATATAAAACTTTAGTAACCGAATTTATAATATCGGCATTTTGTACTGACAGCACAATTGCCTCCCTTAAATAGTGATAGCCTTTAATATGTGCAGGAACGCCGATTTGATGAATAATCTCTGTTATCATAAGCTCTAAATCAGAATCGGTTAAGCTGTCATCCTTGCCTGACTCTTTTGTTTGCTTACTTGTCATTTGTATTATTCTCTCGGCAAGAACATGAATGTCAAACGGCTTAATCAAATAATAAGCAGCGCCTGCATTTAAGCTTTGAATTTCCAGTTGCGGATTATCAAAACTCGACATTACAAATATTTGTGGCTTATACCCTTCCA
>JAZREP010000010.1:0-2851 GCA_045660865.1 Acutalibacteraceae bacterium | reverse complement strand
GGTCATCGCCACTTTTATAAAGAGAACTTCAGTTAACGCTGGGGTTCTCTTTTTTTGTGCATGCTGTTAATCCCCCTCATCAATATTGGGCCGATGGTACTGCAAACATTTGTGGGAGAGTAGGTCATCGCCACTTTTATAGAAAACGAGCTTTAGTTAACACTAAGGCTCGTTTTTTGTTATAAGGGAACTAAGGGCAATTAAGGGTAATTAAAGTTTACTAAAGGAAAAAGGCTCAAAAGGGCGGAAAGGAGGGTTAACGACAGGAGCATTTTTCTAATGCGTTAAGTATTTTTTTATATTATTATTTAATAAATTCAAGAAAAATGAATATATTTGCCGACGTAACCTCATTGTGGGGTTATGACATATTAAAAACATAGCGCATTAGCTTTACTATCTTACTGATGGGGGCATTTTGCCCCGGCGGGATTCTTGTCCTGTCAAACTTGGCGGTTAAATCAATAGGAAGATTAGTAGCAAAGTTGATGTCCGCGCTGTATGCAGCGTGGACAACTTGCTTATCTATCTTCCAGGTAACGCCAAGACCTCATCAGTGGATATAGCAATGTTGTCCACGTTTTTTTGTTTCTATCTATGCTGTCTAATAAAAAGCGTGTAATTGAAAATGTTTTCTACATTACAGTAGAATTTTAGTAACTTTTTGTAAATTAACATATTTTAACAAATTGGGGGGGTAAAAAGTTTTGTTCTACTTATATTTGCACCGAAATATGTATTAACGAAACTTTTTTAAAAATAAACTAAAAACTTATGAGAAAATTTACTCTATTTATCGCATCATTGTTCCTCGCAGTAGGTGCAATGGCGCAGAATCCGACAACATTTGCCGATGGTGTTTATAAAATTCATTGGTCATGGGACCAGCGTGGATATTTGGCATACCATGCAGATTATCCAACTTCTCCCCAGTTGGCCGGTGTGGTTAATCACAATCCTGGTGGACATTATCAATTGACTGACGCCGGTGTAAATCTTGGATGGTACTTGTATACATCTTCTTTGTCAGGTATGAGTTACTTGTTTGAGGCTACAACAGGTAAATTTATAACGATAGATGAGAGCAGAACTGTAGGAAACGGTAAAGCATGTGTGTTATCGGAGGAGGTTACTGCAAAATCAATGCTTACATTGAAAGCGACAACAAACACAGAAGCTTATATGCTGACTTTTGGCACAAACTATAATTTCTGTTCAGGTTGTGGAAATAATAAGGGTAATGACCCTGTACGTTTTGCAACAGATGGTCAGAGTGATGGTGGTGTTCCTTTTGTTTTTGTTGCAGAAGGTGTAACAATTAGTGATGATGTCAAGAATGCTGCAATTGCTAAGATTGAGGCGTTTGAATCTACATTATATCCTTTTAATGGTAAAATCTATGCTCTTGATTCATATATGGATTACATCTATGCATTGACAGATGGTTCAACTGGTGTATATACAAACGGCAACTTCTCAGGAACTGTTGATACAAGAGCATTGTGGAAGTTTGAGTACCGTAATGGAGCTTATAATATAAAAAATGTTCATACAGGACTTTACATCGGTGCAACACAACATGGTTCAGGTGTGCAGATGAGTGAGACTCCGGGTAACTACGAGATTGTGACAACGACAGCTTCTGAAACTGCTGAGAGTGGTAAATATTACATAAAAGTGAACGGTGTTAATGCTTGTTTGCACTCAACAGCTACTACAGCTAAAGGTTGGGAAGGTGGCGGCCTTGGTAACCAATATGTATTTAATGAGATTAATGGCTTTTCACACATTCTTACTGTAGGTGAAACAGGTTATGCAACACTCTGCCTTGGTTTTGATGCAGAAATTCCGGAAATCAGTGGTGATGAGAATGGTGTGTTTATTGTAACAACAAGCGCAGTGGCTGGAAATGTTCACTTGACAAAGGTGGAGGGTGTGCTTCCTGCGAACACGGCTGTTATTGTTAAGGCTCCTCAGGGAACTTATGAATTTGCATATTCTACAGGTACTCCTGCTGATGTTAATGGCAACTTGCTTTTAGGTACACTTTATAACAAAAATATTGCAGATGAAGCTTATGTACTTAACAATGGTGCAAACGGCATTGGTTTCTATGGCGCAATCTTTAACAAAGATGGTAATACCGCATTCCTTAACAACGCAAATAAGGCGTATTTGCCTATGGACGTAGTTCCAAACAAGAGCGCTCAGTTCTATGGTTTCGATTGGGAGGGCACAACAGGCATCAGCGAGGTGAAAGGTGAACCAACGGTCGACGCAAGTCAAAGCGGAGAGGTGAAAGCTATCTTCGATCTCATAGGTCGCCGTGTAGAGAATGTAACAGCTCCTGGTATTTACATTGTAAACGGTAAAAAGGTTTTGGTGAAGTAATAATTTTAGACATAAGTACATAAGAACATAAGTGCTATGGCGCAAAACCGAAAATAAAACAAATTTATGTGGACTGCATGCAAGCAGTTTGTATGCAGTCGCATAAAATTTGTTTTAAAAATGCACTTCAAGTGCATTGCAACAAAAATGTTGCCCGGTTTTCACGAGTATCACGCGAAGAGATTTTTTGATTTTTGTTCTTTTGTTCTTCTGTCCAAAAAAAAGAAATAGATACTTCGACTGCGCTCAGTATGACAATATCGCGAATGAAGTCTCAAAAATGAAATAGATAAAAACAATAACGATATATGAAGAAGAATTATGTATCACCTCTCATGGTAGAGGTAAATGTTGAAGCGGAGTCAATGCTCGCGGCTTCACTTAAGATGGATGGTAACAAGACAGTAGATACCTCTGCAGAGGGTGGCCAGCTTTCAGGTGGCAGCCGCGGACAGTGGGG
>JAZREP010000009.1:0-14929 GCA_045660865.1 Acutalibacteraceae bacterium | reverse complement strand
GGTAAGGCAGAGGTCTGCAAAACCTTTATGCCCCGGTTCAAATCCGGGTGGTGCCTCCAAAAAATCCCGAATGCGTAAGCGTTCGGGATTTTACTTTTTATCTCTTCGTGTTTACTTTAATTGCAGTTTCTTGCGGGATTTTTAGGAGGTAATAAGTAGTAGGTAAGAGGTAATAAATATTGCTGTTTAGCCGGCAATATGCTATAATAAATTAAAAGGAGTGATACCGGTATGTTATGTCCGTATTGTCAAAAAGAAATGGAAGAAGGGTATGTCCCTTTTAATTCTCCCTTTATTTTAAAATGGGTTTCATTGGCTGATAAACAAAAGGTGAGAATTTCAGATAAATGTAAATGGTCCGAGGTTGCGAAAATTAAGAATGTGCATTATTGCAAAGATTGTAATGTATTTATAAAGAAAATTTAAGGTTTTCAAAGCGGTTCCATTTTGAGTATTGATGCCAAACGAAAATCCGTCCTCATAAGAGGACGGATTTTTTTGTGAATTTCTTGATATTTCCACCTATCTGTGCTATTATAACTTGTCGAAAAATATGAAAGGAAAAAAGAACAGTGGGAGTTAGCAGTAAGTTTAAATATGTTTTGCTGTTTTTGAAATGGGTACTTTTAAGCGTCTTGATGGGTGTCATCGGTGGCTTGTTAAGTGCTCTGTTTCATTATGCGCTCCACTTTGTTACAGAACTGCGGGAAACACAAAATTGGCTAATTTTCTTGCTTCCGATTGGCGGTTTGGCAACAGTTGGCATTTACAAGCTTTCTAAATTGAGTGCCAACCAAACGACTGATGAAATTGTTGAGTGTTCAAAAAACGGCAAACCCATTTCTCCGCTTATTGCACCTGTTATTTTCTTGACTACAACAATTACTCACTTGCTTGGCGGCTCAGCCGGTAGGGAAGGCGCAGCACTGCAGATGGGTAGTTCGGTAGCTTCCTTGCTCAATAAGGTTGTTCGTTTAAAGGATAAGGAACGTGCCTTAATAATTATGACAGGTATGAGCGCTGCTTTTGCAGGGCTGTTTGGCACACCGCTGACGGCATGCCTGTTTACCTTGGAAATTGCTTCACAGGGAATGTTCTTTTTTCAAGCGCTTTTGCCGTGTTTTATATCAGCATTTGTAGCAAGCAAGGTTTCTTCAGCTTTCGGTGTTTATGCAGATACTGCAATACAACGTGATGTAATTTCACTGACATCGGGAAATATTTTGAAACTTATTGCGTTAATTATATTGATTTTTGTGCTTGGCATAGTTGTGCGTTATATGTTCCGAAAAGCACCATATTTTATGCAATTGTGGATAAAATCCCCTTGGCTGAGAATAGTCATTGGAGCAACAGTTGTGGTGATTATGACCTTATTTGTCGGCAATCAAAACTACAACGGTGCAGGCATGTCTTTGGCACTGCAAGCGATAGACGGTAAAGTTGATTGGTATTCTTTTTTACTTAAAATGCTTTTTACGGCCGTAACCTTAGGAGTAGGGTTTAAGGGCGGTGAAATCGTTCCCACCTTCTGTATAGGAGCTACTTTCGGGTGCTTTATAGGAGGAGTTTTGGGACTAAACCCCGGCTTTGCAGCAGCCTTAGGGTTGGCCCTGCTTTTTTGCTGTGTTACCAAAAGCCCGCTGGCATCGGTTGCGCTAAGTTTAGAATTGTTTGGGGTTACGAATATACATATTTTTGCACCAATGTGTTTAATTGTATTTTTGCTTTCAAAATTGCCTATGTTAGCAAACAAAAAGCGACCTATAGCTTGTAATTAAATAAAATGCAATATTTTGTAGATTATTCCTTGAATATGTATCTTTAATATGTTATAATTTTCTAGATAATAAGAGGTGAAGAATATGAGTACCACAATTTATTTAGTACGACATGGTGAATCGGAAGCCAACGAACAAGGCGTCTTTTTAGGACATGGCGATTTAAATTTAACTAAAATCGGTATAAAGCAGGCTACTGTTGCTGCCGATTACATAAGAAGTGAAATCGGTCGCCCCGATGCCATATATTCCAGTGACTTAATGAGGGCATACCATACGGCACATTGCACTGCTGCACACTTTAATATGCCGATTTTTACCGACAAAAACCTTCGTGAGGTAGAAGCAGGTGTTTGGGATTTAACTAAGTTTGCAGAGCTTACCGAAAAGTATAAAGAAACCTACAATGTTTGGTTGACAAACATTGGTCTTTCCCGTTGTGACGGCGGTGAAAGTGTTGAAGAACTTCAAAAGCGTGTGGTTGCTGCTCTTACAGAAATTGCTAAAAAGCACGACAACCAAACGATATTTGTTTTCTCGCATGCAACACCTATTCGCGTATTCGCTGCTCATTGTCTTAAAAAATCATTAGGTGAAATTAAAGATGTGCCTTGGGCGGCAAATGCTTCTCTGACAAAGGCGGTTTTTAAGAATGGTACTTTTGAACTTGTTGAATACAGTTTCGACAAACATATGAGAGGGTTCGTAACCGAGTTGCCTAAAAACGTATAACAAAGGGAAAAAGAACTCCGGTATTCAAGAAATATTGACAAGGCTTTGTTTATATTTGTAGAGATTTAGAGTACACTATTCATTGGGATTAGTGTGCTCTTTTTTTAATAATTTAGGGGGTAGTTTTATGTCAAACAAAAATATCGTAGATTGGAGTACAATTACAAACTTCGTAATTGACGCATTTGTTGGTTACGGCATACCGAGAGCGGATGCTGAAATTTGCGCAGACGTTCTTTTGGAGTCAGATAAAAGAGGTATTGAATCACACGGTGTAAACCGCTTTAAGCCGGTTTATCTTGACAGAATCAAGGCTGGTATCCAAAACGCAGTTACCGAGATTGAGATTGTTAAAGAAACTCCTACAACCGCTGTTATTGACGGCCACCACGGTATGGGCCAGGTTATAGGTCATAAAGCTATGAGCATGGCGATTGCAAAGGCTAAGGAATACGGTATGGGTATGGTTGTTGTTCGTAACTCTTGCCATTACGGTATTGCAGGATATTATACTACAATGGCTACCAAGGCAGGCTGTATCGGTATGACCGGTACTAACGCTCGTCCTTCTGTTGCTCCGACACACGGTGTTGAGGGTATGTTCGGTACCAACCCCTTTACCATAGGCGTTCCCACTGATGAAGCTTTTGACTTTAACTTTGACTGTGCAACTTCAATCACACAGAACGGTAAGATTGAGTATTATGAGAGAATTGGCGAGGATGTACACCCCGGCACCATCATTGGTGATGATGGCTCTGCAATTGAGGGTGATGCAGGTGTTGCACTCAAGAAAATAAGAAACGGCACAGCAGCTCTTACAACTCTCGGCGGAATTGGCGAAGACCTCGGTGGCTACAAGGGCTACGGATTTGCTTTGGCAGTAGAGTTCTTCTCCTCAATTCTCCAAGACGGTGCATACGGTAAGGCTCTTGATGGTAAGGATGAAAACGGAAACATTCGTCCGTATCAGTTGGGTCACTGGTTTATTGCAATAGATACAGACCATTTTATGGGTGAAGAGGTTGCTCGTAGAAAAGCGGGAGAAATCACTCGCAGTATGCGTGCTTCCAAAAAGGCTCCCGGCGCAGACAGAATTTACACAGCAGGTGAGAAGGAATACGAGATTGGTATTGCTCGTGCCGCAGGTGTGCCTATAAACGAGTCTGTACAAAAAGAAATTATTGCAGTTCGTGACGAACTTGGTCTTACTCAGTATAAATTCCCGTGGGAGAACTAAAAATGGATATAAGAGCTGAATCACTTAAAAAGCATTATGAGTGGGGCGGCAAAATAGAGGTTATCTCCCGCGCTCCCATCAATTCAAGAGAGGACCTTTCTTTAGCTTACACTCCCGGTGTAGCAGAGCCTTGTCTTGAAATCAATAAAGATATAAATAAATCTTATGAGCTTACACGCCGTTCAAATCTTGTTGCGGTTATTACCGACGGTACTGCTGTATTGGGGCTTGGTGATATCGGTCCTGAAGCAGGTATGCCGGTTATGGAGGGTAAATGTGCGCTCTTTAAAACCTTTGCCGATGTTGATGCATTCCCGATTTGTGTTAAATCAAAGGATGTAGATGAGATAGTACGCACAATCTATCTTATTTCAGGCTCCTTTGGTGGAATCAATCTTGAGGATATTTCGGCACCTCGTTGTTTTGAAATAGAGCAAAAGCTCAAAGAGATTTGCGACATCCCGATTTTCCACGATGACCAGCATGGTACTGCTATTGTTGTTGCCGCAGCACTTATTAACGCATTAAAGCTTGTTAAAAAGGAAATTGAAAGCGTTAAGGTTGTAATTAACGGCGCAGGCTCTGCCGGAATAGCTATCGGTAAGCATCTTATGAATATGGGTGTTAAACACCTTACATTCTGCGACCGATTTGGTATTATTTGCGAAGGCGACGAAAACAATAACGCAGCACAAGAAGATATTTCTAAGGTTACAAATCTTGACCATAAAAAAGGCACATTGGCTGATGCACTTGTTGGCGCCGATGTATTTATCGGTGTTTCTGCGCCCAATCTTGTAACACCTGAAATGGTTAAATCTATGGCAAAGGACAGCATTCTGTTCCCAATGGCTAACCCCACTCCCGAAATAATGCCCGATATTGCTAAGGCTGCAGGCGCCAGAGTTGTGGGTACAGGCCGCTCTGACTTTGCAAACCAGATAAACAATGTGCTTGCTTTCCCCGGCATTTTCCGTGGTGCGCTCGATTGCAGAGCAACCTGTATTAACGAGGAAATGAAGGTGGCAACATCCTACGCATTGGCATCCTTAATTTCTGATAATGAAATAAGTGAGGATAACATTATTGTCCCCGCTTTAGACAAAAGAGTGGCAGATGTTGTAGCGAAAGCTGTAATTAAAACTGCTAAAGAAACCGGCGTTGCCAGAATTTAATAATTGCTGAAAAAGGACGATTTTTATTGTCCTTTTTTAATATGTTAAAATATTTTTAATTTACTAATATTGAGTTGAAAAATATGGGAAAATATTATATAATTTTTCTAATATAGAATGTTAATAAAATAATATGTCTTTTAATATACGGTGGTTTTAATTATGAAAATTGATAAAACTGTAAAAAAGGAAACAATATATATTGCAACTTGGACATTTGTGTTAAGTGTATTGATGCAATCAGTTTTTTTGATTATAGGCAATTGGGATTACAAGGTGTTTCTTGGAAACTTACTGGGATACACTATCGCAGTCCTCAATTTCTTTTTAATGGGCATAACTGTTCAAAAAGCAGTTTTGAAACCCGAAAAGGAAGCAAAAACAGCTATGAAAGTATCTCAAACATATAGAAATTTAATGGTTCTTATTTTTGTGGTTGTGGGAATTGTGTTGCCTTGCTTTAATACTTGGACTGTTATTATCCCTGTATTCTTTCCACGCATCGCAATTGCTTTCCATTCCTTGTTTAATAAAGAATAGAATTTGTAATTTGGTTTATAATTGAGGTGATAATTATGAGGAATAAGAGCCGTCGCTTCGTAGCGGCGGATATTGCGTATCTTTTAATGATTATACTGCCTATAATTGCCGGAATCGCATTAAAGGTTGTTACAAAGCCTTTGGATGAGGGCGTAAATATTTTGGGTGCGCAAATTTATCTTTCTTTCCCGTTTTTTATGCAAAACTTAATAATTACCGAGTCGCAAATAAATTCTTGGTTAGTTATTATTTCGGTTCTTGGATTGTGTTTATACTTAACACACGGTTTAAAGGTTCGAAATATAAGCGTCAGGCAGCATTTGGCTGAATGGGTTGTTGAAAAGGTCGATAAGCTGGTCGGTGACAGTATGGGCTCATATTTCATGGGTTTTGCGCCCTTTATAATTTCAATAATTGCACTGTCGGCTTTTTCAAGCCTGCTTTCGCTTTTTGGGTTGTACCCTCCAACCTCAGATTTGAATGTTGTTGGCGGTTGGGCAATATTAGTGTTTGGGCTTATTACTTATTATAAACTCAAATGCGGACCGATTCATTACTTAAAAAGTTTAACCGAACCGGTAGCTCTTTTGACCCCAATGAATATTATAAGCGAAATTGCAACCCCAATTTCTATGGCTTTCCGTCATTACGGAAACGTACTTTCGGGCTCGGTTATATCGGTCTTAATAGCCGTTGCTCTGCAGGGACTTTCCAGAATGTTGTTGGGTTGGCTTCCGGGAATCTTAGGTGAAATACCGTTTTTGCAAGTAGGTATCCCGGCTGTTCTCTCATTATATTTTGATTTGTTCAGCAGTTGCCTGCAAGCATATATTTTCGCAATGCTTACTATGATGTATGTTTCGGACGGTTTCCCGAGCGACACATATTTTGCAAGACAAAAAGAAAAACAAAAAAACATTAAGGTTAAAAAACAAAATACGGAGGTAATTTAATTATGTTAGAATTAGCAATTGGTATCATTTTAGGTGGTTGCGCTTTGGGCGCAGGTTGTGCAATGATTGCAGGTATAGGCCCTGGTATCGGTGAAGGTAACGCTGTTGCTAAAGCTTGTGAAGCTATTGGCCGTCAGCCTGAAAGCAAGGGCGCTGTTACAAGTACAATGCTTATGGGTTGCGCCATTGCAGAAACAACAGGTCTTTATGCTTTAGTTATCGCAATACTTTTAATTTTTGTTGCACCTAACCTTTTAGTAAATGTACTTTTAAGAGCAATAGGCAAATAATCTGGGGGAGATAGTATGCAAAATTTAGATGTCATATCTGTTAATATATGGCAAATTTTGATTTCTCTCGCTAATCTTGTATTGATTTTTCTAATCGTTAAAAAGTTTTTGTATAAGCCTGTAAAAAAAGTTTTACAGCAGCGCCAAAATGAGCTTGACAGTCAATATGCAAAAGCCGAAGAAGCTGAAGCCAAGGCAAATGAAAACCGTGAGCAATGGGAAAACATTTTGTCTACTGCCGAAACAAAAGCAGATGAAATTATAAAAACTGCGGCAGAAAACGCTAAGCGTAGAGGCGATGCTATAATAAACGACGCTCAAAACCGTGCAGACGGAATAATCCGTCAAGCAGAGGAAGACGCTGTCCTTGAAAGGAAGAAATCGGTTGACGGTATGAAGCGTGAAATTATTGAAATTTCCGGCGCCATATCAGAAAAATTGTTGGAGAGAGAAATTAACACCGAAGACCACCGTGCACTGATTGATTCTTTCATTGAGGAAATAGGTGAAAGCGATGAATGAGGTCAGTAAAGAATACGGAACGGCTTTGTATATGCTTGCTTGTGAAGAAGATAAAGCTAAGACCTATTTAGAACAACTCGACGTTATTTCTAATGTCTTTAAAGAGCAAGAGGATTATGAGGCTTTTTTACAATCTCCGAATATACCGCTTAAAAAGCGAATTGAATCTATAGAAACCGTATTTTCCAATATGGTTGATAACAATTTAGTTTCTTTTTTGCAGCTGTTGTGCGAAAAAAATAGATTTAATTGCTATTTTGAAGCGGTAATGACCTATCGTGAATTATATGAGATTGCTACACGCATTTTAAGGGTAAAGGTGAAAAGCTCTATCGAACTTACAGAATCGCAGAAAAAGCGATTGACCGAAAAGCTCGAAACTCTTCATAAATGCAAGGTAGACATTGAATATATAATTGACCCCGCTTTAAT
This sequence comes from Acutalibacteraceae bacterium, assembly GCA_045660865.1. Lineage (GTDB taxonomy): Bacteria > Bacillota > Clostridia > Oscillospirales > Acutalibacteraceae > CAZRRV01. Next base: position 7,264 of record JAZREP010000009.1, on the reverse strand, counting down.
TGGCGGAATTGTCGTTGAGGCCGATGATAAGGTGACCGACGGAAGTATTCGGCACCGACTGCAACAGGTAAAGGATGTGATTAGCAGATGAGTACAAGGCCTGAAGAAATCAGTAATGTTATAAAAGAACAGATTAAAAATTATAAGACCCGTCTTGAAATGAAGGAAACAGGTACAGTTATCCTGGTTGGTGACGGAATTGCCCGCGTTTACGGTCTTCGTGAATGTATGGCAAATGAGCTTTTAGAGTTTGAAGACGGAAGTTTTGGAATGGCTCAAAACCTTGAAACCGAAACAGTGTCTGTTGCTTTGCTTTCTAATAACAATAACGTTCGTGAGGGAACAGCGGTACATCGCACAAATCGTGTTTTATCTGTTCCTGTAGGTGAGAAACTGTTAGGACGTGTTGTAAATGCGCTCGGCCAACCGATTGATGGCAAGGGCGAAATTATCACAGACCAAACAAGACCTATTGAATCAGAAGCGCCCGGAATTATTGAGCGAAAGAGTGTTTCTGTTCCTTTACAAACGGGTATTAAAGCTATTGATAGTATGATTCCTATTGGCAGAGGTCAAAGAGAACTTATTATCGGTGACCGCCAAACAGGTAAAACTGAAATTGCAATAGATACTATTATCAATCAAAAGAATACAGATGTTATTTGTATTTACGTAGCAATCGGTCAAAAAAGCAGCTCGGTTGTACAGCTTGCAAATGAGCTGACAAATGCAGGTGCAATGGAGTATACAATCATTGTTTCTGCTTCAGCGTCGGAGTCTGCTCCGCTTCAATATGTTGCGCCTTATGCCGGTTGCGCTATGGCGGAATATTTCCGTGAGCAGGGAAAAGACGTTTTAATTATCTATGACGATTTATCAAAGCACGCTGTTGCATATCGTGCTCTATCTCTGCTTATTCGTCGTCCGCCGGGACGTGAGGCATATCCGGGAGATGTTTTTTATCTCCATTCAAGATTGCTTGAGCGTGCGGCTTGTGTTGCCCCTGAATACGGCGGCGGCTCAATTACAGCACTGCCTTTAATTGAAACGCAGGCAGGCGACGTATCAGCCTATATTCCAACCAACGTTATTTCTATAACTGATGGTCAGATTTTCCTTGAAACCGAATTGTTCCACGCAGGTGTAATGCCGGCTATTAACCCCGGTATTTCTGTCAGCCGTGTAGGTGGCTCTGCGCAGATAAAGGCAATGAAAAAGGTTTCGGGTGAATTAAAGTTGCTTTATTCTCAATACAGAGAACTGCAGGCGTTTGCCCAATTCGGCAGTGATTTGGATGCCGATACAAAGCAACGTATTGCTTTGGGTGACCGAATTGTTGAGGTTTTAAAACAGGGCAGAAACTCTCCTGTTAGAGTAGGCTGTCAGGTTGCAATTGTTTATGCGGTTATTAACGGATACCTTAATGATGTCCCTGTTAATATGGTAAAGCAATATGAATTTTCTTTATATGACTTGTTAGAAAATAAATATGTTGATTTCCTAAACCGTGTAGAATCAGGATACTGGGAACAAGAGGATATAGAAACCCTAAAATCTGCTCTTACAGAGATGCAGAGGTGAGCTTATGGGTGCTGATATTAAAAAGTTAAGAGTTCGCATAAAAAGCGTAAGCTCTACACAGCATTTAACAAAGGCTATGGGTTTGGTTGCCTCCTCTAAAATTCGCAAAAGCACAGACGGAATGTTAAAAAGCAGAGAGTATGCCAATACCGTTACCGAGACTATTGAGCAGCTTACTCGTTGCCGTGAATGTCTTAAAAGTCCCTATATGGCAGAGACCAAGGGTGATAATGTCCGCTTAATTGTCATAGCAGGTGATAGAGGCTTGGCAGGCGGTTATAATGCCAACGTATTTAGATTTCTTCGAGATTATAAAGACGCTACGCTTATTCCTATTGGCAAGCGTGCTTGTGAGAGTGTTGGCGCTGAAATACAGCTTGCAGAGCATTTTTCATACACAGATGCAAAGCAAATGTCACTCAAACTCTGCAACGATTTTATAAACGGCGAATTTGATAAACTGGGTATAGTCTATACAAAATATCATTCGCTGATGTCCCAAGAAACATCAGTGCGTTGGGTATTACCGCTTACAAAAGCTGAAGACGAAGGTTCATACAGCGCTATTTTTGAGCCTGATGAACTGACTGTTTTGAATGAAGCTGTACCGGAATATGTAACAGGAATTTTGATTTCCAGTGTGAAAGAAAGTGTTGCTTCTGAGGTTGCAGCAAGGCGTGTGGCTATGGATTCGGCTGATAAAAACGCCCAAGAAATGCTGTCATCACTAAGACTTCAATACAATCGTGCCAGACAGGGTGCGATTACACAGGAAATTACAGAAATTGTTGCCGGAAGCGGCTTATAAAGACCGAAAGGAGATAATAAATAATGTCTCAAAAGGCAAACGGAAGTGTCAGTCAGGTTATGGGACCTGTTGTTGACGTTAGCTTTGAAGAAGGATATTTACCTTCTATATATAATGCATTAACAATGAAAAACGGAGAAAAAACGCTTACTGTTGAGGTTGCTCAGCATATTGGCGATAACGTTGTTCGTTGTATTGCAATGTCCTCTACAGACGGACTTAAAAGAGGAACTCCGGTTGTTGATACGGGTAAATCAATAAGTGTCCCCGTAGGCAGAAAAACGCTTGGCAGAATATTCAATGTTTTGGGTGATACTGTTGATAATAAACCATTTGAAGATGATGTTGAAAGATGGAATATCCATCGCAGTGCACCGAGCTATAGCGAGCTTGCCACATCAACCGAAATTTTGGAAACCGGTATAAAGGTTATAGACCTTATTTGCCCTTATGCTAAGGGTGGTAAAATCGGTTTGTTCGGTGGTGCAGGTGTTGGTAAGACCATACTTATTATGGAACTTATTAACAACGTTGCAAAACAGCACGGAGGTTTATCTGTATTTACCGGTGTTGGTGAGCGTACCCGTGAGGGAAACGATTTGTATAATGAAATGACCGAGTCGGGTGTACTTTCTAATACAACACTTGTCTACGGACAGATGAATGAGCCGCCGGGAGCAAGAATGAGAGTAGCCCTTTCTGGTCTTACGATGGCGGAGTATTTCCGTGATGAGGAAAAACAGGACGTGTTATTGTTTATTGATAACATTTTCCGTTTCACTCAGGCGGGTAGTGAGGTGTCTGCACTGCTTGGTCGTATGCCTTCGGCTGTAGGTTATCAGCCTACCTTGGCTAATGAAATGGGTACACTCCAAGAACGTATTACCTCTACTAAAAAAGGTTCAATCACTTCAATTCAGGCAGTTTATGTTCCTGCCGATGACCTTACAGACCCTGCTCCTGCTACAACCTTTGCGCACTTGGATGCTACTACGGTGCTTTCCCGTTCTATTTCTTCTCAGGGTATTTATCCTGCGGTTGACCCGCTTGAATCTACAAGCCGTATTTTGTCTCCTGAAATATTAGGTGAAGAGCATTATTCAACAACAAAAGAGGTTCAGCGTATATTACAACGCTATCAGGAACTTATGGATATTATTGCAATTATGGGTATGGATGAGCTTTCTGATGCTGATAAGCTGCTTGTTCAACGCGCAAGAAAAATCCAACGTTTTCTGTCTCAACCGTTTGATGTTTCGGAGAAGTTTACAGGATTTAAAGGAAAGTATGTTCCGCTTTCTGAAACAATTCGTGGCTTTAAGGAAATAATTGAAGGCAAGCATGATAATTTGCCCGAATCGGCATTCCTCTTCGTTGGTACAATTGATGAGGCTGTTGAAAAGGCAAAGAGGGCAGAATAATGAACACGTTTTTGCTAATTGTTTCCTCGCCCGGTGGAGATTTGTTCCGCAAGCAGGTTGTTGCCATATATTTAAGGGGAACAGAGGGTGAATTGGCTGTTATGGCAGGTCACATTCCCTTTGTTACCACAATAAAGCCGTGCGATTGTAAAATTGCACTGGAAGACGGCTCTGAGATAACAGCGCATACCGACGGCGGAATATTAACTGTTTCAAATGAAAAGACAACCTATCTTACAGGAAGTTTTTCAACATTGTAAGAAAAACGGATTACATCAAGTCGATGTAATCCGTTTTTTGTTTAGGGTAGAGCGAATAATCCGAATTCCGTTTACAAGAATGGATTGGGTAAAAAGCGCCGAAACAAGCCTCTTTGAGGCGGGTTCGGATTATTTGCTATACCCTAGTAAAATATGTTTTTGGTTTTTTCTTTGGAGTTTCTAAATTCGCTAGGGGAGATACCGGTTATTTCTTTAAAGTTTCTGTTTAAACTTCTGAGCGAGCCATATCCGCACAGATTGCTTATTTCAATAACATTCATATCGGTTGTGCTTAATAAATGGCAGGCATTACTTACACGGCGCATGTTTACATATCTGTTAAAGGAAAAGCCTGTTTGTTTAGCAAAAAACTTTGATAAATAATAGTAATCATAGGTCATTTGCTTAGAAATGTCTGATAGGGTGCAGCGCTGGTCGTAATTATCCTCAATATAAGCTAAAAGATGATGCAATAATGAATGCTTGCTTTTTGTATCTATATTAACGTATTCGGCGCTTTTGTTAAAGTCACCGCAAACTAAGTACAAAACACCTTTCAGCGTTATGGTATCACAATCTTCAATGTTTTCAAAAGCTTTTGCGGGAATATCATTCAAGTGGAAAAAGGGGCAAGCAGGTATGCGGTTTTTAAATTTTTGGTGAAAGTAATTTATTAAATCCCTTGAAAATAAACAAAGAATGTCTTTGCTCTGTTCGGGTGTTTCCATACTGTGCGTTTGGTTTGGGAAAATAATTGCACAATCATTTTTCTTTAAAAGTTTTGTCTGGTTTCCAACAGTAATAAGCATTTCACCATCTGTTACCATAATAAACTCGTAGCAGGAGTGAATATGCATGGGCGCAGACAGATTGGAGTTGTTAAAAATCTTATAATCATCTATACTTAACGGTTGCATTTTTTCGTAAAACATAGCACCGCTCACTCCTTGCAAAAACAAATTTTGTCTACATATTGTACCACAAATGTCGAGAAATGACAACAAAAAATTGCTATAATTTTATTAAAGAATTTAACAGAAAGGTTGAATATCTATGAATTACAGTTTAGCACAAAAAAAGGCTCACGAAATTGTTAGCAAAATGACAGTTGAAGAGCAAATTTCCCAGATGGTAAACGATTCTCCTTCTATTGAACGTTTGGGCATCAAGGAGTATAACTGGTGGAATGAGGCTTTGCACGGCGTTGCAAGAACAGGTAATGCTACCGTTTTCCCGCAATCTATCGGTATGGCTTCTGCATTTGACGTTCCCCTTGTAGGTAGAATTGCTCACGCTATTACCCTTGAGGGCAGAGCTAAATATAATGAGAATATGAAATATAATGACCGTGGTATGTACAAAGGTCTTACATTCTGGTCTCCCAATATTAACATTTTTAGAGACGGCCGTTGGGGCAGAGGACAGGAAACTTTTGGTGAGGACCCGTTCTTAACCGCTTCTTTGGGTGTTGAATTTATTAAAAACCTTCAAACATTCGATGAAAACGGCTTTATGATTGCAACTGCTTGTGCAAAGCATTTTGCAGTACATAGCGGTCCTGAGGCTAAGCGCCATGAGTTTGATGCTGTTGTAAGCAAAAAAGATTTATTTGAAACCTACTTGCCTGCATTTGAATGGGCAGTTAAACGCGCAGGCGTTTTGGGTGTAATGGGTGCTTACAACCGTACTAATGGTGAACCCTGCTGCGCCAGCAAAACTCTTATGGAAGAAATTTTGTATGATGATTGGGGCTTCGAGGGATATTACGTTTCGGACTGCGGAGCAATCGCAGATATTCATCAGCATCACCATTACACAGAATCTGATGTTGAATCAGCTGCATTAGCTCTTACAACCGGTTGTCACCTTAACTGCGGCGAAATTTACAAGCTTTTGACTGAGGCTTATGAACAAGATTTAATTACCGCAGAACAAATCCAATATGCTGCTGAAAAGATATACACTATTCGTTGCATTTTGGGTGAATTTGAGGAAGAGTATCCGTTCAGTGATATAGGCTACGAAGTGCTCGAATGTGAAGAGCATACCGAATTAAACTTTGAAATTGCTAAAAAGACATTGGTTTTACTTAAAAACGAGAACAATTTCTTGCCGCTTAAAACCGAAGATTATAAAACAGTAGCTGTTGTTGGTCCTAACGCTATGAATAGACTGGCTTTGGAAGGTAACTACTGCGGTACAGCTTCAGAGTACATCACTCCTGCAGACGGCGTGCGTAAAGTATTCGCCGATTCAAGAGTTTATGTGGCTGAAGGTGGCATTATTTGCGGTAAAGAAGGCCTTATTAAAACAGGTGTTTCTGCTGCAGCACATTCCGATTTGACTGTACTTTGCTTAGGTTATGACAGAACAGTTGAAGGTGAGGAAATCATTGGTTTTAACGCTAATGAATGGTTTGACGGCGGTGACCGCAACACTATGTTCTTGCCAACCAACCAGAGAATGCTTGCAGAACAAGTTGTTGATGCTAGTGATAACGTTATTATTGTTGTTATGGCAGGTAGCCCGGTAGATTTAGGCGAAAAGGTAAGAAATAAAGCAAAGGCAATTATCCACGCTTGGTATCCCGGTGCTGTTGGCGGTTTAGCAATCGCTAAGCTTATTGCCGGTGAATACTCACCGTCCGGCAGATTGGCAATGACATTCCCTTATGCTGATTCCAATATCCCTGCATTTGAGGAATACTCAATGAAAAACCGTACATACAGATACATTGAGGATAAACCCATGTATCCCTTCGGTTACGGCCTTTCTTACACCTCCTTCAAATTCGATAACTTTAAGGTTGAAGAGAAGGAAGACGGTTACAAAGCAACTCTTACTGTTACAAATAACGGCAAGGTTGATTCAGACGTACCGGTACAAATCTATGCAAAATATGAAGATTCTCGTACAACTACTCCTAATTTCCAGCTTTGCGCAATCAGCAATATTAAGTTGAATGCAGGCGAAAGCAGAGAACTAGCACTCGATATAGATAAGTATTGGGTAAGCGCTATTACCGAAGACGGTGAGCGTGTAGCACCCAATGGTTCAATTTGTTTCTTCGCAGGTGATGTACAACCTGACGAAAGAACTAAGGAACTTTCTAACTCTGAGTGTGTTTCATACAAATTAAAATAAGCAAAACAACAAACCCTAGCAAGGCGAATTTGCCTCTGTGGGTGTTTTTT
>JAZREP010000008.1:0-81440 GCA_045660865.1 Acutalibacteraceae bacterium | reverse complement strand
CGCCTTTTTTTTTTTTAAAAAAAACCCCCAAAACTAAAAAAGTTGATTTTTGGCGAACTTTTAGCTTTAAATTATATTATTCAAATATTGCAGCGTACTTTTTATTTGACTTTACACATTGCAGTATTTGCTTGCCTGCCGAACACAAATAAGGGTAGTTGTTAACTAATTCGGCACACTTGTCAAACTCCTCAACATTGTCCTTAAATGTTCCTGCAATAATAACGCCTACTACTACATTAGAAACTGTTGAATCGCCTTCGTAATACATTTTACCAAGCATATCCATTATTTTGGATATTTGCTTTTTGTTGCCTGCCGCTATAACCTCACGGAATTTAGGCACAAAGGTTTTTTTCAAGAAATCGACATATAAATATTCGCCGTTCTTTTCAAGCTCTTCTTTATAGGTATCTTTGAACTCCGGGAAAATCGCCAAAGCCTTTTGGGTAAAGCCCTCAATATTAGGAGCCTGGCCTGCAACAGTTTTACTTGGAAGCGCAACTTCACTAGCGGAACGCACAACCTGTTTCTTTATTCCAAGCTCTTTAAGAATGGTTTCTTCAAAATCCTCAGCAATTATAAGGGTATCCTTATTAGAATGATTTTCATCAAAAAGCCAAGCAGCTTTATTGTTGTAAACTCCTATCTCGCCTTCATTAACATCGGCAACTTGCAAACAGAATTGTTTTTTCTCATCATAAAGGATTTTAAAAGCTTTAGTTTCGCCTTTAAAGGAATAGTCCTCCCCATCCACCGGCTCAAAATTATAGGTGGCAATTGTTTTGCTCATAAAAGAAACTATTTCATCAAAGAATTTCTTATCCATTAAAACACTTCCAATAAAAATATTCGATAATTAAAGATTTGAAACTATGTTATCGATAATACGTCTCATATCCTCAATCTTTCCGGTCATATCCTCTACCAATTTGAACTGAGTTCTGCAACGGTCAAGATTATGCTCTTCTCTGTGTATTTTGAAATATGTATCACCGTTTAAATAGTCGGTCAAAAAGCGAAGACCACATTCAAGAGTCATCATCTTGCCGGCATGGGGCAACATACGCAGTTCGTTCTCAGTAAGAGATTTGCCGCACTCCTCCAAATAACCCTTTGCATAGCTTTCAAAGTAATTTAAGTCGCAATAAACCTTTGAAAGGTCTTTTTCATCCTCAGCAGCAGGGTTGGTACCAAAACGGATACTGTCACCAAAATCATAAAGCGAAAGTCCCGGCATAACGGTATCTAAGTCAACAACTGCTACCGGCTCTCCGGTTTTTTCATCAAGCAAAACGTTGTTGAGTTTGGTATCGTTATGAGTAACTCTAAGCGGTAACTCACCCTTATCAAGCATATCCACAAACAACGAGGTGTATTCTTTTTGTGTGCGTGCAAAATCAATTTCAGCCTTTACAGATGCAGCACGTCCGCAAACATCATCCTCTACCGCCTTTTCAAAATCACGGTAGCGAGAAGGTGTGTTATGGAAATTAGGAATTGTCTCACCAAGTGTTTCAGACGGGTAATCGGCTAATTGACAGGTGAATTTTCCAAATGCACGGCCTGCCCAGTAAAAATCCTGCGCATTTTGAACGATTTGTATTGTAACTGTGTTATCAATATAAATGGTCATGCGCCAGCATTTTCCGTCTTTCTCTAACCAGTTTTCTCCTGCCTTGGTAGGAATCAAATTCAATGTTCCGCGCTCGGGGTTTCCACCCTCATTAGCAATGTACTTTTTTAAGTATTCAGTAACAGAAGCGTAATTATCCATTAAAAGCTTCGGGTTTTTGAAAACATTTGTATTTATACGTTGTAAAACATATAAATGTTCTGTATCGGTTGTAATTAAAAATGTATCATTAATATGACCGCAACCAAACGGCTCCGATTTTTGTGGGATACCATCGGTTTTAAACTCAGTTGCAATCGCTAAAGCATTATACATTTTACTTCCTCCAATTTCTGCTAATATAAAGCACCACTGCTCATTTTAACATAACCTTTTCAAAAAGACAAGAAATATATACATAATTTCAATAAAAATATTAAAATTGAGACAAAATTTTAATTATTTAGGTCTTGACAAAGGTTAAATCCTATGTTATATTATCAATTGCTGTTCGCTGGTGTAGCTCAGTTGGTAGAGCAGCTGATTTGTAATCAGCAGGTCGGGGGTTCAAGTCCGTCCACCAGCTCCATTTTTTTAAATTTAATATGGGAGTGTTCCCGAGTGGCCAAAGGGGGCAGACTGTAAATCTGTTGTCGACGACTTCGGTGGTTCGAATCCACCCGCTCCCACCAAAACAATGAACCAGTCCTTTTGGGCTGGTTTTTTGTTTTGCTTTGGTGGGAATGGGACTAGGCTTTGAAACTTGTTGACATATCAACAAGTTTGTGTTATACTGCCACTTGTTGATATTTCAACAAGTTTGGAGGTATTGCAATGCAAGAAAGATTTGAAACTTTTACGGTTTTGATTAACCGAATCAGCCGCAATATTCGCAAAATCAAAAATCAAGAAATGGCAGAATACAATTTGAGAAGTGCTCATGTTTCCTGCTTATATTATCTTTACACGAACAAAGGAGCAACGGCAACCGACCTTTGTGAACGTTGTGAGGAAGACAAAGCAACCATTTCTCGTGCATTAAATTACCTTGAAACTAACGACTATATTACTCATGAGGTAAAATGCCCTAAAAGATATAAAAGTGTGTTATTACTAACTGATAAGGGTTTAAAAGTCGGAAAAAAGATTGCCGATAAAATTGGAGGCGTTCTTGATACTATCAGCGATGGACTTACCGAGGAAGAGCGAGTAGCGTTTTACCGTAGTTTATCCATTATCAGCGAGAGTTTAGAATCCATTTCAAATAGTGGAGAAAAATAAGGAGTTTATTTATGAAAACAAGAATTATTGTGGATTCCACAGCAGATTTAATGCCAAAATACAAAAACAGAGTACATACAGTACCGCTTACCATTCATTTTGGTGAAGAAGAATTTATTGACGGTGTTACCATCGACCATAAAACCTTTTATGAAAAGTTAATTGAGAGCGATGTATTACCCACCACAAGCCAGGCTACACCGGATGCTTTTATGAAAGAATTTGAAAAAGCAAAAGAGTCCGGTGAAGCGGCAGTTGTTATCACCCTTGCTTCAAAATTTTCCGGGACATATCAAAGCGCCACCATTGCTGCCGAAGATTATGAAAATATTTATATCGTTGATAGTTGTACTGCTGCAATGGGCAGTGGTATTTTGGTGGAATTAGCTTTTAGACTGCTGGACGAAGGAAAAAGCGCAGAAGAAATAGCGCAGATTCTGGAAGAAGAAAAGAAAAAAATTGTAATTGTTGCCTTGGTGGATACGCTCGAATATCTTAAAAAAGGCGGTCGTATTTCCAAAGCGGTAGCCTTTGCCGGTAGTATGTTGAACATCAAACCGGTTCTTTCTGTTATAGATGGCGAAATCAATATGCTTGGAAAGGCACGTGGCTCTAAGATGGGCAACAATTTGCTTGTTCAGGAGATAGATAAAGCCGGCGGTATTGATTTCAACAAGCCTGTGTTGCTTGGCTACAGCGGCATTTCGGATGCGTTATTACTTAAATATATCGAAGATAGCCGACACATCTGGGAAGGCAATCTCCAAGAGGTGCGTTACACAACTGTAGGTAGTGTCATTGGCACACACGCCGGTCCCGGTGCTGTAGTTGTTGCATTTTTCAAGAATTAAATGAAAAGGATATACCTTTATGGCAAAGAAAGCAGCAAGACCGCTTAGGTGGGTTAGACTGGATAACGCAGCAAAAATCTACCCTGCGGCAAGACGGAAAAATTGGAGTAATGTTTTTAGGCAATCCGTAACACTTTTTGATGATGTGGATACGGGTGTATTAAAGTCGGCTTTAGATATTACCGTTAAGCGTTTTCCATCCATTGCAGCTCGTTTGCGCAAGGGTGTATTTTGGTATTATTTGCAACAAGTGGAGTCTGCTCCCGAAATCAGAGAAGAATACAGCTATCCTCTTACATATATGAGCAAGAATGAAATGCGAAAATGTGCATTTCGAGTAATCGTTTTCAACAACCGTATAGCTGTTGAGTTCTTCCATTCTTTGACCGATGGAACAGGCGCTTTGATTTTTCTTAAAAGTTTAGTTGCAGAATACCTTGAACAGAAATACAACATTGATATTCCTTGCGAAAACGGAATCGTAAACCGTAAGGATTTACCTACAGAGGAAGAATTAGAGGACTGTTTCCCGAAGAATGCCGGTTCTGTACCTGCAAGTCGTAAAGACACAAACGCTTGGCACATGTACGGTGAGCCGCAGAAAGATGGTTTCTTAAATCTGACTTGCTTCAACATACCTGTTAAAGAAGCGTTGGATACAGCACACAAGTATAATTCAACTTTAACGGTGTTTATGAGCGCTGTTATGATGAAGGCACTCCTCAATCTCCAAAACGAAAAGAACCCAAACATAAGACGTCAAAAGCGAATCAAGCTGTTGATACCCGTGAATCTTCGCCAACTGTTTCCAAGCAGCACACTTAGGAACTTCGCAATGTATACGGTTCCGGAATTAGACCCTCGCCTTGGTGAGTACACCTTGGATGAAATCTGTAAAGTGATTCAGCACAAGATGGGAACGGAATTTACGGCAAAGCACATGAGCTGTGTGATTGCCACCAATGTAAATGATGAGAAGAATCCGCTTGTTCGCCTTATTCCGTTGCCGATAAAGAATGTAGTTATGAAGGCTATATTTGACAGCGTTGGTGAAAAGAAATCCTGCTTGACTCTTTCTAATATTGGTCAGGTAAAATTGCCCGAAGTAATGGCAAAATATATCAAACGCTTTGACTTTATTCTCGGTGTTCAAGCGGCAGCTCCGTACAACTGCGGTATGCTGTCCTTCGGCGATACTATCTATATCAATTTTATTCGTAACATTAAAGAAGCAGAGTTAGAACGGCACTTTTTTGCTGTTCTGCAGGAATTAGGTATTTCCGCTATGGTGGAAAGCAATCAGAATGAGAGGTAAACGATATGTACTGTATAAAATGCGGTGTAAAACTTGCTAACACCGAAAAGAAATGTCCCCTTTGTAACACTGTCGTTTGCCATCCTGATTTTGAGCAAACGGCTGAACAACCGTTATATCCAAGCAATAAGATGCCAAAAACCAATTCAGGGTCTCTAGTATTGAACGGTGCAGTTATTATTTTATTCTTTATCCCATTGCTCGTTTGTTTCTTTGCAGACTTATCACTCGATGGAAAGCCGGAATGGTTTGGATATGTCGCAGGTGCGTTAGTGGTTTCTTACATTGTTTTTGCATTGCCGCTATGGTTTAAGAAGCCAAACCCTGTGATATTTGTTCCTTGCAATTTTGTTGCAACAGCACTCTATCTACTCTATATCAATTTAGCCACAAACGGTAGTTGGTTTTTAAGTTTTGCATTGCCTGTGGTTAGCGGGCTATGTTTTATCACTTGCACAGTTGTTACTCTGATATACTATCTGCGCAAAGGCAAGCTATATATTCTCGGAGGCGCATTTATGGCTTTAGGTGCCTTTATGCTGCTTATAGAGTTTTTAATTGAGATAACCTTTGACATAAGATTTATCGGTTGGTCAATCTATCCGTTGGTTGTGTTGTTCTTGTTTGGTGGTTTACTTATTTATTTTGCCATTAACAGTGCAACTCGCGAGATGATAGAGAGAAAACTGTTCTTCTAATGTGAATTACAAGGGCTACGAATCCTTGTGCTAAAAATCATAATAATCGTAACAGCTAAGCAAAAGCCGACCAATTGGTCGGTTTTTTGTTTTGGTGGTTTTTTCTTTACAAATAAATATTTTTTTGTTACAATATTTTCAGCAAATATTTAAGGAGGCAAATATTATGAATAAACTTGAAAAAAGATACGGTTTACCTACCGCTATTTGTATGGTAGTTGGAACTGTAATCGGTTCAGGTGTGTTTTTTAAAGCGCAAAACGTTTTAGCCGCAACTAACGGTGATATGCCGCTTGGTATTTTGGCTTGGATTATAACCGGCTTTTTGATGATTATTTGTTCATTACAGTTTGCTAACATGGCAACAAAGTATGAAAAAGTAAGTGGCGTTGTTGACTATGCCGAAGCCACCTGCGGAAAAACCTACGCATATTATCTTGCTTGGTTTATGGTAAACATCTACTATCCGGGCATGACCTCTGTTCTTGCTTGGGTTTCCGCAAGATATTTCGGTGTTCTTTTTGGCTGGAGTTTGAACAGCCCTGAGGTTTTAACTCTTGCAGGTTTCTGCTTAATTGCTTCATATACACTGAACGTATTTTCACCAAAGCTTGCCGGTAAATTCCAGATAAGCGCAACAATTATTAAGTTTATCCCGATAACTTTAATGGCTATTGTGGGCACCTTGGTAGGTTTCTTTAACGGCACATTAACAAACAATTTCACAAGCACTCTTACAGAGGTTGTAGGCGGAACAGGCGGCGGTCTTTTTGCGGCTGTTGTTGCTACCGTTTTTGCTTACGAAGGTTGGATTGTTGCTACTTCTATAAATGCTGAGCTTAAAAACGCCAAGAAAAACTTGCCGTTAGCTTTGATTATTGGTTCTATCATTGTTGTTACCGCTTACGTTTTATATTATATAGGCGTTGCCGGCGGTGCGACAAACGAGGTTTTAATTAAAGAGGGTGCTACCACCGCATTCACTAATATTTTTGGTAATGTCGGCGGTGCTTTCCTTAACATTTGTATTATCATTTCCTGCCTTGGCACATTAAACGGCTTGATGGTTGGTGCCACACGTGGTATGTACGCTATTGCTTGCCGTGACCAAGGACCCAGACCGAATATGTTCTCCCAGATAGATAAATCTACTAATATGGTTACCAATTCATCCATTTGGGGTCTGTTTGTTTGCAGCGCCTGGTTAGTTTACTTCTATGGCGCAAACCTTACTGATGGTTGGTTTGGATACTTTAATTTTGATTCCTCTGAGCTCCCCATCGTCACTATTTATGCTATGTATATCCCCATTTTTATCATTTGGATGAAAACCCAAAAAGAGTTGGGATTTGTTAAGAGATTCCTTATACCGTCAATTGCTCTGTTATCTTGTGTCTTTATGGTCTATGCGGCTGTGTATGCACATGGTATAACTCCGTTCTTACAGGCAAAAGAAAAAGGTGCTTTCTCATTCCCTGTTCTTTTCTACATTATAATTTTTGCCGTTGTTATGGCTATCGGCGCTTTCGTTAAAAACCCTAAAAACAAAGAAGAATAGTTTGTAAAAAGCCAGGCTTTATGGCCTGGCTTTTTATTATTATTTAGAACTTGACTTTTTAATTCATTTATAATAGAATATTTGCATACTAATTTTAAAGAAGCAGGGTGTAAAATTTATACCCTCGCCTTTTTTATTTTCAGATAGCAAGTTTTACTAAAAAAAGAGTAATAATATCTTTTGTTGCTCAGTAACTATGTATGAGGTGAAAATTTGTGGAATTTTTAGAGTTGATTAAAGATTTCAATATTTATTCGGTTTTAATACGAATAGTATTGTCTGCCATTATAGGCGGTATTATCGGTTTTGAGCGTGGTATACACGGCAGAGCGGCAGGATTGCGTACACATATACTTGTATCTGTTGGCTCAACTATAACCGCTCTTGTAGGCATTTTTTCGGTTGAAAGTGCTATGGGCGGAGATGCATTCCGTATTTCAGCACAGGTAGTATCAGGCATCGGTTTTTTGGGCGTAGGTATGATTTTGGTACGTAACCGTACCGACGTCACAGGCCTTACCACCGCCGCTTGCATCTGGACTACTTCAATCATAGGTATTGCCGTAGGCTACGGTTTCTATTCGGGTGCCCTTATTGCAACACTTCTCTGCTTTGCTTCCATCACTTTACTTGGTCATTTTGAAAAGAGAAAAAACTTTTTAAATATTTATTTGGAAGTTTCCGAAACAAGCAAAGCCGCCACCATTGTACAGCAACTTCGTGAAATTTTCGAAAATAACATTAAAGTAAATGTTGTTTCCCCTAAAAGCAGCGCTGTTGGACACATTGGCATTTTAATTGTGGTTAAAGCCATATCTGTCCCCGATGAGAAGCTTGCTTTAATAGAAAAAATTGACGGCATTGACTTCTTTATAGTAGATTGCAACACCTAACATTTTAATACTAATTATAAAAAGATAATTTTTCATTGACAAAAATTATCTTTTTGTTTATAATACAATTAACAATTAGGTTAAATGTTAAAGGAGGATGTGTTTTGAGTTTACACAACACACTAAAAGCACTTGCCGACCCTATTCGCCGTGAAATTTTAAACTTATTAAAACGCGGCAGGATGTCAGCCGGAGATATTGTAGAACACTTCCCTGTAACGGCGGCGTCAATATCCAGACACTTGTCGGTGCTTAAAGACGCTGATTTAATTAGGGACAAACGAGAGGGCAAATTTATCTTTTATGAAATAAACACCTCTGTTTTGGAAGAAACTATGCTTTGGATTGCAGATTTGAAAGGAGAAAATTAAATGATTAAAAACAACAAATTAAAAACACTTATCTCCTCTATTATTATTTTAATACCTATTCTTTTTGGTTTGATTTTTTGGAACGAGCTACCCTACACTATGACTACCCACTGGGGTGCCGACGGTGTAGCAGACGGTTTTGGCTCAAAAGCTTTTGCTGTTTTTTTACTACCTTTGATTCTATTAGTTGTTCACATAGTTATGTTACTTGTATCCACCTTGGATAAAAACCATAAGAACCAAAACAAAAAAGCTATGGGAATTATTTTCTGGATTATACCCTTTGTTTCCCTTTTTACAAACGGGATTATTTATAGCATTGCTTTTGAAAAAGAGTTTGGCTTTGAACTGTTAACACCGATATTCTTTGGCGCCCTCTTCATTCTTATTGGTAATTATATGCCTAAGGTTGTGCAGAACAAAACTCTTGGCATAAAAATCTATTGGACTCTCGGTAACGAGGAAAACTGGAATAAAACTCACCGCTTGGGCGGTAAGTTATGGGTTATCGGCGGTATTGCTATGCTGTTTTGCATATTCCTGCCCTTAAAAATTATGGCGACCGCTCTTTTAATCATTACATTCGCAATGATTATTGTGCCGATGGTTTATTCTTACAGCATTTACAGGAAGCACAAAAAAGAGGGCGTTGTTTACACCCGCGTTGTAACAGGCAAAGGTGAAAAAATTGCAGTTAAGATATCCGCTGTTTTGGTACCTTTAATATTAGTTGGAACTATGGTGCTGATGTTCACAGGTGATATCAACATTGATTACGACGATGATTCCTTTGAAATTGAAGCTTCCTATTATGATGATATTGAAATTGACTACTCTGATATAGATAACATTGAATACCGAGAGAATTATGATGCAGGAATCCGCACATACGGTTTTGCCTCTGCAAGATTATCTATGGGCAATTTTAAAAACGATGAGTTTGGCAATTATACTCGTTATGCCTATACTCGTTGCAAGTCCTGTGTGATTTTAGAGTCTAACGGAAAAGTGCTTATTATAAACGGCAAGAATACTGCTGACACTAAGAAAATATTCAACTTGCTATCCAGTAAAATTTCATAAAACAAACGAGGCCGACAATTATTTTTGGATTGTCGGCCATTTTATTCTTACAGTTGATTAATAATAAAAATAAATATCATATGGCATATTAAAACAAAATGTGTTAAAATGTTATCATATTCCATTAGTTTTCTAAATAATATTTTTAACAGTTTTATTAAACATATAAAGGATGCGTTAAGCGAAAAATGAAGCCCACTAATAAATTTGTTTTTACTTGTTTTCTTATTATAAGAGGTCTTGTGAAACTGTTTTACCCAAAAACCACAATCAAGGGCACAGAAAACCTACCCGACGATGGCTGTATCGTTGTCGGCAACCACACCCAGATGAACGGACCTATTGTAGGTGAGATATATTTCCCCGGCAAACGCACAACCTGGTGCGCTTGGCAAATGATGTATCTAAAAGAAGTGCCTGCTTACGCATTTGAAGATTTTTGGAGTTCAAAACCCAAATGCATCAGATGGTTTTACAAGCTTTTATCTTATGTAATAGCTCCTATTTCGGTTTGTGTTTTTAATAACGCTAAAACTATCCCCGTTTTCCACGACACAAGGATTGTATCAACCTATCGACAAACCGTTAGGGCGTTAGCAGAGGATACTAAGGTAATCATTTTCCCCGAATGCTATGAACCTCATAATCATATTATCAATAATTTCCAAGACAAGTTTGTTGATGTTGCTAAAATGTATTATAAACGCACCGGTAAGCAGGCTTCCTTTGTTCCTATGTACATTGCGCCGAACTTGAAAAAAGCGGTTTTGGGCAAACCCATAGTTTACTGCCCCGACCAACCGATTGAAAATGAGCGTGAACGAATTTGCAAATATCTAATGAATGAGATAACACAGCTTGCCGTAAACTTACCTTACCACAAGGTTGTTCCATACAGTAATATTCCCGCCAAACACTATAACAGCAACATTCCTTGTAAGGAGGCAAGAAAATGAGAAAACCTGTTGTTGATTATAAGAATTTTAGGCTTTCCAAATTAAACACACCCGAATTTTCCCATTTAAAATACTTGTTTGGGTGGTTAGGTTATTTTGCGTTTTATTTTCTAACCGAAAATCTTATCCCCATAGAAAAGTGCTATCCAATACACAGCAAGCTTGATGACATTATACCTTTTATGGAAATTTTTGTTATACCTTATACCTTCTGGTATTTGCTTATCGTTTTCTCGCTATTGTATTTTGCTTTATACAACACCGAAAATTTTGTAAGGTTGCAAAAATATATAATAATCACTCAAATTATTGCTATGGCCATATATATCATCTTTCCCAACCGACAAGACCTTAGACCGACTGAGTTCCCAAGGGACAATTTTTTAACCGACGTTATGGGGCTTATTTATTCGGTTGACACAAACACCGGTGTCTGCCCGTCGTTACACGTCGCCTATTCTTTAGGTATAGCTTCTACCTGGTTGAGAGAAAAGTCAGTGGGCAAGCCAATGAAGGTTTTGGTGGTGGTTGCCGTTTTCTTTATTTGCATATCGGTTGCTTTTGTTAAACAACATTCGATTATTGATATATTTGCCGCACTACCGCTTTGCGCTTTGGCTGAATGGTTAGTCTTTTGGCCACCTAAATTCTTAAAAAGAAAACAAAAAATATAAATAAAAACAGCCTCGGTGACGAGGCTGTTTTTTTATTGCATATTCTTTATAAAATTGATTTTTCCGCCGACCTTTAATACCGCGAGTTCCTTATCGGTCAGTTCTATGAGCACCGGAATTTCTTTATCCCCTGTTTTAAGGGTAAGTTTTCCGTTTTCGACACCTTTTAAGCAATCCTCTATTACAAGGTCGCTCATTTCGGTAATGCTGTCATAATCGGCAGGATTTTCGAATACCAACGGCAATATGCCGGAGTTTATCAAGTTAGCCTTATGGATTCTGGCAAAGCTTTTTGCAATTACCGCCTTAACCTTTAAGTAAAGCGGTACTAAAGCAGCATGCTCACGAGAGGAGCCTTGACCGTAGTTCTCGCCGCCTACTATGAAGCCGCCGCCGTTTTCCTTAGCACGCTTGGGGAAATCAGGGTCACAAGGTGTTAAGCAATAATCCGAAAGATGCGGAATATTTGAACGGTAGGGCAACAACGATGCACCGGAGGGCATAATATGGTCGGTTGTTATATTATCCTCAACCTTAATAAGCACCTTGCCTGAAAGAGTATCCTGCAATGCAGTATTGATTGGGAAATCCTTAATATTGGGTCCCTTTATAACCTCTCCATCGTTCCCCGGAGCAACAATCATATTGTCGTTAATAAGGAACTGTTCGGGCATAGGAATATCTAAGTCAACCTGACCAGCAAATGCTCTTGGGTCGGTAAGCTTGCCCATAACAGCGCTGACAGCAGCGGTTTCGGGGCTTACGATATAAACGCCTGCATTGGTAGTACCGCAACGGCCTTTAAAGTTACGGTTGATTGTACGCAAGGAAATGGCGTTTGTTGCAGGTGCCTGACCCATACCGATACAAGGACCGCAACCTGATTCCAAAATTCTTGCGCCCGCATCAATCATATCGGCTAATGCGCCGTTTTGCGCCAGCATTGTAAGCACCTGTTTAGAGCCGGGTGCAATAACAAGGCTGATATTTGCAGGAACTGTACGGCCCTTTAAAATGGCCGCAACACGCATCATATCTAAATATGAGCTGTTTGTACAAGAGCCAATCATAATTTGGTCTACCTTTGTACCCTCAACCTCTTTTACAGTTTTAACATTGTCAGGGCTGTGAGGCAATGCTGTAAGCGGCTCTAATGCGCTTAAATCAACCGTTATGGTTTCATCATATTCAGCATCCATATCGGGGTAAATAGCAGTGTATGCCTCTTCCCTATTTTGTGCCTTAAGGAAAGCACGGGTAACCTCATCTGCAGGGAATACCGAAGTGGTAGCTCCAAGCTCAGCTCCCATATTGGTTATGGTTGCACGTTCGGGAACAGAAAGTGTTGCAACACCCTCGCCACAGTATTCTACAACCTTACCTACGCCGCCTTTAACAGACAATTGACGCAGAACCTCTAAAATAACATCCTTGGCACTTACAAAGGGGTTTAATTTACCCTTTAATTCAACCTTTAATACCTTAGGCATATTAAGGTAATATGTGCCACCACCCATAGCAACCGCAACGTCCAAACCGCCGGCACCAATTGCCAGCATACCTATACCACCACCGGTAGGTGTATGGCTGTCAGAGCCGAGTAAGGTTTGACCGGGCACACCAAAACGCTCTAAATGCACTTGGTGGCAGATACCGTTACCGGGTTTTGAGAAATATATGCCGTGCTTGTTTGCTACTGTTTGGATAAACTTATGGTCATCGGCATTCTCAAAGCCTTGTTGCAGCATATTATGGTCTATATAGGCTACCGAGCGTAAGGTTTTTACCTTTTCTACCTCCATAGCCTCAAGCTGCAAATACGCCATCGTGCCGGTTGAGTCCTGAGTCAGGGTCTGGTCAATAGCAATACCTATTTGCTCCCCTGCCTTCATTTCACCCTCACGTAAGTGAGCTTTAATAATCTTTTGCGTAATATTTAATCCCATTTTTAACTCCTATTTGTTATTGAATCGTCTATACAACTCATGCAACTCGCCGTCAGACATACAAGTAACTCGGCCTTGTGCATAATCTTTATCAATTTCTTCCTTGATAGCAACAACAACTGCGCTATTCTTATTCAGCGCCGCATCGCCATTCAGTTTATACTCGGAATTTATCCAATGAGCAATTCCCGAAAGACCCGATGTGTTGCTAATCATTACCTTTGGCGGACGACCAAGCAATTTATTGGTATCGAAAATATTGTATATTTCCTCGTCCTTCATAAGTCCGTCAGCGTGAACTCCGGCACGGGTAACATTGAAATCCTTACCTACAAAAGGTGTTCTTGGAGGAATGTCATAACCAAGCTCGGTGCGGTAATAATCAGCTATCTCGGTAATAGCAAGTGTATCCATACCGTCCAAAGTGCCTTTTAGCTGAGCATACTCCATAACCATAGCCTCTAACGGACAGTTACCTGTACGCTCGCCAATACCAAGCAAGGAACAGTTAACCGCCGAAGCGCCGTAAAGCCAAGCTGTAGTTGAGTTTGTAACAGCCTTATAGAAATCGTTATGTCCGTGCCACTCAATAAGCTCAGACGGAACGCGAGCGTGGTGATTAAGTCCGTATATAATGCCCGGCACACTGCGCGGTAATGCCACACCGGGTATAGAAACACCGTAGCCCATAGTATCGCAAGCACGAATTTTAATCGGCACACCCGATTCATGGCTCAATCTTGTAAGTTCGGTAACAAAAGGTACTACAAAACCGTAGAAATCGGCACGGGTAATATCTTCCAAATGGCAACGGGGTTTAATTCCCATTTCAATACAGTCTTTAACTACTGCCAGATAATGGTCAATTGCCTGTGCGCGAGTCATTTTAAGCTTTTTAAATATGTGGTAGTCAGAACAGCTTACCAACACTCCCGTTTCAGCAACGCCAATATCCTTTACCAGTTGGAAATCGCTTTTACTGGCACGTATCCAGCTTGTAACCTCAGGGAATTCATAACCGCGTTCCATACATTTATAAGCCGCGTCTCTATCCTTTTTACTGTAAAGGAAAAACTCGCTTTGGCGGATTATACCCTTAGGACCGCCGAGCTTATGTAACAAATCAAACAGATGTAACATCTGCTCTGTTGTATACGGCTCACGAGATTGCTGACCGTCACGGAAGGTTGTATCGGTAATCCATATATTTTTAGGCATATTCATCGGTACCAAACGTCTGTTAAAGGCAATTTTAGGTACTGATTGATAATTAAACATTTGCCGATAAAGTTTTGGGTGTTGTATATCCTGCAAAGGATATTCAAACTCAGTTTTTTCAAGCAAATTGGTGTTTGGGTTAAGCTTTAGCTCCTTAAATTGTTTCTTCATTTAACCCTCTCCTTTCAAATTGAGTATAATTATACTATTTATAACAACTTTTTGCAAGAAAATAACGACGAAAATCGTTTTATCAACCTACAGATTAACAAAATAATGCGTTTTGCCTAATTAACTTAAAATTATTAGGTGCATATATAATTTTTTGAAGTTTTTTTAGTGTTAAGTGTTGTTTTTATTGGAAAAATATAACCTGAATATGATTTTTTGTCTTGAAATCCAAAACAAAATACTGTATAATTATTGAATTATTGCATGGAGGTGCTTAGATGTCAAAATATACTGTGATGAATGCAGAAGCATTACACAATGAATTAGACATTGTAAAAGAGCAATATAATGAGCTTTGCGCACGCGGGCTCAAATTAGATATGTCGAGAGGTAAACCCTCTCCCGAGCAGTTAGAGCTTGCAAACGCATTAGCTACCGCAGTAAATGCTGATACAGGTTTTAATTCAAATAACGGAACTGATTGCCGCAACTACGGCGGACTTGAAGGATTGCAGGAAATTCGCAATGTTTTTGCAGATATTCTCGAAATGGACCCTGCTTTGGTTATTGCCGGCGGCTCTTCTTCTTTGAATATGATGTTTGATACTATAGCTCAGGGTATGTACAAAGGCTTTAGCGGTGAAAAGCCCTGGCTTTTGCAGGGAAAAATAAAATTCCTTTGCCCTTCTCCGGGTTATGACCGCCATTTTACCGTTTGCGAATATTTCGGTATTGAAATGGTACCTGTTCATATGGATGAGAACGGTCCGCTTATTAGTGAGGTTACCGAACTGATAAAAGACCCTGCCGTTAAGGGTATGTGGTGTGTGCCTAAGTTTTCCAACCCCGGCGGTGTGGTTTACAGCGATGAGGTTGTAACTGCATTGGCACATTTAAAGCCTGCGGCAAAGGATTTCCGTATTTTTTGGGACAATGCTTATGCTGTACATTTGCTTGGTGAAGAAGATTGCAAGCTTAAAAACATTTACAACGAGTGTCTTATCGCAGGCAATCCCGATTTGGTAATTCAATTTACCTCCACCTCAAAAATCACCTTTGCAGGCGGCGGTGTTGCGGCAATGGCAGCGAGCGAGGGCAACTTGGCTGAAATTAAAAGCCGTATGTCATACCAGACAATAGGCCCTGATAAAGTTAACCATCTGCGTCACGCAAAAATGTTCCCCGATATTGCATCAATACGTGAACAAATGCAAAAACATGCAGCAATTCTTGCGCCTAAGTTCTTTACTGTTATTGAGGGACTGAAAACCGAGCTTGAAGGCTCCGGAATCGCCCATTGGAACGAACCAAAAGGCGGATACTTTATCTCCCTTTATGTAATGCGCGGTTGCGCTAAAAGGGTTGTTTCGCTTTGTAAGGAAGCAGGTTTGGTGTTGACACCCGCAGGCGCTGCTTTCCCTTATGGTAAAGACCCTGATGACAGCAACATTCGCATTGCACCGAGTTACCCTTCAGTAGAAGAATTACAGGTTGCAACACGTCTTTTGTGCACCAGCATTAAATATGCGGCACTTGAGAAGCTTTGTGAAGAAAAATAATCTCTATTTATATAAATATTATTGACTTTGTATAGTGGAAATTATATAATTTACTAGTAGGTCCATACGGCCAAAATTATTAACGTTTAAATGGAGGATTTGCCAATGAAAAAGCGTGTAGGCAAGCCGGTGTTTTTCATTGTGTTTTTGCTAATAGCTGTTTTCACCTATGTTACCTTCTTTGGTGTTACAAACTATTACGGAGACACGAAACAAACATATATCAAAGGAGCAGAGGATATTCGCTGGGGTATTGATATTCGTGGCGGTGTTGAAGCCATCTTTTCACCCGATATTGACGACAGTAAAATCACCACCGCTAATATGGACTCTGCCAAAACCATTATTGAAACTCGTTTAATTAACAAAAACATAACCGATTACGAGGTTTACACAGACCACGACAGTCACCAGATTATCGTGCGTTTCCCTTGGCAGTCTGACGAAAAGGATTTTGACCCCGCTGCAGCAGTTGCTGAGCTTGGCGAAACCGCAGTTCTTCGTTTCTATGAGGGTCAAACCAACGAAAAGGTTGTTTTGGAGGGTGCTAAGGACATCAAGAGTGCCAGCCCCGCTGTTGACCAAGAGACAGGTGCTTATGTAGTACAATTGCACCTTACTTCAGCCGGTAAAGACAAGTTTGCCGAGGCTACCGGAAGACTTAAAGGTTCCCAAATTTCTATTTGGATGGATGATGTTATTATTTCTGCACCAACCGTTAACGATGTCATCACCAACGGTGAAGCAGTTATTACTAACATAGGCGACGAAACCGAGGCTAAGGA
Organism: Acutalibacteraceae bacterium; assembly: GCA_045660865.1. Lineage (GTDB taxonomy): Bacteria > Bacillota > Clostridia > Oscillospirales > Acutalibacteraceae > CAZRRV01. The sequence goes on along the minus strand of JAZREP010000008.1, from coordinate 64,466 downwards.
TTTGGCTGACAAAATTAACGCAGGTTCCTTACCCTTTGCCTTGACAGTTGATGATTCCAAGCTGCAGATTGTAAGCCCGACTTTAGGTGCTGAGGCATTAGATATTATGATCATTGCCTGTGCAGTTGCTTTTATTGCCGTGTGCTTACTTATGATTTTAAAATACCGTTTACCCGGCTTAATTGCTTGTATAGCTCTTATGGGTCAAATCGCAGGTATCATTGCTTTCACCTCAGGTTTCTTCCCGAGCGCAGAAAGCTTTACAATGACCATCCCCGGTATTGCCGGTATCGTTCTTTCAATCGGTATGGGTGTTGACGCTAACGTTATTACATCCGAGCGTGTTAAAGAAGAATTCCGCAAGGGCAAAACAATTGATGGTGCTATTGACGCAGGTTATTCTGAAGCTTGGTCTTCTATCTTTGATGGTAACATTACCGTTGCTATTGTCGCAGTAGTTCTTATGGGTTGCTTCGGCACACCGGGTTCCATCATTTACACCGTATTCTCCCCCATTATGCGTTTGTTCGGTACTTCCGTAACCGGTTCTATTTACTCATTCGGTTATTCCTTGCTTATAGGCGTACTGTTCAATATGATTATGGGTGTATCTGCTTCTCGTCTGATGACAAAGAGCATTTCACGTTTCAAATTCCTACGCAATCCTTGGCTGTTTGGAGGTGCAAAGAATGTTCAAAAATAAAAAAGTTTCAACTGAACTCAAGCCTAAATTCAGCTATACCGGTTCTTTAAAAATTTGTTTAATCATATCGGCTGCAATTATTGCTGTAGGTATTATTGCTGCTTTAATTTGGGGTGTAGGCCTTGATATTAACTTTAAGGGCGGCAGCCGTTATACCTATTCCTACTCAGGCGATATAAATCTTTTCACCGCTGAAGAGGTTGTCGAGCAGGCTTTGGATGCCAATGTAGAGGTAACCGAAAGCCGTGACTATTCGGGCGAATCTGCAAAATTGGTAATTTCCATTGTTGCGGGCGAAATCAATCTCGATAAGTTGAATACAGAAAGCAAAACTGAAGATACTTCTTCAACAGATACCACCGAGGAAGAAGCCGAAGAAACAAGCGCAAGCGTTCAAAACATAATTCTTGGCGCATTGGAGGATGAATTCCCCAACAACAATATTGCTTTTGGTGACTCTAACTCAGTCAGCAAAACAATGGCTTCAAAATTCTTTGTTAAGTGTGTAGCCGCAATGGTAATTGCTTCTGCATTATTGCTTATCTACATCGCTTTCCGTTTCCGCAATATAGGCGGTTTGTCAGCCGGTGTTATGTCACTTTTCGCACTGATTCACGACTTAATTATTGCATTTATCGCTTGTATCGTTTTCAATCTTGATATTGATATGAACTTCGTTGCAGTAGTTTTGACAATCCTCGGTTACTCACTGAATGACACAATCGTTGTTTACGACCGTATTCGTGAAAACCGCAAGCTTTATCCGCAAAAGAGTCTTAGAGAGTTGACCGACGAAAGCTTGTTGCAGGTTACAAACCGTACCATTACCACCTCGGTTGCAACCTTTATCGCTATTGTTGCTATTTTAGTTGTTGCTGAGTTTAACGGTCTTACAACCTTACGTTCTTTCACAATTCCCATGGGAATTGGTGTTATCTCAGGTTCTTACTCATCACTTTGCCTTGCTGCTCCCCTTTGGGTAAGATGGCGTGAGTATAAAGACAGCCGTGTTAAAAAGGTTAAGACTAAGAAAAAGAACGCAAAATAAAATTTGTTATGTTTAATTAAATCAATACCCGAAAGGCGAATGGTCTTTCGGGTATTTTATTATAAATTAAATAATTTTTATTTATATTATATTTTTTAGTTGACAAAACACCCTATTTAGTGTGATAATATAGTGTGTGAGGTAATATCATGAGAGTAATTACAGGCTATGCGCGTGGAAAGCGCTTGCAAACCTTAGAGGGTGAGGCAGTACGCCCCACTTCCGAAAAAGTAAAAGAAGCTATTTTCAGCAGTATTCAATTTGATATTGAAGGGCGCCGTTTCCTTGATTTGTTTGCCGGTTCCGGTCAAATGGGTATAGAGGCTTTAAGCCGCGGTGCAGAAAGTTGTGATTTTTGTGACACATCTGCTGCTGCAATAGATATAATTAAAAACAATCTTGCTAACTGCGGTTTAGTCGATAATGCTTCTGTTCATAAAACAGACTACTCTACATTCTTAGCTTCAAGAAGCAGAATGTTTGATATTGCATTTCTTGACCCGCCGTACAAAGCCGGATATTTCCCTGCCGTTTTAGAAAAAGTCGCAAGGGTTATGAGTGATTATGGAATAATCATTTGTGAACACCCTGCCGACATTGCTTTACCTGATACTGTAGAGGATTTTGTCTGTGCAAAGCAGTATAAATACGGCAAGATTCACATATCTCTTTATAGAAAGCAAAATGAGGTTGATTCATGAAAAGATTAACTGCAGTATGCCCCGGTAGTTTTGACCCGGTTACAATAGGGCATCTGGATATTATCAAACGTGCCTCAAAAATGTTCGACCACGTAATAGTTGTGGTAATGAACAACCACAGTAAATCGGGCGGCTGTTTTTCTACCGAAGAGCGTCTGGAGTTGCTCAGTAAGGCAACCGAAGAAATTGAAAATGTTTCAATTGATTATTACGATGGTCTTCTGGCTGAATATTGCAAATTGAAAAACGCCTCAGCCATTGTTAAAGGTCTTCGCGCAATGTCTGACTTTGAATATGAATTTCAAATGGCGCTTACAAACCACAAACTCAACCCCGAAATTGAAACCGTCTTTCTTACCACCTCAGCAGAGAATATGTATCTCAGCTCGAGTATGGTACGACAGATTGGTAGCATGGGTGGAGATATAAAAGATTTTATCCCTAGTAAAATTTACAATCAAGTCATTGAGCGACTTTTAAAAAGAAAGGATGTTATCAAATGAATATGGAAGAATTACTTGAACAGTTAGACTCTTTACTGGATAGCGGAATGAAAGTGCCCGGCCGTCGTGTTATTGTTGACGCAGAGCATATTCGCTCAATTATTGACGATTTAGGTATGGCTATTCCCAATGAGGTAAAGCAAGCAAAGGGTATAGTTTCTGATAGAAACAACATACTTGAAAGCGCTCGCCGTGAGGCAGAGGGCATTATCCACAACGCTGAGGAGCGCGCAAAGGCTTTAGTTGCAGAAGAGGAAATCACAAAGCTTGCACAAGCTAAAGCTGCTGAGATTATTTCTGCTGCTCAAAACAAGAGCCGTGAAATGCGCCGTGCCGCACAGGATTTCGTTGACGACATTGTTCGTCGCGCAGACGAAAGCCTCACCGCTAACTTAGCTGAGGTACGCAAAACTCGTGCTTCCTTAAAACAACAATCCCCCGCAAGCGAACTGTAAGGTCAATTAAATTTATAATTACTTATTATGAAAGGAATTTACAGATATGAAGGAATATACTGCTCCGACAATTGATATTTACCTTGTTAATTCTGAGCCTCTAGCTTCAGATGCTGTTTCCGTACCGGATGCGTATGACCCCAACTCTCCTTGGCTCCCGGGTCGTTGGTAAAAATCAATTACTTCCAAACAAAAAAACCTCCTATTTTCATAGGAGGTTTTTTGTTGCTTATTATTAGAATTCCAAAGTGTTTTTAATGTAATTCTTTAATTCGCTGATTGCAATACGCTCTTGCTGCATTGTGTCACGGTTTCTAACAGTTACGCAGCCATCGGTTTCGGAATCAAAATCGTAAGTGATACAAATCGGTGTGCCTATTTCGTCCTCACGGCGATAGCGTTTACCAATTGAACCGGCGTCATCATAGTCTACCATAAATTCTTTTGCCAAATCAGCAAAAATCTTTTGAGCAGGCTCTGCCAACTTTTTGCTTAACGGAAGCACGGCAGCTTTATAAGGCGCCAAAGCGGGATGTAAGCGAAGCACAACTCTGGTGTCACCCTTTTCATCAGTTTCCTCATCATAAGCATCACAAAGGAATGCCAGCAATACGCGGTCAGCACCCAAAGAAGGCTCAACAACATAGGGTAAATATTTCTCGCCTGTCTCTTGGTCAAAATATTCTAAGCCTTTACCGGAGGTGTTTTGATGCTGTGTCAAGTCAAAATTGGTACGAGAAGCCACACCCCAAAGTTCGCCCCAGCCGAACGGGAACATAAACTCAAAGTCGGTGGTGGCATTTGAGTAGTGCGAAAGCTCCTCAGGGTCGTGGTCACGCAAGCGAAGATTTTCCTCTTTAATACCAAGTGCCAACAACCAATTCTTACAATAATCTTTCCAATAAGCGAACCATTCAAGCTCGGTGCCGGGTTTACAGAAGAACTCTAATTCCATCTGCTCAAACTCACGGGTACGGAAAATAAAGTTTCCGGGCGTAATCTCGTTACGGAAGGATTTACCAATCTGGCAAACGCCGAACGGCACCTTACGACGGGTTGTACGCTGAATGTTCGGGAAGTTTACAAATATACCTTGTGCGGTTTCAGGGCGCAAATAAAGTTCATTTTTCGCATCCTCAGTAACACCCTGGAAAGTTTTAAACATAAGGTTGAATTTACGTATATCGGTGAAATCACAAGCACCACAATCAGGACAAACAATATTGTTTTCCTTAATATACTCACCCATTTGTTCAAAGCTCCAGCCGGCAGGGTTTACGCCTGTATCCTCAATAAGCTTATCAGCACGGTGGCGTGTTTTACAAGCTTTACAGTCCATAAGCGGGTCAGAAAAGCCGCCCACGTGACCCGAAGCAACCCAAACCTGAGGATTCATTAAAATAGCACTGTCAAGTCCTACATTGTACGGGTTTTCCTGAACAAACTTCTTCCACCAGGCTTTTTTAACGTTGTTTTTCAATTCTACACCAAGCGGGCCGTAGTCCCAGGTGTTAGAAAGACCGCCGTAAATCTCACTGCCCGAATAAACAAAACCTCTGCCCTTGGCAAGTGCCACAACGGTTTCCATACTTTTATCTTTGTTCTGCAAGGAAATCCCCTCCAAAAAATGCATTATTATCTTATGAATTATAATATATTAGCACTTTAAAGTCAATGATTTTGGCACCTTTTCCCTTTTTTATATTACAAAAACTTAAAATAATATTGCTTTTTTGAATTGATTATGATAAAATCTATTGGTAATTGAATATTGACTAAATGAAGTTGTCAGGAAACAGCCTTTTAGGTGACCGAAGGAATAACGCTCTCAGGTAAAAAGAACTGATAACCGATAGTACTCTGGAGAAGCTTGCTTTAATGCGAGGGCCGAAGGTGCAAGAGGAATTTCCTCAAAACTCTCAGGCAAAAGGACAGATGATTAAACTGTTGATTTACAGGGTATTGTCGTTTTTTTATTTGGCAATACTCTGTTTTTATTTTTAGGGGGATTATTATGAAAAAAAGATTTTTGTGGATTGTGGCGGTCTGCGTTTTGCCTCTGCTTCTTTGCGGTTGCGAAAGCAAAAATTTTGTAGACCACGTAACAGACATCAACAATGCAATCAATGAATTTGTTTGGGTTAAAATCGGTCTGTTCTTATTAGTTGGTACAGGTATCATTATGACCTTGATGACCAAGATTTTCCAAGTAACCCATATCGGTCATTGGATAAAAAAGACTATGGGTAATCTTTTCAGCAAAAAGGTTACCGACCGTAATGTTGGTAAAGGTACCATTTCGCAGTTCCAAGCGCTTTGTACCGCTCTTGCCGCTACCATCGGTGTTGGTAACATTGCCGGCGTTGCTGCGGCTATTGTTTCGGGTGGTCCCGGTTCAATTTTCTGGATGTGGGTTGCTGCTTTCTTTGGAATGATGACCAACTATTCCGAAAACGTACTCGGTATATTCTACCGCAGGAAGAATACCGCAGGCGAATGGTCCGGCGGTGCTATGTATTTTCTGCAAGACGGACTGGGAGGTAAAAAAGGCTTTAAAACTATTGGTAAGGTTTTAGCCGTACTCTTCTCAATTTTTGCTTTGCTTGCTTCTTTCGGTATCGGTAACATGGGACAGGTTAATAAAATTGTTGCCAATGTTAAGTCTGCATTCCCTATCGAAGCACTTGCAGATAAAACCTTTTTAAACGTTGATTTATACAACATTATTATCGGCTTAGTTATTATGGCAATTGCCGCACTTATTATCCTTGGCGGTATTAAACGTATTGCTAATGTGGCTGAAAGAATCGTACCCTTTATGGTTGCTTTGTATGTAATCGGTTCTTTGGTAATTATCGGCGTTAACTATGATGCTATCGGTGCCGCTTTTAAGGCTATCTTCGCAAGCGCTTTTAAAGTAAAGGCTGCTTGGGGCGGTGCAGTAGGCTTTACACTCTCTCAGGTTATTACCTGGGGCTTTAAACGTGGTGTATTCTCCAATGAAGCAGGTCTTGGTTCCTCGGTTATGGTACACTCTAACTCCAATGTTAAGGAGCCCGTAACACAGGGTATCTGGGGTATTTTTGAAGTGTTTGCCGACACAATGGTAGTCTGCACCATGACAGCGCTTGTTGTACTTACCTCGGGTGTTATTGATTTGAACACAGGCAAATTGGCGGCAGGCACCTCTGGCGACGCCACCTTGGTTGCAAAGGCTTTTGACAGCGTGTTCGCCGTAGGCAACATCAATTTAGGCAGTATGTTTATAGCTGTTGCGATTTTCTTATTCGCTTTTACTACAGTTTTAGGCTGGTCACATTACGGCACAAAGGCTTGGGAGTACCTTTTCGGCACAAAATCTGCTGTTTACTACAAGGCTTTCTTTGTCCTTATGATTATAAGCGGTGCTGTTATGACCTCAAGTCTTGCTTGGGATATTTCGGATACCTTTAACGGTCTTATGATGATTCCCAACCTTATTGGTGTTCTCTCACTTTCTATTTTGGTATGCAAAATCACTAACAACTACATTGACCGCAATATCAAGCACAAAACTGATATTAAACCTATGCTTTCCTATGATGCGGATATACAAGCCATGCAGGAAGCCGCTTTGATTAGTGAGCAAGAATAACTTATAATAAATTTATAAGTTAAGTATCGTTATTAAGTACCAAATTCGATATATAATAATTAAAAGAGCAAAAGGTATTATGAGCCTTTTGCTCTTTTTTTGGACTTGCAATATTAAACTTTGCATCGCATATACTCTAATATCTTTGGAGGTGTGCTAAATGTTTATTGAAGTTTTAAATATACTGTCCGGTATTTTATTTTTTGCGCTTAATGTAATTAACTCAGGTTCCTTTCCCCAACCGCTTTCGGCTAAAATGGAACTGGAATACCTTATTGCCTTTCGTGAGCAGGGCGATATGAATGCCAGAAGCAAACTGATCGAACACAATTTGCGTTTGGTTGCACACATTATAAAAAAATATTACAATGCCACAGGTGATACTGAAGATTTGATTTCAATTGGCACCATAGGTCTTATTAAGGCAGTTGAAACCTTTGATTACACCAAAGGTGTCCGTTTAGCCACCTATGCTTCAAGGTGTATTGAAAACGAAATACTAATGCATTTTCGTAATATGAAGAAAACCGCGCAAGATGTTTTTATTAGTGACCCTATTGATACTGACAGAGAGGGCAACGCCATTACGCTGATGGATATTATTGCAGATGACACAAATATTGTTGATGATATTGACAAGCAAATAAAACTAAATTTGCTCAACACCTATTTGAATGATGTTTTAACCACTCGTGAGCGCATTATTGTACGTATGAGGTACGGAATAGGTTATAAAAAAGAATACACCCAGCGTGAGGTGGCTAAAAAGCTCGACATTTCTCGTTCTTATGTATCACGAATTGAGAAAAAAGCCTTAGAAAAGCTAAGGGATAAATTTGAATAAGGTATTGCAAGAAATTTTGTTTTCTAGTATAATAAAATAAAACCATTATAGGTATAAGGAAGAATATAATGAATAAAAAATTAAAAGAACAGCTTGAACTTGTTATTATGCAATGTTCCGCATTAAAAGCTTCTTTGGATGAGGCATTGGTACGGAACAGGCAGTATGAAAAGGAAATAGCCATTTTGCGTAACAAGGCTGAAGCAGGCGAAAGCACTGTTGAAAAAGAAGTGTTGCCTGAGCCTATATCTGAAGAGCCTAAAATTGAAAATATTGAGACTGCCACCGAGGTTGAGCCTGTTGCCGAAGAAACTCCTACCCTTGAGCCGGAGGATGAAGTCGCTGTTGCCGAAGAGCCTGCTGAGGTTATTACCGAAACCGAAACCGAGCCCAAGACCGAGATGCAAACCTTCCAAAGTGTGCTTGAAATTGGCGCTGATATGGTTTCCCAAGCTGTACAGAGCAGTAAAGATTACATAGCCAAATTGGAAGAGAGTCACCCCGAAGGCTGCAACAGTCTTATTGATATTATTCGCAGCAGAACCGACCTGTTTAAGGTTGAAATTTCGGGTATAATTAGCGGTGTCGGCAGTATTGCGGAAAAGCGCGAAAAAATGAATGCCGCACTTATTAAACTAATACAATATTTTGAAAACGTTAAATAAAAATTGGAGGTCGTCTGATGGATTACAAAGCACTTTATGAGCATTGGTGTAAAAACGCCGATAACGAAACCGTGGAGGAACTTCGTTCCTTAAACGACACCGAGATTTACGATAGGTTTTATACCGCAATGGAATTTGGTACAGGCGGTTTACGCGGTGTCATCGGTGCGGGTACCAACCGAATGAACAAATACACCATTCGCAAGGCAACCCAAGGCTTTGCTATGTATATTAAAACCTTAGGTGAAGATGCTTGTTCGCGCGGTGTTGTAATCGCACACGATAACCGCCGTAAGAGTATTGAATTTTCAAAAGAAACAGCCGGTGTGCTTGCAGCCAACGGAATAACTGCTTATCTTTTTGATTCTCTGCGCCCGACTCCCGAACTTTCCTTTGCAGTTCGCAATTTAAAAGCCGCAGGCGGCGTTATGATTACAGCTTCTCACAATCCACCCGAATACAACGGCTATAAAATATATGACGAAAACGGCTGCCAATTGGTTCCCCATTTGAATGACATGGTTGTTGAGAAAATTGACGAGATTGAGGACGAGCTGAAAATCAAAGTCCTTAAGGAAGATGAGGCCGGAGAACTCATCCGCCGCATTTCACCCGATTTGGATGAAAAATATTACAACGAGGTAATGAAAATAAGCCTTGACGATACAGTAGACCGCAGTTCATTAAAGGTTGTATATTCTCCTCAACACGGCACAGGTAATATCCCTGTACGCACCGTGCTCACACGATTGGGTTATGACTTAGTGCCTGTATTAGCACAATGTGAGCCTGACACAGAGTTTTCTAACACCAAAAACCCCAATCCCGAAACTAAAGAGGCTTTTGAGCTCCCTGTTCAGGTAGCTAAAGAGGTAGGCGCTGACATTGCCATTACTACCGACCCCGACTGTGACCGTTTGGGTGTAGCTGTAAAACAAGGTGATGATTATATTTTGATGACAGGCAACCAATCGGGTGCAGTTTTGTTAAAATATATTTTAGAGCAGCGTATCAGCAAGGGTACTTTACCCAAAAACCCGATAATGTTTAACACTATTGTTACCTCAAATATCGGTGACAGCATTTGTAAGAAATACGGCGTTGAGGTTGAAAAGACCTTAACAGGCTTCAAATTTATCGGTGATAAAATCCACAAATACGAGCAAACAAATGAAAAGCAGTTTGTTTTCGGTTACGAAGAAAGCTACGGCTATTTGATTTCGGACATTGTTCGTGATAAGGATGCGGTACAATCCAGCCTTATGCTGTGTGAAGCCGCCGCCTACTACAAGGCAGAGGGTAAAACCTTATATGATGTATTGTTGGAAATTTACGACGAATTCGGTTTCTATAAAGATTCCTTGACAAACGTTGTATTAAAGGGTGCCGACGGTGCTGAGAAAATTCAGCAACTGCTTCGTGACCTTAGAAACAATCCGCCTAAATCAGCCGCAAACATTGATATTGTAAAGGTTGAGGATTACGAGTCTAAGGAAATGTTGGATTTAGGTTTCCCGAAATCTAATGTTTTGAAATATATTTTGGCTGACGGAAGCTGGGTAGCAGTACGTCCTAGCGGCACCGAGCCTAAATGTAAATATTATTACTGCGTTGTTGCCGAAAATGAAAGTGCAGCAAATGACAAGCTTGCCGCTTTCAAAAAGGTATTTGAAAAATAAATTACAACAAAAAACCGACCATCAATGATGGTCGGTTTTTTAGTCTTTACCTTTGCGCAACCGATTTTTCTGCGAGCGTTTTAAGGGCTTATCTGTGTTTGGTAGTGATGGGTCAAAACCGCTTAATATTTCCTCTATTTCCGTGTTTGAGAGCAACTTTCCTTTAACTCGGTGGGGTGCTAACGCCTTTTCAACTAGTGCGTCATACTTTGTTTTAAGCATTTTCTTGCGTTTATAAGACATCACCCAAATTACCGTTTGAGCAACAAACAAAAGCAACATAGCAATTAAATGGTGCACTTTAAAGACTATATTTATCCCGGACTGCCACAAAGCAAAGGGAGAAACCAGTGCCGTAGCACCAGAAATCAACATACCGCAAAGTGATGCTTTGCGATATGTGAAAATAAACCCTACAACCTCTGCTATAATCGAGATAAGCATAACGATAAATAGGTTAACTGCCTGACCGGACGATACGAAATCAACACTTTCATACTTAACCGCCAACACCATTGCGAACAAATAAGCAAAGCTCATAAGCAGATAATATAACCCCGACAACACTAAAAGTGCTCGAAGCCATTTAAGCGCACGATTGGGTGCCGGATACTGCTGTTCACAATAATCCCAAATGTTTTTATATAAATATTCTTTCATTCTGTTCTCCTATTGCCAAAACGCAAATGTTCGTGTATAATAATACCATTAAACCCAGTAAAAATCAAGGATTGATAGTATGAAACGACCGTTGCGAGTAGCCGCTATACATGACCTTTCCACCTTTGGGCGCTGTGCCCTTTCGGTGGTTATTCCTATACTCTCAACTATGGGCATACAAGTATGCCCTATTCCTACTATGCTACTTTCCACACATACGGGCGGATTTGACAATATCCGCAAGATGGACTGTTCTGATTTTTCATCACGCTGTGCTGAGCATTATTTTGAAATGGGTGTTGAATTAGAGGGTATTTATTCCGGGTATTTAGGCGATGTGTGCCAAATTCACGGAGTGTTGGATTTTTACAAGCATTATCCTAATGTCCTTAAAATTGCCGACCCTGTGTTGGGTGACAACGGCTGTTTTTACAACGGCATTACTCCCGATTTGGTTGACGGTATGAAGCAGATAATAGCTAAAGCTGATATAATTACACCAAATATAACCGAGGCTGTTTTACTTACCGATTCTAAATACAAAGAAGAATACACTTGTGACGAGGTTGTCGCACTTTGCCAAAAATTAAAAGCGCAGACTGGTGCGGATATAATTATCACGGGTGTTCCGCTGGCAGAATGCGGCCGAGGTAACATTTGCTGTACTGATAACGGTAAGTCCATTATTTTCTTGCCGTCAAATTATCGTGATATTTGCTTTGACGGCACAGGAGACTGTTTTGCTTCAACCTTTACAGGCGCTTTGTTAAAAGGTAACAATTTGCAAGATGCAGTTAAAATTGCCGCCGATTTTGTAGGCTACTGTATTGACCTTTCAACCGACAGCGACGAGCCAAAACGCAACGGAATTTTCTTAGAAACCGCCCTGCCTTGGTTAAATGAAAAACATACAATTTCAAGCGAAACAGCAATCAAATTGGAAAGCCGGGTGTAGTATGCCAAAATTAAACATTGTTTTAGTAGAGCCGGAAATTCCGCAAAACACCGGTAATATTGCCCGCACCTGCGCCGCCACAGGCGCCAGATTACATATTATAAGGCCGATGGGTTTTAGCATTGATGACAAAAAGCTGAAACGCTCCGGACTTGATTACTGGCATTATTTAGATATTACTTATTATGACGGATTAGAGGACTTTTTCTCTAAAGTGCAGGGTAATTTCTATTATTTTACAACTAAAGCCTTACAGGTTTATTCCGACGTTGAATACCCCGATGAATGTTATCTCTTTTTCGGGAAAGAGACCAAGGGGTTGCCCGAAGAGTTATTGCTACAAAACCGTGAAAGCTGTGTTAGAATGCCTATGCAGTCAGGCTTGCGCAGTCTAAACCTATCTAACACCGTAGCAATCGCAACCTATGAGGTGTTGCGGCAATGGAATTTTCCTGAGCTTCAAAATTTTGGTCAATTACACAACTATAAATGGGAATAATTTTAAGGGGAAGAAAATTTAGGTTTTCTTCCCTTTTTTGCCCTTTTCTTGCATTATTTGGCCTATTGTCTTGCACCTTTTTTCGTGTTATGTTGTATATATACTGACTATGAATTGAGGTGAAATTATGAAAAAAATTACATCTGTTATATGCGCTTTAACGCTTTGCTTTTTAGTGTTTTTCAGCACCGCTAAGTCGGCCGATGCCGCTACTGTTTCCTCAGTAGCAGGTAGAGTTGTAACAAGCAGCGGGCGTCTTAATATAAGAAGCGGCAGCTCTACTGCTTCGAGCATTCTTTCCTCTCTCTCAAAAGACAGCTATATTACGCTGATTTCCAAATCGGGTGATTGGTGGTATGTAGAATACGCTAAGGGAAAATACGGATATGCTTCTGCTAATTATATTGAAACCGTTTCCTCCTCCCCTGCTACAGTAACTTTACAATCGGGGACACTTAATGTTCGTAGCGGAGCAGGAACAGGGCATTCCATTATCGGTAGACTTGCCTCTAATGAGGTTGTATTAGTTCTATCAAGCTCGAACGGTTGGAGCAAAGTAGTTTGGAATGGGGCCAAAACAGGATATGTGAGCAATACATATTTAAGTACTGACTCATATTCTGCCGTCTCATTAAAACTGCCTTATTATAAGCAAAGTGACAGCCGCTGGGCAAACGCAACCTTAGGTAGTTCTAATAAAACAATCGCCGAGAGCGGTTGCACAACTACCGCAATTGCTATGATGGAGTCATATCGTACGGGTACCACTATTTATCCCGACGCTATGGCTAAAAAGTTGAAATACACCTCTAGCGGAAGCGTGTACTGGCCAAGCAATTATTTACCTACCACAAGCAGTTCGGGTTATCTTAAAAATATTTATAACCTCCTAAAACAAGGTAAACCTGTACTGTTTGGAAGTAAAAAGTCAAACGGCGGTCAGCACTGGGTTGTAATCACCGGCTATAGCGGTAGTGGTAATTTGACAGCTTCGGCTTTTAGCATTTTGGACCCCGGCACCCCTAACCGCACCAATTTGCAACAGCATTTAAACTACTACCCTAACTTTTACAAGTATTTCTACTATAACTAAAAAATAAAGCAGGCGTTTGCCTGCTTTATTTGTGTGCTTTTTGGTATTGTTTCGGGGATAATTCTTTGTAGCGTTTAAAGGTTTTTATAAAATAGGATAAATCATTAAATCCGCAATCAAATGCAATTTCGGTTATGGGTTGCTCTAAGCTCAGTAGTTTATCACATGCACGCTCAACCCGATAATAATTCAAGTATTCAATAGGTGTTCTGCCTATCATTTCTTTAAAAAATCTGCAAAAATATTTGGGCGACATATTGGCGGCGCCCGCCAACTCCTCCAGAGTTACCGTTCTGCTATAGTTTTTACGGATATAGCGTAGGGAATTTTTCAACTGTTCGGTATGCCTTGTACCAACAGATTTTATGCTTGTTTCGGTTTGGTACAGCTTACCCTTGATTAGTTCACCGATAATTTGAAGCAAAATTCCCTTGACACTTAATTCATAGCCGATATATTCCCTTTCAAGCGCCTCAAACATACTGTCTGCAAGGCTGTTAACTCTGGTTCCTTTTGGGAATTTACTTATTATAGAGGTATCATTATCAAATAAGGTTTGTAATTGGCTACGGCAAAGTGTATTTGTATCAAGCAAATGATAAAGGTCGAGTACCAAGCACTCATAGATACAACCTTCGGGCAAACCGCCGTGCACTACGCCGCCTTTAACAAGGGCTACATCCCCTTTTTCCAACTGTATGTAATTACCGTCAAGAGATATGCGAAATTTACCCTCTAAAACAAGCACGAATTCGTATTCGGTATGCCAATGAAAGGGCATTTCATATTGCGGGTGGCGGGCATCAACATAATGGAATTCTATAGGAAAATCAAAGGTACCTCTGATGCGCTGTTCGTGAAAGGCTGAATAGTTCATAATTTATTCCCTCAAAAGTGAATATTGTTATACTTTTTTATCATTATACACCAAGTATGGCATAAAATTCAATGATAAAATTATACTATAATAAAAATCATTATAAAAAGGAGTACATATTATGAGCAACTCAAGATTGATTGGCGATTATCCGGTAATCGGAATCCGCCCCACTATTGACGGCCGCCGTGGTGTATTGAAGGTGCGTGAGTCATTAGAGGAGCAAACCATGGCTATGGCAAATGCTGCCAAAAAGCTGTTTGAGGAGAACATTAAATATTCAAACGGTGAGCCTGTAAAGGTTGTTATCGCCGATACCACAATCGGTCGTGTTGGCGAGGCTGCCGCCTGTGCTGACAAATTTAAGAAGGCCGGTGTTGACATCACATTGACCGTTACCCCTTGCTGGTGCTACGGTGCTGAAACTATGGATATGGACCCCATGACCATTAAGGGTGTTTGGGGCTTTAACGGAACTGAGCGTCCCGGCGCTGTATATTTGGCTTCTGTTTTAGCTACACACGCACAAAAGGGTCTTCCCGCTTTCGGTATCTACGGACATGATGTTCAAAATCTTGACGAGGTAGAAAATATCCCTGAGGATGTTAAAGAAAAGTTGCTTCGCTTTGCTCGTGCTGCTGTTGCTGTTGCAACTATGCGTGGTAAGAGCTATTTGCAAATCGGCTCTATTTGTATGGGTATCGGCGGTTCAATTATTGACCCCGATTTCATCGAGTCTTATTTGGGTATGCGTGTTGAATCGGTTGACGAGGTTGAGGTTATCCGTCGAATGACCGAGGGTGTTTATGACGAGGCTGAATTTAAAAAAGCTTTGGCTTGGGCTAAAGAATACTGCAAAGAAGGCTTTGACAAGAACCCCGAAAACTTACAAAAAACCCGTGAGCAAAAGGATGCTGAGTGGGAGTTCATCGTTAAGATGATGGTTATCATTAAAGATTTAATGAACGGTAATCCCAATCTGCCCGAAGGCTGCGAGGAGGAAATGGTTGGTCACAACGCTATTGCCGCAGGTTTCCAAGGCCAGCGCCAGTGGACAGACTTCTATCCCAACTGCGACTTCCCCGAGGCTATGCTTAACACCTCTTTTGACTGGAACGGTGCTCGCGAGCCCTATATCCTTGCTACCGAGAACGATGTTCTTAACGGACTTGGTATGTTATTTATGAAATTGCTTACTAACCGTGCTCAGATGTTTGCTGACGTTCGTACTTATTGGAGTGCTGACGCTGTTAAACGTGCTACCGGTTATAAGATTAAAGGCGTTGCTAAAGAAAACGGCGGCTTCATTCACCTGATTAACTCCGGCGCTTGCTGTCTTGATGCTTGCGGTGAGGCTAAGGATGAAAAAGGCAACGGCGTTATCAAACCTTGGTACGATATTACTGAGGCTGACCAGAAAGCTATTATGGATGCTACCACTTGGAACTATGCTGACCTTGGTTATTTCCGTGGCGGCGGATATTCTTCTCGCTTTGTTACTAAGGCTGAAATGCCTGCAACTATGATTCGTTTGAATCTCGTTAAGGGTCTTGGCCCTGTATTGCAGATTGCTGAAGGTTGGACAGTTGACCTTCCTGATGAGGTTACTGACACTCTCTGGAAGCGCACTGACTACACCTGGCCTTGCACTTGGTTTGCTCCTCGTTGCGACGGCAAAGAAGGCAGCCCCTTCAAAACCGCTTATGACGTAATGAACAACTGGGGCGCTAACCACGGCGCAATCAGCTACGGTCACATTGGCGCTGATTTAATCACAATGTGCTCTATGCTTCGTATCCCTGTTTGCATGCACAACGTACCTGAAGATGATATCTTCCGTCCTGCGGCTTGGAATGCATTCGGTATGGATAAAGAGTGTCAAGATTATCGCGCTTGCCAAAATTACGGCCCGCTTTATAAATAAGCAAATAAAATTTAAAAGGGTTGTTCCCCAAAACGGGGAACAACCTATTTTAAAACTTAAAAGGAAAGGTGATTTTTATGCTTAAAAACATCCCGCCTATTTTATCTCCTGAACTGCTTAAAGTCCTCTGCGAAATGGGTCACGGTGACCGTATAGTTATTGCAGACGGCAACTTCCCTGCCGGTATAGGTAAGGATACGACTGTTATCCGTTGTGACGGTCACGGCGTGCCTGAACTTTTAGATGCCATTTTGCAGGTTTGCCCTTTGGACACTTATGTTGAAAAACCCGTAAGCCTTATGGAGGTTATGAAAGGTGACAATGTTAAGACACCTATTTGGGACACCTACAAAGAAATTATTGCCAAGTACGATGAAAGAGGCGGTGCAACAGTAGGTTGCATTGACCGTTTTAAATTCTATGATGAAGCAAAAACGGCTTACGCTATCGTTGCCACCAGTGAAAAAGCAATATACGCAAACATAATGCTGCAAAAAGGCGTTATCTAATCAATAAAAAAAGCTCCCATTTGGGAGCTTTTTTATTGTCTTACGCCTTGCCTACAGAACCGAAAAGTTCCATTTTTTCTTTAACTGTAGCCTTAATAGCCTCTACGCCGGGAGCCAAAATCTTTCTGGGGTCAAAGCCTTTACCCTGCAGGTCTTTACCTTCTTCAATATACTTACGAGTAGCTGCAGCAAAGGAAAGCTGGCACTCTGTATTAACATTGATTTTAGAAACGCCAAGAGAAATAGCCTTTTTAATCATATCCTCAGGAATACCTGTGCCGCCGTGCAATACCAAAGGCATATCAACTGTAAGTTC
Source organism: Acutalibacteraceae bacterium (assembly GCA_045660865.1). Taxonomy (GTDB): domain Bacteria; phylum Bacillota; class Clostridia; order Oscillospirales; family Acutalibacteraceae; genus CAZRRV01. Next base: position 47,401 of record JAZREP010000008.1, on the reverse strand, counting down.
ATTGATTGCTGCCAAGGTGTCAAAGCTGAGTCCTGCCCAGTTTTCAGGATATTTACCGTGAATATTACCGATACCTGCTGCGAGCATTGTAACGCCCAAATCAGCAATCATTTTGCATTCAGCCGGGTCAGCAACTTCGCCGCTACCTACAACGCCGTCTTCCTCGCCGCCGATAGCGCCTACCTCAGCTTCCAAAGAAAGACCTAATTTATTTGTTAAAGCAACAAGCTCTTTTGTTTTCTCAATATTTTCCTCAATCGGATAATGTGAGCCGTCAAACATAACTGATGAGAAGCCAGCTTCGATACAAGCCATAGCACCCTCATAGCTACCGTGGTCAAGATGCAAAGCAACGGGAACTGTGATATTCAATTCCTCCAGCATACCATTAACCATACCGACAATTGTTTTGTAACCGCACATATATTTTCCTGCGCCTTCAGATACGCCGAGGATAACGGGAGATTTTAACTCCTCTGCGGTGAGTAAAATTGCCTTTGTCCATTCAAGGTTGTTAATGTTGAACTGACCTACAGCATACTTACCAGCCTTGGCTTTATTCAACATTTCTTTTGCAGATACTAACATTTTTATTCCTCCAAAAAAAGTATATTTAAATTGTACTCCATATTCTCCCAAAAATCAAGCCTTTCATAATAAGCAAACCCAAATAATCTGTATTGACATAAATTTATGCAAAAGGTATAATGTATATATTAAATTTAGGAGAGTTCAAGTGGCTATTAAGAAAGAAAATATACGCAACTTTTGCATAATCGCACATATTGACCACGGCAAATCCACCCTTGCTGACCGTTTGCTCGAACACACCGAAACGGTGCCGCTTAGAGAAATGGAAGAACAATTGCTTGACAGTATGGATTTGGAGCGTGAGCGTGGAATAACAATCAAAGCACACGCAGTAACCCTGTACTACACTGCAAGTGATGGCGAAGAGTATGAATTAAACCTAATTGACACTCCCGGCCACGTGGACTTTAATTACGAGGTTTCCCGTTCTCTTGCCGCTTGTGAGGGTGCGGTGCTTATTGTAGATGCTTCTCAGGGCATTGAAGCCCAGACCTTAGCAAACACCTATTTAGCAGTTGACCACGATTTGGAAATTTTACCTGTAATCAATAAGATTGACCTACCCGGAGCCGAGCCTGAGCGAATCAGACAAGAAATTGAGGATATTATTGGTATCGACGCTTCTTACGCTCCTTTGATTTCGGCTAAAAATGATATAAACATTGATGAGGTGCTTGAAAAAATCGTGCACTATATTCCGGCACCTACCGGTAATGATGACGAGCCTTTAAAGGCGCTGATTTTTGACTCGTATTACGACCAATACAAGGGCGTAATTGTTTATTTCAGAGTTGTAAGCGGTTGCGTTAAAGCAGGACAGACAATTCGTATGATGTCCACCGGTGCTGTCTTTGATATAGTAGAGGTCGGCAGAAAAAGTGCCACTACCATGGTGCCTTGCGACTGCCTTTGCGCCGGTGAGGTAGGTTATATTGCCGCTGCTATTAAAAACGTTTCGGATGCTCGTGTAGGTGATACCATCACCTTGAACGACGCCCCTGCGTCTGAGCCGCTTGCAGGCTACCGCAAGGTTAATCCTGTTGTTTTTTGCGGCATTTACCCCGCAGATGGTGCAAGATACACCGATTTGCGTGAGGCTTTAGAAAAATTAGAATTAAACGATGCCTCATTACTCTTTGAGCCCGAGACCTCGGGTGCTTTGGGCTTCGGTTTCCGTTGCGGTTTCCTGGGTCTTTTGCATATGGAAATAATCCAAGAGAGATTAGAGCGAGAATACAACCTTGACCTAATCACCACCGCACCGAGTGTTATTTATGAATTCCATTTGACCGACGGCTCTACCGTTATGGTTGATAACCCCACCAATTATCCCGACCCCGCCACAATTTCGGAGGCATTGGAGCCTGTTGCAGATGTACACATTTATTCACCCAGCGAATATGTTGGTGCCATTATGGGGCTTTGCCAGGAGCGCCGTGGAGAATATAAGGATATGCAATATATGGGAGACCGTGTTGACATCCACTACATCCTCCCCCTTGGTGAGATAGTTTATGATTTTTTTGATGCGCTTAAATCACGCACAAAGGGTTATGCAAGCTATGATTATGAGTTAAGAGGCTATGAGGTTTCTAAGCTTGTAAAACTCGACGTACTGCTTGCAGGCGATGTTGTAGATGCGCTGTCCTTTATAGTTCACGCAGATAACGCTTATGCGAGAGCACGCCGTATTGCTGAAAAGTTAAAGGACTATATCCCCCGCCAGTTGTTTGAAATACCCATTCAGGTTGCTGTCGGCGGTAAAATCATAGCCAGAGAAACAGTTAAGGCGATGCGTAAAGACGTTCTTGCCAAATGCTACGGCGGTGACATAACCCGAAAGAAAAAGCTGCTTGAAAAACAAAAAGAAGGTAAGAAGCGTATGCGTTCTTTAGGCTCGGTAGAAGTACCGCAGGAAGCGTTTATGGCTGTACTGAAATTAGACGAATAAATAAAAAAAAAAGAAGCGGAATCCGCTTCTTTTTTTTATTATTTTGTACCGAAAATGCGGTCGCCTGCATCTCCGAGACCGGGCAGAATGTAGCAATGGTCATTAAGCTGACGGTCTTTGCCTGCGCAGTACACCTGCACATCGGGATGAGCATTGGTGAATGCATCTAATCCTTCGGGAGCGGCAATGATGCACATAAATTTAACTGAACGGGGATTGAATTTTTTGATTTTCTCAACAGCATCTATTGCGCTGCCGCCTGTTGCGAGCATGGGGTCAAGCACTATTACGTCACGCTCGGGAATATCTGAGGGCAATTTGCAGTAGTAATCTACCGGCTCGTGAGTTTCGGGGTCACGGTACATACCGATATGACCAACCTTAGCAGTAGGTACCAATTCCAAAACGCCGTCTACCATACCGAGTCCAGCACGCAAAATCGGAACAAACGCCAATTTACGGCCTGCTATAACCTTTGTAGTAGCAACCTCTAACGGAGTTTCAATTTCCTTATCCTCTAAGGGCAAATCACGTGTTGCCTCATAGCACATAAGCATTGCAATCTCACTTACAAGCTCACGGAACTGCTTTGTTCCTGTGCTTTTGTCCCTTAAAATAGACAGCTTATGTTGAATTAGCGGATGGTCCATTACTAAAACATTGTTTTTCATTTATATATCCCCTTTTATTTTATTTTTCTATATCCATTACAGCGTCTACTCGGCGCTTATGTCTACCGCCTTCAAACTCGGTGCTTAAAAACAGGTCAACTATTTCAAGCGCTAAGCCTTGACCCAATACACGAGCGCCTAAGCAAAGGACGTTTGCATCATTATGCAAACGGGTGAATTTAGCAGAAAAAGTGTCACCGCAGAGTGCGGCACGGATTCCCTTGACCTTATTAGCCGCCAAGGACATGCCTATACCTGTGCCGCAAACCAAAATGCCGCATTTTGAATTGCCGTTTGTTACCTGTTTGCAAACGTCAACCGCAATCTGAGGATAATCAACAGATTTTCCATCGGTACAGCCAAGACGAATTACGTTTATACCCTTAGCTTTGACATGTTCCTCTATTGCATTACAGAGTTCAAATCCACCGTGGTCGCAACCCAGAGTTATTACATCACCTTTTTCTACAAATTGCATTCGTTCTCTCTCCTTTTTTTAAGCTCACGTTCAGCCTGTGGCAAACGCAGATAGGTTGGCATCAATTCTGCAGCATCTACACCGCCACCGTTTTTCAAAACTTCAAATGCCGCTAAAGCTACACCATAAGCAGTTTGGCAATGGTTAGGTTTTGAAGCAAGCTTTAAAAATTCATAATTCAAAGTATTAAATACCAGCTCGGCGCCGTCACCTGCCAAAACGATTTCCTTATTTGGATATTCGTTGTGCAGTCTTTTTAGTTCTGCCGCCAAATCATCTATTGATATTGCTCTATCATCACAAAGACGAGTAAAACCATTCAAATCAAACAATGCGTTATAAACCTGATTACAACGAGCATCCATAACGGCGCACAAGATTTTATTCCCTCTGTGTATACGGGCAATTGCTTCCAAGGTTGAAACGCCTATACATTTTTTCTGCATTGGCTCTGCCATTCCCTTTACGGCGCCAACGCCGATACGAATACCGGTAAAAGAGCCGGGACCGTTTGAAATAGCAAATACGTCAACCTCTGCTATTGGTATCATAACCGATTTTAAGAGCGATTCTACCATTGGCATAAGAGTTTGTGAATGGGTAAGCTTAACGTCTATAAAAAATTGGCCTAACAGCTTGTCCCCCTCTGTAAGCGCACAGGAGGCAGGACCTGCAGAGCAATCAATTGCCAGAATTTTCAAGCCTATTCACCCCAATCCACAGTTATCAATCGGGTTTCTTCACCCTTTTTATCTATTGTAACCGATATGAAGTGATTTGGCAATGCATTTTCAATATTTTCACTCCATTCAACTACTGTAACGCCACCTTGCTCCAAATAATCGAAATAACCGCTGGAGTAAAGGTCCTCCCAGTTTGAAATTCTGTACATATCAAAATGGTAGACCGGTAGCCTACCGCCTATGTATTCATTTACCAGCGCAAAGGTGGGACTGTTTACATCACCAGTAAAGCCAAGACCACTGCAAAGACCACGAGTAAAGCAAGTTTTACCCATACCCATAGGCCCGAAAAAGGCCACTACATCCCCTGCTTTTAATCTTTCAGCAAAGGTTTTTGCAATAGTTTCGGTTTGTTGTGCGGAGTTTGACACAAATTGTTCTGTCATCAAATATGCTCGCTTTCTGTTACATTATAAGCATTATACCACATTTATGTAAAATTAAAAAGACCCTTGATATATATTTATAAATATTATATAATAAATTGCAATGAAAGGGGATGAAACAATGCAACGATTTCTTGGGAAAATAGCCGACTATATCCGTGAATGTGACAAAACTCTGCTTCTTTTGTGCACCTTTGCTTCCCTTTACGGTTGTCTTGCGGTTTTATCCACCACATATCACGCGAACAATTCGGCAAGGCAGTTTTTTGTACAGCTTGCGGGTCTATTTATCGGACTTGCCGCCGTAATTTTCATTTCCACATTCAGTTATAAAAATATAGAGCGGTTTTGGTACATCTTTTTAGGCGGCGGACTTATCTTAGTAATACTAACCTTTTTCATCGGCTATGCGCCGCCGGGAACTGATGATAAAGCCTGGTTAAAGCTTTTCGGCGGTATGACTTTACAGCCGTCAGAAATTTTGAAAATTGCCTTTGTTATTTCTTTTGCATACCATTTAAGCCGTGTTCAAAAGAAGCTTAATAAAATAGGCCATTTACTATTGCTTTGTATTCACGCCGGCTCAATGGTTATGTTGATACATATTCAAGGTGACGACGGAACAGCCTTAGTATTTGCCATAATTTTTGCGGCTATGCTATGGGCCGCCGGTATTTGGCTGCGTTATGTAATAGCTGCGGCAACCGCATTAGGTGTTTGCAGTCCTTTTATTTACTTCTTTGTAATGAATGAGGACCAGCAAATGCGTTTGAAACTCATATTTGATATTGAATCCGACCTGCTTGGCGGCGGTTGGCAACAGTGGAAAGCCCGCATTGCTATGGCTAACGGTAAATTATTTGGTACCGGATTTATGAAAGGTCCTATGGTACAAAGCGGCAGCATTCCTGAGGGCGAAAATGACTTTATATTTGCCAGCATAGGCGAAGAGTTTGGTATGTTGGGCTGTATCGTTGTTATGATTTTACTGTTTGCAATATGCTACCGCATTTTAAAAATCGGCAGTTCTTGTGATGAGAAAAGCGAACAGTTTATGTGTGTAGGTATCGCCGCAATGATTTTGGCGCAGAGTGTAATCAATATCGGTATGAACATTTCCCTTTTGCCGGTTGTTGGTATTACTCTTCCCTTTTTCAGCGCAGGCGGAACAAGTTTAGTATGTTTGTATTGCGGTATCGGTATAGTAATGAGCGCTTATATGGGTAAAAACCGTGGCGCAATTCATTTGAGAGGATGAAATTTAAGTAAATGTACAGAATCGTGAACAAAGAGGTATTAAACCCCTTTGTATCATCAATAGAGGTTGAGGCCCCGCTGATTGCTAAAAAGGCCCAACCCGGTCAATTTATCATTCTGCGTGTAGATGATGAGGGTGAGCGAATCCCCTTAACAATTGCAGATTATGACCGCCAAAAAGGTACTATTACGATTATTTTTCAAATTGTAGGTGCAACTACTAAAAAGTTGAACGCCTTAGATATCGGTGACTCTCTTTGCGATTTTGCAGGACCGCTTGGCAAACCCACAAAGCTTGACGGATTAAAAAAGGTTGCAGTTGTGGGTGGCGGCGTTGGCTGTGCCATTGCTTACCCTATTGCTAAAAAACTGCACCAAATGGGCTGCCAAGTTCATTCAATTATTGGTTTTCGCAACTCTGACCTTGTAATTTTAGAAGATAAATTTAAAGAAAATAGCGACCTTTTGAAAGTAATGACCGATGACGGCAGTTACGGTGAAAAAGGTCTGGTTACTAATGCTTTAGAGCAACTTATTTTAGGCGGCAACGCTTATGACGAGGTTATTACAATTGGTCCCTTGCCTATGATGAAATTTGTTGCCAAACTAACAAAGAAGCACGGCATTAAAACTACCGCAAGTATGAACCCCATTATGATTGACGGAACAGGTATGTGCGGTGGTTGCCGTCTTACTGTTAATGGGCAAACAAGATTTGCCTGTGTTGATGGGCCTGATTTTGATGCACACGAAATAGATTTTGACGAGGCTATTTCTCGCAGCAGTATTTATAAGCAGCAGGAGCGCCACGCTTACGACAAGTTATGCAACCTGCTTTGTAAGGAGGTAGAGTAGCTATGCCTAATATGTCTCCTCTTCGCAATCCTATGCCTACCCAAGACCCTGAAATCAGGAACTCTAATTTCAATGAGGTAACATTAGGATATGATGAAGCTACTGCAATAGCCGAAGCTAACCGCTGTTTAAACTGCAAAAATAAGCCTTGTGTATCCGGTTGCCCTGTTGGTATTAAAATACCTGATTTTATTGCCCAAATAGCAAATGGTGAATTTATAAAGGCTTACGAAATTATACAAGAATCCTCTTGCTTGCCCGCAGTTTGCGGCCGTGTTTGTCCGCAAGAGGTACAGTGCGAGGCTAAGTGTGTACGCGCTGTCAAGGGCGAAAGCGTAGGTATCGGCCGATTAGAACGTTTTGTGGCAGATTATTACAACAGCCACCTAAAGCAGACACCAAAACCTCTTAAGCCCAACGGCAAAAAGGTTGCGGTAATAGGTTCGGGTCCTGCCGGTCTTTCTTGTGCCGGCACTCTTGCGAAAAAAGGCTATGCCGTCACGATTTTTGAAGCATTACATTTAGCCGGCGGTGTGCTTGTATACGGTATTCCAGAATTTCGTTTGCCTAAATCAATTGTTGAAAAAGAGATTGAAAACTTAAAAGCACTCGGCGTAAAGCTTGAAACAAATATGATAATCGGCAGAACACTTTCGGTTGATGAACTGTTCGAGATGGGCTTTGATGCTGTATTTATCGGCTCCGGTGCCGGTTTGCCGAGGTTTATGAATATTAAGGGTGAAAACCTTAAAGGTGTTTTCTCGGCGAATGAGGTTTTAACCAGAATAAACCTTATGAAAGCTTATAAAGACGATGCAGATACACCGATACTCAAAGCCGAAAACGTTGCAGTTGTTGGCGGCGGAAACGTGGCTATGGATGCGGCACGATGCGCCAAGCGTTTAGGTGCTAAAAACGTATATATTATATACCGCCGCACCGAGAATGACCTCCCTGCCCGTGCTGAGGAAATTGAGCACGCAAAGGAAGAAGGCATTATCTTCAAATTTTTAACCAATCCTTGTGAAATCTTGGGTGATGAAAACGGCAATGTAACCGCTATGGTCTGTGATAATATGGAGGTTACTGCACCGGGTGCCGACGGGCGCTCGGTTATCCGCGCGATTGAAGGCAAGCAAACTACTTATCCTGTAGATTGCGTTATTATGTCTATCGGTACATCCCCCAATCCGCTGATTAAATCAACAACGAGCGGGCTTGACACCGAAAAATGGGGCGGCATAATTGCCGATAGCAAAACCGGTAAAACCACCCGTGATATGGTCTGGGCGGGCGGAGACGCTGTTACAGGCGCCGCAACGGTAATTTTGGCAATGGGTGCCGGCAAAACTGCCGCAGAGGATATTGACAATACACTTTCGAGCAAATAAAAAAAGCAAGGTGAATGCCTTGCTTTTTTTGCGCACATTTTTTCTGTTTTTGCATATAATAAAATAGCCAAAGCATTTAAACTTGAATCAGATTTTGAAACAAGTATTTTACGCTGTGGCTTTGTTAAAATACTCGTGAATCCAGCAACTTATGATTGGAGTTTTTTATATGTGCGGTATTGCAGGAGAAATCAATTTTAAAGAATCTTTAGAGCAAAACAGAGAAATGTACAAAAATATGACCTCGGTTTTATCCCGCAGGGGTCCTGATGACAGTGGTATATATTTAAAGGAATGTTGTGCTTTATTGCACAGGCGCTTGGCGGTTATTGATATTGAAAACGGCAAGCAGCCCATGACCTTTTTGTCCGAAAAAGGTGAATATACCATTGTTTACAACGGCGAATTGTACAACACAGATGAAATTCGGCAAAAGCTAATTGATTTAGGCTTTACTTTTAAAGGCCATTCCGACACCGAAGTAATATTAAAGTCCTTCGTTGCTTGGGGCGCTGAATGTGTAACACAATTCAACGGCATTTTTGCCTTCTGTATCTATGACGAGGCTGAAAAACGTCTTTTTATAGCAAGGGACAGAATAGGTGTTAAACCATTTTTCTATGCACTTAAAGAGGGTTCTTTTATATTCGCTTCAGAAATCAAGAGCTTATTAGAGCACAAAAAAATTGAGCCCGAAATTGATAAAAACTCAATTGCAGAAATTATGCTAATCGGTCCGGGGCGCACATCCGGGAACGGCATTTTCAAAGATATTGCCGAGCTGCCACCTGCTTGCCGTGGCTATTTTGACCGTGACGGTTTGAAAATAGAAAAATATTGGTCATTAACCGATGCTCCACATACCGACAGTTTCCCCGAAACTGTAGAAAAAGTGCGTTCATTAGTCACCGATGCAATAGAGTGGCAGCTGGTTTCTGATGTGCCTGTCGGCACCTTTCTTTCGGGCGGCTTAGATTCCAGTATTATTTCCTCGGTTTCAGCACGGTATATGAAAAACTGTGGCAAAAAGTTAATGACATTTTCACTTGATTATCGTGATAATGATAAATACTTTAAAACAAGTAAATTCCAACCCAATGCCGATTCCTCATACATTCAAAAAATGAACGAATATTTACAGGTTGAAAACCATTTGGTTGTTTTGGACTCTGAGGATGTAGCAAATGCGCTTTATGCAGCAGTAGAGGCAAGAGATTTACCCGGTATGGCAGATGTGGATTCCTCCTTACTACTGTTTTGCAAAGAAATTAAAAAGCATTGCACCGTGGCACTATCCGGCGAGTGTGCAGATGAGATTTTCGGCGGTTATCCTTGGTACAGAGATAAGGAAATCCGTATGCGCTATGGTTTCCCCTGGGCGCAATCCACAGATTACCGCTACAGCTTTTTAAACGATTGGCTTGCCGAAAAAATAGAGCCGCACGAATATGTTAATGCCCGATATAATCACACAGTAAAAGACACTCACAAGGTATCTAATTTAAGCGAAACCGAATCAAGAATGAAAGAAATGATGCGGCTTAATTTAGATTGGTTTATGCAAACACTACTCGACCGCAAGGACAGAATGAGTATGTATAACGGTTTAGAGGTGCGAGTTCCCTTCTGCGATTATCGTATTGCGGAGTATTTATACCGAGTACCCTGGGAATATAAGGACTACAAAGGCTACGAAAAAGGACTTTTGCGAGAGGCGGTAAAAGGCCTTTTGCCAGACGAGGTTTTGTGGCGAAAGAAAAGCCCGTACCCGAAAACCCACCACCCTGTTTACAGACAGACTGTATCACGAATGCTTGAAGAAATACTATCCAATCCAAGCAGTCCGCTTTTACAGATTGCAAAGAAGGAGCGGTTAAAGGAATTGCTTCGTACCGACCGACAAACACCTTGGTACGGCCAGCTAATGACCACACCGCAAACCATAGCCTATTTTGTGCAACTAAACTACTGGTTAGAGCATTATAAAATTAAAATAAAATAAAAAAACAAGGGTGCGTTTGCACCCTTGTTCTATTTTGTAATAATTACCTTATCTCCATTATTAAGACCTGCGGCATTAGCGTCGTCGGTATCGAGATGCATTTCCAAGCGGAAGTCTTTATGCACTCTTACTTGGACATCATAAAACCTAGTACGTCTTGTACCATTTGCATCAACCGTTACATATTCTCCGTCTTTAATACCAAAGGCTCTGCCCTCTTCCTCGCTCATATGGATATGGCGATTGGCAATAATACACCCTTCCTTCAAAGTGACTATTCCCTTGGGACCTATTATGGTAATTGGAGCAGAGCCTGAGATATTGCCCGATTCCCTTACAGGAGGTTTAACTTTTAAAACATAGGAATCGGTTTTGGAGATTTCAACTTGGCTTGCCTTACGCTCAGGACCGAGTACACGCACATTTTCAATAGGTTTTAAAGAGGGTCCAACAATAGTCAAACACTCTTTACAGGCGTATTGTCCCGGCTGGCTTAAATCTTTTATTGGTTGTAACTGATAACCTGCGCCAAACAGAGTATCCACATCCTGACGTGATAAATGGATATGTCTGTTCGAAATTCCGATTGGCACTTGGTTGTCTGAATTTGCAGACAATCCTTGATTTTCCTTAATAATTCTGCAAATGGATTCGGCAATCACATTGATTGATGTATCCATAATTTCACCTCAATAATTAAATGATACGGAAGCTGTCTGCCATTACGCAACGGCGCAATCTGGTAAAGCTTTTTGCAGAGGTGATTCCCTCACCTGTGGGGCCTGCGATAGTAAAGGTTGCATGTCCCTCACCGCCGAAGCCGATACCTGCATAGCTGGGTGCATTCTTAACGAAAATAGTTGTTTCAACCGCTTGAGCAAAGCGGGTAAGATTGTCAATATTTTTAGAATGCATGTGCGCAGTATGTCTAAAGCCGTGCTCGGCTTTTACTGCTAAATCAATTGCCTCATCAATGTTGCGTACGCTAACAATCGGCAAAATCGGCATCATAAGTTCTTCTTGTACAAAAAGGTGGTTAAAGTCAGTTTCGCAAATTATACAGCGAACCTCTTTGCCTACCTTTATGCCAATTTTTGACAGGAGTATATCTGCATCACGACCTACACAGTCACGATTTACAATTTTGGAGATTTTGCCGGTCTTTTTGTTTTCTTTATCAACCAAAACAACATTAGCAAGGGCATCAGCCTGTTGAGAGCTGATTAAATAAGCGCCGTTTTCCTTCATTGCTTCAATCAGCGCATCCTTAATATTACTGAAAGCAAAAACCTCTTTTTCAGCAATACAGGGCAGATTATTATCAAAGGTACAACCATCAATAATATACTTACCTGCTTTTTGGATATCTGCGGTATCATCTACAATAACAGGGGGATTACCTGCGCCGGCGCCAATAGCCTTTTTACCGCTGGAAAGTACTGCACGCACTACTCCTGGACCGCCTGTGCAAACCAAAAGGCGTACTAACGGATGGCTTTGCATAATACCGGCAGACTCTAATGTAGGTTTATCCATAGAAGTAACAAGGATTTCAGGGCCGCCTGCCAGTTTACTTGCTCTGTTAACCAAGTCAACTGCATAGTTAGAGGTTGCAATTGCGTTGGGGTGAGGATTAAAGACAACACCGTTACCTGCGGCTATCATACCGATACTGTTGCAGATTACAGTTTCACTTGGATTAGTACTGGGAGTAATTGCACCAATTACTCCAAAAGGTGCCATTTCTACCAATGTTAATCCGTTATCGCCGGTTTTTGCATAGGCGGTAATATCCTCTGTACCGGGAGTCTTATTAGCAACTAAAACGTGTTTTAAACGCTTGTGTTCAACCTTACCCATTCCTGTTTCGTCAACACCGAGTTTAGCCATAATCGGAGCTTCCTCTCTGCAAAGACGACGGATTTCGGTAATAACGTTTTCACGCTCGGCTACCGACATTGCCCTTACAGCCTTGTAAGCTGTTTGAGCAGCCTCGATTGCCTTATTCATATCATCAAATACACCAATCAGCTTACGGCTGCCGTATTTTGTACCACTATAATCCGACTGTGACGTAGGTGCAGGTGCAGACTCAGTTGTTATATTACCTAATATTTGGCGAACTATATTTTCTACCTGTTCTCTTGTAAATTCAGCCATCATCAATACTCCTTAATACACTAGCTCCGTATTTGTTTCTTTCAAATACTGCTGCCATTTTTCACTTGGCTCACGGTTTGTAACTACTACATCAATTTCTCGCATATCACAAACACGGGTGAAGGAAATTCTATCAAATTTTGTGTCATCTACTGCGAGGATTTTTTTCTTAGCTGCTTTCAGCATGCATCTCTTTATATCGGTATCCTTCTCGTTGGAATCGGTAAGACCACGGTCCATATCGATACCCTTGCAAGAGAAAATTGCCATATCAACGTGAAATTCTTTTAACATATCTTCGGCGTGGCGGCCTACAAAGGAAAGGCTGCCCGGCTTTAATGTACCGCCTGTGGAAAGAACATTCCAATCATTTTTATTTGCCAACTCAATAAGTATTTCAACCGAGTTGGTTATTATTGTTATACGCTTCTTTTCTAAAATATTTTTAACTACATAAAGTGCGGTTGTACTGGCATCCAGCATTAAATAGTCGCCATCTTCTATCATGGAGGCTATTTTCAGTGCTATTTCCTGTTTATCCTCCACATTAGTTTGCTTGCGCACCTGGAAGGGTAAATCAGTATTAAATGTATCCTTTTTAACAGCACCGCCATAAGTTCTCTTGGCTAAGCCGTCATTTTCCAGTTTTTCAAGGTCACGACGAATGGTTTCTTCGGTAACGTCAAATTCATTACTTAAATTTGCAACAATTACTTTTCCATCCGCTGCCAGCCTTGCCAAAATCGCATTTCGGCGTTCGATAGCAAGCATACTTTTCTCCTTCCTTCAAGAATTTACGAAAGCTGGGGAATTTTTACAGAATTGCGTCCCAAATCTTTTTATCGGGACTTGCAATAACATAACTGTCTAAGAACATGCCGTCATCAGAGATATGAGCTTTGGCTGCTTCAATAGAAGCTTCAACAGCCGAAACCTCACCGGTAATAAGCAGATATGATTTTCCGCACATACCACGAGCGAGGCGAATTTCAATCAATTCAACCTGTGCGGTTTTTGCCGCTATATCAGCCGCTGAAATTGCCGACGCTGCTGTGTAGGTTTCAAACACGCCCAGCGCATTAACATCGGGAACATTGGTTGCGGCGTAGATTGCCTTGAAAATAGACTCGTGCGGGTTGCCAAGAACAAAACTGTCAATAACCTTATTTGTGAATTTCAGTTTTGCAGCATCAACAGCTGAACGTACCGCACTAAGCTCACCGCTGATTAAAACTATGTACTTACCGGGACAAACCGTTTGTGCCTCAAGCACTTCAACCTCGGCTGTCTTAACAAGAATATCTGCAGCACCTATACCGCAAGATACAGTTGCAAGCTCAACCATACCTAATGCTTTACTCATAACGGTTATCCCCTTTCTATAATTATGTATCGGTCGGTAACCTCGGTTACCTTACCGTTTATTGACGCATGGATATTTACGCCGAGCGCCGTATCGGACGCTTTGGCAATCAATTGACCTTTTTCTACCGTTTCGCCTACCGCTATATCGGCTACTGCCGGTGCGCCGATATGCTGTGAAAGCAGTAATTTAACCCTTTTGGGATTAATGTCTGCATCGACAACCGGTGCTTGATGGTCATATTTGTCTAAATCTAATCTTGCACGAAGCCTTGGGATTGAAACGAACTTGCCTTCTCTGTTCTTATCTACAGAGCTAAACACAGGGTCAGTACATTTGACTCCGCCTGCACGCAAAGCGCCTTTCATTTCATCTATCAGCGAACGGGGCGAAAGCGCCTGATTACAGGAGTACATTTCACAAAGTCCGCAGCTCGAACAAAACAGAGTGTTTACAAAAGCTTCTCGCTTGTTTGTATTAACACTTGAAACACCTCTCATAAAAGCAGCAGGGTCAATCGGGTGTCCGAGTGCGTGTCTTGGGCAACGGTCTGTACACATATTACATTGACAACAAGCTGCCATAGCACGTTTTTTGCTGATTGAGAGATTTGCTGTCTTTTTAAGAACAACATAATGGTCATCGGGTAAAACTATTATTCCGTTTGTGGTTTTTGTAACAACGTCATAAAGATTTCCAACTGGACCTGTCATAGGACCGCCGCTAATAATTGTGAAATCACTTAATTCAGTGCCGCCTGCTAAGGCAATCAATTCTTCAAAGGTTATTCCGAGCGGTACCTTTAATGTTACAGGGTTTCTTACTGCACCCGTAACGGTTACGTATTTTTCATATACCGGTTTAACGCCGAGTATGCCGTAATACATATTCAAAACAGTTTCTACGTTATAGACTATAACTCCAACCGAAATCGGGAGCTGACCGGGAGGCACAACCCTACCGATAGCCTCATAAATCGTAACAACCTCATCACCTGCCGGATAAACATTCGGCAGCATACTGAGTTCTATATTGGGGAATTCGGGTAACACAGCTTGTAATGCAGCCACCGTCTTTTTGTAGTTCGGTTTTACAGCTACACAAATTCTGGTTGCGCCGACAGTGTTTGCAACAGTAATAAGTGCGCTTAAAATTTCCCTTGGGTATTTTTCAAGCACTTGTCTGTGCAGTTTGAGCAACGGCTCACATTCCGCACAGTTCAAAATAATAGTATCGGCCTTCTCGTTCAGTTTTGCATAGGACGGGAATCCCGCGCCGCCGGCACCGACAACACCGTTTGCTTTTAATACATTTTTGAGTTCTTCGATATTCAATTTCGGCACCTGCCTTTGCAAAAAAATTATAGGGGTTTATTTTTTACTAAAATCAGAAAGACCAACTGCATCATCTATAATACCGACAATTGCAGCGTCAACCGGCGCATTACTCATATCGCAACCGATTCTTGCAGCGCTACCTGTAGCAACCAAAACAATCTCACCGATTCCGGCGCCGATATTGTCAATGGCTACAATTGCGTCACGCTTTTCAGACATTTCCTTCAACGGCTTAACAAGCATAAATTTGTTGCCGAGTAGGTTTTCATTTTTTCTTGTGGCAACTATGCTGCCAACAACTTTTCCAACTAGCATTTCTTATCACCTATTCAAAAGATAATCCGTGCCGGAGGAGGAAGAATTTTCCTCCTCCAGCTATCCTGCTTACTTCAGAGAGGGTAAAATCTTCTCTACATCGCTGTGCGGTCTCGGGATTACATGGCTTGCTACGATTTCGCCCAGTTTGCTTGCTGCAGACGCACCTGCGCCAACTGCTGCATTTACTGCACCAACATCGCCGCGTACCATAACGGATACGAGTCCGGAACCGATTTTCTCGGTACCAATCAGCTCAACATTTGCGGCTTTAACCATTGCGTCAGCAGCCTCAATTGCAGCTACCAAACCTCTGGTTTCTACCATGCCTAATGCTTCCAGTGCCATAGCTTTTTCCTCCTTAAAGAATTTGTTTATATCTATTTTTATTTAATAGACGGCAATATTTTTTCCACATCTGAGTGCGGTCTCGGAATTACGTGGTTAGCTACGAGCTCGCCAAGTTTAGATGCGGCAGATGAGCCTGCGTCTACTGCGGCCTTTACCGCTCCGACGTCGCCACGCACCATAACAGATACGAGTCCGGAACCGATTTTCTCGGTACCTACCAACTCCACGTTTGCAGCCTTGAGCATTGCATCGGCTGCCTCGATAGAGGCGACAAGGCCTCTGGTTTCTACCATGCCTAACGCTTCAAATCCCATCTTTATTTCCTCCTTATAATTCGTTTATATAATCACATAAATATATGTAACTACTTCTTTAAGCGTGCAGCACTCTTTTCAAGCACTCGCACTAATTCCTCGTGCGGATTGGCAATTACAGCGTACGCTGCCGGCTTTTTGATTGCGCCGTTTACCGCATTTTCTACTGCGGCGGTTACTGCTGCAACCTCGCCTTGAACTACTACTGTTACCAAGCGGCCACCGAGTTTTTTCTCCCATGTTACAAACTCTACATTAGCAGACTTGCACATTATATCCAAAACGTCAATGGCTGCGGTGGTGCTTTGTATTTCAACAAAACCTAAAGATTTCACAAGCGCCACCCCCTACTTAGATTTATCCATACCGCTCAGCTGAAGCATATATTCGGTATCGCTCTCGGTAGCGGCAATTACGTGACTTGCAACTACTCCTGTTACCTGTTCAACTGCGGCTTTTGCTGCATCTACTGCAGCGTATACCGCATCGACATCTCCGCGAAACTTTACACACACTATAAGCGGGACCGGTAAGGCATCCGCATTTGCGGGCTTATTTTTATCAAAGTTTTCAACCGTTACGTTAGCCGCTTTGCAACCTGCATCGCAAGCGACAAAAGCAGCAACCAATCCGAAAACCTCAACAATTCCAACTGCTTTTCCCATTATGTTACCTCACTAGCAAAGGATTACTCATTAACAATGGCAACCTTTAATCCTTCCATCTTCAGGTTGGTAATATGTGCCTCGTTAATTTGCTCCAACGGGAACTTGTGGGTGATTAACTCAGACATCGGCAAACCAATTGCTTTTGCTCGTTTCAGAAAATCAAATGTGGTGGCATAATCACGCAAGGTGTATACCCAAGAACCAACAGTAGTGATTTCCTTAGCGCAAATATCAAAGTGCGGGTTAATAGTTGCTTCGCCGCCATTGATAAAGAAACCAAGCTCACAAAGACCGCCGCCGTTACGAATAAATTTATAAATATTGCTGTGCGCAATCGGTGAACCGGTGCATTGGAATGCGAAATCAGCTAAGTAACCGCCGAATGCATCCTTAACTCCGTCAGCCAGAGCTTCTACACCCTGGTAGTTTTTGAAGTTTACCGAATGGTCTGCGCCCATCTTCTTTGCAAACTCAAGACGTTTGTCTTCGCCATCTACCGCAACTATGTTCTCAATACCCATTGTGCGCAAGATTGCGATACAAATAAGACCAATCGGGCCGCAACCTTGAACTACAACTCGGCTGTTAAAACGGAGTATACCGGTAGATTTTGCACGTTCTACTGCGTGGATAAGTACTGCACAAGGCTCTATAAGAATTCGGCTATCTAAATCCAAATCACTTACATTAAATATTGTAGAGCCGCCGCGTACTACAAGATAATCAGCAAACCAACCGTTAAGATGTACATCATCATCGGGCAATAAGCCGTAAACATCAGCGCCGCCGACATTCTGTTTGTTAAGGTCAAACATTGTTATATCGGGGTTATCCTTGAAAATCATACAAGTAACAACCTTGTCGCCTACTTTCAAAGGCTTTCCTGCGCTGTCCAACTTAACGTTTTTACCCATCTTTACGATTTCGCCGGTACCTTCGTGTCCGAGTACCAACGGAATCAAGCCAAACGGGTCACGTTTAAACTCATGAGCATCTGTTCCGCAGACACCGCAGCCCTCAACCTTAACGAGAATATCATCGTCTGAAAGCTCGGGAATCGGGAATTCTTTTATTTCATAATGCTCTAAGGCTGTTAACATGGCTGCACGGGATTTTTGCGGAATGGCTTTTGTAGCCGCAGGAGCGGCAGGCGCTCCGTCAATACCTGCGAGAACCTGTTTAACAATCTGTTCTATATTGGCTGAATTTATATCCAAAACAAGCCCTACCCTTCTATAATCTTTTGAAACTCTTTAACACCGAATTCGGCTAGGAGAGTATCCTGCTCTTCCGTTCCGCCGCTGACACCAAGTCCGCCCACAATTGTTTTACCGCGTTTTAGCGGCTCGCCGCCGCCGAAAATCACGATTTTACCGTTGTTGGTAAACTGTATTCCGTAAAGCGAAGCTCCCGGTTGTGCTAAAGGTTTTAACTGTGCGGTTGACATTTTAAGCGATACTGATGTGAAAACCTTATTTACCGCTATATCATAGCTTGCAATATAGGCATCTTCCATACATTCTACCGCTATTATGTTGCCGGCTGAGTCACCGACCGCCACAACGGCGTTGACTCCCATTTCTGCGGCACGTTTTTCAACCGCAAGAATCAATTTTCGCGCCTGCGGCAGCGAAATGCGTAGCGAGGCTGCCACCGACTCGGCCACCTGTGCCGCCAGCGCATCTATTTCTCTTTTCTGCATAAGGCTTATTTGCTAAGCTGCTCCATTACTTTTCTGGTAATCTCTGCTACTAAATCACCGCTCGCTTCACCGTGTCCACCTGAGCAATGACCGCAACCGTGGCAGCTGGGCTTGCCGTTTTGTGCGTTTACGCAAACGTCTGCAGGATGTTTACCCTTCATACCGAACTGACGGCGAATTTCGTACAATTTCTGTACTTGAGTATCGTTAAGCTCTTGAGGGCCGCCCAATTGCTTGGAGAGATAGAGTAATTGAGCATAGAACTCAACAGATTCCATCTTCATATAAGCAGCAAGCAAAGAATCAGCATAAGTAAGTGCACCATGGTTTTCAAGCAATACAGCGTCAAAAGACTGTAAGTACTTAGAAACTGCATCGGGGATTTCGTTTGTAGAAGGTGTGCCGTACTCAGCAATCGGAACGCAACCTAAAGCAATAACTGCCTCGGGCATAATGGGCTGGGTAAGCGGAATACCTGCAATTGCAAAGCTGGTTGCATACATAGGATGTGCGTGAACAACCGATTTAACATCCGGGCGCTCCTTATAGACACGCATATGCATTTTGATTTCTGAAGAAGGTTTGTAACCGGGGTTAGCCTGGATTACTTTACCCTCAGCATCCACCTTACAAATGTACTCGGGAGTCATAAAGCCTTTACTTACACCTGTAGGTGTGCAAAGGAATTCGTTGTCAGAAATTTTAACTGAAATGTTACCATCGTTTGCGGCAACCATACCTTTGTTGTAAATTCTGCGACCAATTTCACATATTTGTTTTTTGATTTCGTACTCTGATGTCATAGCTATTTCTCCTTTTATGATTTTGTTTCATACTAACTTTAACACACAAAACAACAAAAGTCAACACTAAATCTGTGTTTTTCTTTGTTTTTTCTGTGTTTTATTTTTGTTTTTGTTTAAATTTATGTTTTTTGTTGTAAATAGTCCTTTAATTCAGCTATTCCTTCACCGGTTTTTGAGCTAACATAGAATATTTTCTCGCAACCCGAGAGCTGTAACCACCTTGACACCCTATCTTTATTGGCATCGGGCAAATCAATTTTTGTGACTATGCCGATAACCTCTCGGTTTGCCATGGAAGTTATGTTGGGACTAAAAAGTGAATAGGGTTCATTTGCCGCCAGCAGTAAACCAACAATATCCGCCTCGTAAGCATAGACTGCAACCGCACCGCCAAAGGCCGTGTTTTCAATATATTCACCAGGCGTATCTATCAACCAGTCATCATACTTTACCGTTTGGGTTTTGTCATAGCTTTGTTTCATTTCCTTCAAAGCCTGCGACAAGGTTGTTTTGCCGCTACCGCTACGTCCGATTAAAATACATTTTTTCATTTTATGTCTTAGTTATTGGGCATACGGTAAAGCCCAAGACCTCTTCGGCATAATCGTTGACCGCTTTAACTGCGGAGTCAACCTGGGATACCGTACCTAACATAATAAGCGTTCCGCTAAACCTATCCACGAATCCTATCTCGGCACCCGACGCCTTCATAGCAATGTCTGCCGCAATGATAGCGGTTTCGCTTGGCGTCATTGTAATAATACCGATAGCGCTGTGTGAGTGGTCTTTTGCCGGGTCAAGTCCAAGCTTCATATAAAGCACTTGGTCCGGATTGGCAATAATGTGCGCCAGCGTTATCTGTTTACCGGGAACAAGTTCTTGCACTATGCGCATTTTTTCTGTTTCCGATAAAAAGGGTTGTCTTTCCAAGCTCTAACCTCCTATCTGCGCTTTCAGGCCGTAACTTTTTGCCGTTTCTAAAAGCAACTCCATTTTTTCTGCGGTGGGCGACTGTAAATCTCCCATCGGGTACTCTCTACTGAGTCCGCTGTATTTATCTCTGCCTAAGGAATGATAAGGCAGCAGATGAATTTCATTAACGCCCTGTAGATTAGCCGTAAACCTTGCGATTTCACCGATTTCCTCCACTGTATCATTAAAGGTAGGAATTACAGGAACTCGTATAATCATATTTTTTGCCTGTTTGGCAATCTTCACTGCGTTTTCAAGCATCAATTCGTTAGAACGTGTTGTAAAAGCCTCGTGCTTGGTCGAATTGATATGCTTGATATCCATTAAATATGTATCTATATAAGGCAAAATCGTTTCTATCGTTTCAAACGATGCGCAGGATGTAGTTTCTATTGCGGTGTTTATACCAACATTCTTAGCCTCTTTAAACAAGGCTAAAGCGAATTCGGGTTGACACAAACTTTCACCGCCCGACAGGGTCATTCCACCACCGGAACGGTTGTAATAGGCTCGGTCTTTTGCAACCTCATCTATCATCTCACCGACCGTGACGTCCCTGCCGCAAATCTTATCCTTGCCGCCCAAACGCATAGTCTGTATTTCGTAGGATTGTGATTCGGGGTTGCAACACCACCGACATCTTAGTACACATCCCTTCAAAAACACAACCGTGCGAATTCCGGGGCCATCGTGTATAGAAAAGCGTTGAATATCAAAGATTCTGCCTTTCTGCGAACGGTTATCCATATCCCACCTCTACCATTTAGCTTGCTCTGTACGATTTATAATATCGTCCTGCAAGGAGCGGGAAAGAGTTGTAAACAATGCGCTGTATCCTGCTACACGCACAACCAAAGAGCGATACTGGTCGGGGTTCTTTTGTGCATCTATCAAGGTTTCTCTGCTTACAACATTGAACTGCATATGGCTTCCCTTTTGGTCAAAGTATGAACGAATGAGCGCTACAAAGCTTTCAAGTCCTGACCTGCCGCTTAATGCTGACGGATGGAATTTCATATTGTAAAGCGTTCCGTTCGAAGCTATATAGTGGTCCAATCTGGATACTGAGTTTGCCGCTGCAGTAGGACCGCTTATATCACGTCCTGCCGCAGGAGAAACGCCGTCTGCCACCGGAGCGCAAGCCAAGCGGCCGTCCGGCGTGGCGCCTGTTTGTGCGCCAAGCGGTACGTTTGCCGACACAGGATAAAGTCCTGCTTGGTATTTACCGCCTCTGGGGTTTTCAAAGGTTTCTAACGGCTTAGTGTAAGTATATGCAACGTCTCTTGCAAAGAGGTCTAACTCCAGATTGTCGTTACCAAACTTGGGTAACTCTTCAATGTCATTTAACATTCTATTGTAGAACTCTTTTTTATCTGCTGAGCAGTTGTTTTCACGAACCTTATTATATATGTAAGCAATATCGCTTTCGCTCGGTGTTTTACCGCTCTTAATAAGTTCCTTAACTGCGGCAGTAGTTAATCGTTCCGCCTCGTGGGCATCGGTTTCTTTACCGTAGTTGTCCTTTAAAGCCTCTTTAAACTCTGCCAAAGTGTACTTTTTCTCTTCGAACACTAATTTCTTTATTGCCCAAAGCGCATCAGCCATATTTGCAACACCAAAGCCCTGAGGACCTGTAAAGTTGTATATTGCGCCACCTTCTTGTACCGACTTACCTCTGCCGATGCAATCGGAAATCATTGAAGAAAGATAAGGCAACGGGCAACGTTCTGCATGAGCTACGTCAATAGCATTATCTGCGTTAACCAACAGTTCTATTTGGTAGTTTGTCTGCTTTTTGTAAGCCTCATAGAACTCCTCAAAGGTCTTCATATCTTCAACGTTGCCTGTTTCGACGCCGATTCTGACACCTTTGTCCATTCCGTTTGAGAAAACAAGCTCAAGCGGACGACACATGTTAAAGAATGCGGCATCGTGCCAGCCATCGGTTTTACCTGAAACCTGCGGCTCAACACAACCGATAATGTTATAATTTCTGGCATCCTGTAAGGTGAGTCCTCTACTGATTAACGCAGGAATAATAACCTCATCATTGTAATAAGCAGGCAAGCCTACTCCTGTACGGGTTAATTCCGCTGCACGGATTAAGAATTCGTGCGGAGAACCGTTCCAAACACGCACAGAGAAGGAAGGTTGGGGCAAAAGCACGTGCATAGTAGCGTTGATACACATAAAGGAAAGGTCGTTTGTGGCATCCATCCCGTATTCGTCTTGACCGCCTGCAATTAAGTTTTGGAACAAGCTGTAGCCCGCAAAACCCTCTGCCGATGCTAAATCACGCACCTTATTCATATCATTGAGCTTTACCCAAATGCAATCTATAAGTTCTTGAGCAAACTCACGGGTGATAATGCCTTCTTTTAAGTCTTTCTCATAATACGGATACATATATTGGTCAAAGCGTCCGGGTGAAATCGAGTGTCCGCTAGACTCAGTTTGTATAAGCATCTGGACAAACCAGAAGGCTTGAATTGCCTCATAGAATGAGGTTGCACCGTTTTCGGGTACTACTGCGCAGTTATGAGCTATCAATAACAACTCAAGTTTGCGTTCCGGGTCGCTTTCTTTATCCGAAAGTTCCAAAGCCAATTGAGCATAGCGGCGGGCATATGTAATAACCGCTTCACAGCTTGTGATAACTGCATTTAAAAAGTGGCTCTTTTTATTGTAATCGCCGTCACTTACCTTGCATTTGGCAAGCTCAGCCTTAGCCTCTTCAATAATGCCTTTGTAACCGATTTTAAGTACCTTGGCGTAGTCAACCGTAACGTGACCTACACCGTTATAGAAATAGTTTCCGGGGGTAAATATGTTATGGTCGATTGATTTGCGGGTTTCCTCGGTCATATATACACTGGCAAGCTCACTTGTTGTCTTGCCTTTCCAGTATTTATAAGCTTCACGCAAAGCCTGCTTTGTTTCCTCGCTGATGCGGAATGGGTCTGCCGAACGGGTTTCTATTGTTTCAAACTCATCCTCGAGCCACTGGAAAGAGTATTCCGGGAACACCTGGCAGCTGCGAGGCGCCTTGGTAGCAGCACCAACAACCAACTCGTTAGGACGAATGGTAATCGGAATGTTTTCCAAAATGTGTTTAAAAGCCTTTGCACGGCGAGTTATAATCGGCTCGTTCTCTGTTTGTTTATACGACTCTGTGAGCAATACTGCTCTATCGGCCTCAATTTGAGGCTTATCTTGAAACAAATGGTCTATTAGCCCCTGTATTCTTGGGCTTTTTTGAATCGGTTCAGAATAAAATTGCATTCAGATTACCTCCTGCAGATTATTTTTTGTGGGTTTTTCCACAAAAAAGGCATAATTTCACCTTTTCCTATTTTTCTGTACTAATACTAACAGAAAAAACAACATCTGTCAAGAGGAAAACAACAAAAACACAGAAATATTTTTGGTTTTTTTGGAAATAAAAAAGGAAAACAACATAATTTCATTAAAAACTATGTTGTTTTCCTAAATTATTTCTTTTATTTTGTGTGAAATGTCGTTTATTGTTCCATCTGCAATTTTTATGAGTTCATCGCACTTTGGATTAACCGCATATTTTAATCCGGCTATATTAAACATTGGTATATCATTTTCTCCGTCACCGAAGGCAACAACTTGAGTTAAATCAACTCCAAGCCTTGTGCAAACCGCCTTGAGTGCCCTACCCTTGTCAGCGTGACCGCAGGTCATCTCAAGCCATTCGCCGTCATTATAAGCTATTCGCATACCTTCAGGTACCGAAATGTTTCCGTTATACCTATAATAACAAACCTTTAATAATTCCTCCCCCATCGCATTGAGGTTTTCGGTTTTTGCTATGCTTTCATTATAAATACTTTTTAATTGCGTATAAAGTGCATCTTTATATGTGGGGCAGTAAGAACGTTCTTTGCCCGCCAGCAAAACTCCCTCGCAGTTTTGGGCTTCATTTCTCACTACTGTTTCTAGTTCTGATTTTAAAAGCGGCCGTTTAAAAAGAACACAGTTGCGATACATTGCCAAGGCACCGTCGTGGCTTATATAAACAATACGATTATGCACTTTATTGAACAGCCGCCGCAGTTCATAATAGTTCCGTCCGCTGCAAACCGCAAAATAAACACCTTTATCGGTCACATAACGAATCATATCAAGCACTTCGCCGGATGGTTCAGTGTCACTTTTGGGCATTAGCGTGCCATCAAGGTCACAAGCCACCAATCTATACATTAGGCACCTCCTTATTATTTATTGTAACGTATTAAGTAATTCTATTAAGTCTGAAAGCCGTTCTATTTCAAAATCCGGCTTTATATCATCAGCCTTTTCTTTTTGGGGATTAAACCAAACAGTTTTTATGCCGACGTTTTTACCGCCCAATATGTCAGAAGAGAGGCTATCCCCTACTATTATTGTTTCTTCTCTTTCAAAATTTTCTATTTTTGCGAAACAACCTTCAAAAAATTCCGGCCTAGGCTTATTAAAGCCGATTTCCTGCGATATAAATATGCCTTTGAAATATTTTTCTATTCCTGAGCTTTTTATACGGCCGTGCTGTACCGTTGCAGTGCCGTTGGATACAACATATAGGTTGTATTTATTATAGGTTTTCTGCAACAGTTCCTCTGCACCCTCCATAAACCAATGGCCTATACTTAATTGCTTCTCATAATATGCAGCAGCTTCGGCCGCCGAGCAATCAACGCCCAATTCATCAAAAAGCAACTGATAACGGCGCACCTTAACTTCAGCGCGGGTAATTTCGCCCTTTTCTAATAGTTTCCATTGCATTAAATTAAGTTCACTGTATCTCGCCAAGGTTTGTTCCTTAGGCTCAATACCTAAAAACCTCAGCGTTTTTATTAACGCCGTTTTTTCAGCAATATGGAAATTAAAGATTGTATCGTCTAAATCAAAAAATATATTCTTAATCATAAAATTATTTTATCACAGCCTACTTAAATTTACAATTGTTTTCTATATATAAAAATAAGGGTGGCTGTACCACCCTTATTTTAATCTCTTGGAATATAAATTTTGGTTGCTTTTTTCTTCTTTTTCTTAGCCGTATTAAGCTTTCCGTATTTTTTACGGTAAATCATATTAACAATAACAAGCGCGCCAGCTGACAATATAGCCAATGTAATAGGAATCCAAATGACACGTGCTATACGTTTTGAAACACTGCTATCTTTTTCCTCTTCATCATCAACGCCGTCACCATCAAGGTCGTTTGATTGAGAGAGTGATTCACTTGTAACCTGGGTATAATCCCCATCCTCTATATCTTCCAAGCCGTAATCGTAGCCCTCATCCTCATAAGGTGCAGGCTCTTTGCTGGATACAGAAGAACTTGTTGGTTTACTTATCACTTTTGATTCAGTATCGTCTTCGTCAGATTCTACCATAGAGCTTTCGTCCTCAGAGGAACTATCGCTATACGTTTCAGAATTGCTGTCATCAACATCTTCACTGCTTGTATCTTCATCGCTATTGGTATCATCAGATGATTCAGAGCTTTCCACAGACTCAGAGCTCTGGACAGAAGAGTTATCGGTATCTCCTGGTTGAATAGGCTCAGCATAAACCGACATTATACTAAATGACAGAATAGAAAAAAGTAACACCACATAAAGACCGATGGATATTTTTTTCACAATAAAATCTCCTAATACGCTTTGCCCCAGTAAACCAGCTTTTTAGCCGGTTTGCCGCAGCAAATACATTTTTCATTATGTCCTTGCTCACCAAAAGGTATGCAACGCGAGGTTACACCTGCAACTTCTTTCAGTTTATCCTCACACTCACGTTCTTCACACCAAGCTGCTTTAATGAATCCTGGCTTAGTTTCTGCAATCTCAGTCATTTCTTCTAAGTTGGCAGCCTCATAAGTCATAGCATCACGGCGAGCCGCAGCTTTTTCAAATAATCCTACTGCTATTTTATCAAGCATTTCAGGAATTTCGGTTTCAAGTGAATCCAGCGAAACAGTGATTTTTTCACCGCTATCACGGCGCACCAAAACGCATTGGTTGTTTTCAATATCACGGGGACCAAGCTCTAAACGAAGCGGAACACCCTTCATTTCATACTCAGCAAATTTCCAGCCCGGAGACTGCTCACTTAAATCTATATGTACTCGGCAAATTTTCTTTAAGCGGTCTGCAACCTCCTGTGCCTTTTCCTTTACACCCGGCTTATGAGAAGCAATAGGAATAACAACAACCTGTTTAGGCGCAACAGCGGGAGGTAACACCAAACCGTTATCATCACCGTGGGTCATAATAATAGCACCGATTAAACGTGTGGTTACACCCCAAGAGGTTTGGAAAGGATAGGAAAGTTTATTTTCCTTATCGGTAAACTGAATATTAAAGGCACGGGCAAAACCGTCACCAAAATAGTGAGAGGTACCGCTCTGCAAAGCCTTACCGTCATGCATAAGCGCTTCTATTGTATATGTATCCTCTGCGCCTGCAAAGCGTTCTTTTGCGGTTTTAACACCTCTTACTACCGGCATACACAAATACTTCTCGCAGAAATCTGCATAGACATTAAGCATACGGATAGTTTCTTCTTTTGCCTCTTCGGCAGAAGCGTGAATTGTGTGGCCCTCCTGCCAGAGGAATTCTCTTGAACGCAAGAAAGGACGGGTTGTTTTTTCCCATCTTACTACCGAGCACCATTGATTATAAAGCTTCGGCAGGTCGCGATAGGATTGTATAATGCTTGCATAGTGGTCGCAAAAAAGGGTTTCGGATGTGGGGCGAACGCACATACGTTCCTCCAACTTTTCCTCACCGCCGTGGGTTACCCAAGCAACCTCAGGCGCAAAGCCTTCAACGTGGTCCTTTTCCTTTTGCAAAAGACTTTCAGGAATAAACATCGGCATATAAACATTTTCATGCCCTGTTTCTTTAAATTTTTCGTTTAAAATCTGCTGGATGTTTTCCCAAATTGCATAACCATAAGGGCGGATAATCATACAGCCTTTAACACTGGAATAGTCAATCAATTCCGCCTTTACAACAACGTCGGTATACCATTTGGCAAAATCTTCATCCATTGCCGTAATTTCTTTTACTAATTTATCGTTTGCCATTTTTATCACCACAAATAAATTTATCTGTACTATCCTTTTTATTATATTTTAATTCAGCGCTTTTTGCAATAGTTTTTATAACAACTACTCGGCAGATTTTGTGTTTTCAAAAACAAATCTGAAAAAGTCCTCGCTCATAAGTTCAAGCGATGAGGTATAACGTGATTTCGTTACCGCAATATAATAATCGAGGTATTGTTGCTTTTCTTCTTCGGTCATACCGTTAGCGGCTTTAAGCCACTCTGCATTTTGATTAGTTGCATTGTACTTAACCTTTTCGGTAACAAAGCTTTTATTGTACAGCACCGCAATATGCTCATTGTTTGAGAAAATATCGGTACCGGGTAAAAGCCTGGAATCGTACTTAAACCCAAACAGATTTAAAACGGTAGGTAAAATATCAACATTGCAGCAAGGCGTACTAACCTTAACTGTGTCAATTCCACCGCAATACATAATGCAGGAGGATTGGTATCTTTCAAAGTCGGCTTCAAGCTCTTTGCCTGCTATTGAGTTTACGGCATCGTCCCGCAAATAATAAGGGAAATGGTCACCCGCAATAACTATCATTGTTTTATCAAGCTTACCTGCAGCCTCAAGCTTTTCGAGCAAAAACTGCATCGCAAGCTCCAATTCATAGTTAGCGGCAAGATAATACTCAGCGCCACTATGAAGTTCTCTGCCGTTTAAAAGTTCTCGCACCTTGTCAATATTTTTAACACAAATCGGATTAGCTTTAGAATACGGGCCGTGTCCCGAAAAGGTCATATAATAAGCGTGGAACTGCGGTTCATTTATGTAATCGTCAATCGATTGTTGCATCATTTCAAGGTCAGAGGACGGCCAAGAGGTTGTGAACTCCATACCGTTTTTGCCGCCCATAAACCTAGCGGTTGAATAGCCGAGGTTGGGGTGCGTTTTATTACGTGAATAGTAATAACCTTTATAATTATGGTATGAATACGCTTTTACACCGTTATTTTCAAACATATTGCCTAACGCAAAGGGTATATGCTTATTAACCGACTGAGCAAAGCTTCCGCTTGTTGAACCTGCGTCAGCCTTTCTTGAAACGTCGGGCCAAAGTCCCGTCATAAGTGTAAATTCACCGTTGGTGGTGGTATTCTTATAAGAGTTATAGAAATTGTCGAGCACAATTCCGCCCTGGCTCATTTTATATAAGGTTGGGGTTACTACTGGGTCAATAGCATATTTACTAAACGCCTCAGCGCAGATATATATAAGATTGTAGTCTTTTAAAAGACCGGAGTATTCATTTTTATTTGTGCCGCTTATACCTGCATAGTAGTCACATAGTTTTTGCTTACCTTGGTCATTAGTTAAAGCTTTCAAAGCAGTAAAATCAATATCCTCAACAACATTGGGCGAAGTATCAACCTCAGGTATTTCGGGAGTTTCATTACTTTCTGGCAACTGAGGAGTTAAAAGAGAGTCATCCTGCTGACCCTCAGGCGCACCGAAGATGGTGTATCCCAGTTCAACCACCGAATTTGTTAATACGCCAATTCTATCCGAGGCGGTGTCACTATCTATATATGGTGATGAATATGCACCGTAGGGTGAAGCGTCACCTGTACCAAAAGGCAACAGCATTAAAACTGCAAAAAACCATAAAACAATTGTACCGATTAGAGAAACTAAGTGTGTTATGGGTTGACAGCGCTTAAAAAAGCCTTTGGGTGCCAAAAGTGACAATGCAGCTGCCGCAGCAACCGGTAATAAGCACAATAAAATCCAGCCTACCGACTCTTTTACGGTTGACCATAATGCCCAACCGAAGTTTTCAACTGCATTAGCGCCCAGTCCTATCATTGAGACCGAGAAAACCGAACCAAAAATTCTAAAATATATAAGTTGGCTTACATAAAAAGCAAAAGGCAAAAACAACACAATCGGTGTAAGCAAGCGGTTAAGCTTTGGCTTTAACCAACCTGTAAGTGTTGCTAAGAACATAGCCTCAGCCGGCAAAAAGAACAAAAAGCAAAGAGAAATCCCTTTAAAGCCTGTTTGTGAGCGCATAAGCAGTTCCCAATAAAGCAAAGGAATTATGTATATCAAGGTGTATCTAAAAAGCGATACCGCCTGTTTTTTTATATACACCTTGTCAATGTTTTTAATTTTTTCAAAAAAAGCGTTCATCTTCATAAAAAGCCTCTAAAACATAAATTATTCAGCCAACTATTATAATAACATTTTTCGACATTAAATACAAGAATAAAAGCACCATAAAACAAATACGGCGTAGCCAATTATGGCTACGCCGTAGTCTACTAATTATACAAGCTCAATAATAGCCATTTCAGACGCATCGCCGCGGCGAGGGCCTGTCTTGGTGATACGGCAGTAACCGCCGTTACGCTCTGCATATTTAGGAGCGATTTCATCATACAGCTTCTTAACAACAGCCTCTTTTGTTACAAAAGCCATTGCCTGGCGCTTGCTGTGCAAGCTATTATCTTTTGCGAGTGTAATATATTTCTCGGTCATTGCGCGAACCTCTTTAGCACGGGTAACGGTGGTTTCAACCTTGCCGTTTTCCAACAGGAAGGTAACCATACCACGCAGCATTGCTTTTCTGTGGTCGCTTGTTCTGCCGAGTTTCCTTGTTCCTGGCATTTATATGCACTCCTTCAAGCGTTATTCTTCGGCATTGCTAAGACCAAATCCCAAGGAATTCAGTTTAGCAACAACTTCTTCGAGTGATTTGCGGCCGAGGTTTCTAACCTTCATCATATCCTCTTCGGTCTTCTGAGTCAGGTCCTCAACCGTATTGATTCCTGCACGTTTCAAGCAGTTGAAACTACGTACAGAAAGGTCAAGCTCTTCAATGGTCATCTCAAGTACCTTTTCTTTTCCGTCGGTTGCCCGTTCAATAAATACCTCGCCGGCAGAAGCTTCTATCGAGAGGTCTACAAACAGGTTAAGATGTTCAGTGAGGATCTTGGCCGCCTTTGAAACCGCTTCCGTTGCGGTAAGGGTTCCATTGGTCCATACCTCTAAGCAAAGGCTGTCAAAGTCTGTAACCTTACCAACACGGGTGTTGCTTACAGTGTAATTAGCCTTTACAACGGGTGTGTAAATAGAATCGACAGGTATAACGCCGATAATGGTGTTTTCCCCTTTGTTCTTATCAGAGGAAACATAGCCTCTGCCCTTATCAACAGTGAGTTCCATAACCAGCTTAGCACCCTCTGCTAATGTAGCAATGTGTGCTTCGGGGTTGAGAATCTCAACTTCAGAGTCTGCCTTAATGGAGGCTCCGGTTACTTCGCAGGGACCAACCGCATCAATATAAACGGTCTTAACACCCTCGCCATGCAGTTTCGGGATTAAGCTCTTAATGTTGAGCACAATCTCTGTAACATCTTCTTTTACACCGGGGATTGTTGAAAACTCATGCATAACACCATCAATTTTGATGGAGGTTACAGCATAGCCCGGTAAAGAAGAAAGCAATACACGGCGCAAACTGTTACCCAGAGTGGTACCGTAGCCACCTTGCAGCGGCTCAAGAACGAATTTACCGTAGGTACCGTCTGAGTTTAAATCCAGTGCTTCAATTCTGGGCTTTTCCATTTCTAACATAAAAGCTCCATTTCTCTGCGCAAATAAATTATTTGATTAATTAGTCCAAAGCCATTGCGCAGAATGGCAAGGACAAAACTAATGTTACTATTATTTAGAATAGAACTCAACGATGAGTTGTTCTTCAACCGGTGCGTCAATAGCGTCACGCTCAGGCAAGTTAATAACCTTAACTGACCAAGCATCACGATTTACATCCATCCAAGCAGGAACGGGACGTGCGCTATTAGCCTCAACAACAGCCTTTAACTTCTCGCTTGCGCGGCTCTTCTCACAAACAGTGATTTCGTCGCCGGCTTTGAGGAGATAAGAAGCAATGTCTACTCTGTGGCCGTTCACTTCAAAGTGACCGTGACCAACAAGCTGACGGGCTTCTGCTCTGGAGGAGGCATAACCTGCACGGTAAACAACGTTATCCAATCTGCTTTCCAAAATTCTTAACAGGTTTTCACCAGTTAC
This sequence comes from Acutalibacteraceae bacterium, assembly GCA_045660865.1. Taxonomy (GTDB): domain Bacteria; phylum Bacillota; class Clostridia; order Oscillospirales; family Acutalibacteraceae; genus CAZRRV01. Next base: position 15,921 of record JAZREP010000008.1, on the reverse strand, counting down.
GCCTTGCTTACGCTCAGCAATTTCGAAATAATGATGGAATTGAACTTCATTTACACCGTAGAAACGTCTTGCTCTTTGCTTAGCACGAAGCTGCAAGCCGTATTCAGATGATTTTTTGCGGCCCTGACCATGCTGGCCGGGTGCATAGGCTCTACGGCCTACGGAACATTTCTCAGAATAGCAACGCTCACCCTTTAAGAACAATTTCTGTCCTTCACGGCGGCACAATCTGCAAACTGAACCGGTATATCTAGCCATCTAAAACACCTCCAAATTATACTCTTCTTCTCTTAGGCGGACGGCAACCGTTGTGCGGAATCGGTGTAACATCTTTAATCATGCTAACATCAAGACCTGCTGACTGCAATGCACGAATTGCAGCTTCACGTCCGGCTCCGGGACCTTTAACATACACTTCAACAGACTTCAATCCGTGCTCCATAGCAGCCTTAGCAGCTGTTTCAGCAGCACTCTGAGCAGCAAACGGGGTTGATTTTCTTGAACCTCTGAAGCCCAGCTCACCGGCAGACGCCCAAGAAAGCGCGTTGCCCTGTGTATCAGTAATTGTTACGATAGTATTGTTGAAGGTTGACTGGATATGGGCAGCACCGCGTTCAATATTCTTTTTCTCGCGACGTCTGCGGGTGGTAGTAACTTTTTTACCCTTTGTAGCCATATATTCTTCCTCCGCTTACTTCTTCTTGTTTGCAATTGTCTTCTTCGGACCTTTGCGTGTACGCGCATTGGTTTTTGAACGCTGTCCGCGAACCGGAAGACCCTTGCGGTGTCTTAATCCACGATAACTACCGATTTCGATTAAGCGCTTAATATCAAACGCAATCGCTCTGCGGCAGTCACCTTCTACGTTTACATTTTTCTCAATGTATTCACGCAGTTTTGATACTTCATCTTCTGTAAGATCCTTAACACGAGTGTCGGGATTTACACCGGTCGCAGCAAGAATCTTTTTTGATGTTGTAAGACCAATACCAAAGATATAGGTTAAACCGATTTCAACTCTTTTTTCTCTGGGAAGGTCAACACCTGCTATACGTGCCATAAACACTGCACCTCACAATTCTTAAGTTTCAAGGATTAACCTTGACGCTGTTTGTGCTTGGGATTTTCACAGATAACCATGATTTTTCCCTTGCGCTTGATGATTTTGCATTTGTCGCAAATCTTTTTAACAGAAGGTCTGACTTTCATACTAAATTACCTCCTAAAATAATAAGTATGATTTACTTTGAACGCCACGTAATGCGGCCTTTTGTCAAATCATAGGGTGACATTTCCACCGTAACTTTATCTCCGGGGAGGATGCGGATGAAGTTCATACGCAGCTTGCCGGAAATATGTGCCAGAATGGTATGTCCGCCCTGGATTTCAACCTTGAACATTGCATTAGGCATAGCCTCAACAACAACGCCCTCTAATTCAATCATATCCTCTTTCGACATTAAAACTCCCCCTTTGGGTTGCTTGCGCTATTATAACTTTTAAGCGCATAGCGAATTTGTTTGTTGGTTTTCAACTGTTCTTCTGTCAGTCGGCAATCTACTTTACCGACATGTTTTTGGTTTTTTTGCTTTGGCCTATCTAACGGCCTTGCTTTTCCGTCACAAAGGAAGAGCGATTTTTCATCGGCCGAAACAACGACCAAAAAAGTGTCTTTATCGCGCCCCGCTAGAGAACGGACAACCTGACCTCGCATAAACGACATGCTCTTCCCTCCCTTCTAATCACAACTAGTCATGATTACAGGTCCGTCTGCCGTTATGGCAACGGTGTGCTCAAAATGAGCAGATAGAGAGCCGTCGGAGGTAAGAACAGTCCAACCGTCGGGTAAAACCTTAACGCCGTAAGAGCCGGCATTCACCATTGGCTCGATTGCCAATGTCATACCGGGCACCAAACGGACACCGTGTCCCGCTTCACCGAAATTAGGTACCTCCGGTGCTTCATGAAGACTCGTGCCTACTCCGTGCCCGACGTACTGTCGAACCACCGAGTAACCACGCGCCTCGACATAACCTTGTACTGCAGCGGATATATCACCGATTCTGCCGCCGGCACGTGCCATCTTAATACCTTCGTAAAGGCTTTCTCTGGTCGTGTCCATCAGCCGCTTTGCCTCGTCACTCACCGTACCGCAGGCAAAAGTGGCGGCGTTATCACCGTGAAATCCGTTTAATACAGCACCCAAATCGACACTAACTATGTCGCCCTCTTGAAGCTTACGCTTTTTTGAGGGTATGCCGTGAATCACTTCATTATTTATGGATATACAGGCTGTTGCAGGAAAGCCGCCGTAGCCTTTAAAGTTGGGTTTTGCGCCGCAACTTAAAATGAACTTTTCGGCTATCCTGTCGAGCTCGGCAGTTGTTATGCCGGGCTCGACCGCCTGTCCTACCAACTTGAGTGCTTTTGCGGAAACCACACAGGCTTCACGCATAAGCGCCAATTCTTTGGAGTTCTTTAGGCTAATCATTACCAGTTTACTCCAAAGCGGCAAAGGTCAACTTTGTGGTATCTTCTACCTTTTCTTGACCCTCGACTATACTAAGTTTTCCAGCTGCAGCATAGTAGTCCTTTAAAGGTTCTGTCTGTTCGTGATAAACCTTTAAACGGTCTAATACTGTTTCAGGAGCATCGTCCTTACGCTGAACAAGTGCATCGCCGCAAGCATCGCATACGCCATCAACCTGAGGCTTTTTATATTCAACGTGGTAAGATGCACCGCACTTTGCACAAACTCTGCGGCCTGACATACGGGAAGCGATTTTTTCGTCCGGAACCTCAATAGAGATAACCTTATCGATTTCTACACCCATACGGTCAAGTGCCTCAGCTTGCGGAATAGTGCGCGGAAAACCGTCTAAAATAAATCCATTTTTGCAATCATCCTCTGCCAAACGTTCCTTGATAATGCCGATAACGACATCATCGGGAACAAGTTTGCCCTCATCAACGAAAGCCTTTGCCTTTTTACCCATTTCGGTCTGGCTTTTAATGGCTTCACGAATGATGTTGCCGGTTGATATGGCGGGGATAGAGAGCTTTTCGCAAATTTTTTCGGCCTGCGTGCCTTTTCCGGCGCCGGGAGCGCCAAGTAATATAAGTTTCATAAAATCTCTCCTAACACTAATCTAGGAAGCCTTTGTAATGGCGCATCATCATCTGAGATTCCAGATTCTGTACAGTATCAAGTGCTACACCAACCAAAATCAGTATAGAAGTACCACCTAAGGATACGTTGATACCACCTACAGAGCCGACAACTATCGGCAGAATGGCGATTACACTTAAGAACAAAGCTCCAAGCAATGTTATTCTTGACAAGATTTTTTGAATAAAATCAGAGGTGGGCTTGCCGGGGCGAATACCCGGAACTGCACCGCTGTTTTTACGCAGGTTGTTTGCAATTTCTACGGGATTGTATTGAATAGTCACATAGAAATAAGCAAAACCGATAATCATAAAGAAGTACAATACTGCATAGAAAACGCCTTGTACACTGAATAATGATAAAAACTTATACAGTGAAGATTCGGTATTTCTCATAAAGGAAAGTACCATTGTAGGCAGCATAAGAATTGAGCTGGCAAAGATAACCGGCATAACGCCTGACATATTTACCTTAATCGGAATATGAGAATTCTGACCGCCGTACATCTTACGACCTACTACACGCTTAGCGTACTGTACCGGAATTCTACGCTCGGCATTTGTCATCCAAACGATGAAAGCAATTACGAGCAAGAATGCCACTACGATACCGATTACTGATGCTTGTTGTTTTAACTTCCAGTAACCAATTAAGGTATTGAAGGTTTGCGGACCTCTGGAAATAATACCAGCAAACAACAGAACCGAGATACCATTACCGATACCCTTGGTATCAATTTGTTCACCCAGCCACATCATTAAAGCCGAACCTGCGGTGAAGCACAAGATGATAACGATTGCTGCAAATACTTTTGCGCCGCCGTCAACACTTACATAACCGCCGGAGCTCAAATACCAATAATAAGCTGAGCCTTGGATTAAACCGAGGATAACGGTTGCAAAACGAGTATATTTTGCAATACGTTTTTGTCCTTCTTCGCCTTCTTTAGAAATTCTCTCTAAAGCAGGGATTGCAACACAAAGCAGTTGCATAATAATGGAGGCGTTGATATAGGGCGTTACGCTCATCGCGAAAATCGCACCGTATTCCAAACCACCACCGGTCAGGATGGACAAATAGTTGAAAAATTCATTCGCAACGGCACCGGAAGCGCTTTTGAGCATATCAACATCAATAAACGGAACCGGGATTACCGAGCCTATACGGAATATTACGATAATAAAAAGGGTGAACAGGATTTTCTTCCTTAATTCAACAACCTTCCAGGCATTGCGGAAAATTTCAAACATTTATACCACCTCTGCCTTTCCGCCGGCTGCCTCAATTTTTTCTTTAGCAGCAGCAGAGAAAGCAGCGGCCTTTACTGTAAGCTTTTTGGTGAGCTTACCGTTAGCAAGTACCTTTACGCCATCCAACTCTTTCTTAATGATACCTTTTTCAATAAGAGCAGCTGCATCAACTGTAGAACCGGCTCTGAATTTTTCTAATGAAGAAAGATTTATAGTTGCGTATTCCTTAGCGAAGATGTTGTTGAAACCTCTCTTAGGAACACGACGTTGTAAAGGCATTTGACCACCCTCAAAGCCGATTCGCATACCACGACCGGCACGGGCCTTTTGACCCTTATGTCCCTTACCGGCAGTTTTGCCGTTACCGGAACCATGACCTCTGCCTATACGCTTTGCTACTTTTGTAGAACCAACTGCGGGAGAAAGTTCATGTAAATTCATGGTTCGCACCTCCTTGCTTACGCTTGTTCTACCTCGATGAGGTGGATAATTTTCTTAATCTTACCCTGGGTCTGAGCATTGTCAGGCTGTACACGACAGTCACCGATTTTGAACAGTCCGAGAGAATTTGCGGTAGCAATTTGATCATCTTTGCAGCCAATCAAACTCTTTACCAATTTAACGTTAAGGCCTTCAACCTTTTTCTTAGCCATTATGGTGTCCTCCTTAACCTAAAATATCTTTTACCGATTTGCCGCGGATAGCCGCAACTTCTTCGGCACTACGGAGCGCAGCCAAGCCCTGAACGGTAGCGCGAACTACATTGCAGGGGTTATTGGAACGAAGCGCTTTAGTACGGATATCTTTGATTCCCACGGTTTCGATTACGGCACGAACCGGGCCGCCGGCGATAACACCGGTACCAGGTGCAGCAGGTTTCATAAGAACTCTGCCAGCGCCGAACTCGCCAACGATTTCATGGGGAATTGTAGAGCCTTTGAGTGAAACTTTGATAAGATTCTTCTTTGCATCCTCAATACCCTTGCGGATTGCATCCGGAACCTCACCTGCTTTACCCAGACCGTAGCCCACGATGCCATTGCCGTCACCGACAACAACCAAAGCGGAGAATTTCATAATACGGCCGCCCTTAACGGTCTTAGAAACGCGGTTGATAGCAACAACGCGCTCCTTTAAATCTAAAACTGATGCGTCAATATTTGTAGCCAAAAGTATTCCTCCTTCTTAGAATTTGAGGCCGCCCTCACGGGCTCCTTCGGCCAGCTCCTTAACGCGACCGTGATAGATGTAGCCGCCGCGGTCAAATACGCAGACTTCAACACCTTTTTCCAAAGCGCGTTCAGCAACTAACTTTCCAACCTTGCGGGCTTCTTCTTTGTTACCCTTGCTCTTGCCGAAATCTTTTTCAACAGAGGAAGCGGAGCAAAGAGTTACACCCTTCACATCATCAATCAGCTGGGCGTAGATATTGCTGTTGGAGCGAAAAACGTTCAGACGGGGGCATTCTGCCGTACCGCTGATTTTACCACGAACACGAACGTGTCTGTGGAGACGAGCTTTATTACTGCTAGCCTTATTAACCATATCAATACACTCCTTTTACTATTTCTTAGCGCCCTTGCCGGCCTTGCCTTCTTTACGGCGAACGTACTCACCAACGTAGCGGATACCTTTGCCCTTGTACGGCTCAGGCGGACGCTTCTCGCGGATTTCAGCGGCAAATTGGCCAACTTTTTGCTTGTCAGTTCCTAAAACAACAATGCTGTTGGGAGAAGGAACTTCGATTGTAATACCATCAATTTCAGGCATGATAACCTGATGAGAGAAGCCGAGGTTCATTACTAAGTCTTTACCTTGCTTAGCAACACGGTAACCTACACCGTTAACCTCGAGTTCCTTTTTAAAGCCTTCAGTAACACCTGTAACCATATTCTGGATTAAGGTGCGGGTAAGGCCGTGCAACGAACGGCAGGTTTTGCTGTCGTTCGGGCGGGTAACAACTACATTGTTATCCTCAACCTTAATAGTAAGCTCAGGACGGAAGGTTTGAGTAAGAGAGCCTTTAGGACCTTTAACAGAAACCTCTTGACCGTTAACCTTTACTTCAACACCGGCAGGGATAGCAACAGGTAATTTTCCTATTCTTGACATTTTGTCTTCCTCCCTACCAGATGAAAGCGAGAACTTCGCCGCCTACATTGTTGGCGCGAGCCTGCTTATCTGTAATGATGCCTTTTGATGTAGAAAGAATTGCAATACCGAGGCCTTTCATAACCTTAGGCATATTCTCTACATCTGTATAGATGCGCAAACCGGGCTTAGAAACTCTGCGAAGTCCGGTGATAATCTGCGACTTGTTCGGGCCATATTTCAAAACAATATGAATCATGCCCTGCTTTCCGTCTTCAACAACGGTAAAGCTACTAATATAACCCTCATCCAATAAAATTTGGGCGATTGCCTTTTTTACATTGGATGCAGGAACGTCAACCGAATCATGTTTAGCTGTGCTAGCGTTACGAATTCTCGTAAGCATATCAGCAATTGTATCGGTGATTTGCATACCGTCAACCTCCTTTGTTGTATGCTGCTTTTTACCAGCTGGCCTTCTTCACGCCCGGGATTTCACCCTTGTAAGCCAATTCTCTGAAACAAATACGGCAAATACCGTATTTACGAAGATAAGCGTGGGGTCTGCCGCAGATTTTACATCTGTTGTATTCTCTTGTTGAGAATTTAGCAGGTCTTTGCTGCTTCATTTTCATAGATGTCTTAGCCATTATTCCACACTCCTTACTTCGCGAACGGGGCGCCCATGAGGTCTAAAAGCTCACGAGCTTCCTCGTCGGTCTTAGCGGTTGTAACAAAAATAATGTCCATACCGCGAACCTTGTCTATCTTATCGTAGTCGATTTCAGGGAAAATCAACTGTTCCTTAACACCCATGGCATAATTGCCGCGGCCGTCGAAGGAATTGGGATTGATACCGCGGAAGTCGCGAACTCGGGGAAGGGCGATGCTGAAGAGCCTGTCAACAAACTCGTACATCTTTTCGCCACGAAGTGTTACTTTAACACCGATGGGCATACCTTCACGAACTTTAAAGTTAGCAACCGACTTCTTCGCATTACATACAATCGGTTTTTGGCCGGTGATTTTAGCTAAATCACCCATAATAGCGTCGATGACCTTGGAATTATCTCTAGCCTCTCCGCAACCTACATTGATGACAACCTTGTCGAGCTTCGGAATCTGCATGACGCTCTTATAAGCAAACTTTTTCATCAGCGCAGGGGCGACATTAGCTTTGTATTCGTCCTTTAGCCTTGCCATGTCATTTCCTCCTCACTCTAAAATACTTCGCCGCATTTTTTGCAAACGCGGTCCTTTTTGCCATCCTCGTAGATTTTATAACCTACTCTGGTCGGTTTCTTACATTTGGGGCAAACAACCTGAACCTTGCAAGCGTAAATAGCGCTTTCTGCTTGAACGATACCTGAAGGGTCGCCAGCCTTGCGCGGTTTTACGTGCTTGGATACCATATTTAAGCCCTCAACGATAACCTTGCCCTCTTTCGGGCTTACGGCGAGAACCTTGCCGGTCTTACCGCGGTCTTTGTTCTTATCGCCGGTAAGAATAACAACTGTATCACCGGTTTTAATCTTCATTTTGCTCATGTTCCCAACCTCCTATTAAAGTACTTCGGGAGCAAGAGAAAGGATTTTCATATAATCCTTTTCACGAAGCTCACGGGCTACAGGTCCAAAGATACGAGTACCTCTGGGGTTTTTATCATCTCTAATAATAACAGCTGCGTTTTCGTCAAAACGAATGTAAGTGCCATCGCTGCGGCGAAGGCCTTTACAAGACCTGACAATAACGGCTTTAACAACGTCGCCCTTTTTAACAGTACCACCGGGTGCTGACTTCTTAACAGAAGCAACGACAACGTCGCCAATATTCGCATATCTCCTGCCGGAGCCGCCTAAAACACGGATACACATCAATTCCTTGGCGCCCGTGTTATCGGCAACCTTGAGGAGAGTCTGTTGTTGTATCACAGTCTTTTCCTCCTTTGACTATTTAGCCTTTTCTACGATTTCAACCAAACGCCATCTCTTATCCTTGGAAAGCGGGCGGGTTTCCATAACCATTACGCGGTCGCCTACTCGGCACTCGTTGTTCTCGTCATGGGCTTTCAGTTTAACCGTGTTTTTAATAATCTTCTTGTAGAGCGGGTGGCGTACATTATCTTCAATGGCTACAACGATGGTCTTATCCATCTTGTCGCTTACAACCTTACCTACTCTTGTCTTACGAAGGTTTCTTTCGCTCATTACGCTTTACCTCCCTTTCATTACGCTTGCGCGCCGTCTTTAAGCTCTTTCTCGCGGATAATTGTCTTAACGCGAGCGATATCCTTTTTAACGGCAGCGAGGCGTGTGGGGTTGTCGAGCTGATTAATGGCGTGCTGGAAACGCAGGCGGAACAGCTCATCTTTAAGTTTTGTAAGCTGAACATTCAGCTCTGCGGGGGTTTTCTCTCTGATTTCCTGTATCTTCATTACTGCTCACCACCCATTTCTTGCTTAGTGATAAACTTGCACTTGATAGGCAGCTTGTTGGCAGCCAAACGCATAGCCTCACGGGCTAACTCCTCGCTTACGCCACCGATTTCAAACATTACCTTACCAGGTTTAACAACCGATACCCAGTATTCGGGTGAACCTTTACCGGAACCCATTCGAGTTTCGGCAGGTTTTTCGGTAATCGGCTTATCCGGGAAAATTTTAATCCAAACCTGACCGCCACGTTTGATATAACGAGTCATAGCAATACGGGCTGCTTCAATCTGGTTAGATGTGATCCAAGCCGGCTCCAAAGCCTGAAGACCAAAATCACCGTGAGAAACAAAGTTGCCTCTCATAGCTTGGCCCTTCAAGCGGCCTCTGTGGACACGACGATATTTAACACGCTTAGGCATTAACATTATCGGGTGCCTCCTTCCTTGCGGGGTTTACGGGCATCGTGCAAAACCTCGCCGGTGTACAACCAAACCTTTACGCCCAAACGGCCGTAGGTGGTGTGTGCTTCGGCAAAACCGTAGTTGATGTCAGCACGGATAGTTTGCAGCGGGATGGTGCCCTCATGATACTGTTCGGTACGAGCGATTTCAGCGCCGCCCAAACGACCGGATACCTGTGTCTTGATACCTTTTGCGCCAAGACGCATTGCACGGCCGATAGCCAACTTCATAGCACGGCGGAAAGAAATTCTCTTCTCAAGCTGTGCTGCAATGTTCTCAGCAATCAAGGTTGCGTTCAAGTCAGGGTTTTTAACCTCAACGATGTTGATAACAACGTTATCGTTCTTGAGGAATTTTTGACACTGTGCACGAAGCTTCTCGATTTCGGAACCGTTTCTACCGATTACGATACCGGGCTTAGCGCAGTGAATGTGAATGCGAACTCTTTTGGCGTCGCGCTCGATTTCAATCTTAGCTACGCCGGCTGCATATAATGTCTTTTTGAGATACTTGCGGAGGTTATAGTCCTCAACCAAAGTATCGCCAAAGACCTCGTCTTTAACAAACCATCTGGAATCCCAGTCTTTAATTACGCCAACGCGGAATCCATGCGGATGTACTTTCTGGCCCATAACTTAACCTCCTTCTTAGTCTTCATATTCCTTGAGAACCAAGGTAACATGAGATGTTCTTTTTAAAATGCGGTGTGCACGGCCGTGGTCCTTCGGACGGATTCTCTTCAAGATAGGTCCGGGGCAGGCAAAGCACTCTGCAACATACAGCTTAGAGCTGTCCATATTGTGGTTGTTCTCAGCATTTGCAATTGCTGATTTTAATAATTTTTCCAAATACTCGCAAGCAGATTTGGGTGTGAATTTAAGAATAGCCAACGCCTTGTCAGCAGGCTGATTACGGATTAAATCCAAAACAATTTGCATTTTGCGAGGTGAAATTCGGGCGAATTTAAGTGTAGCTTTAGCTTCCATTATTTACTCTCCTTTCAACCCTACTTCTTGGTGGTTTTGGATCCGGCGTGACCCCTGTAAGTTCTTGTGGGGGCAAACTCGCCGAACTTGTGTCCGACCATATCCTCTGTAACATAAACAGGTACATGTTTGCGGCCGTCATGAACCGCAACAGTGTGACCGACGAAATCGGGGAATATGGTGGATGCACGGCTCCATGTCTTTAAAACACGTTTTTCGCCGGTTTCATTCATTTGCTGAACTCTTTTAAGCAAAACAGGTTGCACAAAAGGTCCTTTCTTAATGCTTCTTCCCATGACTTTACTCCTTTCGTCGACTATTTATCGTTACGGCGCTTAACAATCATCTTGTCAGAGGCCTTGTGTTTCTTGCGAGTCTTGTAACCCAGAGTAGGTTTACCCCAAGGTGTTACAGGACCGGGACGACCGATGGGTGACTTACCTTCACCACCACCGTGAGGGTGGTCGCAGGGGTTCATAACAGAACCGCGAACTGTAGGTCTCCAACCCATGTGACGCTTACGACCGGCTTTACCGATGTTTACGTTCTCATGCTCGGTATTGCTTACCTGGCCGATAGTAGCCATGCAGTTTACCGGAACGTTGCGAAGCTCACCAGAAGGCAATCTTAAGAGAGCATATTTGCCCTCTTTTGCCATAAGCTGTGCCATGTTACCGGCAGAGCGAGCAAGCTGTGCACCTTTACCGGGGTACATCTCTACGTTGTGTATAAAGGTACCAACCGGGATATCAGAAAGGTTGAGTGCGTTACCGGGCTTAATATCAGCTCCGGGGCCGCTGAGTACAACATCGCCAACCTTTAATCCAACGGGAGCGATGATGTAACGCTTTTCTCCATCCTCATATTGTACGAGGGAGATAAAAGCTGAACGGTTGGGGTCGTATTCGATAGTGAGAACTGTTGCGGGGATACCCATCTTGTCTCTCTTGAAATCGATTACACGGTATTTCTTACGATTACCGCCGCCCTGATGACGAACGGTGATACGGCCATAGCTATTACGACCGGCGTTATTCTTAACCGGCTGAAGCAGGCTCTTTTCCGGAGCGACCTTGGACAGTTCGGAATAATCGATAACTGTCATGCCACGTCTACCGGGTGTTGTAGGCTTATAATGCTTAACTGCCATGTGTTTCACTCTCCTATTTAGGCTTAGCGGAGACAACAATACGTCTCCATACATTGCCGGAAACTCTTAAACGGTTTCCCGATTATTTCAGACCCTCAAAGAACTCGATGGGTTTGGATTTAGCCGAAAGGGTAACTACTGCCTTTTTCCAAGCAGGAGTGTAGCCTTGATAACGGCCCATGCGACGCAACTGACCGCGTACGCTTACAGTGTTAACTTTAACAACCTCAACTGAGAAAAGCTCTTCAACAGCCTTTTTAATCTCAATCTTGCCGGCGTCTTTAGCTACCTTGAAGGTATATTTCTTATCAGCAACTGTGCTCATGCTCTTTTCAGTAATGATAGGAGCAATAATAATATCTTGTGCAACCATTATGCATATACCTCCTCAATCTTTGCTACGGCACCCTTAACGATTACCAAAGTGTTGGCATTCAAAATGTCGTAGGTGTTGATTGTATTAACCTGAGCGGTTTTTACGCCGGGGATGTTAGCTGCGCTGCGAACAGCGAATGCATTGTTATCCTCTAATACAATCAATGTTTTCTTGCCGGTGCCGATAGCCTTGAGGCAATCTACAACGGTCTTTGTTTTGTATGAATCCAGATTCAAAGAATCCAAAACAATCAGATTACCGCCGATAACCTTATCGGAAAGAGCGGATTTGAGCGCCAGCTTACGAACCTTCTTGTTCAAGCTGTAGGAATAATCCCTCGGCTTCGGGCCGAGCGCAATACCGCCGTGTCTCCACTGCGGAGAACGGGTAGAGCCCTGTCTTGCATGGCCTGTACCCTTTTGACGCCAAGGCTTGCGGCCACCGCCGGAAATCTCAGAGCGAGTCAATGTTGATTGTGTGCCCTGGCGCTGATTTGCCAAGAAATTAACAACCGCCATATGCATAACGACCGCGTTAGGTTCGATACCGAAGATAGCATCGCTTAATGCGATATCGCCAACCTGCTTACCGGTCATGTCAACTACTGCTACATTAGGCATAACTCAACACTCCTTTCCTAAGCTTTCACGCTGTCCGAAATTACCACAATTCCGCCCTTAGGACCGGGGATAGCACCCTTAACTGCAATAATATTGTTCTCAGCGTCTACCTTAACTACATCTAAATTTTGAACTGTGACACGTTCTGCGCCCAAGTGACCTGCCATTTTCTTACCCTTCATAACACGTGAGGGAGAGCTGCTGGCGCCCAAAGAGCCGCCGTGGCGAGCAACAGGACCGGAACCGTGTGTCATTTTGAGGCGGGAGAAATTCCAGCGCTTGATTACGCCGGCGTAACCCTTACCTTTGCTGGTGCCCACAACATCAATGCGGTCACCCTCTGCAAATACATCAACCTTGATGATATCGCCTACATTATAAGCAGACATATCTTCAAGACGAAGCTCACGCAGAACCTTCTTGGGTGCTACATCACCCTTGCCGAAATGGCCCTTCATAGGTTTGTTAACCTTAGAAGCCTTCAAATCGCCGTAGCCAATTTGAATTGCGGCATAACCGTCGTTCTCAACTGTTTTAATCTGGCTGACAACACAGGGGCCTGCCTCTACAACAGTTACCGGAACAACATTTCCGTTTGCGTCAAAAAGCTGTGTCATACCAAGCTTTTTGCCAATGATACCTTTTTTCATTTTTTATCCTCCTTAATGGTTATTGGTTGGCATAGTGCCAACATGACCTGCCGACAAAACTAAACTTACAGTTTAATTTCGATTTCAACGCCGGCGGGGAGCTCAAGACCCATCAGTGCCTCAACAGTTTTGTTGGACGGCCTGAGAACGTCGATAAGCCTTTTGTGTGTTCTCATTTCAAACTGCTCACGGCTGTCTTTATACTTATGAACAGCGCGCAAAATGGTAACAACCTCTTTTTTGGTGGGCAGCGGCACAGGACCGGATACCCTTGAACCTGTACGCTTTGCAGTCTCCACAATTTTCTCTGCGGACTGGTCTACCAAAGCATGGTCGTAACCTTTAAGTCTGATTCTGATTTTTTCCTTTACTGCCATTGACTTACGCCTCCTTAAAATAGTTGGCGGGCGCTTGCTTGTTCTTTTCCTTACACCGAGCCGGGTGTTTCACCCGACGCCATCATAAAACCGAAATGGCCGCAAGCAAATTCAGCCATTCCGGGGACAGGCAACGTAAGCCTGAAACCTTTTGCACATAAGTACGCAAGGCAACTTGGAAAAGTTTTTTCGCCCGGTTTAAAATCGGACATACTCCGCGGAAATTTCCCAACTCGAGGTTGGCCACCTCCCGCATCATCGCATATCTGCATTTCACATGCTCGAATATTTTATCATAAATTTTTCTAATAGTCAAGCATTTTTTATATTTTTTTGTAGTATTAGAGTTTTAGCTCTAAAAACCTGTATTTTTGCGGCTTTTGAGCATAAAAAAGGCTACTCTAACCTTAGAGTAGCCTTTATATTTTCAATTAAATCAGCCTAACAGCACATCAGACACCAGCATTACACAAAAGCCGAGCAAAAGTGCGTATGTGGCACCTCGTTCACTGCCGTGGCCATGGGTTTCGGGTACCATTTCATCGCTAATTACATAAAGCATTGTTCCGCCCGCAAAAGCTAAGGCAAAAGGCAAAACTGCCGAGGCAATACTTACAGCGAAATAACCAAGCAGAGTGCCTACCACCTCTACCATACCTGTAGCCATAGCTAAAATGAAGGTTTTACGAGGACTGATTCCCGCCGCCAGCATAGGCCCTATTATAACCATACCCTCCGGTATGTTTTGCAGTGCAATACCGCCGGCAATAAGCATTGCTTCTGCTGTATTGCCCGACCCAAAGCCGACGCCTGCGGCAATACCTTCAGGAAGATTATGTATTGCAATTGCCATAACAAACAACAGTACTTTATTCAAATTTGCATTACCGCTATGGGCTTCAATATCTGTTCCCATCATTTTATGCACGTGGGGGACAATTTTATCTATTAAGTTCAGCGCAATCGCACCGACAAAAATACCTGCCACAGTAATAAGCAAGCCAAACTTTCCGCCGTACTCAACCGAAGGTATAATCAAACCCAACACAGCTGCGGCAAGCATTACACCTGCGGCAAACGACAGAACGATATCACTGAATTTATGCGAAATCTTTTTGAAAATAAATCCAATAAGGGAGCCGACAATCGTTGCACCACCGACACCGATTGCGGTTAAAAGCACCATTTTCATAACTGCCTCCTGCTGTTTGTTTATAATGATTATAGAATGTCGAAACGCTGAAAGGCGTTCCGACAAGCCGATTTTATCGGCTTTAGCATAATTAAATTCAATAAAATTTAATTATGCGCTATATTCATTGAAATGGGTATAGTCAAATTTTCATCGAAAATTTGTTTTAGAATCGTAGATTCTAAGTCGAAATAGTGCTGGCTTGCACCATTTCGACTTACTATAACCATTATATTATTGTAACACAGTTTTATAAAAAAGTACATTATTTATATTTACAATCGCAATTTATTATATTAAAATGTATATAAAGAAAACTAGGAGAAAAAAGATGATTTTAGAGTTAGGAAGACCCAGCACCAATGACGGGCGAACAGAAAAAGAGATATTGGTATATGATTTTTTAGATAGTTTAAATGTTCCTTTTGAGCGTGTCGACCACGAGCCCGCTATGACAATGGAAGTGTGCGAGGAAATTGATAAAGTTTTGGGTGCTGAAATTTGCAAAAACCTGTTTCTTTGCAACCGACAGCAGACACAATTTTATCTTTTACTGATGCCTGGCAATAAGCCCTTCAAAACAAAAGATTTATCTGCACAAATCGGTTCTGCTCGTCTTTCCTTTGCCTCGGCGGAGTTTATGGAAAAATATTTGGGCACAACACCGGGCTCAGCAAGTGTACTTGGACTTATCAACGATATAGACTCTGATGTAAGACTTATTATTGATGAAGATATATTGCAAAATGAATATGTCGGTTGTCACCCCTGCATAAACACTTCAAGTTTAAAAATAAGCTTGAGTGATATGACAGAAAAAATCATTCCTGCCACTAAACACACTATAACAACCGTCACATTACCGAAATACGAACAAACAGAAATATAAAAAAACAACCGAGGAAATCCTCGGTTGTTTTTATTTGTAGATAATTAGTTGTTGATAGCGGTTACAACGCCGGAACCAACTGTACGGCCACCCTCACGAATAGCGAAACGAAGACCTTCTTCGATTGCGATAGGAGTGATGAGCTCTACGTCCATCTCTACGTTATCACCAGGCATGCACATCTCTACGCCTGCGGGCAAAGAAATTACGCCGGTAACGTCGGTTGTTCTGAAATAGAACTGGGGACGATAGTTGTTAAAGAAAGGTGTATGACGG
>JAZREP010000007.1:0-52923 GCA_045660865.1 Acutalibacteraceae bacterium | reverse complement strand
CTTGGGGAAACTATTGGCACCAGATGTATTTGATTCATATTCTGCTGGAACAGAGACAAAACCCAAAATCAATCAAGACGCAGTTAGAATTATGAAAGAACTTTACGGGATTGATATGGAACAAACACAGTATTCAAAATTGATTACAGATATTCCAAATCCCGATATAGCAATTTCAATGGGTTGTAATGTGGGTTGCCCTTTTATCGGCAGAGCATTTGATGATAATTGGGAACTAACAGACCCCACAGGAAAAACGGATGAGGAATTTAAGAAAATAATCAAAAAAATCGAAGAAAAGATTTTAAAACTAAAAGACCAATACAAATAAATTATAACTTCCCTCTTTTGCGTACAGCACCACAGGCTGTAGCACAAGAATCTAAGCAATTAGGTTTATAAAGCAAAAATTATCCCCACCGAACAATCGGTGGGGATTTTTAATTATAATTTAATTTTTTCGCCTTTTTTAATTCTCTCGCGGTATTCTGCGGTAGCACAGAAGATAGCATCACCTGACGAATTGATAGCAGTTTCAAGGGAATCTTGTACGACGCCGATTATAAAACCAACTGCAACAACCTGCATTGCGATATCTTGTCCAACTCCTAAAAGAGAGCATGCCATAGGAATAAGCAACAGTGAACCGCCTGCAACACCTGAAGCGCCACAAGCACCAAGGGTGGCAACAAAACTGAGTAATATTGCAATAACAATATTAACTTCTATGCCTTGTGAAAAAGCGGCAGCAAGTGACATTACAGTTATAGTAATTGCGGCACCGTCCATATTAATTGTAGCGCCCAAAGGAATTGCTACAGAATAATATTCCTTATCAAGACCAAGCTTTTCGCAAAGCTTCATATTAACGGGTATGTTAGCCGCTGAGCTTCTTGTAAAGAAAGCGGTAACGCCTGATTCTTTAAAGCATTTAAACACCAACGGATAAGGATTTCGTTTAAGTACAACAGCAACGATAAACGGGTCAACAACTAATGCAACAGCAAGCATACAGCCTACTAGCAGAAGTAATACTTTTCCATAATCGGTAAATATTTCAATACCGTATTCACCTACCGATGAATAAACAAGACCCATAATTCCAAACGGTGCAAGTTGAATAACCCATGCAACCACCTTTGAAACACCTGCTGAAATATCATTTAATACGCCTTTGGTTGTATTGTTAGCAGCGCGCAAAGCCAGTCCTAAAATGATTGCCCAAGTAAGAATACCCGTATAATTACCGTTAATGATGGCTGTTATGGGGTTGGCCACCATATTTCCGAGCAAGGCTTTGAATACTTCGCCAAGTCCTGAAGGAGCAGTCTGTTCAATTGATTCACCCAATGGTATCGTAACCTTAAAAATATAACTGCCCAAAACAGCTACGACTGCCGCCAAAAACGTGCTTAACATATATAAAAAAATAACAGTTTTGAATCTACCGCCTATGCCCTTGCCTGCACTTGCTAATGAAGCCACGATAAGCACAAAAACCAATATTGGTGCAATAGCTTTAAGTGAACCGACAAAAACATCCCCAAATACGGTAACGAAAGTTGCATTAGGAACTAACAAACCTAAAAGCGAGCCAACGACTAAACCAATTGCTATGCGTAGTATAAGTGGCACTTTTATATAAAAACTGAATATTTTTTTCATAAAAATCTCCTTTTCATTTTTTAAAATTATAACACAGTATTAGTTGTTTGTAAACAGGACTTAAAAAACATCTTGGGCTCGATAATGTTTTCACTTTTTTGCGTGTTTCTTCATAGGCTGCTATTTATCCCCTCGGGTTACCCCAAGAGAATTTTTTGCAAACTACTTTTAACATATTAAAAAATGTGATATAATTATATTAGGAGGTGGATGGCTTGAAAAAGTCTATTTCAATTCTTTTAATTATTTCTTTTGTTTTCACCTTTTTGGTAAGTTGCAAGCTTAAGCAAGGATACAGTGATTATCCGTTTGTTAATGTTGAATGGACACGTTCTACCAAGGGTGACACTGAATTCATCAACTTCTATGATGATGGTAATTTTAGTTACTATTGTGCTTGCGGAAATCCTGTAAACGATTCGGATTTGTGCGATGGTTTTTCATATGATGATAGTACCAAGACAATCACTCTTAAATACACGGAAAAGACCAAAGAAACCATAACTAAAATTATCGTTGAGGAATGTACTGACGATGAATTGGTTTTAAATTTTAACGGTGACATACGAACATTTAAAAGACCTAAACAAAAAAATGAAACGGAAACTATTACATACGAGGGCAATACCTATGTTTTAATTGAATACCCGATGAATATATTCAATTATGGTTTAAGCAAAGCCGGTAATTATGAAGAAGATGAAATCTATAAAATAGAGCATGATAAGTGGGATATTATTTATTGCAGCGGCGATTTGTTTGCTCTTAAAGATGACTTAGATGCTGTTAATTCGTATTATGGTGACGACAAAAATTACAACTGGTGGGTTAGGATTGAAAACGTAGATTTAGATGTCGAAAAAACCTTTGAAATTTCTTTACATGAAGATGAACTTGATTTCCTCTACAACATAGAAGATTTAAAAAGAGATGAAACCATTTTCTTTGAGGAAATTGAAAAGTTTGCTACCCTAGCTAAAACCAGTAAAGACGGTTTTATAACCGCAACAACTGAGCTTACCTGGCATAACGATGCTTGGTATTGGCGCAGTGAAATTATCGACGAAAAGACTGATGGTTGGCCTGAATTTATTTTTAAGCTACCCGAGTCGTTAAGTGACAAAATTTCAAATTCGTAAAAACAATCTATGATTCACATTAAAAATTAAACCTATCCCCCTGCCATATCTTGGGCAGGGTGATTTTTGTTGAAATTCGTTGACATTATTTTGCCTGTATGATATATTGAAATTAGTCGGTAGACCTAATTTTACTGCCGACAGAATTAAAAAGGAGGGTCTATTTTATGGAAAACTTTGCCCCTGCTCTTAAACTTAAAACAAACAAGGGATTATTTAAAACCATTCTGCTTGGAATTATCACATTCGGTATTTATCCGTTAGTTGTTATGTCGTCAGTTTCTACCGATATTAACATAGTTGCTTCCAAATACGATGGCAGAAAAACTATGCATTATTGCTTATTGTTTTTCATTGTTGCACCCATTACTTTTGGTATTGCAAGTATCGTTTGGTATCACAAGATTTCCAACCGTATCGGTGATGAGATTGCCAGACGCGGAATAGATTACGATTTCAGCGCCGCCGATTATTGGATTTGGAATATTCTTGGCAGCCTTATTGCTATCGGTCCATTTATTTACACCTTCAAATTATTTAAGGCTGTAAACAAACTGAATGCTAACTACAACGTATTTGGTTAATATTTAAACTTAAAAGACCTGTGGAGTTTTAATTCCACAGGTCTTTTTTTATATTGCTTTTTTAATTTTAGTTCTTGTAATCTTAGGCTGTTCACCAGAAAGAACTGTTTGCTCAGTAATGGTTACTTTCTTTATTGTTTTATCGGACGGAATTTCATACATAAGTGTTTGTAAAATACCCTCTACCTCACTGCGAAGACCACGAGCGCCTGTTTTACGCTCAATAGTATTTTTAGCAATGGCTTTTAAGGCTTCCGGCTCGAGTTCAAGTTCAACATCGTCCATACTGAAAAGTGCCTGATACTGCTTAATAATAGAGTTTTTGGGCTCTACCATAATGCGAACCAGGGATTCCTCCGTCATAGGCTCTAATGAGGTTATAACCGGCAAACGACCGACCAATTCAGGTATTAGGCCGTATTTAACCAAATCTTGATGGGTTGCGGGCGCTGACAGCACCTGCTTTTCCATATCAGTCTTTGATTTTACCTCAGCACCAAAGCCTAAGCTACCCTTACCTATACGGCGGCTAATGATTTTTTCTATACCATCAAAGGCGCCTGCACATATAAAGAGGATATTAGAGGTGTCAATTTGAATAAACTCCTGTTGAGGATGTTTACGACCACCGTTAGGCGGAACGTTAGAAACTGTACCCTCCAAGATTTTAAGCAAAGCCTGCTGCACACCCTCACCGCTTACATCACGGGTGATTGAAGCATTTTCACTTTTACGTGCGATTTTATCAATCTCATCAATATAGATAATGCCGTGCTCGGCTTTTTCAATATCATAATCAGCGGCTTGGATTAAGCGAAGCAGAATGTTTTCAACATCCTCACCTACATAACCTGCCTCTGTAAGAGTGGTAGCGTCTGTAATTGCAATCGGCACATCCAACGCTTTAGCCAAGGTCTGCGCCAAGAAGGTTTTACCTACACCTGTGGGACCGAGCAATAAAACATTACTTTTACCAAGCTCAATATCATCAGCCTTTTTCATAACACGCTTATAGTGGTTATAAACCGCAACAGCAAGTGTTATCTTGGCTTTATCTTGACCTATAACATATTCGTCCAGGTGCGCTTTTATCTCTTTAGGGGTAAGCAACTTAAATTCTTCGGTCTTATCCTTTTTATGGGACTTAGCCTTTTTATCTAAATCAGGCAATTCCTCACCGCTTAGCAAGGAATAGCATATATCGATACATTCATCACAAATATATACGCCGTTACCCGAAATGATACGCTCTACCTCATCTTGAGATTTGCCGCAGAATGAGCAGACGATATCCTTCATCTTATTCCCTGCCATATTAGCGTACCAACACCTTATCAACTAAGCCATATTTCATTGCTTCCTCAGCTGACATAAAGTTATCACGCTCGGTATCACGCTGAATAACCTCAAGCGGATTTCCTGTAACCTCTGAGAGAATCTTGTTAATCTTCTCACGAGTGTTTTTAATATGGTTAGCATGGATAAGTATATCTGTTGCTTGACCTTCGGCAGAGCCTAAGGGCTGATGAATCATAATCTCACTATTGGGTAATGCAAAGCGTTTGCCCTTTGCGCCAACTGAAAGCAGGAATGCACCCATACTTGCAGCCATACCCATACAGATAGTGCTTACATCGCACTTAATATAGTTCATGGTATCATAAATCGCCATACCTGCAGAAACCGAACCACCGGGGCTATTGATATAAAAATGGATATCTTTTTCGGGGTCCTTTCCCTCTAAGTAAAGCATCTGTGCAATAATCAGGCTTGCTGTTGTATCATTAACCTGGTCATGAAGCATAATAATGCGGTCCTCAAGCAGTCGGGAAAAAATATCATAAGAGCGCTCGCCCTTACCGGTTTGTTCAATTACATATGGAACTAAACTCATATCCATAATAAAACCTCCAATAATCGTGTAGCGTGACAGAAAATATCTGCCACGCTAGGCAAACAGTATAAATCCAAATCAGCCTGAAAAGGCGGGTTTTTGGTATATTTCTAGTTTGCTGTTCTTGCAAGGCTTCAGCCTTGCGGCGCCCACCAAGCAAAAAATCTCCACAAAAACACGCTCTTTTCAGGTCGTAGAATTTTTATGTGATGGATTTTAGGCTGAGCAAGGCAAAAACGCAGGTAATCCTGATGGATTACCGAGTATTTAAACAAGGCACAGGCTAAAATCCGACCAGAAAAATCTGGTTCGGGTTTATACTGTTTGCCTATATAGTATGCGTTTTTGTACCGTTTAATAATCAATAGCTATTATTTTTCTTCAGCGGTAGCTTTCTTTGTTGTTTTCTTAGCAGCCGGTTTTTTAGCAGCAGTTTCTTTCTTGGGCTCTTCTGCCTTCTCGGTCTTCTTATCAACCTCGGTAATCTCTGCGTTAGCCTTTACAAATTCAATAGCTTTGCTGACACTAAGGTCTTTTTTCAATTCCTTCTCAGGAATAGCTGCCTTGATTTTATCTACTTCCATCTTGTATTCGGAAGCCATTTTTTCAAACTCAGCGTTTAAATCCGCCTCGGTTACTTCTAACTTTTCAAGCTCAGCAACCTTTTCAAGAGCCAAACGGGTTTTAACCTGTTTCTCAGCCTGAGGACGCATAGAGTTCTTCAATTCGTCAATTGTGCCGCCGGTGTATTGCATATATGTTTTAATATCCATGCCCTGCATTTGCAGACGATAAGCAAAATCCTCAACGCTCTGCTTAGCGCGGCTTTCAATCAAAGCATCCGGAATTTCAGCTGACATATTTTCAACAAGCTGTTCAATCAGTTGAGATTCAACATCCATATCAGCATCTTTCTTCTTGCGGTCCAAAGCCTTAGCTTTCAAATCTTTGCGAAGCTCTTCTAATGTATCAAATTCGCTGACATCCTTAGCAAACTCATCATCAATAGCAGGTACTTCACGGAATTTAATCTCATTAACCTTTACTTTGAATACAGCCGGCTTGCCTGCCAATTCTTCTGAGCCGTACTCTTCAGGGAAAGTAACGTTTACGTCAAACTCTTCACCAGCGTTGTGGCCGATAATCTGCTCTTCAAAGCCGGGGATAAACTGACCAGAGCCGATAGTTAAAGAGTAAGCCTCGCCTTTTCCGCCTTCGAAAGCAACGTCATTAACAAAGCCTTCAAAGTCGATAACTGCGATATCACCGTCGGCTACTGCACGGTCCTCAACTGTAACCAGTCTGGAATTGCGGTCAGCCATACGTTTTAATTCTTCATCAATTTCAGCCTTTGCTACCTTTGCCTTAACTTTCTCGGCAACAAGACCCTTGTATTTCTTCAATTCAACCTCGGGCATAACGGTAACTACTACCTTAAACTCAACACCCGATTTATCTAAAGAAACTAAATCAAAATCAATTTTATCGTCAACAAAATCGATACCTGCCTCATCAATAGCAGACTCTACTGCTTCAGGATACAGAATATTAAGCGCATCCTCATAGAAAACGCTCTCACCATAAAACTTTTCGATAATGCTTCTGGGAGCCTTGCCCTTACGGAAGCCTTGGATATTGATTTTGCCTACATTCTGCTTATAAGCTTTTTGAACGGCAGCCTCAAATGTTTCGGCATCAATTGTAATTACAAGCTCCTGGCGGTTGGTATCAACCTTTTGTGTACTTTTTAAACTCATTGTTTTTTCCTCCTGATAAAACATCTCATAACACTATATCACATTTTTTCAAATTTTTCTACCATATTTTGAAAAAATATGGAATTTTTTTATACTATCCTAAAGGGTGTAAAATCTATACAATCACAAGATACTAATTTTAGCTTTACACCGTCCCATTCGCGCTCGGCGTAATTGTGCCCTGCTCCGTGAATGTGGCCGTGGTAAACCGTATCAACCCTAAATTTTTTCAGCACCGAAAAGATTTCTTCACAGACCTGACCGTTATATGCAGGCGGATAATGCAGAAAAACTGCAGGCCGTTTGTTAGTCTTATTAGCCAGCTGTAAAGAGGTTTCCAAACGCTGCGCCTCACGGTTTAATATTTTTTTGTTTGCATCGTCATCAAAAAACCAACCTCTTGTTCCGCAAATGCAAAATTCATCGGTTTCATAAATACTGTTGTGCACCAAAGAAACAGTCGTTATTTCGTTTTCACAAAAAAATTCTTCTAACTTTTTGCGTGTGCTCCACCAAAGGTCGTGATTTCCCTTTAAAAGAACCTTTTTTCCGTTTAATTTTTCCAAAAACCGAAAATCCTCTAAGGTTTCTTCTAATTTAAGCGCCCACGAAAAATCACCCGGCAAGACAACAGTGTCATTTTCTGATACCGTTTTTTGCCAGTTGGAGTAAATTTTATTAACATAATTTTCCCAGCCGTAGAATTTATCCATTGGTTTATTTGTACCGAAGGATAAATGCAAATCGGATATGGTGAATAATGCCATAGGACACCTCAAATAAAATCAGATTTTACGGTTAAAATAAATTTAAACCCGAGCGAAAGCGGGGTTTATCAAACGAAAGGATGTTGAAAATGGATAAAGCATGTAACTGCAACGACATCATCCGCGGTATTAAATGTGCTGTTACTAACTGCGCATACCATACTGCAGACGACCAGTGCGGCGCCGGTCATATCAATGTTGGACCTTCAAACGCCCAGGTTGAAAACGACACAAAATGCGCTACTTTTGAGGCTAAATTCTAAGGTTTTCCTCAAACATTCACCACTGCCGGTTAAGGCAGTGGTGAGGGGTCAAAAATACATATTATTTTAAATTATTAAGCACAACCTCTGCCATCTCGGTTTTATCACAAAGATTGTCGAAACGAGGTTTTAAGCCTTTAAGGCTGGAAAGCGGTCCGGGTACTGCAACACCGGTTGCTTTATACAGTGCATCAACGGTTGAAAACTCATCGCCTTCTGTTTTCTCACCTGTAACTGCGCTAAGTACCGCAGGTGAAAATTTATAGGGACTTGCGGTTGAAGCAACAACGACAGGACGACAGTCATTTGTTTCGTTCAAATATTTATCGCAAACATTAAGCGCTACCGCAGTATGTGTATCCGAAAGATAATTGTACTTTTTATAAACAGAACTTATTGTATCTAATGTTTGCTCATCATCACAGCAGCCACCAAAATAAAGCTCTTGCAATTTATGAAGAATTTCACCCTCAACCTTATAACAACCGGTTTCAGACAATTGCTTTTGCAACTCGGCTACATAATTATCATCTCTGCCGCTGAGTTCATAAAGCATTCTCTCTAAGTTACTGGAAATAAGAATGTCCATAGAGGGAGAAATGGTGGTGTAAAAATTACGGTTGCGGTCATATACGCCTGTTTTTATAAAATCGGTCAATACATTATTAGCATTAGATGCACAAATCAAGCGACCAACGGGAACGCCCATCTGCTTTGCATAATAAGCGGCAAGGATATTACCGAAGTTGCCGGTGGGCACAACAACGTTGAATCCATTACTTAAATCTTCACCCAAATTAAGAAGCTCACAATATGCCGAAACATAATAAACAATTTGCGGTACCAAACGGCCCCAGTTAATAGAGTTGGCACTGGAGAATTCCATATTCATTTCGGCTAATTTTTTAGCCATTTCAGGGTCTGTAAAGATTTTCTTAACACCGCTTTGAGCATCATCAAAATTACCTTCAATGGCACTTACAAAAACATTGTCACCTTTTTGGGTATCCATCTGGAGTTTTTGCATAGCACTTACGCCGTTATTGGGATAGAAAACCATAATTTTAGTGTTTTCAACATCCTTAAAACCTTCAAGCGCAGCTTTACCGGTATCACCCGAAGTAGCAACCAAAATTACTATTTTTTTGCCACCGCTTACCTTCTTTGCTGCGGTAGACATCAAATAAGGCAAAAGTTGAAGCGCCAAGTCTTTAAAAGCACAAGTTGGTCCATGCCATAATTCTAAAACATATTGCTTGTCATCCAATTTATAAAGCGGAGCGGGCGCCTCGTTATCAAAGGTGCCGGTATATGCGCCTTTAACGCAATCATTAAGCTCCTTGTCTGTGAAATCTGTTAAAAATTCCTTTAGCACATAAGCCGCACGCTCAATATAATTCATTTTTTTCATTGCGTCAAAATCAGCGGCTGAAAAGGTTGGAATTGTTTGCGGAACAAACAAGCCTCCATCCTTAGAAATACCCTGTGCAATAGCCTGTGCGGCCGATACGGCAACACTGTTATCTCTTGTGCTGTTGTAAATCATTTTTATCCTCCAGTAAAAGCCTTTATGCTTTTATTTTATATTACTGTCACGCTTTTGTAAAGACCTATAAAAAAGGGTTTCGGCATTTTTGTAAAAAAAGTCCTCTAACATATAGTTTGAAAAGCCTTTTTTGGCTAAAAAGCCACGCAAATCATATAGCTTTTCAGGGCTATCGAGTTCAGGTTGCATTGTGGCGCCGTCAAAATCACTGCCGAGCGCCGTTTTAAGACCCAATTCTTCTGCCGTTACGATATTTTCATACACCTTTTCAAAGACATCTACACCCAAAAAGTCCGGGTACAGACAAATTCCAATAACACCGCCCCGCCCTGCCAAAGCCTTAGCCTGTTCATTAGTAATATTGCGGGGGTGGTTACATATTGATTTTAAATTGCCGTGCGATATAAAGACTCTGTCAGCCTGTTCTAACGCAGGGAAAAAGCTTCGCTCGTTTATATGGGAAAGGTCAAGCATAATGCCACATTCGTTCATACGCCTAACAACACTTTTTCCAAGTGCGGTTAACGTTCCGTCATCTAAGCAGCCACCTGCTAAACGGTTATTATAATTCCAAGTAAGTGTAGCGGCGCAAATGCCATCCCTTTTAAGCAAATCTACCGTATCGGGACCGTCAGCAAAACAAAAGCCCTCAAGTGTCAAAAGGTGGTTGAACTGCACCTTTTTAGCGGCTGACAATAAGCGTTTGTACAAATCAAACGGCTTTAATTCTCGGTCATCGACCCAAAGTGCAGTACAAGCCATATAAGAAGAAAAGGATTTTATTGCATCCCCATTTACAATCGGTGTTTCACCCGACAAATACTTATATGGTGTATCACAATGAAGGTCAAAAACTCTCAATTACCATCAGCTCCAAATGCGTTTTCGATGTAATTCAGCCGCAGATGTTCGCCCTCTAAAAATACTTCGGCAACATCAAAACGAGGCTGTAATTCGACACCGTTATTATATATATAATATTCGGCTGTCGAAATGATACGCATTCGCTTGTTGTAATCAACAAATTCACGAGGTTTAGCCAATGATTTCACACTTCTCAGCTTTACCTCAACAAACAATATTAGATTATTGTTCTCAGCAACTATATCCAGTTCACCAAAGCGGCTATGGTAGTTTCTTGCCGAAATAATAAAGCCTTTTTTCCTTAAATATTCGGCCACCAGTGCTTCGCCTTTA
This sequence comes from Acutalibacteraceae bacterium, assembly GCA_045660865.1. Classification (GTDB taxonomy): domain Bacteria; phylum Bacillota; class Clostridia; order Oscillospirales; family Acutalibacteraceae; genus CAZRRV01. The sequence goes on along the minus strand of JAZREP010000007.1, from coordinate 42,111 downwards.
TTTCCTAATTCTTTTGTTGTCATAATATGTTCTTCAAAAAGCTCATACGGTGTACAGGGCTGACCCCGTATGTACGGATAGCCTCAATATGCGCCTTTGTACCGTATCCTGCGTGCTGTGCAAAGCCATACTGCGGATACTCTGAATCCAACTGTTCCATAAGTCTATCCCTTGTCACCTTAGCGAGAATAGAAGCCGCCGCTATAGACATTGACTTTGAATCGCCCTTTACAATTGTTTCGCAAGCTACAGGGCAACTTTTTGGAACGCGGTTTCCGTCAATTAAAGCGTAATCAGCCGACTGTTGCAAGGCTTCAATAGCACGATTCATAGCCAAGTATGTAGCATTTAAAATGTTATGCTCCTCTATTTCCTCGACCGTTCCGTAAGCTATTCCATAAGCTAATGCTTTTTCAATAATTACAGGAAACAGCTGCTCACGCTTTTTTGCTGTGAGCTTTTTAGAATCGTTTAAACCGGGGATTTCTACCCCTTCGGGTAAAACAACCGCTGCGGCACAAACCGGGCCTGCCAACGGGCCTCGCCCCGCTTCATCAACACCGCAAATGAATTTATAGCCCTTTTGGGCTGCTAATAATTCAAAACTGTAATCCGGCATTTTTTCACGGCCTTTCGATTGTTATATTTCCTATTTTGCCGCCACGGAATTCATCCAACAGCATTATTGCCGCACGCTCAGTATCTACACTACCGCCACGGCAAACCATACCACGCTTTTTACCTATGGCACAAAGCGCCTCGTACGGGTCATTTGGCAATTCATCTAATTTATAACGTGAAATAAGCAAGGGTGCATAAGAGCCGATTAGGTATTCAACCAGACGGTAACCTAAGGTTTCAATGTCCAAAACCGCATCCTTAACAGCACCGGTAAATGCAAGGTGTTCACCAACTGTTTGGTCATCAAACTTAGGCCAAAGCACACCGGGAGTGTCCAAAATTTCCAACTGCTTATCAATTCTAAACCATTGGTTGCCTCTGGTGACACCTGGGCGGTCTTCAACCTTAGCCTTACTGCCGCCTGCCATACGGTTAATAAAGGAAGATTTTCCCACATTGGGTATACCAACTACCATAACACGCAGCGGCTTGCCCACCATACCCTTTGCTTTATATTGTTCTAACTTTTCACCGAGTCGGGTTTTAAGAAGCGGTACAAAGCGGTTTAGATTTTTACCTGTACGGCAATCTACCGCCAATGCCATATCGCCCTTACTTTTAAAATAATGCACCCATTCCTCAGTAGCTTTTGGGTCAGCCATATCGCATTTATTTAACAAAACCACCAAGGGTTTGCCTGCGATAATCGACTTTATGTCGGGGTTTCGGCTACTTAAAGGTATGCGTGCATCTATTATTTCTGCTACAGCGTCACAGATTGAAAGGCTTTTTTCAATCTGACGACGGGTTTTTGTCATATGCCCCGGGAACCATTGAATGTTTTGCATTTCGGCCATTATTTTAAACCTCCAAAACTGTCAAAGGGGAAAATACGCATAATCACCTTGCCGAGAACATAACGCTCATTCACAAGACCTATGCTTGAATCACGGCTATCCTTAGAAACGGCACGATTATCACCTAAGACAAACAGACAATCCTCCTCAACCGTCAACGGGAACTGAACGTCCTCTTTACGTGTAGTGGGGGTTTTTGTGTACGGCTCATCAAGCGGTACATCATCAACATAAACGATGCCGCTTTCAAAATCAATATTAACCTTTTGGCCTTCGGTTGCAATTACTCGCTTAATAATCGGTTCACTACCATCAACGGGTTGACCGAGCTTATTAAAATAATCACGAGAAATAACCACCACATCACCCTGCTTCGGGGTGTAGAAGGCGTTGGAAATGATAACTTTATCGCCATCTACTACTGTATCCAGCATTGAATCACCCTTAATAGTTACAATACGGAACACCAGAGTAAAGATAAGCGCCATAAAGATAACCGAAAAAACGACCGAGTCTACCCAGTCGAAAATTTCCAGCAGCAAAGACGGTTTCTTTTGTTTTACCGTTTTCTCGTTTTCCATAAGGTTACTCCTTAAAAAATCATAAAGAGGGACAAGCTGCCTTGTCCCCCTCTCTCGTGCAAAATTAAACTCTCTCTTTAACTTTAGCTGCCTTACCAACTCTGTCACGGAGATAGTAGAGCTTAGCTCTGCGAACACGGCCGCGACGAACAGTTTCAACCTGCGCTACATTCGGAGAATGTACAGGGAAAACTCTCTCTACGCCTACACCGTATGATACGCGGCGAACTGTAAAGGTTTCAGCAATACCGCTGTTGTTGCGGGCAATAACAGTACCTTCAAAAATCTGGATTCTCTCGCGCTCACCTTCGCGAATTTTTACGTGAACTTTTACTGTGTCACCGATAACGATTTTGGGTGCATCTTCCTTAATCATTCCGGCGGTAAGATTCTTAATCTTATCCATCTTATTTCCTCCTTAAAAATTCAGACATTCATACCCAACCGAAGTTGGCAGAGGACTGCCCGCTTTAATGTCGTTTTACGGCATCAAACCCACCGATAAGGATACGGTGAAATCAAATGCTCAAATATTTTATCACACCATACAATAAAATGCAAGTGTTTTTTTGAAATTTACAAAAACTGTTCCATTTCGGCAGTATAAAGCATTTCACGGGTTATTATACACTCTGCTTTTTTATCCTCACCAAAGAATGCATCCAACAACAAAGTCGGGTTTAAATTATCATTGCCTGCCGACAATGTAAGGGTTAAATATTTGCCATCTAAAACAAAATCTTTTATTTTAGGCGCTATGTCCACCTTATTATATTTACCCTTTTTATTGCGTTTTTCTATGATAATTTCTTCTGAGTTTAAAAAGCTTTCCAGACGAGCTGTATCAATAACTTCCAAAAACTCAACTTTATAACGGCAAAAGCCGATTTGACCGGGTTTGCACTTTGGCTCGCCGACGCTCAAAATCTCCAAGCCGTTTACTGCCTTTTCATTAAGGCGGCGCTTTATCTCAGCGAGCGGAAAGTCATCCTCTGTAAGACGGATATCCACAACCTCATATTCACTGTTAAAGCCCAAAGAAAGCGGTAATGCAAAGGTTAGGTAAAGATGCTGGTGAAAGCCCTCTGTGTACCATACAGGCAAGTCTGCCAACCTTATTAAGCGAGGCAAATAACGGTTCATATCCAAGTGTGAAACAAAACGCAAAGGTCCGCTTTTACGGTAAAAAACTCTAACGTCCTTCAAAGCAAACACCTACCTTATAACAGTTTGCGCCACAGCCCGAACATTTTTCACGGCAGTTGGGTGTGGTCTTCTCTCCCATAGCCGTCTTATGCTCTCTTATTAAAAACTCTTTCGTTACAGCATAATCCAAATGTTCCCACGGCAAAATCTCGCTGTACTCTCTACGGCGGTTAGCGTAAAATCTAGGGTCAACTCCGCATTCACTGAAAGCGGCTTTCCAGTCTTCAAAATTAAAACAATCATCCCAGCTGTCAAACCTGCAACCCTTTTTATGCGCTGCGGCTAATACTTGACCTAAACGGCGGTCACCACGAGCTAAAACCGCCTCCAAAAAGCTTATTTCGGCATCGTGATAAGAAAGATTTATTTTCTTTGTAGTGCGGCTATCCAATAAAAGCTGTTGCTTTTTAAGTATCATTTCCATTGTATCCTGCGGCTCAAACTCAAAAGGTGTAAAAGGCTTTGGCACAAAGGAGGATACGCTAATAGAAACAGTAACCGACTTGCCCTTAGGTTTGTTGGGATTTTCGTAATACAAATTAACAATGCGCTGACCGAGTTCTGTAATGCCCTTTAAGTCCTCCTCGGTTTCGGTAGGCAGACCCAGCATAAAATAGAGTTTAACCTGTGTGTAACCGCCTGCAAAGGCAATTCGGCAGGTGTCTAAAATTTCTTGCTCGGTTATATTTTTATTTATTACATCCCGAAGCCGCTGTGTTCCCGCCTCGGGAGCAAATGTAAGGCCAGATTTTCTTACATTTTGCACCTTTTCGAGCAGTTCAGGTGAAAAATTGTCTATACGAAGGCTTGGCAAGGTCATACTGATTTTTTGTTTGCCGGTCCAATCCAGCAAATTATCAAGCAGAGTTTCAAGCTCAGTATAATCACTGGTACTAAGTGAGGAGAGTGACATTTCCTCATATCCTGTATTCTCACACAAAGCACGTGCCTGACGGTTTATTGTATCACTGCTTTTTTCTCTTACAGGCCGATAAATAAAGCCTGCCTGACAAAAACGACAACCACGAATACACCCACGGAATATTTCCTGCACGGCTCTGTCGTGCACAATTTCAGTAAAGGGCACAACAAAATTATCCGGATAATAGGTATTATCCAAATCTTCCATAATGCGTTTTTTTACAGTTTTAGGGGCATTTTCTTTAGGGGTTATGTTTTTTATTGTTCCATCGTCGTTATAGTCTATATCATACAAAGACGGTACATAAACACCCTCAATTTGTGCCGCTTCTTTTAAGAAGGTCTGCTTGTCCGACCCGTTTTGGCGGTGCTTTTTATACAAATCAATAAGCTCTAAATCAACCTGCTCTCCCTCGCCTAAGAAAAACAAGTCAACAAAATCGGCTAGCGGTTCGGGATTGCAGGTACAAGGTCCGCCTGCAACTACCAGATTCTTAAGCCCTTCTCTCTCACTTGACAGCATTGGTATTCCTGCAAGCTCTAACATATTCAAAATATTTGTATATGCCATCTCGTACTGCAGGGTAAATCCGATTATATCAAAATCCTTAACGGGGTCACGGCTCTCTAAGGCAAAAAGCGGTATGTTTTCCCTTCTCATAACCTCTTCAAAGTCTATCCAAGGGGCAAAAACACGCTCGCACCAAATATCTTCACGGCTGTTAAACAATCCGTAAAGAATTTTCATACCTAAATGCGACATACCAATCTCATAGGTATCAGGAAAGCAGAAGGCAAAACGCACATCTACTTTTTCCTTATCTTTATATACGCAGCCCTGTTCCCCGCCTGAGTAACGGCCGGGCTTTTGCGCTTGTAAAAACAGTTGCTCTAATTTTTGCTTATCCATCATACATCTCCCAGAAATATATACACATATATTTTAAAGCAAAAATCAAATAAGTGCAACCTAAACTTTTACAATATTCAACAGTAACAAATAAACACCCAAAAGCAATAGCGATACATTACTGCCGTTAAACATTAATACCTGCAAGCCGAAAACAAGAATCACCCCTGCCGTTAAATAGGAGCAAAGGTTTACTATCCATTTCTTTTCTCCCGCACCGATAAGTCCCAAAAAGCATTCTAATATATTGCCTCCGTCTAAGCCTTTGATAAGCAAAAGATTGTAGGCGGCAACTATCCATTGCACAGCGCCGGCAGTTTTAAACCCTAAAATCCAAAAGGCAGCGCCAAACAATATATTGCCGACAGGGCCGCCAACCGCTATAAACAATCTTTGCCAAAGACCGATAATCGGCGGAGAAACTATGAGTATTCCACGCATTGAAAGTTCGAAAGCCGAAGGCTTGGCCTTTGTAATATGCATAACAAACAGGTGCCCTATTTCGTGCAGAACTACCGCCAGCAATGAATACCCCATCAGCCCTGTGCGGTCGATATAAAGCAACAATGTAACAAAAGCCGAAAACAAAAATGTGATACGGATTGTTACGCCAAATAATCTTATACTCACGGCAGTAACCACAGCGGGTCTACACGCTCGCCGCCTATCCGTATTTCAAAATGCAAATGATTACCGGTTGAACGACCTGTACTGCCAACCAACGCAACCGTATCCCCCTGCTTTATTTTCTGCCCCTTTTTTGCCACTATTTTACTGCAATGGGCATAAAGTGTGTACAAATTACTGCTATGGCGCACTAAAATATAATTGCCGTAGCTTTTGCCTACGCCCACGGCACTAACAGTACCATCCATAACCGAAGCTATTTTGCTACCCTTGTCCGCCGCTAAATCTATACCGTGATGAAAAGAGTTTTTGCCTGTAAAGGGGTCTTTTCGGTATCCATAATCAGAGGTTTTACGAAAATATTTCAAAGGCCATATCATACTCTGGCTTTTTGCCGCAGCGGTGTTCAAAGATGTTTGCACTACCGCCAAGTCAAGAGAATTACCTGTCACGGTGCTTTGTACCTGAGAAACAGGACTTTCATCTTGCTCTTCGAGAATTGTGCTTTCTTCCATTTCTATTTGCTGTTCTGTTCCTGTTTCAGAAACGGTGCTTTCTATATTTGAGGAGTTTGCCTTATCTTCCTCCAAAACTTCTCCTACGGCAGTAAAATCATTTGCCGCTTTATAATACACTTCTCTTACCTCTTTATATAACCCACTGCCGCTAAGTCTTAAACCTAACATACTAAGCAGTAAAACAACTGTGGTTATTATCTGTAAAAGTAAAATGCAAAGTTTTGGGTCGTTAAGTATTTCCCGTTCAGGTGTTTTATTTTCTTCCATAATTATCCTCACTTATTTTTTCTTTACTTATTTATATGGAAGAAAAAATATAAAAAGAACAGAGCTAGTACCCTGTTCTTCTTTAAGCCAATAAAAGCGTATATACAATTGTTGAAAACAATGCGAAGCCCGCAACCGATATAGTTGTCACTCCGTTTACAACATATACTATATATTTGTTGTTGTGCCTTGTGTTCACCGTTTTTAGCATTTTTGCCGTGAAATATGCACCGATTATAACAAGTGGTGAAGCATAGCGTATATTCATTGTGCAGGTATGCGGGAATTGATAGCAGAAAATCAAATAACTGCACATAATAACCACATACATAATCACTAAAAACCAAACGCTAAGTTTTTGCGTTTTTCTGCCAACAACAAGACAATAAACCATAGCGGCAAATGAAATTAAACAGACCGCCATTGTAAACAAGAAAAGCGCATCTTCAAACCTTGCCGATAAAAGTGAATAATTGCCCATTGCGTACTCGCCGAATGCAGAGGATTTAAAAAGACCGCTGAACGCATTGTACTCAAACTCACCGTTCCAGCTAAAATAGGGCTCTTTACCCATACCGACAAAGGGTAAAAATCGTTCCCATAGACTACGAAAGCCTACATACTGATGAATGTTATCCGGTAAACGAGGAACATAATTAAAGGGCATACTGAATTTTATCATATTGCGCACAGGCCACCAAAGACCTAACGGAAAAACCACCACGCCAAACAGCGCATAATGTACAATTGTTTTGATTTTATCCTTATGTTTAAAGAATTTTAACAACATTAGCACTGCTACAGGGAAGGCTACAATTGCAACCGAGGTTTTAACCGACATGCCAATACCGATGAAAGCTGCAACTTGCAATAAATGAGATAATTTACCGCTTTTGTTCCATTTTAATACGGCTAAAACTGACGCCAACAAAAACACTACCGAAAGTATATCATTATTTACACTGCCCGCAAACAAAGTGAATGCAGGGCTAAAGGTAATGATTGTTACAGCTAAAAGCAGATATTTACCTTTAAGGCCCAAGGTTTCAAATATACGTTTACCTAAAATAATAGCCGTGCTTGCATAAAACAGAGTTAAAAATTGCAGACCTTCAATAGCAGCATCATAAGGTATGCCTATAAGGGTTTGTAATTTAAGCCAAACGGCGGCCAGAAAATGATGCACGGGCGGATGATAAAACTGCCAAATTGAGCGAGGGTCAAAATTTGGCAAGCGCCAATTATTATAAAAATATTCAATGTATGCCGCGTGACCATCGGCACCGCCAAAGGTGTGTACATCGTGCTGCCGTATTGTATAGGGCATAAGGTCGGTCGCCAAAACATAACCAAGCCTTAAAATAAAACCTGCAAGCAAAATTAAAATTATTGCTTTTTCAGTGTCCAGCTGCTCTTTGAAAAGTAAATAAAGAGCAACGCTGCACACAAGCAACAAGCCTACTGTTATTAAGAGAAGGTCGCTTTTTATGATATTGCAAAAGCCAAAAAACAGGCAAAGTAGTGCGCAGGCAATACCTGTAGCAACCATTGCAGCCTTACCGGATGAAGTTCTACTTTCCATCATTATCACGCCTTTGCTCATGGTATTCCTGCTCTGTGTTAACGTCCCAAACGGCAGATTTTGAATTTCTTCCTACAATACCCTCAGCCGCAACCATTGCAGTAAGCACCGAATGGTCCATATTATTATATCTGTGCTGACCATTACGGCCTATGCAGTACAGATTTTCCACATTATTGACATAGTCGATTAACTCATCTATCTGTGCATAGGTGTCAAAATAAGCAGGATATGCTTTTTTAACTCTTTCACAGTGACTGTCAATTATTGCGTCTTCAGATATAAGACCCATCTTTTGCAGTTCGGTTGTGGCAAATTTTACTGTATCCTCCGGTGACATATTCCAAAATTCATCACCCTCGGCGCAAAAGTATTCAAGCCCCAACCACACAGTATTTTCGGGGTCCAAAACCATATAAGGTGACCAGTTATTAAAGATTTGTATGCGCCCTAATTTTACATCGGTATCCTGCACGTAAATCCAACAATCGGGCACGATATTGCCAAGTGTTTTTATATTTGTTTCATTCTTTAATGCTAATTTTTTAACCAATAGGCCTACCGTAACAAAATCACGATAAGGCAGTCCTTTTGCAATTTGCAACAGTTTATCATTCGGCTTATCACCCTCAACAGCCAATATCAAATCCTTTAGCGGCATTGAGGATAAAATATAGTCCGCCTTAAATTTTTTCTCTTTGCCATTATTGGTGCAAGTAAGACCCTGCACACTGTTCCCCTGCATTTGAATAGCAGTTACTGAATGCTCTTTTAATATTGTAACGCCCTGCTTTTGAAGGTCATTTGCTAAAGTTTCCCAAAGTTGACCGGGACCGTGTTTAGGATACCAAAAGGATTCAATTAAAGATGTTTCGGTCTTTTTATCATTTCCTTTTTTGCCGAACAGTTTTGTGAATATATCCTTTGCAAGAGCGGTCAATGACAACCCTTTTACCCTTTGAGCACCCCAATCAGCCGAAATTTGAGACGGGTGACGCCCCCACAGCTTTTCGGTGTACCCTTCAAAAAACATACTATACAAAACCTTGCCGAAGCGATTTATATAAAAATTTTCAAGCGAGGTTTCGGGCAATTTTCTGCATTGTGCAAAAAGATAACTGAAGCCTGCTTTTATGGTGGTTATAAGACCCATGTTCTTTAATGTTTGGAATTTAAGTGTAATCGGGTAATCAAAGAAATGGTTGTTGTAATATATACGGGAAACACGGTTGCGTATAAGCATAACACGGTCACTTTCTTCGGGGTTTGGACCGCCATTTTCCGTTTTATATTCCCTATTTAAAACTTTATCATCAAAAGCAGGAGCGCCCTGCAACGGCATAAGTTCTGCCCAGCGTGACATTACCGCATCCGATTTTGAAAAAAAGCGATGACCGCCTATATCCATACGGTTGCCGTTATGCAATACTGTTTTGGAAATTCCGCCGATTTCATTACTTTCCTCTAATATGGTTATATTATAATCACCATTTTTAAGTAATGCATCTGCCGCTGATAATCCGGCAGGTCCGGCACCTATTATCAAAACCTTTTTTCGCATACCTTTACTCCTACTAATTTCTTACAATTCACACAGTTAGTATACCACAAACCTTGATTTTTGTCCACAAAGCAGAAAATATTTATATGTGCGGTGTATTTACTGTTGCACAACGAGTTAAACTTTGTTAAAATATTTATTGTTAAGTAAAGGAGTTGCACAAATGAAAGGTTTTGGACTGTTTGAGGCAGACATTCTGTTGCCAAAAAAGGATTTTAATAAATGGGCGGTTGTTGCCTGTGACCAATTTACTTCTGAAAAGGATTATTGGGAAGCGGCTGAAAAAGAAGTAAACAATGCGCCGTCTACACTTAGAATGATTTTGCCGGAACTATATTTGAATGATAACAAAGAAAGCAGAATTGCCGCCATAAACAAGGCTATGCTTGATTATTTGAATGGCGGTGTTTTTGCTGAAAATAATGACAGTATGATATATGTTGAGCGCCAAACCAGCGGTGGTGTGCGCCACGGCATTATCGGTGTTATAGATTTGGCTGACTATGATTACCACAAAGGTAGCCACACTCTAATTAGGGCCACCGAGGAAACTGTTTTGGAGCGTATCCCTCCCCGTGTACAAATACGCAAGGATGCCGCTCTTGAATTGCCCCATATTCTGTTGTTGATTGACGACCCTGAATGCAATGTTATTGAGCCGCTTAAAGACCAAAAGAAAACATTAACAAAGGCTTATGACTTTGATTTAATGCTCGGCGGCGGACACATTGAGGGCTATTTCTTAGGCGAGGAACAAAAAGAACATATTGCCGACTGCCTTAAAAGTCTTACCGACAAGCAAAGCGACCCGCTGCTCTTTGCAGTTGGTGACGGAAATCATTCGCTGGCAACCGCAAAGGCTTGCTACGAGCAAAATCCCACACCATTAAACCGTTATGCGTTGGTCGAAGTGGTAAACATACACGATGCATCACTAGAGTTTGAGCCGATATACAGAGTCCTTTTCAATGTTGACCCTGAAAAACTGTTACAGCAGGCTATTAAGGCTCTGGGTGGTGAATACCACGGTGACGATGCGCAGGTATTTACATATTATTACAGTGACAAGACCGGTACCATATCTGTAAAAGCGTCCTCTAAACTGCCGGTTGGAACTTTACAAAGCTTTTTAGATGATTTTTGTAAAGCAAATACTGACTCTGAGATAGATTACATTCACGGTGAGGATGTTGTAAAACAGCTTTCAAAGGCGCCTAATACTATCGGTTTTATTTTTGATGGTATGCAAAAGAGCGAGCTCTTCCCTGCTATTAAGGCTGACGGAAACCTACCCAGAAAGACCTTTTCTATGGGACACGCCACCGACAAGCGCTATTATATTGAAGCAAGAAAAATTAAAGAGTAAAAAAAGGGTGCATTCGGCCGTTGCCGAATGCACCCTTATATATTATATATATTATATAATTACATTATCTTACCTTTTTCAATATGAATAATCGTGTCGCAAATTTCCATTGCAGTATGACGGTGGGTAATTAAAAGCACCGTCTTATTTTTCATGCCTTTAATGTTTTCCAACAATGCATGCTCAGTTTTTTCGTCCAACGCTGAGGTGGATTCGTCAAGCAATAGAATCGGAGCCGAGCTTAATAATGCACGAGCAATAGCAATACGTTGCAGCTGACCTTCCGACAAGCCAAGTCCACGCTCACCCAATTCTGTATCCAAGCCCTTAGGTAATGAAGACACGAAATCATAAATCAAAGATGCCTTAACCGCCTGCTCTATTTCCTCTTCGGTGGCATTTTGGCGGCATAGAGTTAAGTTTTCACGAATAGAGCCCGAAAGGAGCATATTTTCCTGCGGCACGTAAGCAAAAAGGGAGCGCGTATCAGGACCGACAGGAATTTTTTCATCGTCCGTTTCTAACTCAAGTGTTCCCCCGGACGGAGTAAACAGACCTAACAGCATACGGAACAAGGTGCTCTTGCCTACACCGGAGTCACCGGTAATTACTGCAATTTGACCTTTTTTAACACAAAATTCGCCGCCTGTAAGCACTGTTTCATCATTGTTGCCGTCATCATAAGAAAATACAATATCTTTTCCGCTAAGGCAATTAAGCTTTTTATAGAGGCTTTCTACCTTAGAAGAATTTTCAAAGTTTTCGTCAGGCAGATTTTCCAGTTCAATCAATCGCTCCGCCGAAGCAAGCATTGAAAACATTTGCGGGAATATGCCCGATACATTATATAACGGGGTTCGTATTTGCGAAACAATCTGCAAAAGGCCCATCAAGGTACCGTATGTCATTGCACCAACACCGATTTGAGCCGCACCCCACACTAAAGTTATATAATATCCACCCATAAACAATAACGTTATGCCGGCAGAAGCAATATTGCTGACCGAATTTCGTTTTAATTTAATTTTGAAATTCGCCTTCATTTTTTCATACAAGCGTTTGTGCACCGGCATGTCTGTGGCAAATGATTTTATTACTACCACATTTTCAGCACACTCCTGCATATAGCTGCGGATTTCACCGTTTGTCTGTTGCATCTGCTTATGCAGATATTTGTACTTCTCGCTGTACAAACGGCTGAACAGTGCTAACAGTATACCAAGCGCAAGGACAATTACAGCAAAAGAACCGTCTAAATAAATCAATGCGCCGATACCCAATACAACCTTGGTAATAATAGAAACGGCACGCGGAAGAATGCCTACTACTCCTGCCGCAACCAAATCAATATCAGCCGAAAGTTTATTAACTATCTCGCCTGAATGAATTTTGTATATGCTTTTATACTCTTTCTTAAAATACTTTTTAAGCAAATGGCTTTTAAGATGCATATCCAACTTGCTTTGTATACGCACCCTTAAGTATGATGACACATAGTTATTTACAACCTCAAGCAATACAGTTGCAGCCAAAACTATTGCCCAAAAACCAATAGAGCCGTCACCGTCACCGGTGGCAACATCAATTATACCTTTGGAGGCAACAGCCAAAACTATATACCCCGCTGAGCTTATCGCACTTAACAGTGTTATAAGCAATATGCCGGGTATAAACTTTTTGCTGGTGCGATAAATCCAAGAAAGTGCGGTTTTTTTCATCTGAACACTCTTTTCAGTTTAGAATAAATAGTAAAGAGATGTTTGCGGACAGGCAGCAGCCACATCCACAAGCAAGAATAAGCACGGTAAATTAAATTATTCACCGTATATGTATGACCTGCCTTAGTAAAGGACTTTACAACGGCAATAACACGGAATTTTTCCAATCCGTATTCAACTATATACTGCCCGTCACCGACTAAATCAAAGCTATCCTCATTAACTCGGATAATTCGGTGCAGGACATATTTACCATCAGCCCGTCTGTAAAGCGGAACGTCTCCCTTTTTGAGAGTATCGGGATTACAGCCGGTGAGAGTGACATTATTTTTAGAGTGATACCACAAGGGACGCATACTTTTACCGGTAACTGTGATGGTCACATCGTTACCTGCATCAGTAATCTCGGTTATGATTGGTGCGAGTTGTTCCATAGATGCGGTTAACACATTTTTACTCATGCCAATAGCTCTGCCTCTTTCAATTTTTCAATAAAAGCATCAATATCAGCTTTAGCTTGCTCTTCGCTAACATCATATTGCTCCAACATGTTTTGTAAGATTTTTTCCGGAGTTGTTTCTGTTTCGAGCTGTTCCCAAATAAAAGCACCTGTATCATTAACCGAAATAATCGAGGAAAAATCAACACTGCGACTGCCTATCGGCACTACTACATAAGAGTCGGCTATATTTTTAAGAATGTAACCATCAACGATTTTCATAAACATTTTCTCCCATTTTATATATAATTGTACAATATATAATAACATAACTATATACATTATTCAACACATATTTTTTTAATTGTAATACCGGCAGAAAAAAATGCTTGACTTGGCTGTTCTCTTGTGATAAAATACTTGTACCTCTGCGAAAAGGTTCTTTTTACCTTTTTGGTATAAATCCTCAGCGCTTCGAGGTATATACTTGAGGGAGGCGTTCGTCCCAAAGTAATTTGGGTAAAAACTAATTTCCGTAAAACGGGAGGTGCCGTTATGAGAGTCAAAATCACACTGGCTTGCACAGAATGCAAGCAACGCAATTACAATACTATGAAAAACAAGAAAAACGACCCTGACAGGCTCGAAATGAACAAGTATTGTAGATTCTGCAAAAAGCATACCGTTCACAAGGAAACCAAATAAGGGAGGTACACAGAATGAAAACTACAAAATTCGTTTTGCGTATTGTTACTCTGGTTTTAAGTGTCGGTGCTTTAGCATTATTCTTCTTTAATTTTGCCACCATTGTATCGAACGGTGTTCACGTTACCGCTTCGGGTGCTACACTCGGTTTCGGTTCTAACGTAAAACTTGGCGATACAACTGTTAATCTGGCAAAATCAGCCGATATTCTATTTTGTCTGCTGTTAACCTTGTTGGGTGCACTTTGCTCCGGTTTGTCTTTCAAGTTTAAAAAGTCTCGCCTGTTCCAGGTTGGCTTTGCTTTGGCTGCCGGTATTTATATGTTGGTTGTTGCACTTTCCAACCCTGTTGCTTACGTTGATAAGCGTCCGTTGGAAAACGTTACCAACATTGCTTACACACCCTTCGTTTTAATCACAGCCATTGCTTTGTTTGCTGCCGCTATTGCTGGTATTGCTTACACCTTGGTTGCAGATTATATCGAAACAAAAGGTCAGCTTACTTTGCCCAAGCGTATTATGCGCTTCTTCAGAGAGTACAAAAGCGAAATCAAAAAAATCGTTTGGCCGGGCCCGCGTGCCGTTGTTAAGAATACTTTAGTTGTTCTTATTATGTGTTTAATTGTCGGTGCGTTCATCTGGCTGTTAGACTTCGGCCTTGGTTCATTGCTTGATTTGTTACTGGGTCTGTAAGCCTCGTAATTAGGAGGTATAAAATGTCTGATTACAGTGAAGCAAAATGGTATGTAATCCACACCTATTCCGGTTACGAAAACAAGGTTATGAATGACCTTGAGAAAATGGTTGAAAACCGTGGTATGCAGGATTTAATCCACGATATCAAGGTTCCTACCGAAACCGTTACCGAAATTAAGGATAATAAGGAAAAACAGTACGAAAGAAAGATTTTCCCGGGTTATGTACTAATCAAGATGATTGTTACGGATGATTCATGGTATGTTGTCCGTAATACCCACGGCGTTACAGGTTTTGTTGGCCCTGCCTCCAAGCCGGTACCGCTTACCGACAGTGAAGTTGCTGCACTCGGCGTTGAGAAGCGCACAGTCGAAGTGTCATACAATGTCGGCGATGAAGTCAAAATTATTGACGGACCTTTGGAAGGCTTTACCGGTATCGTTACAGAAATCGATATTGCTAAAAACTTCGTTAAGGTTACTATTTCCATGTTCGGCAGAGAAACTGCTGTTGAATTGGAACTCAATCAGCTTTCATTGGCTGAATAAATCAGTTAATACGCGTTATGCGCTTATTAAACGGCTGTTTAGCCGTTGGCATATTGCCGCTGTGGGAGGAACATTTTGTTCCGCCAAGGGTTTATTAAATCCATTACCACTATTTTTTTCGGAGGTGCTTTAAAATGGCTCAAAAAATTACGGGCTATATCAAGCTTCAAATTCCTGCAGGTAAAGCAACACCCGCTCCCCCTGTAGGTCCTGCTCTCGGTCAGCATGGTGTTAACATTATGGCATTCACTAAAGAATTCAACGAGCGTACTAAGAATGATGCAGGTCTTGTTATTCCTGTTGTCATCACAGTTTACGCTGACCGTTCTTTCAGTTTTATCACTAAAACTCCTCCCGCTGCCGTTTTAATTAAAAAGGCTTGCGGAATCGAGACTGCTTCCGGTGTCCCCAACAAGACAAAGGTAGCAAAAATCACAACCGAGCAAGTAAGAAAAATCGCTGAGCAAAAAATGCCTGACTTGAATGCAGCTTCTATCGAATCGGCTATGTCGATGATTAAAGGTACTGCACGCAGCATGGGCATCGAAGTCATCGATTAGTGCTCCCTTGTGGGAGGATATATCCGAATAACCACTTTTTTGGGAGGTAAATTATAATGAAACATGGTAAAAAATATGTTGAAAGCTCCAAGCTTGTCGATACTACCAAATTATATGATGTAGACGAGGCTATGGATTTAGCTGTTAAAACAAAAATTGCAAAATTTGACGAAACAGTTGAAATACACGTTCGTTTAGGCGTTGACTCTCGTCACGCTGACCAGCAGGTACGTGGCGCTATCGTTCTTCCTAACGGTACCGGTAAAAAGGTACGCGTTTTAGTTATTGCTAAGGGTGACGATGTTGATGCAGCTTTGGCTGCCGGCGCTGAATTCGCTGGTTCTGAAGAATATATCGCTAAAATCCAGAACGAAAACTGGATGGATTTCGATGTATTAATCACTACACCTAATATGATGGGTCTTGTAGGTCGTTTGGGTAAGGTTCTCGGTCCCCGTGGCTTAATGCCTAACCCCAAAGCCGGTACTGTTACTCCGGACGTTGCTAAGGCTGTTGCCGAAGCTAAAGCCGGTAAAATCGAATACCGTTTGGATAAGACCAACATCATTCACTGCCCTATCGGTAAAGTTTCTTTCGGCGCTGATAAGTTGAAGGAGAACCTCGAGGCACTTATGGGTGCTATCGTTAAGGCTAAGCCTGCTGCCGCTAAAGGTCAGTATATCCGCTCTTGCGTGGTTGCTACCACCATGGGCCCCGGAATTAAAATCAATTCCGCTAAATTCGGCGCATAATTTGTGCTTGACAAAGCATAAGGTTTGTGCTATTATACTTTTGTTGTATTTCCAAAGACAGTAGGTTCCGTTATGGAGTAAGTTAAATCGCCTACCGAGGATTGCATTTAAGTAAATGGTTTTCTGTTTATTTATGCCTATTCTCGTGCTTGGGAATAGGCATTTTATATTTTTGGAGGTGAATTCATTTGCCAAGTGTAAAAGCTTTAGAGCTCAAAAAGCAACAGGTTGCTGATTTGAAATCACATTTGGACGGTGCTGTCGCCGGTGTTCTGGTTGACTACAAAGGTATCACCGTTGCTGATGACACAAAGCTACGTAAGGAATTGCGTGAAGCCGGCGTTTACTACGCGGTAGTTAAAAATTCCATTATTCACCTTGCTATTGAGGGTACTGAGCTTGCTGCTCTGGACGAAGTTTTGTCCGGCACCACAGCTATCGCAATCAGCAAAGAGGACCATACTGCTGCTGCACGTATTCTTTGCAAATATGCTGAGGGTCCCGAAAATTTCAAGGTTAAGTGCGGTTTCATTGATAACCAAGTTGTTGATGTTAACACCGTAGAATCTCTTGCAAAGCTTCCCTCAAGGGATGTTCTTCTTGCAACCGTTTGCAACGCATTCAACGCACCTATCGCCGCATTTGCGCGTGCTATCCAGGCCGTTGTTGATAAAAATGCGTCTGCAGAATAATTCAAAACAAAACTAAAACTAAAACAAAAAATAAAATTTTGGAGGTAAATTATCATGGCATCTGAGAAGATTGCAGCTATCATTGAAGAAATTAAAGTTCTTACTGTTATCGAACTTTCCGAGCTTGTAAAAGCAGTTGAAGAGGAGTTTGGCGTTTCTGCCGCTGCAGCTGTTGCTGTTGCTGCTCCTGCTGCCGGTGGCGCTGCCGCTGCTGCAGAGAAAACAGAGTTTGACGTTGTATTGGCTAACGCTGGTGCAGAGAAAATTAAGGTTATCAAGGCCGTTCGTGAAATCACAGGTCTTGGCCTTGCTGAAGCTAAAGCTTTGGTTGACGGCGCTCCCAAGACTTTGAAAGAGGCTGTTGCTAAGGACGAGGCTGACAGCATCAAAGCTAAACTTGAAGAAGTTGGCGCTACTGTTGAACTCAAATAAGTTCTTCTGTAAATCAAAAACGGTTGCTCTTATCGAGCAACCGTTTTTTTATTTTCCAAATAAACATCGAGTTTTCCAGCAAGAGGAATAAACAAAGCACCAAGTATTCCCCACAGTACTGAAAATGGCAAACAGATTTGTCCTGCCAAATTTAAGGGCATTCGGCTGTAATCCCAAACCTTTTGACCTAGCAAAACATTAAAAACCAAGCCAAAAACAAGTTCTACAAGTGTAACACTAATGCTACCCAAAATACATTTATACAAAAGCCGAGTGTTTTTCAAATGCTTTTCAATAACCGAGAAAACAACAAAGCAGAGCCCACCGGCAATAAGCATTGACCAGTGTGTTCTGCCTCTCCACAATATTTCGATAAATCCATAACCTGCTGAACCTGCAGCGAATATAATTAAATACCGTTTGTTTTTCTTCATAGTTTTATTATTTGCAAACGGTTTTAATATATTCTAATAAAAAAGCACCTGCCGATTAGCAGGTGCTTTTAATGTTTAATTTTACGCCTTTTTCTTTTGTGCGAGTTTGATAATGTAAAGTGTAGCAATCATCAAAACGAGAGATACAGGCAATACAACCCATACGTTGTGTACAAAGCCTGCGAGGATATAACCTACAAGGCTGACACCTGCAACAGTTATAGCGTAAGGCAACTGTGTGGAAACGTGATTTACGTGGTCACATTGTGCACCTGCAGACGCCATAATGGTTGTATCGGATATGGGTGAGCAGTGGTCACCGCAAACAGCACCAGCAAGGCAAGCAGAAATACAGATGATAACCAATGTGGGAATAGAACCGCCGTTACCAACTGCGGCAAGCTCTTTTTCGAATACGCCTGTAACAATCGGGATAAGGATACCGAATGTACCCCAAGATGTTCCGGTTGAGAAAGAAAGCAATACTGCAACTAAGAAAAGAATTGCAGGTAAGAGATAAATTAAAGCCGAGGCGCTCTCAACAAGAGCTGATACATAAGTGCTGGCATCAAGCAAGCCGGTCATAGATTTTAATGCCCAAGCAAATGTAAGAATTAAAATAGCGGGAACCATCTGTTTAAAGCCGTTAGGAATAGCGCTCATACATTCGTTAAAGGTAAGAACTTTACGGCAGAGATAG
Source organism: Acutalibacteraceae bacterium (assembly GCA_045660865.1). Taxonomy (GTDB): domain Bacteria; phylum Bacillota; class Clostridia; order Oscillospirales; family Acutalibacteraceae; genus CAZRRV01. The sequence goes on along the minus strand of JAZREP010000007.1, from coordinate 23,419 downwards.
TAAATAACAATTAAAATAAGTGCGCCGATTGAGCCAAGTGCCAAACCGTAAGCCGCATCACAACCGGCAAAAGCATCGATAAAGGATGTGCCCGAGAAGAAGCCGCCTGTGTATACCATGCCTGCAACGCAGAATACAATTAAGATAATAACAGGTAAAATCAAATCGATTACTTTACCTTTGTAATTGATTTTTTCCTGCTCGGGATATACTGTGTCGCCTGTAGTGAACAAGTCACCGTTATTAGCATTATCTTCAAAACGCTTCATCGGACCGAAATCTAAATTGGTGGATGAAACAAAGATTACCATTGCCAAGGTTAAAAGTGCATACAGGTTAAAGGGAATGGTTTGAATAAAGAGAGAGATACCATTTACACCCTCTACTGTACCGCTAACGGCTGCTGCCCAAGAAGAAATAGGAGCAATAATACAAACAGGTGCCGCAGTAGCGTCAATCAAATACGCCAACTTTGCACGGGAAATCTTATGTTTGTCTGTTACGGGACGCATAACACTACCAACTGTCAAGCAGTTAAAGTAGTCATCAACGAAAATTAAGCAACCGAGCAGCATTGTGGAAAGAGATGCGCCTTTTCTGGATGAGATTTTTCTAGCAGCCCACTCTCCGTAAGCATAACTGCCACCTGCATTGTTCATTAAAACAACAACAATGCCGAGCACTACCAAGAAGACCAAGATACCAACATTCCAAGTGTCTGCAAGGTTTGCGATAAAGCCATCGTTAACTATTGCGTTAAACATTTTCGGGAATTTAAACCCGCCCTGCAGAGCATGCAAAATTCCGCCCGAGAGAATACCGATAAACAAAGAAGAATAAACTTCTTTAGTTAACAGCGCCAATACAATAGCGATAACCGGCGGAAGCAAAGCCCAAAGTGATTGGCTTGCTTGTGTGATGGGTGCCGACATAAAGCATAATGCAATAAAAACAGCGAAGAAAGCACCCAACAAACTGTACTTTAAAATATTCTTTTTCATTTGTTTTCCCCTTCTTTAAAAAAAGAAAGCGGCCGTGTTATACCATAGCAAAACACGACCGTTAGAACCTAAAACCGATAGCGCTTCACCAAGGTGACAGTCTGTTACATATTTTGCAACAGCCCAGCAAGAAGATTTAAGGCGAATCCTCTAACTTCGGCAACCATCCTTTTCATATTTGCACACCGCCTGTGTCTAACACAAATATTACTTGTGATGAATTGCGACCTCTATCTTTTTTTACAAATTTCCCCAAACTTATTTGGATAGTGTAAGTTTAACATACAAACCAATAATTGTCAATGATTATATAGTTCCTGCAATTATTTAAGTTTTTCAAGTTTTTCTGTGAGTATTTGGCGGATTACTTGTGGGTTGGCAGAGTTGCCCAATCTTTTACACATTTGACCCATAAGAAAGCCAAAAACCTTCATACTTCCCTCTCTATATTCATTTACAGCCTTCTCGTTTTCCGCCAAAATTTCATCGGCAGCCTTACTTACGGCATCGGTATCATTATCCATAACAAAGCCGCCCTCTTTGGCTATAGCTGTAGGCTTGTTACCCGTTTCGAACATTAAGCGAAGGATTTCCTTTGCGGCGTTTTTACTGACTGTGCCCTCCTCACTCATTTTAACGAGTTCTGCTAAATCACAGGGTGAGAATTTTAAATCTTCAGCAGTTTGACCGCTATCATTAAGTCTGCGTAACAATTCAACCAAAACCATATTGGATACCGCTTTATATTTTGGATAAAGGCTGACCGTTTGGTCATAAAAATCCGATATGCTTTTATCAGCAATTATCAATTTAGCGTCTGCTTCGGGCAGTCCATACTCTTTAGTATAACGGCTAATGCGCTCATTCGGCATTTCGGGCATATTGCCTTTAATTTCGGCTATTGTTTCGTCGGTTAAAAATATCGGCGGAATATCCGGTTCTGGGAAATAGCGGTAATCGTGAGCCTCTTCTTTAGAACGTAACGCCTTAGTGGTACCCTGACTCTCGTTAAAGTGCAATGTCTGCTGAATTACTTTTTCGCCGTTATCAAGCAACTGGGACTGACGAGAGTATTCATATTCAATGGCACGAACAATTGACCTTAGAGAATTTAAGTTTTTAATCTCGGTGCGGGTACCGAAATTTTTATCCTCAGGCTTCATAATAGAAATATTTACATCACAACGCAAGGAGCCCTGCTCCATTCTGGAATCGCACACTCCTGCATATTTTAAGCGCAAGGCAATCTGTTCTACTAAATCTCTTGCTTCTTTAGCGCTGCGAATATCAGGCTCGGTTACGATTTCAATTAAGGGCACGCCGCAGCGATTGTAATCGGCATAGGAAACGCTTTCCTTATCATCGTGAATAAGCTTTCCTGCATCCTCCTCAATATGGATACGGTTAATACGGATACTCTTCTCCCCGATATCAACTTTACCGTCCACACAAATGGGATACTCAAATTGGGTGATTTGGTAGGCTTTGGGTAAATCGGGATAAAAGTAATTTTTGCGGTCAAATGCGCTGTAATTATTTATTTTACAGCCTAATGCAACACCTGCGCGAACCGCAAGTTCCACTGCGCCCTGATTAAAGCTTGGCAGCGTACCGGGTAAGCCTGAGCAACGAGGACAGACACGGGTGTTTTCCTCACCGCCAAATTCAGCATTGCAACTGCAGAACACCTTTGAATTAGTAAGCAATTCAGCGTGGATTTCAAGGCCGATAACAGTAATATAATCACTCATTTTTACCTGCTACCTCCTTTTCATAGCGGTCAGCCACAGCGAGAATAGTGGCTTCGTCAAAGGCGCGGCCCAAAATGCTCATACCTATCGGCAAGCCATCTTTACTATAACCGCAGTTAGTAGAAACCGCAGGGATTCCTGCTATATTGGCAGTAACCGTACAAATATCAGCTGAATACATTTTAACAGGGTCGTTTTCCCGCTCTCCTATTTTATAAGCCACAGTGGGTGTAGTGGGGGTCAAAATGCAATCACACTCATTAAAAATGTTATCGTATTCTGCTTTCAGCTTGGCACGGACTTGCACCGCTTTATTATAATAGGCATCATAATATCCGCTTGAAAGCGCATAGTTTCCAAGCATTATACGGCGCTTAACCTCATTGCCAAACGCTTCCCTGCGGCTGTTTTTAATTATTTCCTCATAAGTGTCACCCGCTTTTGAGCGGTATCCGTATTTAATACCGTCATAACGGGAAAGATTACTTGCCGCTTCGGCTGACGATATAAGATAATATGACGAAACAGCATATTTAAGGCTTGGCAAAGATACCTCTTTTAAGGTGCAACCCAATGCCTCATACACCTTTGCCGCAGCCATAACTGCCGCTTTTATTTCATCATCAACACTATCACCAAAAAATTCTTTAGGCAAGCCTATAGTAACACCCTGCAAATTCATACCGAACTTACTAATGGCACTAATCGTTTCTATTTGTTTAGTTGTACCGTCATTATAATCGGCACCCTTAATAGCATCATAAATATAAGCACAGTCCTTAGCCGAACGACCGACAGTACCTATTTGGTCTAACGAGGATGCAAAAGCAATTAAGCCATAGCGTGATACGGCTCCATAGGTAGGCTTTAAACCCGTAACTCCACAAAAAGCAGAGGGCTGACGAATAGAGCCGCCCGTATCGGAGCCGAGTGCAGCCGCACAAAGACCTGCCGCAACCGCAGCCGCCGAGCCACCTGACGAGCCACCCGGTACAAACTCTGTGTTTACCGGGTTTTTAACCGCACCAAAATAAGAGGCACCTGAGGTACTTCCCATTGCAAACTCGTCCATATTCGTTTTGCCAAGCAGTACAATATTTTTCTGCTCTAATTTTTCAATAACCGTAGCATTATAGGGCGGAACAAAGTCTTCGAGCATACGCGAAGCGCAGGTTGTAGGAATATTCTTAATACAAATATTATCTTTTACGGCAACAGGTATTCCAGTAAGTATATCTGCCGTGCCGTTATCGATGCGTTTTTGGGCGTTTTCAGCGTCCAATAAAGCGCTTTGCTCACAAATTGTTATATAAGCATTTAATTCATCATTTTGGGCTTTTGCGTTGTCAATATAAGCCTTAGTTACTTCTTTTGCTGATATTTTCTTATCCTGCAATAAACCAGAAAGTGCGCTAATACCCAAAGCTGTTATTTTATCCATTTAAACCACCTTTGGAACCTTGAAAAAGGTTTCGCTCCTTTCTTTAGCGTTGGACAATATATCCTCTCTATCTAAAGACGGCTTAACCTCATCTTTGCGCAAATCTTTAAAAGCCACAGCACCCTGCTCGTTTAATTTAGAAAGGCTGTCAAAATCGGAAATGGTATCCATTAAGGCTACGATTTCACTCATTTGTGCTGTCATATCTTTTAGCTCAGACTCTGTAAAATTCAATTTAGAAAGCTCCGCTAAATGTTTGGTTAATTTATAATCAAACATATTAAGCACCTCCTAATATTTCAAAATTTATACCCTTTACTTAAAAATATTTTACAATATCAACCTATTAAAAGCAAGGAAAATTAAGAAAAAAGCGACCTTAAGGTCGCTTTTAAATCAAAGAATATATATTAACCCGATTGCAACTGCACAAGCGCTTACAAGACACGCTGCCGAATATAAATATTGCAACCGCTTTTTTTGTTGCCGTTTTCTTAAATACCCAACTCCCGTTGCTTTTGGAAGCAAGCTTTCAATATAACTTTTTGCATTTGATTCAAGTTTTGAATGGGACATAGAATAATAATCCGGTTTAACAAAAAACAATACTTTTTCAAAACAATCATTGCCGGTATCGTTAATTTCAATGATTTGTTTATTTACACCTTTTAACATAGCGTGCACTCCTTTCGCACCAATATTTTTGGCAAAACTAAGGAGGTTTATACCGCTTTTTTCCTAATAAGGTAATTTATGTTTAGGTTTACATAACAATTGTGTAAAACTATGTTAAAAACTTGAAAAACCCTTGATTTTACTGGGTATTTTTTACTTAAATCGACATAATTCAAGTATTATGTTAACAGCCTGTAAGGTAATCAACTGTATCATTAAGAGAGTTTTTAACCTCTTCTTTCACAGGTGCATCCCTATCGGCACGGTAATCAAACATACCGCTGAATTCCTTTAACAGACCGCTTAATTGCTCGCCTTTTCGAGTGGCAACGGAGTATAAATCGGCTTGAAATTCCTTTTTGTATTTCTTAATCTTTTTGTGCTTAACACCGTTTAAAAGCATAGCATAATGCTTTAAGCAAAAATGGGGTTGCTCTTTGAAAAGTGTTCTAAATTCTGGCTCATTCTCATAAAGGCGATAAACTGTATCAAGCAATCTTACTGCGCCCCACTCAATTTTATCGCAAACAAAACAGCTTTTTTGAAGCTCGGGCAATTCCTTCTCAAGCTCTGACGGTTTTAACGCCATCAGGCGGTCAATATGTGTATTCAACACCAAAGAAAACGCCAGTTTTGCACGGCAGTTCCCCATTTTATCATAATGGCGGCGGCAAAAGCCTTTTTTATTTGTTTCAATACGAATATCAGGTTCCATCATAGCGTCACCCATTATATAGTCCACCATACGAGTTTCCAGCATATCGTACATATTGCAAATAGGGCAACCCTTCTTTTCAGCGAACACCTCGCTAATAGGAATGGAGCAAATATCCTCTCTCATATTAAAACTTCCTTTATTTTTTTGTTTTAATTTTAACAGACTTGTGTTAAAATGTCTAGTAGGTGATACAATGTTAACTGAACAAAAAGGTAAAAACTTTTTTATAGGTGATATCGGCCGTTTTTCCTTGTCTGACACTTTGGATTGCGGACAAGCTTTTCGTTGGGCTCAAAACTCTGACGGAAGCTGGCAAGCTGTTGTTGAAAACCGTTTGCTCAAAGTTGCTGAAGCAGAAAACGGTTTTATTATTTATGACTGCACAGGCCAAGAGTTTTTGGACGTTTGGTCGGTTTATTTTGATATTGAGCGAGATTATACTGCAATTTGTGACGAAATTTCGAGCGACCCTATTTTAAAAGAGGCTGCCGAAACCTGCGGTGGTATCCGCTTGCTAAGACAAGCGCCTTGGGAAACGCTATGTTCCTTTATTATCTCTCAAAACAACAACATTCCTCGCATTAAAGGAATTATTGAGAGACTTTGTAGTACTTTCGGCGAAAAAATTGAGGGTGGCTACACCTTTCCCTCCCCTGAAAAATTAGCCGGATTAACGGTTGAAGATTTATCCCCTTTACGCAGCGGCTTTCGTGCCAAATACATACTTGATGCGGCAAAAAAGGTTGCTGAAAAGACAGTAAATTTAGAGAGCCTTTATGCGCTTGATACCGATACCGCAAGAGTTGAACTAATGAAAATAAACGGTGTCGGTCCTAAGGTGGCTGACTGTGTACTGCTGTTTGCTTACGGTAAAACCGATGCGTTCCCACAGGATGTTTGGATAAAACGCACTATGCAAGACCTGTTCGGCGGTATTTTGCCAGAAGTGGCTAAACCCTATGCAGGCATTGTTCAGCAATTTTTGTTCCATTATGCCCGAAACGGTGGATTAAAAGAATACGAAAAATAAAAACCGAGCCAATGGCTCGGTTTTTATTTATGATAAGTTCCGCCTTCGTTGATTTTGAAGGCACGGTAAAGTTGTTCTAAAAGCATAATTTTTGCAAGTTGGTGCGGAAAGGTCATATCTGACATAGAAAGACGGAAATTTGCCGATTTTTTGACCTCGTTTGAAAGCCCATAAGAGCCGCCGATAATAAGGCAGATTTTGCCTGACACAAGCGTCTGTTCTTGCAAAATTTTAGCAAAGGCAACACTGTCAAGTTTTTTGCCCTCAATGCACATAGCAACAGTAAATGCATCGGCAGGAATTTTTTTGAGGATTTTTTTACCTTCCTCTTCTAATGCTTTTTCAATTTGGGCATTGGAGGGTTTATCAGGCAAACGCTCTGGCTCTAAAACTACTTCCTCAAGCGAGCAATAACCCGACAAGCGTTTGGCATATTCATCGTATGCTTTACGCAAATAATCTTCTTTAAACTTACCTATGTTTATAATTTTTACCTTAAGCATAAGTCCTCCTAAAAGGATATATAGCGGTTATTTTGTTGGGCGGCAACATAAAGCAAATAATCGCTGCCCTCTTGCATTTTTTTATCCAACAATGCGGCCTTTGCGGCAGCTGCGGCAATTTGCGGACGATTGTTTTCACGGCTTAAATGCCCCAATACAATGCGTTTTGCACCCGCTTCAATCAAATGAGGCAATTCGGTAGCGCAAGCCGTATTTGAAAGGTGCCCTACCTCACTTAAAATACGCTGTTTTAAAGGGTATGGGTAACTTCCTGTTTGAAGCATATTTACATCGTGGTTTGATTCCAGCATAACAAGTTCCGAGCCTGTTATTGCCTGCCGAACCTCATCGGTCACAACACCGAGGTCGGTACAAACGGCAACCTTTCTACCGTCGGATAATGTTATACAATAACCCGATGAGCCTGCACAGTCGTGGCTGGTGTTAAAGCGGCTAACCGAAAAGTCGGCTACTTGCACAGTATCCAAAAAGCTATTAGGCTCTACCCCTTCGGGCAAATGACCCGCTGCCAATACTGCTTGCGCCGTTTGTTCAGACATATATATTGGTAACTTGTGTTTTTTTGCCAATGTATGTAATGCAGAAACATGGTCGGTATGCTCATGCGTAATAAAAACCGCCTGCACCTTATCGATGGACAGATTGTTGGCTAAAAGTGCATTATTTATCGAACGCAGACTGCATCCGCAATCGACCAAAATGGCGGCGCCGTGGTCTTCAATATAAACTGAATTGCCTCGGCTACCGCTGAACAAAGGTAAAAACTTTGCCATTTTTTCTCCTTTTAAAAAAAGGTTGCAAAGCAACCTTTTTCATAGTTTATATAGCTTTTTGAATGGTTATTGGCGCATCATCTGTAACACGCACAATATCGGCACCCATTGCCGACAATTTTTCTACAATATCCTCATAACCACGATCAATATATTGGATACTGCTTATTTCGGTACGGCCGTTTGCTATAAGTCCTGCAATAATCATTGCAGCACCAGCACGCAGGTCAGTAGCCTGCACGGGAGCGCCCGACAATTGCTCAACACCTGATACAACCGCTATCTTACCGTCAACCACAATTTTTGCACCCATTAAGGTAAGCTGGTCGGTATATCTGAAACGATTGTCCCAAACACCCTCGGTCACAATGCTTGTGCCGTCAGCCACTGCTAAATAGGTTGTCATCTGCGGTTGCATATCGGTAGGAAATCCGGGATGAGGTAAGGTAAGCACACTGCAAGAACGAGGTCTGCTTGTGGCGATAACACGAATTGAATCGTCATACTCCTCAATTTCCACACCTGTTTCAAGCAATTTAGCAGAAATTGATTCCAAATGCTTAGGAATTACATTTTTTATAAGCACGTCGCCCTTTGTTGCGGCAGTTGCCAACATATAGGTACCTGCCTCAATCTGGTCGGGAATAATGCTGTAAGTTGTTCCACCCAAAGTTTCAACACCACGAATTTTAATTACTCCGGTGCCGGCGCCCATAATATCAGCGCCCATAGAGTTTAAGAAGTTAGCCAAGTCTACAATATGGGGCTCTTTAGCGGCGTTTTCAATGATTGTAAGACCGGTAGCCTTTACTGCCGCCAACATAATATTGATGGTAGCTCCTACCGAAACTTTATCAAGGTAAATTGCGCTTCCAACCAATTCAATGGCTCTTGCGTCAACCATACCCGAATCTATAGTAACCTTAGCACCAAGTGCTTCAAAGCCTTTTATATGCTGGTCAATGGGGCGAACACCGAAATCACAGCCACCGGGAGGCGCAACACGAGCACGACGAAAACGGCCAAGCATAGCGCCGATAAAATAACTGCTGGCACGCATGCTTGAGGTCATACTCTGAGGAAGTGTAAAAGAACGAATTCCCCTGGCATCAATCTCATAAGTATGCGGCTCGGGTGAAGACACCGTTGCCCCTAGTTGTTGTAATATACCCAAGATGGCAGTAGCATCGGATATATTTGGTACATTTTCAATTTTACATAATCCATCTGACAGAAGAACCGCAGGTAAGATTGCTACCGCTGCGTTTTTAGCGCCGCTTATGGTAACCTCTCCTTTAAGGCAATTCCCTCCGTTTATGACTATCTTTTCCAATCCGTGCACTCCCAATAGCTTATTATTTTGGTGCAAATTCCGCAAAATTAGACAAAACTAAATCACCATTTTTACATTCAACAATAACTTAGTTTTGAACACATACAAGATTATTATACATTTGTCACTGCTATTTGTCAAATATAACTATTGACGAAAATTTGACATAAAACCTATACAAATTGCAAAAACCTTGAAAAAGTGCGAAAATTTATATTGTTTTTTGGGTAAAAATCATTTACTTTACTGTTTAAATATGTTACAATAACTAGGACGATTATGTAATATTGGAATATCTGTGTTTTTTAATCGTTTAACTGCTTTTTTAGTTGGTACAAAACGTTTAGTCTGCACTGTTTTATTTTACATAATTTTGCATTTATTATTTAGGAGGAATTTCTTATGAAGAAATCTGTGAGCACTGTGCCATTTGCGGGAACTCCCGAACAGGCCGAACAGCTCAAGGCTGTAATTGAAGCCCACAAGGGACAGCCTGGCGCACTTATGCCTGTTATGCAGGAAGCGCAAGAAATCTACGGCTATCTCCCGATTGAGGTACAGGAAATGATTGCTGACGGTATGGAGGTACCTGTAGAAGAAGTTTACGGTATTTCTACCTTTTATGCACAATTTGCACTTACACCCAAGGGCAAATACAAAATTTCAGTTTGCCTTGGTACAGCCTGCTATGTTAAAGGCGCTCAAGCTTTAGTAGACCGCATCGCTCAGGTACTCGGTATCGGTCCTGACGAATGCACAGCTGACGGCAAATTCTCCTTTGAGGCTTGTCGTTGTATCGGTGCTTGCGGCTTGGCTCCCGTTCTTACCATAAACGAAGATGTTTACGGACGCTTACTACCCGAAGACATTGACGGTATTCTGGCTAAATACAATTAAAAGGATATTGCCTTATGAAAATTGTAACGATTAAGGATTTGCTGTGCGCCGAGGTGGTGTGCGGTGAAAAGCACTTAGACAAGCACGTTTATTCAGCTTGCGGAAGTGATATGATGAGTGATGTCCTGGCTTATGTTAAAGACCAGGCTGTGCTGTTAACCGGATTGGTTAACGCTCAGGTTATTCGTACCGCTGAAATGATGGATATGGTTTGTATAGTTTTTGTTCGTTCCAAAAAACCAACCCCTGAAATGATTGAGTTGGCAAAAGAGAGCGGCATTGTACTGATGGCAACCGGTATGCGTATGTATGAGGCTTGCGGCAAACTGTATTCCAGCGGTCTTACAAACGGTGCTTAATATGGATACGGCATTACATTTTCATTTCAAGGTTGACGGCAATGATTTCACATCTGCCGGTCAAGCCTCGGTACAGATAAAGAAAAATCTGCGCCAATTAGGTTTGGCACCTGAAATTATACGTCGAGTATCCATTGCCATGTACGAGGGCGAAATCAATATGGTCATTCACGCCGGCGGCGGTGAGGCTGATGTTTATATATCGGAAAAGGGTGTTAAAATAGTCCTTACCGATAACGGTCCCGGTATTGCAAACATTGACCAGGCTATGCAGGAAGGTTTTTCAACCGCGCCTGACAACATTCGCTCTCTGGGCTTTGGCGCCGGTATGGGATTACCGAATATGAAAAGGTATTCCGACTCTATGCAGATTGAATCTGAGCTCGGCAAAGGTACTACTATCACCATGCAAATAAACTTTTAAGCAGACACGATTAGTCGCGCTTGCTTAACGTAGGAAAGGTGTTATGAATACATACAAGCATTCGGTTCTTTTGGATGTTGAAAAATGTATTGGCTGTACAACCTGTTTGCGGCACTGCCCTACCGAGGCTATCCGCATACGGAACGGACACGCAGTAATCAACCCACAGCGTTGTATTGACTGTGGCGAATGTATTAAGCACTGTCCTCAAAAGGCCAAGAAATCTACCTGCAACAAGTTTGAACAGCTAAAAGACTATAAATGGAAAATTGCACTCCCCGCTCCCACTCTTTACGGGCAGTTTGAGGGATTGGATGATATTGATTATGTTTTGCAAGGCTTGCTTGATATAGGATTTGACGATGTTTATGAGGTGGCGCAAGCAGCTGAACTTGTTTCCAGCTACACACGTCTCTATCTCAAAACCGAGGGCATTAAAAAGCCAGCTATCAGTTCTGCTTGCCCTGTTGTTATCCGCTTGATTGCATTACGCTTCCCCTCCTTGCGTGACAACATTATTTCTATGTTGCCGCCTATGGAGATTGCCGCTATGTTAGCAAGGGAACGTGCAAAGCAGCAGCACCCCGAATTAACCGACGAGGATATTTGCGTTTGCTTTATCTCTCCCTGCCCTGCCAAGGTCAGTTATGTGAATAACGGGTTTGGCGATTACAAAAGTCGGGTAGATATGGTTGTTTCGGTCAGCGACATTTATTTTATGCTGCTTAATGTTATGAGGCGTGAGAAAACTCCGCAATCAACCTCTAAGTCAGGTATGATAGGTGTGAGCTGGGCAACCTCGGGCGGTGAAGCTACCGCAATCTTCAACGACAAATATTTAGCGGCTGACGGAATTGACAATGTAATCCGTGTGCTTGACCAAATAGAAAACGGCGTTATGCCTCATTTGGAGTTTATTGAGTTAAACGCTTGTGTCGGCGGTTGTGTCGGCGGCGTTATGGCTGTAGAAAATCCTTTTGTTGCAAAAGCTCGTTTAACTGAACTTCGCCGTTACTTGCCTGTTTCACAAAACTATGTCCTGGATGATGGTAACACCTATATCCCGGAAAGTTATTTCTTTGAATCGTTACCAACCTACCAGCCGATTGCAAGACTCAGTGATAACTTTGCTGAATCTATGCGTATGATGGCTGATATTCAAAACCTGCGTACCACCTTACCCGGAATTGATTGCGGCTCGTGCGGTGCACCGACCTGCCGTGCTTTTTCGGAGGATGTTATCCGCGGTGAAAACAGTTTAGAAAGCTGTGTAATATTACAACACAAAAAATCTAAGCCGGAGGAAAAATAATGAAGGTTACAGAATTGACCGCTTGGTCAGATATGGACTGCCTTTGCTTGCCTGACGGCGAGCGAGAAATTACCGGCGTTTATATCGGTGACCTGCTCAGTTGGGTTATGGGGCGTGCCCCTGCCGACTCTGCTTGGATTACTATAATGTCTAACAATAATGTGGCGGCGGTCTCAACACTTGCTGATGTAGCCTGTGTGATTTTGGCTGAGGATGTAAAACCTGACGAACAGCTGTTACAAACAGCTAAAAGTCGTGGTATTAATCTGTTTTCCTCTACCTTGACGGCATACGAGTTATCCGTACGGCTTTCAAAGAGTATAGAAAATGAATAAATATTACTACGATTTCCACATTCATTCCTGCCTTTCACCCTGTGCCGATAATGAAATGACACCAAACAACATTGCCGGCATGGCCACACTTGCAGGCTTACAGATTGTAGCCTTGACCGACCACAACACCACACGCAATTGCCCTGCATTTTTTGCAGCCGCAAAGCGAAATGGTATAATCCCCATCGCCGGTGCTGAGCTTACCACCGCAGAGGACATTCATTTAGTTTGTCTTTTCCCTGATTTAGATTCTGCGGCCGCTTTTGATGAGGATTTGCAAAAGCACCGTATACTAATCCCTAACCGTACAGATATTTTCGGTGACCAACTGGTTTTAAACGAAAACGACGAGTTGCTTTTTACAGAGCCAAACTTACTTTCTAACGCAACCGACATTACTGTTGATAGTGCGTTTGATTATATAAAACAGTTTGGCGGCATATGCTACCCTGCTCATATTGACCGGCATTCAAACGGCATTATTTCTACTCTAGGTGTTTTCCCTGACACTCCGCCGTTTGGTTGCGCCGAGCTGGTAGATTTTAATCAAGCCGACACTCTGTTGGCTCAGCAACCCGCACTTAACGGCAAACAACTGCTGTTCGGGTCAGATGCGCACTATCTGTGGGACATCCCCGATAAAGCACATTATCTTGAATTGGATGATGAGCCATACAGCAGCGCATTGGTAAGAAAGCGGCTTTTTGAGAGGTTAACAGTATGAAAGAGTTATCATTAAACATATTGGACATTACCGAAAACTCTATAAAAGCCGGTGCAAAGCATATTGCTGTTACACTCGACCAAGTTGATAATTTACTAACCTTTTCGGTAGTGGATGATGGTTGCGGTATGAAAGAGGATTTTGCTAAATCCGTTATCGACCCATTCTGCACTACCAGAACCACCAGAAAGGTTGGTATGGGTATTCCGCTGCTTAAGCTTGCATCAGAACAGACAGGCGGTAAATTAAGCCTTTGTTCTCGGCACATAGAGGAACACCCCCAAAATCACGGCACCGAAATTACCGCAACATTCTATACCGACCATATAGATTGTGCGCCGCTGGGTGATATTGTTGCAACCGTAAAAACACTTATACAGTGCAACCCGGATATTGATTTTGTTTTCCGGCACACAGCAAACGGTAAAGAGGTACATTTAGACACAGCAGAGCTTCGCACAGTTTTAGGCGATGTTCCGCTGGACACTTACGAGGTTATAAAATGGATTGAAGATTCTCTTAACGAGCAGTATGCTCTACTTTGAATTTAAAATCCGTAAATATAATAAAAATACTAAAAGCAGAAAGGAAAAGTATTATGAAATCATTAGCAGAGCTTGCAGCGATTAGAGAAAAAATGAAGGATAAAGTTGTGCTGCGTGAAGGCACTAGCGATATGCGTATCGTTGTAGGTATGGCTACCTGCGGTATTGCCGCCGGCGCAAGACCTGTGCTTAATGCCTTTGTTGAAGAGGTAAATAAAGCAGGATTGTCCGCGACAGTAACCGTTACCCAGACCGGTTGTATCGGTGTTTGCCAATACGAACCTGTTGTTGAGGTTTTTGAGGCCGGAAAAGAAAAAGTTACCTATGTGAAAATGTCTCCTGAAAAGGCTGCTCGCGTTGTTGCTGAGCACATTAAAGGCGGCAAAGTTATCACTGAGTATACAATTGGCAATGTTAAGGCATAATGGAGGTAAAAATTTATGATTCGTGCACATATATTGATTTGCGGCGGCACGGGCTGTACTTCCTCGGGCAGTGCTAAGCTGCAAAAAGCTTTCAATGAACAGCTTGCAGCTAACGGTCTGGCTGAAGAGGTCAAGATTGTACAAACCGGTTGTTTCGGTCTTTGCGCTTTAGGTCCGGTAGTTATCGTCCATCCGGATGGTACTTTCTACAGCCAAGTAGCCGAAGAAGATGTTCCCGAGATTGTTACCGAGCATCTGCTTAAAGGTCGTATCGTTGAACGTTTGGTATATACCGACGGCGCCGAGATTACACCTGATTCAGTTCCGTCACTTAACGACACTGCTTTCTATAGGTCCCAGAACCGTGTAGCTCTTCGTAACTGCGGTGTTATTAACCCTGAAGTTATTGATGAGTACATCGCTATGGATGGTTATGCTGCTTTAGGTAAGGTATTAACCGAAATGACTCCTGAAGAGGTTATTAAAACCATTATGGATTCAGGTCTTCGCGGCAGAGGCGGCGGTGGCTTCCCCACCGGTCTTAAATGGTCTTTGGCTGCTAAGAACCACGCTGACCAGAAGTACGTTTGCTGTAACGCTGACGAGGGTGACCCGGGTGCATTTATGGACCGTTCTATTTTGGAGGGTGACCCCCACGCACTGATTGAGGCTATGGCTATTGCCGGTTATGCTATCGGTGCCACACAGGGTTATGTATATGTTCGTGCAGAGTATCCGATTGCTGTAAGCCGTTTACAGATTGCTATTAACCAAGCAAGAGAATACGGTCTTTTAGGTAAAGATATTTTCGGCACAGGCTTTGACTTTGATTTGGATATCCGTCTTGGTGCAGGTGCATTCGTTTGCGGTGAGGAAACCGCTCTTATGACCTCTATCGAGGGTAACCGTGGTGAGCCCCGTCCCCGTCCGCCTTATCCGGCAGTTAAGGGTCTGTTCGGCAAACCCACAATTCTTAACAACGTTGAAACATACGCAAACATCCCGCAGATTATCTTAAAGGGTACCGAGTGGTTTACCTCTATGGGTACCGAGAAATCTAAGGGCACCAAGGTTTTTGCTTTGGGTGGTAAGATTAACAACACCGGTCTGGTTGAAGTACCTATGGGTACCACATTGCGCCAGGTAATCGAAGAAATCGGTGGCGGTATCCCCAACGGCAAAAAGTTCAAGGCTGCACAAACCGGTGGTCCTTCCGGCGGTTGTATCCCTGCAGAGCATATGGATATCGAAATTGATTACGATAACCTGCTTTCTATCGGCTCTATGATGGGCTCCGGCGGTCTTATCGTTATGGACGAAGATACCTGTATGGTAGATATTGCTAAATTCTTCCTTGAGTTTACAGTTGACGAGTCCTGCGGTAAATGTACCCCTTGCCGTATCGGTACAAAGCGTTTGCTTGAGCTGCTGCAGAAAATCACAAACGGCGAAGGCACTTTAGAGGACATCGATAAGATGGAAGAGCTTTGCTACTACATTAAACAGAACTCACTCTGCGGTCTTGGTCAAACAGCTCCCAACCCGGTACTTTCCACTCTTAAATTCTTCCGTGACGAATATGTAGCTCACGTAGTTGATAAGAAGTGTCCTGCCGGCGTATGTAAGAGCCTGCTTTCTTACTTTATCATCGAAGATAAGTGTAAGGGCTGTACCGCTTGTGCTAGAAAGTGTCCTGTAAACGCTATCAGCGGTTCTGTTAAGAATCCGCACATTATTGATACCTCTAAATGTATCAAGTGCGGCGCCTGTATTGACACATGTAAGTTTAACGCAATTATTAAAAAGTAAGGAAGGAGAGTACATACAATGTCTGATATGATTAATGTAAAAATCAACGGTATGGATGTCTCCGTACCTGCCGGTTCTACCATTTTGGAGGCCGCAAGAAAAGTTAACATTGATATCCCTACGCTCTGCTACATGAAAGAGCGTAATGAAATCGGCGCTTGCCGTATTTGTATTGTTGAGGCTAATGAGGGTCGTGGATTCCGTTCGGTTGCTTCCTGTGTTTACCCTGTTTCTGAGGGTATGGAGATTCGCACCAATACTCCCGCTATTCAAAAGTCTCGCAAAACAACACTTGAATTAATCCTTTCAACTCATAACCGCAAGTGCTTATCCTGCACCCGCTCCGGCAACTGCGAACTGCAGACCCTCTGCCACGCTTACGGTGTAGATAACGAGGGTCACTTTGACGGTGACCGTCCGGTTTATGAATTGGACAACAGCACACCCCATTTGGTAAGAGATAACAACAAATGTATCCTTTGCCGTCGTTGTGTTGCCGCTTGTGAGATGCAGCATGTAGGCGTTATCGGCGCTAATGACCGTGGTTTTGACACCCATATTGGTTGTGCTTTTGACAAAGAACTTAACGAGGTTGCTTGTATTTCCTGCGGTCAGTGTATCACTAACTGCCCGACCGGTGCTTTAACCGAGCGTGACGATACCGACAAGGTATTTGAGGCTATTGCAGACCCCGAAAAGATTGTTATTGTACAAACTGCTCCGGCTGTTCGTGCAGCTCTTGGTGAAATGTTCGGTATGGCTATCGGTACTGATGTTACCGGCAAAATGGTTGCCGCTCTTCGCCGCTTAGGTTTCAGCAAGGTATTTGATACCGATTTCTCTGCTGACCTTACAATTATGGAGGAAGGCACAGAGTTTATCAACCGTGTACAAAATGGTGGCGCTCTTCCCCTTATCACCTCCTGCTCACCCGGTTGGATTAAATTCTGCGAGATGTATCATCCGAATATGATTCCCAACCTTTCAAGCTGTAAGTCACCGCAACAAATGTTTGGTGCTGTTATTAAAACTTGGTATGCTGAAAAGAACGGTATCGACCCGAAAAACATCGTTTCCGTTTCTGTTATGCCTTGTACAGCTAAGAAATTTGAGCTTGGCCGTGACGACCAGGCCGCAGCAGGTGTTCCTGATGTTGATGTTTCCATCACTACACGTGAGCTCGGTTATATGATTCAACGTGCAGGCATCAACTTTGTTGAGCTGCCGGATGAAGCATTTGACAATCCTCTCGGTGAAGCCAGTGGTGCTGCTGTTATCTTCGGTGCTACCGGTGGTGTTATGGAAGCAGCTTTACGTACCGTTGCTGAAGTTTTAGAGGGCAAATCCTTTGATAATGTTGACTACGAGGTTGTTCGTGGTACCGCATCATTCAAAGAAGCTACTCTTAAAATTGCCGGTATGGATGTAAACATTGCTGTTGCCAGCGGTATGGAAGCAGCTCACGAATTGCTTAAGAAGGTTGAGAGTGGTGAAAAATCTTACCACTTTATCGAAATCATGGGTTGCCCCGGCGGTTGTGTAAACGGCGGTGGCCAGCCGATTCAACCTGCATCAATTAGAATGCAAAAGGATATTCCGGCTCTTCGTGCTTCGGTACTTTACAATTCCGATGCTGCTAACACTTATCGCAAATCGCATGATAACCCGGTTATCAAACAGATTTACGCTGACTACTTTGAGAAGCCCGGCAGCCACAAGGCTCACGAGTGCTTACACACCTCTTACGTAGACCGTTCTAAGTCTGTAATTAAATAATTAAAAAAGGCCCGAATTCAAACGAATTCGGGTCTTTTCTTTTAATAAATAAAAATAAGAATCTCGATACGCAATTGCGTATCGAGATTCTTTAGATGGTGCCGGTGGCCGGACTCGAACCGGCACGCTGTCGCCAGCGGTGGATTTTGAGTCCACTACGTCTACCATTCCATCACACCGGCAGGTGTGCTTTTCATATATAGATTGCCGACCGCTGTCGACGATCTTTTTTATAAGGTGGCCGCCTATGGGCGGCTGATGTCGCCATCGTTTGCGGTGCCCTGCGTAAACTTCGCCTGACGAAGCAGGCTCGTTTCCTGCAGACCGCTGCACTTGCTGCATCCTCGCTTCTTCCGCCACAGGCGGCGCTCGGATTCGCAACGATGGATTTTGAGTCCACTACGTCTACCATTCCATCACACCGGCATCGGTGCTCCAATAGTATAGTATACTTTCTCCAAAAAAGCAAGTATAATTTTTTCTTGTTGCAATTTATTCTTCATTCCCGTATGATAAGAAAAAAGCTTGGAGGTTTGCTATGCTGAGTCTTTGCAATCACTGGGAATTTACGGAAAGCTGGTCCGACGCATTTGCGTCCGGAGAAGCCAGTGGACAGGCTGTCCGTCTGCCCCATACCGTCCGGGAAATGCCCCTACATTATGCTGATCACAATACTTATCAAATGATTTGCGGTTACCGCCGGGACCTGTTTGTAGAGGAAAATGCCCGGGGAAAGCGGCTTTTCCTGCAATTTGATGCCGCCGGGCACATTGCTACTGTCTATGTTAATCAGACCGAGGTTGCCACCCACCGCACAGGCTATACTGCCTTTCGGGTGGAGATCACGGATTTCGTCCATTATGGGGAAAATAACCAAATTGCTGTCCGGCTGGATGCCACGGAAAACCCGGCGGTTCCTCCCTTTGGCTTTGTCATTGACTATCTGACCTACGGCGGTCTGTACCGGGAGGTTTGGCTGGATATTCGGGAACAAAGCTGCATCCAGGATATTTATGTGACCACCCCTACCACGACCACTGCCCAGGTAGCCGTCTGTACCGAAAACGCCGACGATTGCCGCATTGTGGTGGAGCTTGTGGATGCTGACGGATGCGCTGTGGCCTCCTGCGAGGGAGAACCCTGCGGTCAAGTCACCCTTTCTCTTCCCGATGCTAAGGTCTGGGACACAGAGAATCCCTATCTCTACACCTGCCGCGTTTCTTTGAAGCGAGGTGATTCCTCTGTGGATGTGCAGGAAACCGTCTTTGGTTTCCGTACTGCCCAGTTCAAAGCTGACGGCTTCTATCTCAACGGGAAAAAGACATTCCTCCGGGGTCTGAACCGCCACCAGTGCTACCCTTATGTGGGCTATGCTGCTCCGGAAAGCCTGCAAAGACAGGATGCCCGGATCTTGAAACAGGAACTGGGCTGCACCGCAGTCCGTACCTCTCATTATCCCCAGAGCCAATATTTTATCGATGAATGTGACCGACTGGGACTTATAGTCTTTACCGAAATTCCCGGCTGGCAGCATATTGGCGGTCCGGACTGGCAGGACCAGGCCTGTGAAAATGTCAAGGAAATGGTACTCCAGTACCGCAACCACCCCAGCATCGTCCTGTGGGGCGTGCGGATCAATGAGAGTATGGACAACGACGCCCTGTATCAGCGCACCAACGCCATTGCCCATGAATTGGACCCCAGCCGTCCCACCTCCGGTGTCCGCTGCATCCAAAAGAGCAGCCTTTTGGAGGATGTATATGCCTATAATGACTTCTCCCATGAGGGCAACAATCCCGGCACCCGGCGCAAAAAAGATGTCACCACCGATATGCAGAAGGGTTATCTGGTTTCCGAGCACAGTGGCCACATGTTCCCCACCAAAGCTTTTGACACCTGGGAGCGCAGGCAGGAGCATGCTCTGCGCCACGCTCGGGTGCAAGATTCCGCTGCAGCCTCCGGAGAGCACGCAGGCTGCTTCGGCTGGTGCATGTTCGACTACCTTACCCATAAGGATTTCGGTTCCGGTGACCGGGTATGCTATCACGGTGTTCTGGATACCTTCCGTAATCCCAAGACCGCCGCTTCTGTCTATGCCAGTCAGCAGGAAAAAACACCGGTTTTGACCATTAGCTCCAATATGGACATCGGTGACTATCCCGGCGGAGAACTGGGAAAAGTCTATGCTTTCACCAATGCGGATGAAGTGCACCTTTATAAAAATGACCGCTTTGTATCCAAGCTCTCTAAAAAGGGCTGGAAGGGTCTGCCTCACGCTCCCATGCTTCTGGACGATCCCATTGGCGGTCTACTGGAAACCCAGGAGGGCTTTCCTCCCAAAAAAGCCGCGCTTCTGCGAAAGTGCCTGCTGAATCTCGCTGAGTATGGCTTGGGCAATATGCCCCTAAGCGCCAAGCTATTAATGGGCTGGTGCATACTTCGTTACCGGCTGACCATGGATGACGGCATGGCACTCTACGGAAAATATATCGGCAACTGGGGCGGTGAATCCACCGTTTGGCGGTTTGATGCCGTGCAGGCAGGACAGGTGGTTGTTTCCGTCACCTGCTGCCCCAACTGCGATCTGCACCTGGAGGTAACCCCCAGCCATACTACCCTGTCTGAGGGTGCCTCCTACGATATGGCTTCTGTCCGTGTGCGCATTCTGGATAAGTACGGCAACCCTGCCCCTTATGCCCAGCTTCCGGTGCAGTTCACGCTGACCGGCGATGCCCATCTGGTAGGTCCAGAAACGGTTACTGCTGAGGGCGGTATGTGCGGTACCTATATCCGTACAACCGGTGTCTCCGGCACCGCCCGGCTGACTGTCTCCACCTCCCAAACGAACACCGTCACCGTAGATTTCTCCATACTGGCTTAACAAAAAATCAGCCCCGGTTTGGGGCTGATTTTTTGGTTTATATTCCCAGATAGCCGCAAAGGACTTTTAATGTCTGATACACGCCATCCATGTGGCTGCGCTCATAGCCGTGGCTTGCATAAACGCCAGCGCCGATCAAGCCATGACGAATATCCGCACCGCTGCGCAATGTGGCCTCCACATCGGAGCCATAGTAGGGGTAAACATCCACCGCATAATCCGCACCTGTTGCCTTGGCTGCCGAAATCAGCCGACCCACCACTTCGTAGCTGTAGGGGCCGCCGGAATCCTTGGCGCAGATGGATACCTGCCGCTCTGTGCAATTTAAGCCGTCACCAACACATCCCATATCCACGGAAATGGCCTCCGTCACGCCGGCAGGCACCGATGCGCTGCCGCCATGCCCCACTTCCTCGTATACCGTCACATGAACATATACACGGCGGTCAGGAACAATTTCATTATCCTTCAGATACTTGGCAAAGCCCAGCAAAATACCCACAGACAGCTTGTCATCCAGGAAACGGCTCTTCAAATAGCCGGATGCAGTTCTTCTGGTGCGGGGATCAAAGCATACGATATCCCCCACCTCGATGCCCAGCTTGGCAGTATCCTCCGCAGATTTTACATCCTCGTCCAGCACCACTTCCATGGCATCAAAGGTACGCTTGGCATTGGAATACTCGCCGTTGACATGAACGGAAGCATTGCACAGCTGCAGCGTTCCGTCAACGACCTTGCCGCCCCGGGTGTAGACCCAAACATTCTCTGCCTCTGCGTTATTTGCATTCATTCCGCCCAAGGGAGTGATCCGCAGGCTTCCGTTACCCTTGATCTGGGCAACCATACCGCCCAGAGTGTCCACATGGGCCTCCAGCAGCAGGGCATTGTCCTGATCTTCACCGCCCAGGTCTGCCAATACGCCGCCCTTTGTAGTAATGGATGCCGAAAATCCCAACGCCTCAAAGCTCTCTTTCACCCAATTTGCCGCCCGGGAAGTATAGCCGGAGGGAGAATCGATGGAAAGGAGGGTTTCTGTCTTTTCCCACGCAAATTCCGCATAATTTCTCTCAATCATACCCATAACCTCCAAAAATAAGATAGTGCCAAACTCCGGCCACTTCCCGCAGGTAATTATTGATCCGCAGGGACAGCCACTTGGTATTGGCTGGAATACCCTGGGTGCTTACACCGCAGGCCCGTGCCAGCAAATCTGCCCGGAACAGATGGTATTCACTGGATACGATTCCCAGGGTCTTGGGACGGCTGCCGGTCTGCTCCTCGATCAGATCCAAGGAAAATACCAGATTCTCCCAGGTAGAGGTGGAACGGTCCTCCAGCCACAGCCTCTGGGGGGAAATGCCCATCTGGGTCAGTTTTTCATACATGCATTGGGCTTCGGAAATGCCCTCATCGGGACCCTGTCCGCCGGACAGCACTGCAGATACCCCGGGATGCGCCTTCAAATAAGCATAGGCCGCATCGATCCGCTCTGCCAGAGAGCGGGACGGTGTGGTTCCGTTTACCTTAGCACCCAAAACAACAATGTATTCGCAGTTTGTATCTTCCGCGCCAAAGGATACCCTCACGATCAAACTGACTGTGATCAGCACCACAGCCAGAAGAATACACACCAGCGAGGAAAATACCGTACGCAGCACCTTTGCTGTCAGCACGGAGCGTTTTTTCACCAAGGCGATCAAATTATAGATCACAGCGATTCCTGCCAGACCAAAGCAGATCAGTCCGCTGAAGCTGTACCCGGGAATTGCTTTCCAGAACACCACGCCTGCGCCTGCCAGGAGCAGGGGCATGCACCAGCCAATACAGGTCAATACTCTCTTTTTCATAGACCCCTCCGAAAAAGGTGGATTTATAAGCTTACTAAGATCATTTTAGCATAAATTCCGAAAAAAACAAGCCACCGCAGTGGCTTGTTTTTATGCAGCTTAAACTTCTTTGCTCTTGGAGGCAATTTCCATAAGGCAGCGGGCAACAAATGCATCCGGCTCCATAGCGCCCAGATCGTCGCCCTTACGGGTACGAACGGAAACAGTGCCATTTTCCATGTCCCGGTCACCCACCACAAGCATGTAGGGGATCTTCTGCATCTGTGCTTCCCGGATCTTGTAGCCCAGCTTTTCACTGCGGCAGTCGGACTCTGCACGGATCCCCACTGCTTCCAGCTTTGCCACCAGGTCGTTGGCATAGCCATGGGTGCGGTCTGTGATAGGCAGCACCTTTACCTGGGTAGGCATCATCCACAGAGGCAGTGCGCCTGCGTAACGCTCGATCAGGTAAGCCAGGGTACGCTCGTAGCAGCCCAGAGAAGTACGGTGGATGATATAGGGGGTCTTTTTCTGACCGTCGGCGTCCACATACTCCATGCCGAACTTCTGAGCCAGGAGCATATCGATCTGGATGGTGACAATGGTATCTTCCTTGCCGAAGACGTTCTTATACTGGATGTCCAGCTTGGGGCCATAGAAAGCGGCTTCGTCAATGCCGATGGTGTAGTCTACGCCCAGATTGTCCAGGATCTGACCCATGACACGCTGTGCCTCTTCCCACTGCTCGGCGGTGCCTTCATACTTGATGCCGGCACGGGCGGGATCCCACTGGGAGAAACGGAAGGTGCAGTTTTCCAGCATGCCAACAGTCTCCAGCACATACTTAGCCAGTTCCA
>JAZREP010000006.1:0-25810 GCA_045660865.1 Acutalibacteraceae bacterium | reverse complement strand
GTGGAAATGCCGTCGCTCAACCGATAAAAGCTACCCTGGGGATAACAGGCTGATCTCCCCCAAGAGTCCACATCGACGGGGAGGTTTGGCACCTCGATGTCGGCTCATCACATCCTGGGGCTGTATTCGGTCCCAAGGGTTGGGCTGTTCGCCGGTTAAAGTGGTACGCGAGGTGGGTTCAGAACGTCGTGAGACAGTTCGGTCCCTATCTGTCGTGGGCGTAGGATATTTGAAAGGCGCTGTCCCTAGTACGAGAGGACCGGGATGGACGCACCTCTGGTGCATCGGTTGTCACGCCAGTGGCATAGCCGAGCAGCTAAGTGCGGATTGGATAAACGCTGAAAGCATCTAAGCGTGAAGCCAACCTTAAGATAAGATATCCCATAGCATAAGCTAGTAAGGTCCCCGGTAGACTACCGGGTTGATAGGCTGCGTGTGTAAGTGCCGTGAGGCATTTAGCTTGGCAGTACTAATAGACCGAGGGCTTAACCTTTTAATCCTCTTTTTATGCTTTTCCTTTGTTCAGTTTTTAGGGTATATGGTGGTCTATATGCACCATTAGCTCAGTTGGTAGAGCACCTGACTCTTAATCAGGGTGTCCCGGGTTCGAGTCCCTGATGGTGCACCATATTATGAGTTACGGTTGAACAAACTGTTTACAAATGGCCCGTTGGTCAAGTGGCCTAAGACTCCGGCCTCTCACGCCGGCAACACGAGTTCGAATCTCGTACGGGTCACCAAATTGAATAGAACAGCATATGCTGTTTTAGATATATAAGTCGGTGTTTATTGCGATGAGGGTCCACCCGTTCCCATACCGAACACGGAAGTTAAGCTCATCTGTGCCGAAGATACTTGGCGGGAGACTGCCCGGGAAAATAGGGCTTCGCCGACACTTATATTCCTCCTTAGCTCAGCCGGTAGAGCCCGCGGCTGTTAACCGCGTTGTCGTTGGTTCGAGTCCAACAGGGGGAGCCAAAAAATAAAGGACTACTTCGGTAGTCCTTTATTTTTATCCAATCCGAAGAATTGGTATGTAATCGCCGCAAGGCGTATGTAATCACGCGTAGCGTGTATGGCATCACCGCAGGTGTATTTTCTTCGGATTGATTACATACATTTCTTCGAAATGAGTACATTCCGACTTCGTCGGATTACATACAATGCTTCGCATTGATTTATTTTCGCTTTATACTATAAAAAAAGCCGCGAATTTCACGGCTTTTTATATTTCGTCATCTGCTATATACTGCATTATGTCTTCTACATTACATTTCAGAATTTTACAAAAAATTTCTATTGTATGCGTACTGACACTTTCGTTTTGCTTTAATCGTGTAATTTGCGCAGGACTAACATTATGATTCTTAATAAGCGAATATTGAGTAACGCCTTTTTCTTTCATCGTCTGCCATAATTTTTCATAGGAAATCATAAGAAATCAATCCTCCCTATTGACATAATAACCGAATATGGTATATAATTATATTAACCAATATCGGTCATTATTTCAGGGGGATGAGAAAATTGAAAAGAATTTTATTAGTTATGTTATGTTTGGTGATGGTGTTTTGTTGCACCGCTTGTAGTAAGAACGATGCAAGCTCTCAAAGTAGTGAAGCAATGCAAACAGATGCTTTTGTAAAGCCGGACAATTATGCAACAATTTTATCGGTGAAGGACATTCCAGAGTTTAATTTTTACCTTGATGAAGAAGGCGATGTTTTAGCGGTAGAGCCATTAAGTGAGAATGCTAAACAAATTGCAAAGAATTTAGATTTAAAAGAAAAAGATTTAGAAAAAACAATTGGGAGTATTGTTGTCAAAGCACACGAAAAAGGATATATAAAAGATAAAGCAACTGTAAGTTTTTCCATTGATGAAACAAAACAAGAAAAAGCAGAAACCGATAACATTCTTTCTAAAGTAACTCAAGTAATTTCAAAAGCAGCAGATGACTTGGAAATTCAAATTGAAATAAATAATAATTCTAACAAATCAGAAGATAACAACGCTAAAAGCGAGAACATAACTTCTGATTTCGGCACAAAAAATGATGATAAGCCCATACAAAACAAGCACACTCATACTTTTTCAACCGCGACATGCACACAACCCCCAAAATGCTCTTGCGGTGCAATGAAAGGGAAACCGATAGGTCACAAATGGACGGAGGCTACTTGTAAAGTGGCTAAAACCTGCTCTGTTTGCAAGACAAGCGAGGGAAATCGGGCCGCCCACAAATATGTCAAAGGCGTTTGCTCTGTTTGTAAACAAAAAGACCCTAATTTTAAAGAGTATTTGAGTGGTAAATATACAGCGCAATATTTATCGAATCCTTTATCGAATCCGATTTATAATGGAAGTCCATTAAAATATAATATAGTTTCAATCGAAATACTAAATCACAGAGATAATATGGAACATTGCGATGTTGAATTTGAACAAAGAGAGTATTACCTGTTTGATTATGCGTTTGATGAGGGATGGTTTGAAGATAATCCCGAATATGAGATTTGGGAAGGGAATAGCAAACGTCCTCCAACAAGAGAAGAAGCGTTAAGAATAGGTACCAATTCGGGTGATATTATTACCTATAATTCTAAAAATTATTGCTTCCCTTCAGGAGACGGCGGATATGATAATATGGTTGTACTCACAAAAAATTCGTTAACATTTTTTGATGGATTAACTGTAAATTACGATTATGATGGGTATGATACGCTAAAGCTGATTAGTATTCCTGATGATAGTATTTTTGCAACTTGGGAAGTAAAAACAAATTGCGTTTTTACAAAGGAAAATTAAATCCTCGGTTTTTATCCAGTTCTTTTTCGGACAAGAATGACAAAAAAGAACGAAGAGTAATCTTCGTTCTTTTTTTTATCCAATGCATCTCATTGATTTAATATTGGGTTTATGCTATAATACACCCAAGGTGGTGACGGTATGAAACACATACTAATAGTTGTTGATATACAAAAAGACTTTGTTGATGGGGCACTTGGTACTGCTGAGGCGGTTGCTATGGTGGGGAATGCGGCTAAGAAAATCAAAGAGTTCAACGGTGATATTTTTCTAACTTTCGATACCCATTTTGAAAATTATATGGAAACTGCAGAGGGTGGCAAACTTCCTGTTCCGCATTGTATTAAAGGCACTGCGGGTTGGGAACTTGACAAAAATATAGCAGAAGCGCTTGAAGGTAAAAAGTTTACAAGTGTTGAAAAACTAACATTTGGTTCAACGGAACTTCCCAACCTTATAAGAAAAGTTGTGGGAAACGAAGATTTTGACATTACCCTTATTGGTCTTTGTACCGACATTTGTGTAGTATCAAACGCACTGATTTTGAAGGCGAATTTCCCGGAAAAAGATATATACGTTGATGCTTCTTGCTGCGCGGGTGTAACAATTGAAACACACAATGCTGCATTAACTACAATGAAAATGTGTCAAATAAATATAATAGATTAGTAATTTTTTCAATATAAAAAGCCGTGAAATCCACGGCTTTTTTGTTTTTTTCTAAAATGATATGTGTTTCATAAACTTTTATCTTGCATTTGTGTTAGCAGGGTGATATAATGCACGAAGGTTTTAACTTATATTCGGCTGGGAGGTGCTTATATGCAACGCTCTACAAAACAAATCGGCAATAAAAGCCAAGTGCTTTTTTTAATTTTCTTAGGTTGGCTTGTATATACTGCATCTTATCTTGGAAAGGTCAATTATTCGGCTAATATCGCACAAATAATTGATTTTTATGGTGTAACCAAAGCCCAGGCAGGAATTGTGCCTACATTTTTCTTTTTTGCATATGGAGCCGGACAAGTTTTTAACGGTATCTTTTGCAAAAAATATAATGTAAAATGGATGGTTTTCATCAGCCTGTTTATATCCGCAACTATAAATCTTATAATAGCGGTTAGTTCTAATTTTTCCATAATGAAGTGGTTGTGGTTAATTAACGGCTTTGTTTTGTCCATCCTTTGGCCGACACTTGTAAGATTACTTTCAGATGTTTTACCTCAAAAGAAATTAGGCATCTCTAGCGTTGTTATGGGTACAACTGTAGCAATCGGAACATTGATTGTGTATGGATTAAGCTCAATATTTGCAATCTTTGATAAATTTAAGCTTGCTTTCTATGTTGCGGGTTTTTCGGTTATTATCGTTGCTATTGTTTGGATGCTCTTTTATAACAGAGCAGTAAAAGGTGCTAAAAAAGAAAAAGATGAAGAAAAAATAGAGATACAAATCGGTGAAGATGTTGTTTCTAGGCAAGACGAGGGATACAAACAAAGAAAAATCCTTTTCGCAGCTATATACATATTGTGTTTTTGCGCAATTGGCGTAAATTTAATTAAAGATGGCTTGACAACATGGGTTCCTTCGATACTTAAAGAAGAATTTTCTATGAGTGACTCACTCTCAATTTTCTTAACTCTTTTTTTGCCCGTTTTAGCAGTGTTTGGTAACGCATTTGCATTAAAGGTACATAAAAAAATTCCCGATTATGTAAATCATTGCGTAGGGATTTTTGCTGTAATTGCTGTTTTCATCGGTATTATTATTGGCAGCTTGACCCTTAAGTTAGTGAGCTTTATGCTTATCGGATTAGTTGTAGCAAACTTTTTAGCATCAAGTTTAAACAGCTTGATTACAAGTGTTTTCCCATTGTTTATGCGAGGACAAGTAAATTCAGGACTAATTGCAGGGATTTTAAACGGAACTTGTTATGTGGGCAGTGCCGCCAGCTCTTACGGTCTTGGCGCAATAGCGGATAAGTATGGTTGGATATCTGTTTTCTGGGTTTTGATTGCGTTTTGCTTTATAACGTTTATTTTGTGGGCAGGATATATCTGCTTTAAGCGTTCTTGTGAAAGAAAAAATATTGCTGATTAGAAGTAAAAGCCGTGAATTTCACGGCTTTTTGTTTTGGATTTACATTCATAAAAAGCAGGGTAAAACAATATGAAATTAAAAGGGGATAAGGTCGCCTTTGGCAATTAAAAAGATGGTTTTCAAACCGCAGAAAAGTTATTTTTGTCACAACTGCGGCTACAATTCAGGGCCTAAAAATCTCGCTTTTTACAGCGGGATTTTTTATAATTTTCAGGACATTTTCAGCGTAAAAAAATTAGCAAAAAATATCGTTTTTGGCTTTGACAAAACGACAATTATCTGTTATTATATTTAATAAGGTGGGTCAAAGCATAATTTTTGCTTAAAAACCACTCCGCATAGCAAAGAATTTTCAGTTTATCACATTTTTACATTTTTTGGAGAAATAGTTAAAAATAATGATATTTTAAGACTTAAAATTGCAAAAAATGATAAAAGGTAAATAATTTATTGTTTACGGGCTGATGATTTTTTGTTAAAATATAATAGATAACATTATAGTAAAAAGAGGTTGAAGCAAATGTTAAAAGACAGAAGCACCAAATCAATGCGCTTTCTTATGAACATACCACTGTTTTTCATAGCGCTACCGGGTCTTATTTATTTGATATGCTTTAGTTATTTGCCGATGTTTGGTGTTGTAATTGCGTTTAAGGATTATAACTACATAGACGGTATTTTGGGAAGTCCTTGGATTGGTTTTGAAAACTTTAAGTTTTTCCTTGAATCCAACGACTTTGAAATTGTAATGCGAAACACGTTACTTTATAACATTGCTTTCTTAATTATAAAAACCTTTTTAAATATTTTGATTGCTTTATTACTCTATGAGTTGACCAATAAGACAGCACTCAAAATTTATCAAACATCCATAATCGTACCCAGCTTTATTTCTTGGGTATTGGTTGCGTATATCGGTTATGCATTGTTTGCTACTGATGCAGGTATATTTAACTCTATTCTCACATCTTTTGGTGCGGAGCCGATTAACTGGTACGCAACTCCCGGTCCTTGGCCGTACATATTAACCTTCTTCGAAATGTGGAAGGGCGTAGGTATGGGTTGCATCATCTATTATGCAGCCTTGATGGCGATAGATTCTTCCTTGTTTGAAGCAGCCTCTATCGATGGTGCAGGCCGTTTCAGACAAATCATTAACATTTCTCTTCCCACCATTAGACCCACAATTTGCATTATGCTCATCCTTGGTGTAGGTAGTATCGTTGGTGGCGACTTCGGTCTGTTCTTCCAGATGCCGAGAAACAGCGGCGCCTTGTACTCTGTAACAGACGTTTTGAGCACTTACACATACCGTGGTTTGCAAAATGGCGACTTCTCTCAAACTGCAGCTGTAGGTTTGGCTCAAAATCTTGTTGCTTTGACTTTAACATTGAGCACCAATGCAATCATCAAGAAGCTTGATAAAAACAGTTCGATGTTCTAAGGAGGGGATAGAAAATGCGTAAAAATAAATTTTTCTCATATAAACTGCCAATTCACGTTTTATTTGTTATCTATTCCGCTTTGTGTATCATTCCGTTTTTACTAATTGTTTCAATTTCATTTTCTTTTGAAACCGATATATTAGAGAATGGCTTTAAATTTATACCGGAGCATTTTGTTACCGATGCTTACAATCAGGTTTTCCAGCGTCCTGATACTCTATTCAGTGCTTACTTAGTGACTATATTCTTTGCTGTCGTTGCAACGGTAGTTTCAATTGTTACACAGGCTATGATGGGTTATACACTTTCTCGTGACGTTTGTGCTTTTAGAAAGCCAGTAACCATTATGCTTTTGATAACAATGTTCTTCTCGGGTGGTTTGATTCCGACATACATTATTACCACACAGATATTCCATATGGGTAATACGATATGGGTTTATGTATTCCACGCCACAGTAGTACCCAGCACAGTTTTTGTATTCAGAACATTCTTTAGTGGTATCCCGACTTCCTTGATTGAATCAGCACAGTTGGACGGCGCTACCGAAATGAACATACTTTGGAAAATTGTTGTTCCGCTTTCTAAGCCGGTTATTGCAACTATGGGATTCAACGGTTTGCTTTCCCGTTGGAACAACTACGATGTTTCTATGTACTACATAAACGAAGAGCGTTTGTACACATTGCAGTACATGCTGCAACAAATCCTTAACGAGGCAGCATACTTAAAGGCATTAAAAGACTCAATGCCGCATTTAGATGATGTAGTTATCCCGAGTGAGACCTTGAAATTTGCGCTTTGCGTTTTGGCTTCGGCTCCGATGCTTTGCGTATTCCCCTTCTTCCAGAAGTACTTTACTAAGGGTATGGTTGTAGGCGCTGTTAAGGGTTAATTTATCGAATTTTATTTGTAAATATTTTATGCAGAGGAACGATTTACCATATTGTGCAAATCGTTCCCTTTGTATAAATGCCTTAGATAACATAAGGAATGGATTTTATGGAAAAATTAAAGCTGGTTATCGCCGATGATGAGGCTCACGTAAGAAAAGGCTTATCAAAATTTATAACAACTGAATGCCCCGGAATAGAAGTTGTGGGTGTGTTTCAAAACGGCAAAGCCCTAATGAATTATTTGTCGGAAAATCCTGTAGATATTATAATTGCCGATATATGTATGCCCAACTCTAGCGGGTTGGACATTGCTGAGTATATCCGCAAACACCATTTAAATACACACGTTGTTATAATAACAGCGTATAAAGATTTTGAATATGCAAAAAAAGCGGTTGACTTTGGTGTTGATGCTTTTATCACTAAGCCTTTGGATTTTACAGAGCTACTTACAGCTTTGAGAAAAATTGAAAAAGAAATTATTGACCAGCAAATTGCAGATGAGAGGGTTCGTTTTTTACAAGAAACTTTAAACAACCGTCATTCGGTCAGTAAGCATATTTTTCTGTTTACTGAGGGCAAGCTAAGCCTTTTAGAATTAAAGAACACCTTCAATTTGTATGGTGTTACTTGGCTGGAAAAACCTTGCGGTATTATATATTTTACGAATGCAAATAAAAGCGATTTAATTTCAACCAAAAGCAATTGGGAATATTTTTGCGATGTTGATAATGATATCCTTGATGCATACACCGTTTACAGTGATGAAAAGAAAATTGTTGTTGTAATAGGCTATAAGAACGATAATCCTATAGCTATCACGGAAACATTTTTAAATTATTGCGAGGATATTAAGAAACTCATTAAATTAGAGGCAAAAATTGAACTGCAATACAGCATTGAAGAGTATAAATCGTTAAGCGATATTCTCTATAAAAGATACGATTCGCAGGCAAAAATCTGTATGCAGTATCTCTTGAAAAATAATCATGCGGAATCCGAGTTCTTTTTGGAGGCACTTTCACCATATTTTGATAGCTGTACGGATGAGACTGCAAAAATTTTGACCGAAATGATTATAAATCGCCTTTCGGTTATTTCGAATATTAATTTATCGGAATTTCTTGGCAAGGTAAAGACTGCAAGCTCAAGTGATGATTGCAAAATGATTTTAAAGCAGCTTAATGAATACAACCTTATGGATGAAAAGAGTATTATCCGTCAGGTATGTAGTTATGTTAAAGCAAATTGCGACAAGGAATACAACTTGTCCTTGTCTGCTGTAGCAGATGCATTCAATTTAAACTCTGCTTATTTAAGCCGTGAGTTTAAAAAGAAGACAGGCGAGGCGTTTAACAAATACGTAATGCATACTAAGATAGAGGCATCTAAGGACTTGTTGGTGAACACCGATTACCCCATACAAACAATTGCAAAAATTTTCTATTTTTGTAACACTGCGTATTATTCAAAAGTCTTCAAAGAGTTTGAAGGGGTTACCCCTAACAATTACCGTTCCATGAATAAAAGAAAACATTAGTTTTGGAACAAGGAGCTAGTACCAAATGGAAATGTTATTTTATAGCTTCAATCGTTAAATATAATAAAACCACCCTTATTAACCGCTGTTAATGGGGGTGGCCTTTTATTTTTTAGATATTCTAAACGGAGGCAACAAAATGAAAATCAAACTAACAAATGCAAATTTACAAATAGAACAAAATATTAACGCTATTTTGGATGATTTAAATGCTTTAAACACAGGCGAGGAATTGCTTGTATCAATACAAAAAGGGGAAAGCGGTTTTGTTCTTAATAAGAACGGAAACAATGTATCAATAACTTATGGTAGGGATGTTGAGCTTTATAGGGCAATAGGCATTTTGCTTGAACGTGAAGCGGAAAATACATTTGAAGCAAAGGGCTGTTTAAAGTTTGAAGATGCAGGTGTTATGCTTGACAATTGCCGTAACGCAGTAATGACAATAGACACCGCAAAGTTCTTTGTTAGAAAGCTTGCAGTTATGGGACTGAATATGATGATGCTCTATATGGAGGACACCTATCCGGTGGATGGTGAGCCTTATTTTGGTCATTTCCGTAGCCGTTTTACCAAAGAACAACTTAAAGAAATTATTTCTTATGCTAATAGCTTTGGTGTCCGCGTTGTTCCCGCAATTCAAACCTTGGCGCATCTAGAAATTTTGCTTAAAAGTCAAGCATACAGCTCGGTTAAAGAAACCGATGATGTTCTGCTTGTAGGTGAAGAGAAGACCTACGAATTGATTGATAAAATGCTGTCAGCAATTCGTGAGTGTTTTGGCGCCGGCCCTGTAAATGTCGGTATGGATGAGGCTCCTTTGATGGGCCTTGTAGGTTATCGTAAAAAGCACGGCTGCCGTGACCAGTTTGACATTTTTATGGAGCATCTTGAAAAGGTTGCAGAGCTTTGTAAAAAGTATGATTTAGAGCCGATGATTTGGACCGATATGATATGGAAATGCGCCTTTGGCGGATACTATGCAGGCTTCGAATTGGGAGAGCCCAGACACCCAGAAATGCCAAGAGCAATCCCCGAAAATGTGCGACTTGTATATTGGGATTATTTAACCACAGACACAAAGAAATTTGATGAAGTTTTACAAAAGCATAAGGATATATCTTCTAAGACTGCCTATGCTTCGGGCGGTTGGACTTGGTGCGGCTTTACACCCTCTATAGCAAAGGCATTGCAAAACACTTACGCAGGTGTAAAATCCTGTATAAATAAGGGTGTGCCAATGTCTTTTGTAACAGCCTGGGGTGATGATGGCTACGAATGTTCATTTATGGCGGCGCTTCCCACTATGCAGTTGCAGGCTGAGCTTTCCTATAATGGCGACGTTACGTTGGAAGAAATTGAGAAGCGTTTTAAGACCTGTACAGGCGAGAATTTCAAGGACTTTTTGTGTCTTGAATTACCCTTGTGTACACCCGGCACAACACTCGAAAACAGAGCAGGGGATAATGTGGATAAATACCTGCTTTATCAAGATTTATTGACCGGAATGTTCGATAAACATGTCAATAGTTCTTTTGCAGAATTTTACAATGAAACAGCGGAAAAATTGAGTGCTTGCGCAAGCAGGTCGAATATGCCTTTGGCCTTTGATTCGCTTGCTAAACAGAGCCGCGTTTTAGCCTTAAAATGCGATATGGGATTGCGCATAAAAGCGGCTTATGATAACGATAACAGAGCCGTTTTAGACGACATTGCAAACAAGGAAATCCCCGAATTATTAGAGAGAATTGATGTGTTCTACGAGGCCTTCCGCAAGCTCTGGTACAGCGAGAAAAAACCTTGCGGATTTGAGGTTCAGGATTTAAGAATCGGCGCATTAAAATCCAGAATTTCTGCAGCCGCACGCCGCTTAAATGAGTACTTGGCAGGCGAACACGAAAACATAGAAGAACTTGAAGAAGAACGCTTGTATTTTGACGCCAGAACAGAAGAAAATGAGCATTTGAATATCGATTTAAATTTCTGGAAAAAGATGGTCACTTCAAACATTTTATAAACACAATTAACCTTCAACACCTTTTGTCCCAAACACAAGAAATAGGGCAAAAGGTGTTGAAATTTTTTGTAGGATATAGTAAACTCTTATTGTAGAAAGGATAAGGGGAGGAATAGTATGAAAAACAAGCGTTTTAATTATATATTTTCAAAAAACTTAATACTCATTTCCTGCCTCGTAATTGCTTTTTCAGTAGTGATTTCTACAATTCTTGTTTGGCAGAATAATAAGATTCAGCAGGATAAAATTAAGTTGCTTGAAACCGAAATTGCAACGAAAAATGAAAGCAGTATTAACAATATGTTTTCAATGATTTCGGCTTCCTGTTTGTATTTGTCTGACTTGTATATAAATTATGACGCCGGCAATCTTGTTGAAGATTATGTTAAGTTGAGAGAGATTCAACAGCAACTAAAATCTGTTATGGCAACTTTTAATGTTATTAATAGTATTGAGGTTGTAAGCAAAGATTCTAACTTTTATGTAGCTAATACCGATGGCGGTGTAGGTTCAGACCATAAATATGAGCCCGGTAAGCTTTACGGCAAGGTTAACGGTGCGAAAGTGTATCAAAATTTGTCGAACAGTGTTTCAAGCATTTATATCCATCTTGACGCACAGTCCAGCGAATATATCTCTAACAGTGTTTATATCGGCATCAATACCGACCGCTTGGCAGAATATGTATTCTCTTCCGATTTGGAAGAAAGAGATTATTGCCTTGTAAATAAGGATTTTGATATTATACTCTCAACATTCCCTTATTCAAGGGGAGATAGGCTGACTGAATATTATACCATCAAATTACAGGATGAACTTTTCCAAAAAAACAAGGCACAGGGTGAAACCTTCTACACCTCGGTCAACGAGTTAAAAGATTATGAATTGTTTATGGTCAGCTTTGTTGATGAATCAGTGTATCACAATATCATGTCAAGCAGCAACAACACAATTCTCGTTATTATGTCGTTGATAACAATTTGTGCATTGAGTGTTATAATTCTTATATTTAGAATCACCTATATGCCTATTAAACAGATAATGCATCAGGTAAACGGTATGCCTATATACCATTCTCAAGTTGGAAACGAAGTTCAGTTCATCAATGAAAAGTTTTCGGAGTTAAACCTAAAGAACAAAGAACTTACTGAGATGGTAGAGGATAAGCTCCAACAGCTTACAGCGCAGCATATAGCTGCTTTACAGATGCAAATTTGTCCGCATTTTATTTATAATACTCTGGATTTTATAAACTATATGGCGTATGACAAAACAAAGGATATAAACAACAACATTTCAGTGGCCTCACGCAAGCTTGCTGACATTTTTAAATCCAGTATGACGGTGCAAGAAGTTTTCCGCACAATAAGAGAGGAAATTGAACTGACACAAACCTATATCGATATCCTAATGTTGCGTACAGAAGATACATTCAAGGTTGAAATGGATATAGATGAAAACCTGTATGACTGTGCAATTTTGAAATTGAGCATACAGCCTTTGCTTGAAAATGTTGCGGTCCACGCTGTGGACGAGGAACACCCCAAGGTAAACATTTTTATTTCGGTTAAGGAACAAGACGAATACATCGAGGTTTCGGTATCCGATGATGGAGTGGGTATTGAAAAAACCAAGTTAAAGCAAATACAAGCCAGGATTAACGACTTTTCCTTTAACCATACAGACAACATTGGTTTAAGAAATGTTAATGAGCGTTTGCAAGAACTTTATGGCGCTGAAAGCGCACTGCAAATCAAGAGTGAAAAGGGAGCAGGAACCACCTGCAGCTTTAAATATCCTAAGTCGGGAACCAAGAATACAAAGTGATAGTAAAACCAAGCAAGCAGAGGTATCTGTTTGCTTGGTTTTTATTAATTAATATATATATTATATATATAATTGGGTAATATATGGTATTTTTATATTAAATTTACTCGAAAATTGCAAAAAAGTAAAAAAATTATTATATACTTTACATTGGGGTTATGATACAATTACTATGTAAAAAAATATTTTGGAGGGATATGCTTTGCAAATTCACAAAAATTTTAGAAAAACAAAACTTTTTGCTATTATGCTTTCTGTTCTTCTACTGTGTATGGCTGTTCTGCCGGTAATGTCTGCAGCTGCTTTCGCTGGTGGAGACGGAAGTGCTAAAAACCCCTACCTCTTGCGCACAGCTGAGGACGTAAACAATATTCGTAAGAATTTGTCTGCTCACTACAAGCTGGCTGCAACAATCGATATGAGTTCAATTAAAAACTTTGAGCCTATCGGTACAGGTAAAGACATTGTTAATGCAAAACCTTTTACGGGTTCACTTAAATGTGACCTCGGAGCAGACGGCCTTCCGAGATATGCAATCTTGAACTTATCAGTAACCAATAACATTGGTAAAGCTTACGGATATGAATTCAAGTCAAGTAACTATGCAGGCTTCGGTGAAAAGGGCGTGCATTACACCGCAGGTCTTTTTGCTGAATCAGAAGGTGCAACCTTTGAAAACATTTACATATTAAACGCTAATATCGTAAATACCGTTCCCGGACAGCATTTAGGTATCTGGGATAACGATAAACAAATGTACAATATGTTCAACGAACAGACTGAGATACAGGCTACAGGAATCTTAGTTGCCCGCGCAAATAGCACAACTATTGACCGTTGCGGCACTCAAGGTAAAATCAATTCTTTATCTAATAGCACCGGTGGTTTAGTAGGTGAATTAGGAAAAGGTACAGTAGTTACTCGCAGCTGGACAGATGTCAATATGAACACACAAGGCTTCTGGCATGTTGGTGCTTTTGTTGGTCGTATGTTTGACTCACAAGTTCAATATTGCTATGCTAAGGGTACTATGCAGTCTGTAAGCGGTGCTTCAAAAGGCTATTTCAATGGTAACTCTGCTGCCGGATTTATAAACCACGCAGATGCAACCAGTGTCATAAGCAACTGTTACTCTTCAATAACTCTTAAAAATGTTGGCGGCGCTAACTATGTAGGCGGTTTCTGTAATGAAACTTTAACAAAGGCAGAAAATACTATGATTGGTCAAGTATCGAACTGCTATACAAACTCTGTTTTCGAGGGAGACAGAACTGAGGTTGCCGCCGACAACCCAAACAATAACTGGGTATTAAATCGCAAGGGTGCGTTACAAAAGGAATTCAAAGGCGGTACAGCTGAGGAAATCAAAGCAGCCTTCAAAAGTATTAAAGGCTGGGATGTCAGCGGCGAATTGCCGACATTGACCGATTGCGCTTATGTAACCGATTATTCTATCTGGGTTGCTGGTCAAGAACGTGCCGGTGCAGGTGAAGCACAACAAGGCACCTCAAATAACACAACAAACAACGACCAATCCGGAGATACAAATACAGACACAGACACTACACCCGGTACAGATGCATCTCAAAACGCAACAGACAATTCCGCACAAACACAGGAAATCATTTCTCCCGAGAGCAATGAAGTTACTCCTTTGTATATTGTACTGTTCGCTTGTATCTTCACCTTAATTGTTGCTATTTCAACATTCTCTTTTGTTCTCTTGTTACCGATACTTAAGGCTAAAAAAGAATACGATGAATACGATGAATACGATGAATACGAAGACATTGATTCCGGTAGATTTGAGGAGGATTTGTAATATGCAGAAAAAACTAACTTCATTAATTGTTTTAGTTCTTTGCTTTGTTATGGTCTTCACCGCAAGTGCATTTTGCGCACAAGCGGATGAAACCGAAGAGGTTGATACAGCAGCCGTAGTTGCTGAACTCACAGAACTTTGCGGTCAATTACCTGCTGTAGATAATGTAACTGCAGAAGATGGCGAAATGATTCTTAAGGCAAAGAAATTGCACGACGTTCTTGATATGAATGCAAGAGCTGAGCTCGGCACCGAAAATTTGCAAAAGGTTGCCGATGCCTTTGCCGCATACACACCCTTTATGCTTAATCAAATCGTTCAGGACATTAAAGACCTGCCTAAGAATGTAAAAGAGAAGCATAAAGATAAAGTAGTCGACATTTACGAAAGATTTTCAATGCTTAGCGACGAAAGCAAAGAAGCTATGAACGCAGACCGCGTTAAGCAGCTTGAAAAGGCCGTAAAGGCAGTTGCCCCTGAATTGCTCGGTGACGATGCCGCTGCTGAAGAAGAGGGCAAGAAGGACGAAAAAGATGAAAAGACCAAAGAAACCGCAAGTGCAACAATTTTAGGTATGGCTATTTGGGAATTCATTTGCATTGCAGTCCTCGCGTTGATTGTAATTCTTAATATTGTTTTAATTGTTATTGCTTTAACAAAGATTAAGTACTACAACGCTTAACAATATACAAGTTAAATAATATATAATATATAATATATATACTTTATATAAGAAAGGTTTGTAACGTTATGAAAAAATTATTTGCTATCGTTCTTGCAGTTTTGATGCTTGCAGGAGTATTCTGCGGCTGCGGCGGCAACTCTGACGGCGGAAAAACAAAACTTATCTGGGCTCTTCCTAATGCACAGCAGGCTGACCATGAGATGGTTATGAAAGAAGTAAACAAACAGCTCGATAAGCTTATGCCCGGCACATCTCTTGAATTTAAATTAGATACATCCATGTCCAATAAATGGGCTCTTTGGATGGCTGGTGAAACACAGGTAGATATCGCCCTTTCCGGCTATTATATCGACCTTGCTTCCGAAATCAGTAGGAAATCATACAGACCCTTAACTGATTTGATTAATAAGTATGCACCCACAATCAAGCAGGAAATGAAAGACTATGAATTCCAGTATCTGTCCGGTATGGTTGGTGGCGAGCTCTATGCTATTCCTAACCTCCAAATCTATATCAATGATACTGATGTATTCAACATTCAAGAAGACAAACTTGACCTCTTTGACTACAAAGCAGTACAGGAAATTGCTTTTAAGAACCCCACTGCAGTTAAAGAATTCTATCCTTATATTGATAGCTTCTTAGATAAAATGTACGCTGCTACTACAGACGAAACTCACGCTAGAATGATTTACAATATCAAAAACTTCTATGAAATCTTCGTTAAGCGTGGATACGAGTTCGTTGGCGGTAGTCCGATTGCTTGCTACAACTTAGATAAGAGCGTTAAAGAAGGCAAAGTAACTATCGTTAACTTCTATGAAACCGAAGAATACAAAACCTTCATCTCCTACGCTGCTAAATGGTTCAAAAAAGGCTACATTTCTAAAGACGTTTTAACAGGTGACGTTGGTAACACCAGCGAAAAGCCGTACCTCATTTCAGTTGCTCACCAAAACTTCCGTGGTGTTGACGCTAACAACGACTTAATTTTAACTAACGCAGAGAAAAAAGCAGCAGAAATTAAAGCTGATGGTACATGCGGTATCGGTATTACCTCTGCTGAGCAGCACTACTTAGGTGCTTGTACACTCGGTTCCTTGATGTCTTATACATCTATTCCTTTGACCGCAAAGAATCCTGAAAAATCAATGCAGCTTATCGAGCTTCTCAGAACCGAAAAGGGTAGAGATTTGTTCAATACAATCGTTTACGGTATTAAAGACACTCACTATGAGGAAACCGGCGAGTACACCATTAAGGCATTTGACTATGCAACTCAGGCAAGCTCTTCTTCAAAATACGGTATGATTAACTGGCAGATGGGTAACATGTTCAACATGAAGGTTATTTATCCCTACACAGCTAACACACGTAAATACGCAGAGCAATACTATCTCGTAGACCAAAAGAACTTCAAAAAGACCCCCGTTTACGGCTTGGCCTTTGATAATGACGGACATAAGAACACAATCGCTTCTATCATTTCTACAAACGATGAGTTCTATCTGCAAATGATTGGCGGTACCTCAAAAGACAAATATATGAAAACCTATAATGATATGCTTGCTAAACTTGAAGCTGCAGGCGCAAGCAAACTTATCGCTAATTATCAAAAACAGGCAGACGCATATAAAAAATAGTTTAAATCCGACATAGGAGGAGACCAATGCTAAAGAAATTATCGGCTATTATTCTTGTAGCTCTAATTTTGATAATGCCTCTATCTGTTCTTTCAGCTGCGGCAGCTGCACCGACCACAACTGTCAGCTTCGCACCATATATATTTTTAGAAGACGAACAAAAAATGCAGCCTCGGTTAGTTTACTATCCGGGCGACTGCATTTACGTTGGGATTCTGTTTGCAAGAACAGAGAATTTAGGCGGCTACACGATTAAGTTAGCATATGATACTAATGCATTTACCTTCCAAAAAGGTAAGTTGCTTGATATGACTGGTGTCCCGGGAAGTGAATTCGTTACTAACGATGTATCCGGTACAGTATATATTACATGGGAAACCACACAGAATTATACTGCGGAGGGTGTTGTATTGTACGTACCCTTCACAGTAAATAAAGGTATAAGTGAAAATAGAAAATATGAATTTAATGCCCAAATTTCTGAGGTTTTCCAAAACAATGCAAACCAAAGTTTAATAACTACAACTATCAGCGCTCAGGCCTCGGTTATCTTAATTCCACAAAAAATTCCGCAGGAATTCTTGGATTTAGTTACACCTTTATTAAATGTAAGCTATAATCCTACCGGACTTAGCCACCTGCCTGTTGACTCATTGTGGACCATTAAAGAGGCAACAAAATACTATTCAGAAAAATTATCCGCTACACAGCAAAAGGCATTCTCTACTCAGTATCCTGACCTTTACGAAGCTTTGAGCAATGCGCTTAATCGCTACTATGAGTTGGCTAACAAAGAAGCATCAGCCTTAGTAGAAGCTGAGGTTCAAAACTTTTTGACTACACATGCTGAAATATTGGCAAAGGCCGTTAATGACATTACTTTGGATGACAAAGCAGCAGTTGATGCTATGGCAGCAGCCTATGACTTGCTTTCAGACAAAGCTGTCGCAAAGCTTGATGAAAACGTAAGAAATAAGGTTAAAGACCTTAAAAACAGAATCAAAAAGTTTGAGCAAGACCAAGAAGATTACCAGACAGCCTTAGTTGAGGTTGAAGAGTATCTCGCAGCCTATGGCGCCTATGTAAGTGAAAAAGGCTACAATGAGTTGTTGCCGACTTTTAAGGATTCTTACATAAATTATGCGCCCTACATTACCGAAGCTCAAATCGTTTATGATTCGATGCTTTCTCCTATAGCACAAGAAATGCTTTCAGCTGAAAAGGCAAGAATAGATGCCCTTTTGGCGCTTGTTGACAAGTACACCAAAGATGACGCTGATGCGGCAGCTTTGGTTCAAAGAGTTAATGAGTTTGTTGAACGTTACGTTTATGTGTTTACATTAAATAAGCTCAATGTTGGCTTGGGCGACGAATCGGCTATCAAAATGGTAATCGATATGTATAATGCCCTTACCGATGAGCCTTTAAAAGAAGCTCTTAAGACTAAAATCACTTCTCTTAACTCTTGCTTGGAAGCAATCGAGGTTCTTAAGAATGCTACTGACGGTGAAGTGGTAATCGTACCCGATGATGACCAGTCTACCACCGAACCCGAAACAATCGTAAAAGTTAACACAATAGAAAAACTTATAAATAGAATTTACCGTTCAAGCTCCGTGTTCCGCATGGCGTTTATACCGCTTCTAATCCTACTTATGCTTTCTATTTTGTGCTTGGCTGCAACCATCTTTATTTTACAGAACTTAAAGAAGAAAAATCTCGCAGAAGGGAGTGCTTTGAATGAGACTGTTTAAGAATAAAATATGCTTGATTGCTGCGCTTGTCTTGTGCATCACTCTTGTTCTTTCTATGAGTTTTGTTTCTGCAGAGGAAGAGGTAGTAGTAGAAGAGTATAAAAATCCTTCACTTACCTTTCAAAAGATTCACGAACTTGACCCTGAATACGGTAGAGGTAACCCTTACGTATCCAATGGTGTTTACGAAGAAAACCCAGATGCAAATGAATACACCATTAAAACAAACGCTTGGTCAGCTTGGTTCTCAAGAGACCGTGTTGACTTTGCTTATAAGAAGATGAACTTCTGCTACGGTGCACAAGGAACTTTGGTTATTGATGCAACACTCAAATCTCATAACGGTTCCTTGCAGAATGTAACTATAGGTATAATGCTTCGTACCAGCTTGGCAGCTGGCGCTACCAACGTATTCTTCCATCACCGTACCGGTGAAACAATGGTTCAGTATCGTCCCGCTGATAATCAGGCGACTATTAGAGGTAAAACCTTATCTGCACCTCCTATCATCCCGAGCTATTTGCGTGTTGTTTTGCAGAACAAGAAAGCAACCTGCTACTATAAGTCTTCAAAAAATGACGAGTATGTTAAATACGCTACAGTGCCTTTCATTTGTGGAAGCGAGGTTTATGCAGGTGTAGCAGTAGCTACCTCATCTGAGGACCATACTGTTACCGCTAAATTCTCTGACATTAACATGTCAATTTTAACACCTCCGGGAGCACAGCCCGTTACCAGTGAAGATGGTGGCGGCGGCGATGACGACACTACCAGTGACGCCACCTCATCAGAGGATGAAATCAAATTACCTCCCGATGAGCCGGTAGAGGGCGAAATCCTTATGCGTGAAACATTTACCGATGGCGATATGCAACCCGCTGAGGAAAAATACCCCGAAAATCCAAGATGGAACTTTAATGAATTGTACGGCCCGGGTCTGATTACAACAGAGGACCATACAAACCGGTATATTTACGACTGGATGGAAATGAGTCGTTACTATTATGCCGGTGACCAGCATTGGTCTGACTATACTATGACGATGGACATAACCTTCACGGATGAGTATTCTATCGACGAAACGAATGAATTTTATGTTTATGTCAGAAATACGGACATTCAAGAATATGGTGTCCAAAACTATGCAATCTGCTTTACAAATAGAAACAAAGTATTTATCGGAACTCGCTTTGGTGGTGTGTATGACATTAAGCCAACTGCAGTCACCACGGCAGGCGCAGATGATGATATTATATCCAGAACCTATGATTATTTAGCGGATGCAGAAAGCAACAAAACAAAGCAATTGAAAATCAGAGCCTTTGACAACGTTATTACTGTTTGGCTTGATGGTGAACTTCTGCTTAAATACACAGATGTTTCCACAGAGGTTAACGGCTTCGGTGGTATCGGTTGGATGACCTGTGATGCTGCAGTTAGAATTGATAACATTCTTGTAGTAAAAGAGGTTGACCTGCTTGGCGGTGATTTCGACAATACAATTTGCGGTAACTGGGATGAGCCCAAGGCTGAGCTTTACCAACATTTTGATAGCAACAGTTGGCTGTAAAGGAGGCGTCGTATAATGAAAATATCTAAAATGTTAAAAAAATTAACGGCGTTTGCTATGGTAGCCATACTTGCGGTTACCACCCTTTCAGTCGGCCTCCCGTTAAGCAAAGAAGGTTCTACACTTTCTGCTAATGCGGCCACTTTAAGCTCGGTTCAGCAGTACGCTCAAGATAATTTATTCATCAATAAAAACGGTGAAGATTTTGAAAGCTACACTGGCACAGACCATCTTTCAGTTTGGTCTAATTATGCTGATTCAAACACAATAGTACCCACTTCTGA
Source organism: Acutalibacteraceae bacterium (assembly GCA_045660865.1). GTDB lineage: Bacteria > Bacillota > Clostridia > Oscillospirales > Acutalibacteraceae > CAZRRV01. The sequence goes on along the minus strand of JAZREP010000006.1, from coordinate 5,419 downwards.
ATCCTATTTGCACACAGTAGGTGACAATACATACCTAGCGCCTCCAACCAATCAAAACGTGGTTATGGCTATGAATAAGGATGTATGGCCTGCAGGTACATTGAAACAGATAGAGTACGATGTGTTAGTACCCAAAGAGGCAGTAGTCTCTGGTAATGGAGATCCCAACACTCGTCTTCTCTTCTACTTTGACCCTGAGACTCAAGCTTGGGCAGGTTGGTCAATCTACTACCAAGCGGGTGTTGATGCTAACGGTAACCCCGACCCGAATAGGGATTCCATTAGATTTGCGTTCAAAGCCAATCTGTTTGCTCGTGTAACGGGCGGTGTCACAGGCGCTATTCTTAGGAATGACGGTACTAATACCACTTGGAATGTTGATGAGAAACTACATTTCACCGTCACCTATAATATGGAACAGGATAATGTCCTCGGTGTTAAAATTAAAGTGTCCCAAGGTATAGCGAGCGAAGTAATTTACGATTACAGCTATAGGTGCATTGGTTCATATACAGCATATAATAAAACTAGTTTCCAACCATTTGCTATAGCAGCACCTAATCTTGCTGAATCTGTAGTGTACTTTGATAATATTAAGCCCACCTTTGATGTTCCTGCATCTAAAGCGGCTGATGTTTATAAATCACGCTATTATGATGACACTAACGACGGTATCGGTATCCTTGATAAGGCTGCAACTGATATCACAGCAGATGATGCTGATATGGTATGCGAAGCTGTTGAAATCCTTAATGATTTTGATTTAGATACTCAGGCAACACTTTCTGCTGAAAGAGCTAAGCTTGTTGAGTTCGCAAAGAAATTAGATTCAACTTATGAAGCCTTCGCAACTACTTATGCATCTTTACTTGCAACAAACATTAAAGATTTAGACCATAGCTTTGATGATGCAGTAGATGGTGCATTGGCAGATTATGAAAATCTTAGCGAGTTAGGTAAAAAGCTTGTAGGTTACACTTATCTTTACAAAGCAAAATCCAAACTGCGTAATTTAATTGTACCTACCGGTGATGACTATGAAGACAACAGCACAATAACTGTTGACTTCGAGTATGATTACAACCCCTTTGATTGCTTATCAATTTATGATGAAGAAATTTGTACAGCTCGCTTTGCAACAGACCCGCTTGACCCCAATAACAACACCTTTAGTTTACGTACTAAATATGATAACAATATGCTCTTTGTTATGAATGAGGATTTGTGGCCTCAACGTGGTCAGATTACAAAGCTGCAAGCACGATTTATGTATATAAATAGAACAAGCTCCTATGCTCCATCAGGTATCCTTTACGAATGGAAAGATGAAGAAAACTATTCTATTATCTTCTGGCAGGGCGCTCGTATTTATGCTTACTATTATCGTGATGGTGAGTATTCCGGCAACAAACTTCTTATAAACAATCTTCCTACGTGGGGTAACGGACCCAACGGCGATAAGTATTACGGTTATGAAAACGCTTGGTGTACCTTTACATTAAACTATAGTGATAAGGGTAGCATCTCAGGTGGTGTTGAGTACGAAACAGGCGAAGGTAAACAGTCTGAAGCCTTCTCAATACCTTCATATATGGCAGGTGCAAGAGTTGGTTTCTACGCTCGCTCGAATGATGCAAATTTGGGCGACTCCGGTTATGACCTTGTTGATGATTTCAGTATCACCTTCAAAAAAGCCGACTTCGACGTTGACGATAAGATTGAAGATATCAACGTTTACTTCACACAAAATACATTTATCACTCCCAACGAAACCATTTTGCTCAACGGTGAGCAACTTGGTGTAGTAGTTGATAAGGCAGAAATTTATCGTTTGGATGATGTTGCTTCCACAACAGTTCCCAAGTATGTAAACTATGGCAACTTCCGTGATGCGGACTACAGTAATAGCGCTTTACATGCGAATTCCAACAAAGAGTACGCAAATGAAATTGTTACTGCACCGCAAGACTTTGTCTTTGATGCTTCGCAGGCAAGGGAAATTGAAATCGTTCAACGCACCCTGTCGGGTATAAAGATGATAGTTCCTACCGACCTTACAAGTGCAAACGGCGGTACAGGTGAAGGCGTTTACGCTTTAAGACTTACCCATAAAAACGGCACGACCAAGACTCTGCTTATTAATGTGCCTGTGATACAACTTGTTATGGGTAACGAGGGTAAAATTTCTACCCCCGGCAGCGTAGTAGAAGTGTCCGGTTACAACCTGACACGCAAACGCGATAAGGATGCAGTTAAACTAGTCCTTCGTTCTACAAAAGACCGTAGTGAAATAACACTCCCGGTTGACGAAATCCATAACGATGACTATTATATCAAATTTACACTTCCGGAAAACATAGCAAAAGGCACCTATGAGCTTTATATTCATAGTGGTTTGGGTGATGAGCTCTGCTGGACCGCACCCGGTATTGTTACTGTAGGTGATGCTCCGAGCGCCTCTTGGAAAACAGATGTTTACTATCCGGAAACCCACGGTGCTAAGCCTGACGGTTTAGTAAACTGCACAGCAGCATTTGTAAAAGTACTTAACGAATGTTATCTCAACGGTGGCGGCATTATCGAGCTGCAAGAAGGTATTTATCGTGTTGAGCATACGCTTGCGATTCCTCAAAATACCCGTATCATCGGTAAGGGAAGCGGTAATACGACCATTCTAATGACCAACCACGGTATGCAGTACGGCGAAGATGCAGGTGTGTTCGCTGTAACCGGAAACTGTGAGGTTAAAGGTCTTAATGTATGGACTACCCGTGCGAAATACATGTTTAATACAAATAAAGTTCAGCCTAATATAACCGGTGCAGATGGCGTATCTTACGCTTCCGGTGCAGGTGATAACATTAAGATTGATGATTGTATCTTCAAACTTCAGAGTATGGCGGGTGCAATTTTCGGCGGTAGCCCGATGTCCCCCATTACAAAAGATGGACTTGCTCAGATACTTTTTGATGAATGTCAGCGTAACAAAGCCAAAATTAATGTTGGTGACCAGTGGGTAACGAACACTAATATTAGATGTACTAATATGGAAGTTCGTACAGAATTAGTAACCCATGCAGGCTTGCACGGTGATTATTTGTACATTAACAATATACTGTACAGAGACCTTCACGCTAGCCAATTCCTCGGTTACAGAAGTATGGTGCAGAACAGTGAATTTGAAGGCGTTACTACCGGTTACTATGGTGACTTTATGTACGCCTACAACAACAACATGCACGGCACAAAAGCAAACAACCGTGAAATCATGACCCTTGACGGCGGCCCAAGAGCTTCCAACCTTATCCCGCGCTTTATCGGTGATGACCTTGATATGATGGAAAAATATACCGGTGTTCGTAGATACGATGATAGTATATTCGTTTATCAAGGCCAAACCTTCAAGGATGATGCTATGATTGGCTTATTCTGTAATGTACAAAGCGGTCAGGGTATGGGTCAGCAGCGTATGGTAATTGACAACGGCGTTTATTACAACCCGACCGATAAAACAAACTACTACTGGTTCAAGGTTCAAACTCCATTCGCCGTTAACCCCAACCGTAACTCCCGTCTTTGGATTATGGACCGCAGAAATAATACCATCTATTCCAACAACCGTCACGAGGACGGTGGACCGTTCTCTCTGTACGGTGGTGGTATGATGTGGACAATTGATAATTGCTCCTGGAAACGTTGTACTCAGGTAGGTACTATACCTCGTCAAGGTATTAACTGGTACACAGCCTTTACTAACTGTACATTCTTAGAATCTGAATCCTTCGTTCACGCTAGTGGTTCCGGTTCTCACGGTGGTAAGGGTGAAGGCGTACTTAGATTTGCTGACGGTGGTGCAATCGGTCGCTACACCTTCTTGGTTGGTATCGTTAAGAACTGTGCTTTAAATGACTATGCCTTCGCTATCGGTCAAGGTACCAATGCATTCCCTGAAATTTTGGTTGAAGGCAATACCGCTCACACAACCGGTCAAATCCTTTACAACTGCTTCTCACCCCAAGCTACTTCAGGTGTTCTCATTCGTAACAACGATTTCGAAACCACCTCGGCAACCCCGTTTGACGGTGACTACATAAACGCTATCAACGGTAACTACGTACTCAACTCCTTACGTTCACCCAAATATATCATTTGGCTGAAGGAGGACGGCGTACTTGGTATCGATAAGGGTGATGCTAACGGTGACGGTAAGATTTCACTTAAAGACGTAACCTTTATTAAATGTTATGTCGTACAGGCAACTACCGCAACAGCCGACCAAATTGCTAAGGGTGACGTTAACGGTGACGGCAAGCTCACAACTCGTGATGCCAATATGATTCGTAAGTATATACTTGATGGTAGTCCGTTTAATGACGCTGAACAGCCGGATGGAGGTTCTACAAGCTCATCTGCTCCGTCAAGTTCACAGACCACATCAGTCAACTCCAGTCTGACCGGTGGCGACGAGTACTTCCCCGGCATATGGTAATTTATAATTCTTAAAACTTAAGCCCCGCCTGCCAAATAGGGTAGGCGGGGGACCAAAAAGTCAAAAAACAACAATTTTGTTGTTTTTAACTTGATTATTTTAAAAGCCCCGCAAAAATGCAAAAAAATTGTATAAACCCGGTTTTAGGTTAAAACAATAAAAAGAAAATTTTGTTATTTACACCTCTTGAAATCGAGATATAATTTTGAATAGGAGGTTATAATTATGAGAATTAAACAACATCTAAAAAAGACTTTGGCAATTACTCTTGTAATGGCACTTTTGTGCTCAATGTCAACAATGCTTTTTTCAATGATTGCATCAGCTGAACTGGTCCCGCACGTCGTTTCTGACGAATTTACTGAAGGCGGCTCAGCTACAGTTGATGGCACTGCTGCAAATCGTACTGACACTTGGGGTCTCTATAACTATGCGAATGTTCTCTCAGGTGCAGCAACCACACCTACTGAAATTACAGAGGGACTCGATTTTTCTGCTACTCCCCAAGAAATTGTAAGTTCAGTGGCTAATAATACATCCGGTATTTTAAAGATGCCCATAACAGGCAATGCTCTTTTTACATACAAGGGCTGGAACCAGGAAACCGATAAGATTAAGAATCTTTCTGCTAACTACATTAGATTCACCACCGCTTCTTACAACTATTCTGAAGCACTTTGTATCTATTTCAACCCGCATACCGGTGAATCAATAAATCTTTGGCTTCGTAGTAATAATGCCAGCACATTCATTTGGCAAATTTGTACAACTTCAGCAGAGGGATTTAATACCCCTGTTAACAATGCTCTTAACCCTGGAGTTAATGGTAAAAACTTCGCTGCTAATCCTGATATAACAACTGTATTTGATGTGACATACAGCTATGATGACCAAGGCAGACTTACTACTATTGCAATCACTGCTACAGTC
>JAZREP010000005.1:0-56179 GCA_045660865.1 Acutalibacteraceae bacterium | reverse complement strand
AACAGAGATATTATTTTTGAATATATTTTACGGCACGGCATTGATAATTACGCACTGAAAAGCATGCTCCGCTTGCGTCGGGCAGAATTAGAACGTCGTGAGCCGCGTTTTCAAACGGTTGAAATCGGCGGACTTTGTAGGCTGCTTTCCTATATGTGCGACTGCAATTTCACAACACGCACTTTAACCGAGCGCAAAGTGATTGCCGATAAGGGAATGCTATTGGCACTTATTTTTAATATTGTTAATCGGCTGACTTCACCCTTAACGCTAACCGTTTGCACCCACAAAAACAGCCTTGTTGTTACCTTGCGAGGGAATTTCAACTACTGCCCCAACGCTTTTGAAAAAATACTTTTGCAAAAACTTCGAGCCGCTTGCTCTTTTTTACAGCAAAATAACAAAGGGGTTCTTGTATTGAAATTTTTAAAAGGCAACGCAAAACCTACCGCCGTCATCTCGGCAGAAGAATTGCTTTTAAACCCTCTTTCCGATGCCTATGTTTTCTTTAATAATGTGTGATAAATTTTTATCGAAAAATCGGTGCTGAAAAAATTATACAAACTGTTATATTTTGAGTTTTATGTAAATAAAAAGGTTATTATGTAAACTTTGTAACCTGTTAAAAATATGCGACTTTTGCACAGGGTATTCCACAGATTTTTTTAAAAACGGCATAAAATCAAGGTTTTTTATGCCAAAACTGTGGAAAACTATGTGTAAAAGTCGCATTACTTTTAGTATATCGACAAATTTCGCAATTTGTGAATTATATAGGCAAACTGCAACAATTTATAACGGTTGTTTTGCAATTTTTGCAGAAGGACGAGGATATTTTGGCGGTGTTGGGGACACTTTTTTCACTACTACGATACCCCTACTACCCAGCGCCTCAGTTTCAAGCTCAAAAAGTCTTGGTTTATCACCGCCAAGAATTTGTATTGCCTTTTTAGCGGCGGCAATTTCCTCTTTTGCCATAGCGCCTTTAAGCGCAACAAAAGAACCGCCTTTTTTTACATAAGACATACAATATTCACTCAAAACAGGTAAGGCCGCGACGGCACGTGCAGTTACAAAATCAAAGCCCTCTCTTAGCGGCGGCTTTGCACCGTCCTCTGCACGGCTGTGAATAATCTCAGCCTCAAGCCCCAGTTTTTCCATTAAACTTTTCAAAAAGACCAGTCTTTTATTAAGGCTGTCCATTAAGGTCAGTTTAATATCAGGGCGGGCAATTTTCAAAACCACACCGGGGAAACCTGCTCCTGTACCGACATCAATAATGCTGGCGCCTTGCGGTACGTCTACCGCTTTAAAAAAGAGCAGACTGTCCACAAAATGCTTATGCGCAATATCATTAGGCTCAACAATTGCCGTTAAATTTACATTTTGATTGTATTCAACAAGATATTCGGCATAAATTTCAAAACGTTTAATTGCTTCCTCGTTTAAATCAATGCCTAGTTTGGCACATTCAGCCGATAAAATCTCACGATAAACAGACATAAAAACACATCCTCTTAACATATTAAAACATAAAGGGGCGCAGATTGCAACCTGCGTTTTTTTAATCCGAATTAAAGGAATGTGATTTTATGATAATCTATACTGTAAAGCAGGGCGATAATCTTACAAATATTGCACGGCGTTATTCCGTGACAACAGAACAACTAATCGACCTTAATGGTTTGCGTTTTCCTGACAGACTGGTAGTAGGACAGGAAATTATAATTCCAAGAGAAAATGCCTATGAAGTGCAAAGCGGTGATTCACTTTATTCCATTGCTCTGTCGGCCGGTGTCAGCTTAGAGGAGCTGCAAGCCGCCAATCCGCAAATTGCGGCGCCCTACACAATTTATACAGGTGAGGTAATTACGCTACCCGAAAGACCCCGTCCCGCTATTCGGGTAAACGGATATGTGTACCCATCAGTAAGTGATGATGTTTTAAACCGCACCCTACCCTATCTAACTTATCTATCAATTTTCAGCTACCGCACCAATGCAGACGGAAACCTTAACACAATTGACGACACACGGCTTATTGAAACCGCCCGTGCTAATTCGGTGGCGCCTGTAATGGTAATTACCAACACCCGTGAGGGCGGCGGTTTTGACAGCGACCTTGTTTCCTCCCTACTTACTAGCGACACCGCAACAGAGCAATTGATTAACAACATACTTACAAATTTAGAGCAAAAAAATTATTACGGTGTGGATATTGATTTTGAGTACATACCCCCGGAAAACCGTGAAGATTATAACCGATTTTTAGAACGATTATCTGAGCGGTTGCAACCGGGCGGTTATAAACTGTCAACTGCATTGGCACCGAAAATAAGAGCCGACCAAACAGGCACACTATATGAAGCGCACGACTACGCTTTTCACGGCCAAGTAGTAGACCAGGTTATACTAATGACCTACGAATGGGGCTACACCTATGGGCCACCTATGGCGGTGGCGCCCATTGAACCCGTAAAGCAGGTGCTTGATTATGCCGTTACTGCAATCCCGCCCGAAAAAATCTTAATGGGTATGCCTAACTACGGCTATGATTGGACACTTCCTTACGAAAGAGGGCGCGCGGCGCAAGCACTCACTATTACCGGAGCGCTTAATCGTGCCATAGAAAACGGCGCTCGTATAGAATACAGCGAAAGTGCCGAAGCTCCTTTTTATAAATACGTTAGAAACGGAGCCGAGCACATCGTTTGGTTTGAAAACGCATCTTCAACCAAAGCACGCTTGGAGCTTGTTAAACAATATGGGCTCGGCGGGGTCAGTTATTGGACCTTAAACAGCTTCTATCCGCAGAACTGGGTAGTGCTTGAAAGCCTTTATTCTGTCGAAAAAGTAATTTGACAAGACTTTTATAAATTGGTATACCATAAGAGCGTCGAACCCGAAATGGTTTTGACCCACAGATTTTTGTTCGAATAATGAACAATTTTTTCGGCATACTGGCGTATGGCGGAAAAATTTAAAGCAATTCGAGCGGAAATATGTCAGTCAAAACCATTGCGTGTTCGATTCCCTTATGGTATAATATGGATACTAAATTTTACTATCGGTGATGTGTGTGAAATTAAAACAAACTTTATCAAGTCCTCCTGTCAGGCTGATAACCACTCTCCTCTTGGTTTTGTTGGAAATTTGCATTACCTTCTTTTTGGTTTTCAAAATGACAGACATAACTATATGGATTTACGTGCTATTTCAAATCATCAATTTTATTGTGGTTTTCCAAATTGTAAACAAGCGCTCTAATCCAAGTTACAAGATTATGTGGATAATTTTCATTCTTTCCATTCCCCCTGTCGGCGGCGTAATCTATCTGCTGTGGGGCAGCGGCCGTGTTACCCCCGCTTTTCGTAAAAGAATGACCAAGATAAATAAAAGCTTTTCAAAATTTTTAGAGCAAAGTGAAGCTATTGAAAACCGTCTTGAATACAACGATATGCAGCACGCGCGCCAATCAAAGTACCTTTACAATCAGTCGGGATACCCTGTTTGGGACAACACCGAAACCGAATACCTTTCACCCGGCGAGGTGGCATTGCCGAGATTACTCGCAGAACTTGAAAATGCCAAGAAATTTATTTTTATTGAGTTTTTTATTCTTGCCGAAGGCAAAATGTGGAACCAAATATATTCCATTTTAAAGCGCAAGGCGGCAGAGGGTGTTGAAATACGCATTATTTATGACGATTTCGGCTCTATTATGCGCCAAAGCCGTAACTTTGCAAAGCGGCTTAGAAAAAGCGGAATTAAAGTTTTAGCATTTAACCCTGTGCGCCCCTCGGTAGACATTTTCCAGAACAACCGCAACCACCGAAAAATTGTTATTATTGACGGCGTAGTATCCTTTACAGGCGGCTTAAATATTGGTGATGAGTATATTAACGAAACTCATCCGCACGGTTATTGGATGGACTGCGGTGTCCTTTTAAAAGGCCCTGCTACCCGCAATTTTACAGTAATGTTCTGTGAAATGTGGAACACCATTGATATAAAACATCCTATCTACCCCTCACACTATATTCCTAAAACCTTTGACAGTTATGGTGACGGATTTGTTCAGCCCTATTGCAGCAGTCCTGTTGACCCACGCAACCCTGCCGAAGGGTTATATATGCAAATTTTATACACGGCAAAAAAATACGTGTATATTGCTTCACCTTATTTAATACTGGACAACTCTATGACCCAGATATTAAAAGCCACTGCACAATCGGGCATTGATGTGCGCATTATCACCCCGAAAAAAGAGGATAAATGGTATGTGCACCCCGTTACCCAATCGAATTACGAGGAGCTTTTGGAGGCGGGTGTTCGCATTTATGAGTTTACACCCGGCTTTATCCATTCCAAGCTTTTCGTGTCGGACGACAAGGTGGCAACAGTCGGAACTGTTAATATGGATTACCGCAGTTTTTATATGCACTTTGAGTGCGGCACTTGGATTGCAAGCTCTAAAACAGTGCTTGACATTAAAAAGCATTTTATAAGAATTTTAGAGGATTGCAAGGAAATCACCTTACAAGAATGGCGCAAGCGACCGACCCTTATGAAAATCAAACAAGCGGTGCTCAGAGTTTTTGCTCCCTTTATGTAATATGGCTTGACTTTTATGGGAATAAATATTACAATGAAATAAAGAAAGGTGGTTTTTTTAATGAGCTTTAAACATGTTATGTGGTTTATTTCAATCCTTATTGCTGTTGTTGCTATGGCAGCCGGCGTTGCAGTACTTGTTAACCGTTACCTGATTGATAGAGATAATGAGGAATACGAATTCATCGAGTGCGACGAGGACGACGAAGTAATCGAAGGCTAATTTTTATAATATAAACGGCACTGCTAATTAGCAGTGCCGTTTTTTTATTCTTTTTCAAAATACTGGGCAATGTTTTTGGCATCGGTGACAGATATTCCACGAACTGCCGACAACTGTTCCTTGGTTGCTTGCTTTATAGCCTTAACTGTTTTAAACTCCTTTAACAGCAGAGCCGCTTTTTTCTCACCAATACCCTCAATTTCAGTAAGCCTTGAGGTTAGCGCCTTTTTTCCTGCACGCTGATGATGGAAGCCTATTGCAAAGCGGTGCACCTCATCTTGTATTTTTGTAAGCAAGGTGTATGCTCGTCTGTTTGCCTTTATTGCAATACTGCCGCCCGACGATGCTATCGCGCTGGTTTTATGCTTGCTGTCCTTTACCATACCAAACAAGGGACTATTTATTCCGTGCTTTTCTAAAATGGGTCGCACGGCATTAAGCTGTGGCGTTCCTCCGTCTAAAAGAATTAAATCGGGCAGTCGTCCAAAGCCTTCATTTGACTCCTTGTTATTGTGATATTCTGTAAAGCGGCGGTCAAGCACTTCTGCCATAGAATGAAAATCATCCTGCCCTGCTACCGTTTTAATACGAAACTTGCGGTATCCCGATTTTAGCGGCTCGCCCATTAAAAAGGTTACCATTCCGCCAACATTCTCATTTCCTGCGGTGTGCGAAATATCATACGCCTCAATATACTCAGGAGCTTTTTGAAGCCCTAGCAACCTTGCCAGTTCGTCCAATGCGGCAGCGGTGTTTCCGCTAATCCCTCGTTCATTTGCAATCAGTTCACTGGCGTTGCGACGGCACATTTCAACAAGCGCCTTGTTGGCACTTATTTTAGGCACCAAAATTTCAACCTTTTTGCCCCGCTTTTCACTGAGCCACTGCTGGAGCAACTCAATGTCCTCCGGCTCAGAATCAATATAAATTTTAGGCGGTATATCAGTATTGTCTGCATAATACTGTTTAATAAAATCTGCCGCCATAGTTTCAGGCGATGACATAATCGGAAACGTAAACCCGTTTAAATCCTCTAACCTGCCGTTTTTGAAAATAAAGACCTGTATACCGTATATTTCAGCCGTTTTAGCCGCCGCTATTACATCAATTCGCTTTTCAGATGAGGTAATAACCTTCTGCTTGTCACGGCTTTTATTTATTGCTGTTATTCTGTCTCTTATTCTTGCGGCTTTTTCAAACTCTAAATTTTCTGCGGCTTTGTTCATTTCACGTTCCAAGTGCTGAACTGACTCTCTTTCGCCGTTTTTAATGTACTGCACCGCTGAATTAAACGCCTCATTATACTCTGCCTTGCTTATTTTACCTGTACACAAACCCATACATTTATCAATGTGTTTATTTAAGCAGGGTCTGGCTTTACCAAAATCTCTGGGGAATACTTTTGAGCAGGTTGGCAGTCTAAATATTTTGCAAGCCTCATCAACCATATTCTTGACTACATAAAAAGAATTATAAGGTCCAAGATAGGTCGCGCCGTCATCTTTTTTAAGGTGCACCGCCTGCATGCGAGGCCAGTCCCCTGTTTCTATGCGGATATACGAATACCCTTTATCATCTTTTAAAAGAATATTGTATTTGGGCTTGTGCTGTTTTATCATAGAGCACTCTAAAATTAAAGCCTCAAACTCGCTGTCACAAACAATGTAATCAAAGTCTGCAACCTGCATAACCATTTTATAAACCTTTACAGGATGCTTGTGAACACCATGGAAATACTGGCTGACACGGTTTTTGAGTTTCTTTGCCTTGCCGATATATATAATTTTGCCATCACTGTTTTTCATTATATATACACCGGGCAACAGCGGTAATTTATTTGCTTTTTGCTTTAATCTTTCTATTTGGGCCAATCTACTCACCTGCCTTTGAGAAAAAATGGCAGGTTATTTAATAACCTGCCTCAAATATTAGATAGAAATGCTGTTAGCAGTATGGTATTCATTGATATCAATGGTCTTTTTCATAGAAAGAGCCTCTTGAATATCATAATCAACAACAACTGCATTTTGGAACGAAACAACACGGTTGCCCTTATTGTTTTTGAGCAAGTTAACCGCATAGCTTCCCATTAAGCTTGCCATACGGCGGTCACGTACTGTGGGGCTGCCGCCACGCTGTACATGGCCTAAAACTGTTGCACGTGATTCAACACCTGTGCGCTCCTCAATTTCCTTTGCTAATGCTACAACATCGGTAACATCCTCAGAAACAATAATTATAAAATGATGTTTACCAAGCTGCTGTGTTGCTTTAATTTTATCGCAGATTTTTTCAACACTATAGGGTGCTTCTTTTAAAATAATATAGGTAGCGCCTACAGCAATACCTGTCTGTAATGCCAAGTGTCCTGCGCCTCTGCCCATAACCTCTACAACGCTGCAACGGTCATGCGATTGAGAAGTATCACGCAGTTTATCAATCATTTCCATAGCGGTATTCATAGCTGTATCAAAACCGATGGTATACTGTGTTGATGAAATATCGTTATCAATTGTTCCGGGCACGCCAATACAAGGAATTCCTCTTGAACTTAAATCTGCGGCACCTCTGAACGAACCGTCACCGCCGATAACAACTATACCCTCTATACCGAATTTACGGCAGTTATCAACAGCCATTTGAACTCCCTGCTCGGTTTTAAAAAGCGGGCTGCGGGCAGTATATAAAACTGTTCCGCCACGATGGATTATATCCGAAACTGAGCGGAGGTCCATCTCAATAACGTCACCCTCAATTAAACCGTTATAACCACGGCGGATACCATAAACCTTCATTCCAAGACCTATGGCTGTTCTAACAACTGCACGGATTGCAGCGTTCATTCCCGGGGCGTCGCCACCGCTTGTAAGTACACCTATTGTTTTAATTGACATTCTTCTTCATCCTCATTTTTTATTATTTATATCATAAACCCAAATTATTGTATGTCAAGAGCTAAACAGAAAAATTATACCAGTTTAACGTTCTCATTCCCTAAAATGTGTCTTAATTTTTCTAAATTCAGCGTATCACCATCAACAAAAAGCGACTCATTAGCGGCAAAACGCTTATTTGTATCCGCAAGAACAAATATTACCGGCGTATCGCCTTTCGCTTTTTGGAGTTCAGCCTTAACAAGATTATATTCCGGGCCGTTTAAATTAGGCAACCGCAAATATAGTCCCTTTTTAACTGTTTTTTTAGTATCCTCAGCCGTTATAACACGAGCGTGTTCTAAAAGCAGTTCGGTATCTCTGCCCTCATAAAACGATACCCTGGCAGTAACCTCTAAGACACTGCCCTCCGCTAAAATCGAAGCATACTGCAAAAGATGTTTTGGGAAAATCGTACAGGAAATGCTTCCGTAGGTATCCTCCAATTCAATATTTGCCATTATTTGCTCAGTTTTAGTTGAGCGCCGTTTTACACGATTAACTATTCCAAGCACCTTGACTGTTTTTCCGTCATACTTAACAGCTGTTTCATTGTCATTCAAATCGGAAATTCTAGTAACACCTGTTTTACGGGCATAAGCTTCAAATGCCGCCATAGGATGCCCCGAAAGGTAAAGACCGGTTACCTCTTTTTCAGCTTTCAGCATCTCGTTTTTGGGCAGCTCCTCCAACACGGGCATCTTAAAAGGCTCTTTATCAAGCGTTCCGTCATCAAAAAAGCTTATCTGCCCGTTTTTGGCATAGCGGTTTTTGTTTTCAACATCCTTTAAAATCAAATCCAACGCCTGCAACATTTCTCGGCGGTTGTTACCTAACCCGTCAAAAGCACCGCAGAAAATCAAGTTTTCAATGGCACGGCGGTTAATCATACCTGTTGACACGCGCTCACAAAAATCATAAAGCGATTTATATGGTCCGTTTTGCTCTCTTTCTTTAACAAGTAAGTTTATAGGACCTTCACCAAGGCTCTTGATTGCCAAAAGGCCAAACCGTATTCCCTTATCGGTTGCGCGGAATGCCGCCTGACTCTCATTTACACTGGGCGGTAAAACCTCAATTCCCATTCGGTTACATTCGCCGATATATTGTGCAACCTTTGAAAAGCGGTCGAGCACGCTGGTTAAGAGGTTCGCCATATATTCCATTTTGAAATGGCATTTTAAATAAGCAGTCTGGTATGCAACCCAGGCATACGCCGCAGCGTGAGATTTATTAAAAGCATAAGAACTAAATGCTGACATTTCGTCAAAAATCTTTTCAGCAACCTTTGGGTCAATGCCGTTATTGACACAGCCCACGCAATTATAAGAGCCGTCAGGATTTTTCTCGCCGTAGATAAAAGCATTGCGTTCCTTTTCCATAACATCGTGCTTTTTCTTAGACATCGCACGGCGCACAATATCCGCCCTGCCGAGCGAATAACCCGCTAAGTTGCGGAAAATTTGCATAACCTGTTCTTGATAAACTACGCAACCGTAAGTTACCGACAGAATAGGTCTTAATAATTCGGTATCATATTTTATGCTGTCCGGGTGGTTATGGTTATAAATGTATTTAGGTATAGATTCCATCGGGCCTGGGCGGTAAAGCGAAATAATCGCAATAAGGTCCTCTATGGTTTCCGGTTTAAAGGATTGCAGAACACTTTTCATTCCGCCCGATTCAAACTGGAATACACCATCAGTAAGGCCTGCGGACATCATTTCCATAGTTGCTTTATCGTTAATGGGTATTGTGTCGGCAGTGATGTCCACACCTTTTTGGCGCATCTGGTTAATTGTATCGTCAATAACCGTAATGTTGCGAAGCCCCAAGAAATCCATTTTAAGAAGCCCCAGCTCGTCTAACAAGGTCATTGTAAATTGAGTTACAACTGCACCGTCATTAGTCGCAAGGGGTACATACTCATAAACAGGCTTGTCCGTAATTACTACGCCTGCGGCGTGGGTTGAGGCATGGCGCGGCATACCCTCTACCTTTCTTGCCATATCTACCAAAGTCTTAACCTCGGGCTCACTGTTATATATTGCACGCAGTTCGTCCGACTCATTCAAGGCTTTTTCAATTGTTATGTCAAGCCTTTGGGGTATCATTCTTGCTACCTTATCGCACAACGAATAAGGCACCGCCATAGCACGACCGACATCACGCACGGCAGCCCTAGCCGCCATTGTACCAAAGGTGACAATCTGTGCTACATACTCCTCACCATATTTGTCGACAACATAGTCAATAACCTCTTGCCGTCTAACATAACAAAAGTCAATATCAAAGTCGGGCATTGAGACTCGTTCGGGGTTTAAAAACCGCTCAAACAGCAAATTATATTTAATCGGGTCAATACCTGTAATACCGATACAGTAAGCCGCCAAGCTTCCTGCACCCGAGCCACGCCCGGGACCTACCGGAATACCCTTTGATTTCGCATAATTAACAAAATCCTGTACAATTAAATAATAGTCAACATAACCCATTTTGTTGATAACCGAAAGCTCGTACTCTAATCTTTCCGTAACCTCGGCACTGGGGTTTTGACCGTAATATTTATATAAACCCTCGTAGCATTTTTCTTTAAAATACTCAAAGTGGTCCTTATCGCCTATATCAAAAACGGGGAGCTTGGTTTTGCCAAACTCAAAATCAACATTGCAGCGCTCTGCTATTCTTGCGGTATTTTCTACCGAGCGCTTATCAAATATTTCGAGCATTTCCTGCTCGGTTTTAAGATAAAACTCCTCTGTCGGGAAGGACATGGGGTTTTCTTCTTTTATTGTATGGTTAGTCTGGATGCAAAGCAGAACATTCTGCATTAATGCATCCTCTTTTTCAATGTAATGCACATCATTTGTGGCAACTGTGGGAATATTCAATTCCCCAGAAAGTCGGCGTATTTGGTTATTAACCTGCAACTGTTCGGTAATGCCGTGGTCTTGCAGTTCAAGATAATAATTATCCTCACCAAAAATTTTAAGCATATCCAAGGCGTGTTTTTTGGCGCCCTCGTAATCATTGTTCATCAGTCTTTTCGGTATTTCTCCGGCAAGACAAGCCGAAAGAGCAATAAGACCTTCACTATGACTGCGTAACAGTTCCATATCAACACGGGGCTTAGAATAAAAGCCCTCCATAAAGCTTTTGGACACCATTTTTATAAGGTTTTGGTAACCTACGTTATCTTTGCAAAGCAGAATCAGGTGGCGGTATTCATAATCCAACTCACGCACCTTATCAAAGCGGCTTCGGGGCGCAACATAAACCTCACAGCCAATTATAGGTTTAATACCTAACTTTTTCGCTTTTTTATAAAATTCCATCACGCCGTACATTACGCCGTGGTCGGTTATGGCAAGGGCGGTCTGCCCTTTATCTTTGGCAGCTTGCAACAATCTGTCTATTCGGCAAGCGCCGTCAAGCAGGCTGTACTCTGTATGCACATGCAGATGAACAAAGGACATTTTCACCCCTCCTTTTTAATATTCCTTGGCTATTTCTAATAGTCTGTTTAATCTGTGATTTAACCCTGAGCGTGTAATCGGTACACTGCTTAAAGCGCAAAGGTCATTAAGTGATGCCTCCGGATTTTCTAACCGCAGTTTTGCGGCTGCCTGCAACTCTTCAGGCAAGGTGTCTAAGCGGTTAACGGCAATCAGCTTCTCAATTGCCTCCGTTTGCCGCATAGCCGCATTTACCAGTTTGGTAATGTTTGCATCGTCGCAATTTCGCAAGCGGTTGGATTTGTTCAGCATATCCTTGTAAACCTTTACACCCATCAATTCCAGCGCCACTGCACCGGCATCCATAAAGGTTAAAACATCTTCTATCTGGCGGCTGTCCCTAAAATATAAAACATTGTTTTTATTGCGCTTAGTTTCTTTTGGCGTAAAGCCGCAATCAAGCAAAATTTGCTCTAAATAAGCCGCCAAGGAATCGTCCTTTGTGGAAAATTCCAATCGGTAATCTTTTTCGGGGTCATTCATATTGCCACAAGCTAAAAATACACCCCTGAGATATGCAGACCGACAGCAATCTCGTTTTAGAAAGGAAGCGTTTGCACTAAAATGGTTTAAAAGCCTCTTTCGGTCAGCTGCACTCTCAATAGATAATGTGACTTTTTTACCCGAATTTGTAACGCGTGGGTAAATCGAAAAGTCACGTTTTAAGGTTTTACTTATTCTGTCAGCGGCGTGGGTAGAAAACCCGCTGTAAAAAACCGAATTGGGTAAAAAAGCGCCGCCGTACAAAAACAATGCACAAACTTCAGCAAAACGGCAACAGGCCTCCACCTTTGTTGCGCACAGCGCCTTTTTTAATTCTTGAGAAAAAGACACAGTATCACCTCTACTGCTTGTTTATATCTCTGTGATTAACGTTTGCGTTGTAGCCTAGCTTTTGCAAATGGGCGCAGAGCATTTCGCTAAGCGTGACCGAACGGTGCTTGCCGCCCGTACAACCGACTGCGATTACCAGCCGTGTTTTGCCCTCGGCAACATAGAGCGGTACCGCACAGTCAACAAAGTCAAATAATTTATTGACAAACTCCTTAGACTCCGGTTGCCCAATAACAAAATCTTGTATTTCCTTATCAAGACCGGTAAGAGTTCTTAACTCCTCAACGTAATAAGGGTTTACAAGGCAACGGGAATCAAACAACAAGTCAGCGTCCGTAACGGTGCCGTGTTTAAAGCCAAAAGACATACACTCAATTCGCATACTCTTATTGGCATCATTCAAAAACAGATTGGTTATTTTCTCTTTAAGCAACGCCATTGATAACATTGAAGTATCAATAATGTAATCCGAAATAGCCCTTACAGGCATCAAAACTTCCCGTTCTTTTTCTATCGCATCGGCGGTATTAAGTTTTGTGTCATTGGTGCTAAGCGGATGTGTGCGGCGTGTTTGCTTGTAACGGCGCTCTAAGCTTTCGTTTGAGGCGTCTAAAAATAATATTTTAATTTCATATTGTTTTTTAAGTTCATCCAAAACATCATAAGCCTCATTAAACATCGCCTTACTGCGTATGTCTGTGACTATGGCGAACTTTGATATTTCCGAATTGGTAGAGGAAAACTCCGCCATTGTCTTAATTAAAGCAGGCGGTATGTTATCAATGCAATAATATCCTATGTCTTCAAGCGCATTAGCCGCAGTGGATTTTCCTGCACCCGACATTCCGGTAACTATAACCAAATCCATAAAAATATCATCTACCTATATATTTTAATTCTCTTTCCAGTTGAATACTATGTTTTAAAAATACCTGCATTTGCACGTGCTCTACCACCTGCTTTACGTCACTTGCAGTGGCCGAGCCGATATTAACTATAAAGCCTGCGTGCTTATCACTCACCTGTGCACCGCCTATGGTATAGCCTTTTAGACCGCAATCCTCTATCAATGTGCCTGCATAGTTGCCCTGAGGACGTTTGAAAACGCTTCCGGCGCTTGGGTATTCAAGCGGTTGCTTATTCTTGCGGCGCATAAAAATATCGTCCATTTTAGCACGTATTTGTGAGCCCTCACCCGGCTCTAACCTTACGGTAACCTCGGTGACGATTAGCGGCTCGGATTGGAATACACTTGTACGATAGCCAAACTGCATATCCTCAGCCGTAACAATTCTTTGCTCACCGTTTGAATCAACCACCTTACAACAGGTTACAACATTCTTCATCTCAGAATCGTAGGCGCCGGCATTCATATATACCGCACCGCCGACAGTACCCGGTATGCCCCAGGCAAATTCCATACCCTGTAAATCCTGCTCCGCCGCGAAAAGGCAAAGCTTAGAAAGCTTTAATCCTGCACCGCAGGTGATTTCACAAGAGCCGTCATAAGAAATGCCGTCAAGCCCCGAAAGCTGTAAAACCGCACCCTCTATACCAAGGTCGGATACCAGCATATTAGAGCCGTTGCCTATTACAAGGTAAGGTACTTCAAATTCTTTTGCCGCCTTTATAACAAAGCTTAACTGCTCTGTATGGGCAATATTCACGAACAAATCTGCCTCTCCACCGATGCGGAAGGTGGTGTGTTTGTCCATTGTCTCTTTTTCAGTAAAAGAAATACCTTTATTTTGGAGTTCCTTGATAAATGCCATATTGTCGGCCAAAAATACCCCTCCAGATATAAGTTTTTATAATGGTTATTGCAACTGTTATTATAAGATTAGTTATTAAGTGTGTGTAAAAATGCCGCACCGATAATTCCCGCATCGTTTGCAAGCTCAGCCGCCTTGATAACGGTTTGCTTATCGCTGTTTTTGGAATAACGGTTTTTTACAACATATTCACGAACAGGCTTTAATAAGGTTTCGCCCTCTTTGGAAATTCCGCCTCCAATGCAAAGCACCTCAGGCTGAAAAATGTTTACGATATTTGTTACACCGCAAGCAACATACTCTAAATAGCGGTCTACAACCTCTTTGGCGGCCTCATCCCCTGCACGCATTGCCAGGAATGCGGTACGTCCGTTTACATTACCTCCATCTTTAGAGGCAATCTCCCACATAATGCTGTTTGGACACTCTTGCATCTTGCGTTTGGTTTGACCTATAAGCGCTGTAACCGAAGCATACGCCTCCCAACAGCCCTTTCTGCCGCAGGAGCATTCATTACCGTCGTTAACGATTACGATATGCCCCAACTCACCGCCTGCAGAGTTAACACCTGTCAGCATAAAATTATTTGTAATAACTCCGCCGCCAACCCCCGTGCCAAGCGTGATTGCAACAAAGTTTTTTGCACCCTTGCCTGCGCCGTTCAGCATTTCACCAAGCGCCGCCGCATTTGCATCATTATGCACAATGCAATTCAGTTGCAGTTTGTCTTGCATTATTTTGGCAATTGGCAGTCGTTTAAACCCTAGGTTGTTTGAATCGTAAATAATTCCCTCATCCCTGTCAACACTTCCCGGCGCACCGATTCCGCAAGAAGCAATGTCCTGCATTTTAAGACCGGCATCAGCCACAGCCGCCCTTGCCGCCGCAGCCATATCCTCTAAAATTTCTTCGGACGGACGGGGTGTATTGGTTTTCATATTGCCACGGCCGATAATGTTATAATTTTCATCCACTACGCCCGCAGCTATATTGGTACCGCCTAGGTCAATACCTAAATAATACATTCCTATTTCTCCTAAAATAAATCCTTTTCAAGGTTTGTCGGAACCATGGAGGAATCCATACCCAACTTTTGCAACAAGTCGTTTGCTGCATTGTAACCCATTTTCTTTTGTCTGTGGTTCATAGCGGCAACCTCAATAACAACCGCAAGATTACGACCGGGTTTTACAGGAATGGTAACACTGGGAATCTTGTTGCCCAAAATGTCCATCGTTTCATTTTCAATACCCATACGGTCGTAAACCTTATTTGAATCCCACGGCTCCATATTTATAACCAAATCAATATTAGTGGTCATCTTAACCGCGCCGGCACCAAAGGTACGGCCTGCATTTACAATGCCTATGCCCCTAAGCTCAATAAAATGACGAATGTTATCGGGCGAAGAGCCTACCAGTGAGCGTGAAGAAACCTTACGAATTTCTACCGCATCATCGGCGATTAAACGGTGCCCACGTTTTACAAGCTCAATAGCCGTTTCACTCTTACCTACACCGCTTTCTCCCAAAAGGAGCAAACCTTCACCGTAAACCTCAACTAAAACGCCGTGTCTGGTTATACGCTGAGCAAGCTGTACATTCAAGAAGGAAATAATTGATGCCATAAACGCCGAGGTGCTGTCAGCTGTACGAAGCAGAGGCACATGATACTTGCGTGCCATTTCAACCATCGGCTCAGGTATTTCTAAATTCCTCGCAATAATAACTGCAACAGGCTCATGTGAAAAGTATTCCTCCAAACGGCGGATATACTCATCACCCTTAAAACTATCCAAATAACTTTCTTCGTTTTTGCCTATGATTTGGAGGCGGTTTTTATCATAATATTTGTAAAAACCCGAAAGCTCCAAGCCCGGACGATTAACCTCAGTAGAGGAAACTAAAATTTCTTCCACATTATCAGGCGCATAAACGATTTCCAATAAAAAGTCTTTTATAATTCTGCTTAAAGTAACCGAATAAGGTGTTTTCATTAGGTGCACAACCTTTCTGCGAGAATAATCTATATAATTATACTATATTTTACTATAAATGAAAAGTATTTTTTGATAAATACCTTGATAAAATTCAATTGCAACTGTATAATGGTTATTAGTCGTAAAAACACATTTGATGATGTTTTACCAGAAAGGATATCTAATTTATGAAACTAGGCATTGTAGGACTGCCGAATGTAGGAAAGTCCACGCTTTTTAACGCCATAACAAATGCAGGCGCTCAGTCTGCCAACTACCCTTTTTGCACCATTGAGCCGAATGTGGGAATGGTAAGCGTGCCCGATAGCCGACTTGATAAGCTGGCAGAAATGTACAACCCTGTAAAATTCACTCCTGCAACTATTGAATTTGTTGATATTGCAGGTCTTGTAAAAGGCGCTTCTAAGGGCGAGGGCTTGGGCAATAAATTCTTGTCCCATATCCGTGAGGTTGATGCTATTGTTCACGTTGTGCGCTGCTTTGAAAACGATGACATTATACACGTTGAGGGCTCGGTAGACCCCGGCCGTGATATTAGTATTATCAATCTTGAGCTTATTTTAGCCGATATGGAAATGCTGTCCCGCAGAATTGATAAAACAGCCAAGGCTTTAAAGGGCGACAAATCTTTGCAAGGCGAGTTGGATTTCCTTAAAAGAATTATGTCGGCATTAGAGCAAGAAAAACCTGCACGCTCTGTTGAGGCTGACGAGAATGAGCAAAAAATACTTGCCACCCTTGATTTGCTTACCTTAAAGCCTGTAATCTATGCTTGCAATATGAGTGAGGATGATTTTACAGGCGGTATTGATAGCAACGCTCGTTACAGCGCCGTTAAGGCTATTGCCGCCGCAGAACAGGCAGAAACCTTGCCGATTTGTGCTGAGCTTGAAGCGGAAATTGCAAATATGGACAAAGAAGAAAAGGAACTGTTTTTATCCGAGCTCGGCTTAGAGCAATCCGGCTTAGAGCGCCTTATCACCACCTGTTACCACCTGCTCGGTCTTATTTCTTTCATTACCGCAGGTCAGCCTGAGGTAAGGGCTTGGACCATTGTTAAAGGTACCAAGGCTCCCGGAGCGGCAGGTAAAATTCACTCGGATTTTGAGCGTGGCTTTATCCGTGCCGAAACTGTAAGCTTTGATGACCTTATGGCTTGCGGCTCAATGACCGCCGCCAAGGAAAAAGGGCTTGTTCGCAGTGAGGGTAAGGATTATGTTATGAAGGACGGAGATATTGTTCTCTTCCGCTTTAATGTATAAAAATTAAATTTAAGTACAAAAAAAGGACTCAAAGCACGGCTTTGAGTCCTTTTATATTATAACCTTTAAATCTTGATTTATCTGTTCCTTTAATTGCTCGGCTGATTCAAATTTGATTTCGCCTCTTACAAAATCTAATAGCTCTACCTTTGCAAATTTACCGTAAATTTCGCCCGAAAACTCGTGAATGTAGGTTTCTGCCTTTGCAGTCGGCAATTCGAAGGTTGGGTTGTTGCCTACATTTGTAAGCCCTTTGTACCTATTGCCCTCAACAGTTACCATAGAGCGGTAAACACCGAATTTAGGACAGCAAAGTTCGTTTGCTATATCCTGATTTATGGTGGGAAAACCTAATGTGCGGCCACGCTTAAATCCGTGGACAATATTCCCCTCAATAAAATATGGGTACCCAAGCATTTCGTTAGCAGCCGATATTTCTCCGCCCATAATAAGCCTTCGAATCTCGGTAGAACTAACTGTTACTCTCTTTATTTCAACCTTATCGGCAATAGTGAGTTCAATTTTATTTTGCTCGCAATATTCTTTAAGCAATTCAGTATTACCCACTCCGCCGATACCGAAATGATAATTAAATCCGCAGCAAATGGCACCGATATTGTATTTTTCTGTTATCGTCTTTAAAAAGTCTGCCGGTGACAGATTTCGTACCGAATTAAAATCAAGCAACACAACCTCTTTAAAGCCCAATCCCTTGATTTTCTCGGTGCGTTGCTCATCGGTCAGCAACAGCGGTGTTTTAATGCCCAAAGCATTTTTAGGGGTATTCTTAAAGCTGATACAAATCGGTGTTAAATCAGAATACGAAGCGGCAGACAGCAAAACTTTGCGATGCCCGATATGCACACCGTCAAAGGTGCCGAGTGCCGCAACTGTTTTTTGCATAATCTGTCCCTCCGTTCTTACTTTATTACGCACTTTATTTTTAGCGCTTGATTTTCATTATCAATAGTGCCGATACCAACAAGTTCGCCGTCACACATAACACGTATGGGCTCATCTGTGTTCCAAGAATCACCTTTTAAACGGCTTAAATCAAGCTCGCCGCCGTTACTGAAACGTGTTGCCTGCTTGTTAGTTACCTCTACACAAGGTAAATGCTCAACAGCCTCTACTGCGGGCTGTAAATGGGCAGCACTATCTTGTTCTAACTGTTCTAGTGTCACACAATTTTCAATTGAAAAGCCGCCTGTAGAGGTTCTGCAAAGCTCGGTTAAGGTGGCGCCGCAACCGAGAGCTTTTCCAATATCGTCAACAAGCGAACGGATATAAGTACCCTTAGAACAGCACACCGAAATAGTAAAATCAGTCGGTGAAAGTTGTTCTAAAAGCTCTATTTCATAAATAGTTACCTTGCGTGCTGTACGCTCGGCTTCTATTCCCTTTCGAGCTAATTTGTAAAGCGGTTGGCCGTTCTGCTTTATTGCAGAATACATAGGCGGTGTTTGTAAAATCTCACCACGAAAACCAGCCAAAACATCTAAAACATCCTGTTTTGAGGCATCCACCTTATGTGTGGACAAAACCGTGCCGGTTATATCCAGCGTATCGGTAGTAACGCCAAGCCGCATAGTAGCAGTATAAGCTTTGTCTGCTATAAGCAAATAGTCCGAAAGCTTGGTGGCAGAGCCCAAAAGGACAGGCAAAACTCCTGTAGCCATTGGGTCAAGCGTGCCTGTATGGCCCGCCTTTTTTTCACCCATTATTCGGCGCACTCTCGCTACTGCACCAAAAGAGGTCATATCCTTTGGCTTGTTTAGTAAAATCAGCCCCTTCATTCGGCCGCTTTTAGATGCTGTTTCACTACTTCCAGCACCTTCTCCTTAACCTGTTCAAGAGTACCTGTTATATCACAGCCTGCGGCACGGGTGTGTCCGCCGCCGCCGAACTCTTTACAAATTTTTGAGGCATCAATAGGTGCATGTGTGCGCACCGAAATCTTATATACTCCGCCCTGCGGTTTTTCGCGGAAGGTTACTCCCACCAATACGCCCTCAATAGTGCGTGGTAAAGAGGTTATACCCTCCATATCACCGTGGTTGCAGTTTGCGCTTTGTTGCATAGTAAGTGTCAAAGGTAAGGTGGCTAGGCGGCCGCCGTACCAAAACTCCATAGCATCCAATGCCATTCGCTCAATATTTATACGAGCACGGCTTTTGGTTTCAAACATTACACGGTTGATTTCGCCTGCATCTGCGCCCTTTTCCAACAACTCTGCCGCAATACGGTGTGTGCGTGCAGTGGTGTTGGTAAAGCGGAAACAACCGCTGTCGGTCGAAATGCCTGTATAAAGTGCATTCGCAACGAACTTGTCAATTGTAACGCCTAATTCGCAGGCAATGGCATAAATACATTCGCAAGCCGCCGAGGCCGTATCCTCAAGATACAGCCTGTCGGCATAACCGATATTTGATATGTGGTGGTCGATACATAAATCAACCTTGCCTGAAAACTGTTCTGCTAGGTGGCCTGTAAGCTTAATATCCGCCACATCCACCATAACTGTACATTCAGGCTCAAATGATTGCTCCTCTAACTTCAAATAGGCAAACTTGTCCGGAATTTCATCAGGACAAATTACGTTTGCCATTTTACCCATACTGCGAAGTAATGCACACAGCCCGAAGCCGCTACCCAAGGTATCACCATCAGCAAAAGCGTGGGTGATAATCCTAAAACGGTCATTCTCTTTTAAGAATTCGCAAACTTCACTAAGGGTAAGGCGCTTACATTCATTCCCCATAAAACACCTACTTTTCCAAGCCGTTCAGCAAATCGGCAATATGGGCGCTGTGCCGTATGGAATCATCGGCAATAAACACAAGCTCAGGTATTTTGCGAAGTTTTAAGCGGTGTGAAAGCTCACGGCGGATATAACCTGCCGCATTTTTAAGCCCTTTTACCGAATTTACGGTTTCTTCTTCACCGTTAAAGGCGCTGATATATACCTTAGCAACCGACAAATCCCCCGATACGTCAACCTTAACAACGCTCAACAATGAGCTTACACGTGGGTCCTTAATATCACGGATAATGTCGGACAGCTCGTGCTGTAAGTCGGAGTTTGTACGCCCGATTTTATAGCTTGGCATTATTTTTCTTTCCTTTCAGATTAATCTCTGTATTCCTCCATAATAAAGGCCTCTAATACGTCGCCTACCTTAATGTCGCTGTATTTAACAAGACCGATACCGCACTCATAACCCTGAGCAACCTCTTTTACGTCGTCCTTGAAACGGCGGAGAGAATCAATAGCATCCTCAGCCAAAACTATACCGTCACGAACAACACGGATTTGACAGTTGCGGGTAACTTTACCGTTTGTAACATAAGAGCCCGCAATTGTGCCAACATTGGAAATCTTATAGGTTTCACGAACCTCAATAGTACCCATTTGTACCTCACGGAACTTAGGCGCAAGCATACCCTTCATAGCCGATTCGATTTCCTCAATGCAATCGTAAATTACACGATACATACGCATATCTACGCCATCACGCTCTGCCAAATCTTTGGCAACAGCATCAGGACGTACGTTGAAGCCAACGATAATAGCACCAGATGTGCCTGCCAGCATAACGTCTGACTCGTTTATAGCACCTACGCCGCCGTGAATAACGCGAACACGCACCTCTTCGTTAGTAAGTTTTTCCAAGCTTTCCCTAACAGCCTCAACAGAGCCTTGTACATCGGCTTTAACAATTATGCTGAGCTCTTTAAGTTCGCCCTGCTCAAGTTGTGAGAACAGATTTTCAAGTGTAACCTTTTGGGTTGCTTTGAAAGCATCATCCTTCTGCTTTTGCTTTCTCTGTTCAACCAGCTGGCGTGCCAAACGCTCGTCTGAAACGGCGTCAAACTCATCGCCCGCAAAGGGAACTTCAACTAAACCTGTAATCTCAACCGGTACAGAAGGACCTGCCTTCTTTAGTACCTTACCGTTCTCGTTGGTCATAACACGAACACGACCAACCGAGGTGCCGGCAACTATAATATCGCCTGTGTGCAAAGTACCTGTTTGAACAAGCAAAGTTGCAACAGGGCCACGGCCCTTATCCAAGCGTGCCTCAATAACTGTACCCTTTGCTTTACGGTCAGGGTTAGCCTTTAACTCCATCATCTCGGCAACAAGCAAAATGTTTTCCAACAGATTGTCAATACCGTCGTGTGTCTTAGCCGAAACGGGAACGCAGATTACATCACCGCCCCATTGCTCAGGCACAACCGAATGCTCGGTCAACTGTTGCAATACACGGTCGGGGTTAGCCTCAGGCTTATCCATTTTATTTATAGCAACAATCATCTGCACATTAGCCGCTTTTGCGTGGTTAATAGCTTCAATTGTTTGGGGCATAATACCGTCATCTGCGGCAACAACCAATACGGCAATATCGGTTGCCATAGCACCGCGCTGGCGCATAGAGGTAAACGCCGCATGTCCGGGAGTATCCAAGAATGTGATATTGCTTCCGTTGCAGTTTACTCTGTAAGCACCGATGTGCTGTGTAATACCGCCTGCTTCGCCGCTGGTAACGTTAGCATTACGAATAGCGTCAAGCAAAGAGGTTTTACCGTGGTCAACGTGTCCCATAACAACAACAATCGGGTCACGGCCTTTCAAATCCTCTTCCTTATCCTCGGCAATATCCATAATTCTTTCTTCTATTGTAACCACAACAGCGCGTTCTATTTTGCAGCCCATTTCGGTAACAACGATTTCAGCGGTATCGTAATCAATTACCTGATTTGCGGTTACCATCATTCCAAGACCCATTAAGGTTTTAATAACCTCAGCGGCAGTCTTTTTCATAGCGGCAGCCAACTCGGATACCGTAACCTCGTCACCAACTGTAACCTTAATAGGTGTCTTTTTAATCTTTTCAAGCTGTAAACGGCGCAGTTTATCGGCCTCGGTTTCACGCTTAGCTCCCTGAGGACGACGGTAATCCTGCGATTTTTGCTTGATTTTCTGTTTGCGCTGCATATTATCCTTCATAGAATGTGCAGGCGCAATAGTTTCGTATTTTTCGTTGTATTTATCTAAATCAACGTGGGAAGCACGGGTATCAACCTTGCGGATTTCAACAGGTCCGCGGTTAGGTGCTGCACCCGGGTTTTCCTTCTTCTTTCTTGCCTCAAAGGGATGAAGATTCGGCTCGGCGGGTTTCTTTTGCTCAACCTTTTCTTCAACCTTTTTCTCAACCGGCTTCTCAGCGGGTTTTTCTGCAGGCTTCTCTGCAACCTTTTTGGGCTCTTCTTTTTTCGGCTCAACCTTTTTGGGTTCTGCCTTTTGCTCTTTTTTGGCCTGCTCGGCTTTCTTTGCCTCTTGCTCAGCCATTTGGGCAGCCTTTAACTGCTCTAAAATAGCCATCTGCTTAGCCAACAAATCCTCTTTGTCCTTGGCTTTTTGCTCTTTACGCTTATTTCTGGCTTCGTCACCCATTGCAAAATATTTATCAAAGCTCTTTACTTGATTGTTGCTTGTAATCACATCAAAAATGTAATCAATTTCAACCTCATCGAGTGCAGTCTGGCTTTTCTTTTCGCCAAACTGACCAACTAAAATATCAAGTATCTCCTTTGTTTGCAGTTCAAAGTCTTTAGCCAGCTCGTGTACTTTATATTTAGTCATTCAACATGCCTACCTTTCTAATCGATTCTGCCAATCCGCCGTCTAACACGGCTACAATGCCTGCCTTAATGCCTATGGCTGCCGACATTGTTATTAAATCAACATTTATTCGCATAACCTCAAGTTTTTCTTTTGCAAGAAATTTAAGTTCTTTTTCGGTTTTTGGTGATATATCCGATGCAATAATAACTAACTGCGCTTTTTTAGTCTTAATAGCCTCTGTCACCTTCTCGGTGCCAACGCTAAGAAGATTAGCACGGCGCGCAATAGAGAGTTTGGAAAGAACGGGATGATTAGGCATCCTGCATCTCCTTTTCGAGCGCCTCATAAATTTCTTTACTAATCGGCGTTTTGAAAGCACGCTCAATTCTTTTACCCTTGACCGCCTTTTGATAACATTCTAAATCGTTGCAAAGGTAAGCGCCCCTACCGGGTGCACGCCCCTTTTTATCAATAGATATGTTGCCCTCTTTATCACGAACAACACGTATAAGCTCTGCCTTCGGTTTCATTTCGGCACAGCCGATACACATACGCAAGGGTTGTTTCTTTGTTTGCATCAAATTCACACCTTTTTTTGAATTTAGTCCTCGGTTTCCTCACCGTAGAAACCGCTCTCGGGACGGATATCGATTTTCCAACCGGTAAGCTTAGCTGCCAAGCGAACGTTTTGTCCCTTGTTGCCGATTGCAAGTGAAAGCTGTGAGTCAGGCACCGTTACACGGCAAGCCTTAGGCTCCTCACTGACAATTTCAACCTTAACAGCCTTAGCCGGCTTAATTGCCTCAGAGATAAACTCAACAGGGTCGTCTGAGTATTTAACAATGTCAATCTTCTCGCCTGCTAATTCCTCAACAATCTTGTTTACACGGATACCACGCTGACCGATACAAGCACCAATAGCATCAAGCTCTTCGTTTGAGCTGTAAACCGCCATTTTTGTACGGGAGCCTGCCTGACGGGAGATTGCTTTAATCTCAATGGTGCCGTCAAAAATTTCAGGCACCTCCATTTCGAACAAGCGCTTAACAAGACCGGGGTGTGTACGGGAAATCATTACCTTAGGTCCTTTTTCGGTGCTCTTAACATCAACAATATAAACCTTAATGTGGTCGCCCTCGCTGATTACCTCTTCGGGCACCTGTTCAATCTTGGGCAGTACTGCTTCAGCACGGCCGATAAGCAAGGTTGCGTTGCCTGTTTTGGGGTCAACACGCTGTACCAAAGCCGAAACGAGTTCACGGTTTTTGCTTTGGAACTCTTCCAAAGTTTGACCACGCTCTACCTCACGGATACCTTGGCGAATTACGTGCTTAGCGGTCTGCGCTACGATACGTCCGAATTGTCTTGTATCAAGTGCAATTTTAACAGTGCCGCCAACCTTTGCACGCTTGCTGATTTGTTGAGCGTCCTCTAAAAGTAAATCAGTATAAGGATTTTCAATTTCCTCTACTACGTTTTTCTCCAAATATACCTTAAAGGTCTCTTTCTCGCAGTCAATATCGCAATGTACAATATCATTGCCTGCATAATCCTTCTTTGTTGCAACTATAATAGCCGCTGCAATCTTTTCTGCAATATATTGAGCCGGAATACCTCTTTCCGATTCCATTAAGTGCAGTGCTTCAAAAAATTCCTTTGTGTTACTTCTAGCCATTTTTTATATTCTCCTCCATATAGTCATTTAATTTAACTTTTGAAATCATCGGTTTTTCGAACTTTAATTCTGTGTTTTCTGTTGCAAGTGTGATGTCACCGTTCTCGTAAGCTTTAAGCTCTCCAACAAAATCTTTTTGTCCTTCAAACGGGCGTACAAGATGCACCTGAACGCTTCTGCCTAACATTGCAGTAAAATGCTCGGGTCTTACAAGCTCACGCTCCAAACCGGGTGAACAAACCTCCAAATAATACGAGGTGCGAATTATATCCGCCTCATCTAACATGGGGTCTATAAGCCGTGAAGCATTGGTACAGTCATCAATATTAACACCTTCATCGTTGTCAATATAAATGCGAAGGTACCAATCAGCCCCTTCTTTCAGGTAGCGCACATCCCAAAGCCGCAGCCCTAACGACTGTATTGCCGGCTCAACCAGTGCCTTTACCCTATCTGCAGTATTGTTTGCCAAAAGCCATCATCCTTCCAACAAAAAGCAAAGAGCGGGTTGCCCCACTCTCCGTTTCTTTCATACTTCCCGTAGATTATAGCATACTCTTTTCAAAAAAGCAAGCATTTTATTTATTATAATATATCTTTATAATATAGCCCTCTTGTGTACTGTTTTGGATACGGCTTGCCGTTTAGATATAAACTAAGCACCTCACTGACCTCATTTGCTTTTTCGGTTGTAAACCGCAATAAATGATAATCGCAAATTTCGGTTTCCTTTTGCCTGTCCCCCATATAAAGCGGTATGCCGTTAAGTAACTCTGAAAATCCGTTTCGGCAAACGATTTTAAAGCTTTCTCCCTTGCGGTCGGTCATCTCGGCTTCGCCGTTGCAACCATTACAACCATCGCCGTTTCGGTTGGGACAATTCCTTGTCAGCATTAAGGGTAAATGGCCGTAGGTTATAATCGCTGTCGGGATTTCGTTTGAAATAAGCTCAGCCGTTTTAAGGGTGTTTTCAAAAGAAAGCACTAAACCTGCCGCACCCAAACTTTTTAGCTGCTCTACCGAGCAGTTGTTCATAACGTTAAACGAAAAATCGGCAAACGGCTCTAAGCCGCTTTCCAGACATAAATTCATAGCCGACAAGGTCCCGCAAAGCACAGTTTTTATGCCGTTTTGCTTTGCTTGTTGCAAATACTTTGAATACTTTTCCTCATTACCCAATATACCCCTAGGCATATGAGCCCAAAGGTGAGCCTCTACTGTTATTTTTGAAAAATCGGTTTCGACCGGTAAAATAACGGTAGCATTTTTCGGTAGATTTTGGGGTATGTTTTCCACTTTTGCAAACTGCAACAAAAGTTGCGGTTTTTTTATAGCCGATTTTGAGTTTGTAAATTCCAATTCATTGTATTTTATAGGCTTTGCCTTGCCTCTGAGATCAGATAACTTCTCTACTGCCTCACGGCGCAAAGCATTAAGGCTTGATGCCGGAGTCATCAATCCTCCCCCTATTTCAGCCTCAAAGTTTTCACAATAATACGGCGTGCCGCCGAATTTAGTAAGCGTGCGGTAAAGGTAATCATAATCTGCCGGCTTAGTTTTAGCCTCTTCAGCGCCTGTGCCTGTAACAGTCACGGTATTTATGCTATCACTAATGGTTAATTTTATTGCCTCTTTGGATAATTCCACCTTAACCGAAAGAGGTATGGACTGCAATTCGGCACGATAAAGCTCGTGCAAATTGCGGTATACGTTTGCAGTGTTTTTTACATCCTCTTTAGTGCGGATACCAAACATATCCCGCCCTGTTTTAGCGGTATAATAGCCGTCTGTAAAGCCGCTGCGGGAGAATATTTGTTGTAAATCCAAACGCAGTTTATTTACATCTCTTTTTTGTAATATTCCCTTAGCGGTAGTAACGGCGGCGGCAACATATTCGGGGCGCTTCATTCGGCCCTCAATTTTAAAGGAATCAATACCGATTTTGGACAACTCCGCCAAATAGTCCATTAAGCTTAAATCTTTTAAACTAAGGTCGTGTCCTGTGCCGTTTTGTACCATAAAGGGCAATCGGCAAGGCTGGGCGCAAAGACCTCTGTTTCCGCTTCTGCCGCCTAAAATCGAACTTAAATAGCATTGTCCCGACATACACATACACAAAGCGCCGTGTATAAACAGTTCGGTTTCAATGCTAAGCTCTTTTGCTCTTTTGCAAAATTCTGTTATGCTTTTCTTATCCATTTCGCGTGACAGTACCACACGGCTAAAACCCATTTTTTTAAGCAAAGGTAATGCGGCCGGTGAATGTACCGTCATTTGAGTTGAGGCGTGTAAAGATATTTCGGGCAATGCCTTTTTTAAAAGCCTTGCTATACCTAAATCGGCTACTATAAACGCATCTACACCAAATTCAGCCGCCTGTTTTGCACATTCCAAAGCGGCAACAAGCTCTTTTTCCCGCAAAACGGTATTAAGCGTTAAATAAACCTTAACACCGCAAATATGACAATACTCGATTGCCTGCTTTAACTCTTCGTTACTGAAATTTTGGGCATTTCGGCGTGCGTTAAAATCGTCCGCACCCAAATAAACCGCATCGGCGCCACTGCGCACTGCGGCAATAAGCATTTCATACGAGCCTACAGGAGCTAAAATCTCCGACATAACACACACCTCCTTTGTAAAAAGGCGTATCCTCAAAAGAGGATACGCCATCTTAATAATTTACTGCTTCAAAGCACGCTCCAACCAAATGTAACCGATATCCATTGCTTCGTAAAGACCGTTCTTTTCGCTCTTTTTCACAATGCGTTTTGTTATATCAACATCATTATCAGTATCCATAAGCTGAACGAGAATTTTATCAGCGATATCCATATCGCCCACCTTTTTAGTGGATTGTATCTTAAAAAGGATTACATATCTTTCGGACATATCTCCGTAATAAATCTCGTTACCCTTGCGCACTAAAGGCTTGCCCTTATAGGTCAAAAAATCCTGCTGCGGCATAAATTTACTCCTTTATTTCACGTAATACTTGACAAGAGATTGCAACAGCGTATCGCGGTCAACCTTGCGTATTAAACTGCGCGCGTTGTTATGAGTGGTGATATAGGTCGGGTCCTCCGACAGAATATATCCCACTATCTGGTTTACCGGATTATAGCCTTTTTCCTTTAAAGCATCATAAACAGTTTGAACGATTAAGCGGATTTCCTGCTCACGGTCACTGCCTATAGAAAAAGTCATTGTCTTATCGGTTGCCATATAAATGCCCCCTTGTCTACCTATTGTCTATATTTTACACTATATATATTAAAAATTCAAGTAGCAAATTATAATGGTTATTGGATGTGGAAATAGTGTTTCAATTACTATTTCCACACCAAATCTTAGATTTTGTGGCGAAACAGAATTGTTTCGCCTAACCTATTCCATTATGAACGGAGCTGGGCGCCGATTTGCTCTAAGTTTTTAATTATTTTGTTTGTTACACGGTCAATTTCCTCTTGGGATAAAGTAGCCTCTTTTGAACGCAAAGTAACGTTAAAAGCAACACTCTTTTTACCCTCAGGTATTTGAGAACCGGTGTAAACATCAAACAATTTAATGTTTTCAAGCAATTTGCCCGAAGCCTTTTCTATTGCCTGTTCCATATCGCCTACCGGCAATTCCTTGTCACAAAGCAATGCAAAGTCACGGCCAACAGCCGGGAAACGAGGAAGCGGCTTGTAAAGGGTTTTTTCCTTTTCAATTTCATAAAGAACGTCTAATGAAATTTCAGCCACATAAGCACGAGCGCTAAGGTCAAACTCGGCGGCAACAAGCGGGTGAATTTCACCGAACACAGCGGCTCTGCGACCGTTTATAACATACTCTGCCGAACGGCCGGGGTGATAATAAGGCTCGGTTGCTTTTTCGCATCTTTGTTTTACGCCAAATACTTCCAACACAGCCTCAACAGCGCCCTTCATTGTGAAGAAATCTTCCTCCTCACCATAAGCGCCGATAACCATAGCGGGCACCTCATCGGGTTGCTTTGTTGCAGGAATTTCCTCGCTAACGAAAATTTTGCTGAGTTCAAAAAGTCTTGCGGCAGGGTTTTTGCGGTTTGCGTTGGTAGCAAGTACAGTAAGCATTGAGGTAACAAGCTGTGTACGCATTGTTGAATACTCATCGCCCAACGGGTTAAGCAGCTTTATTGCTCTGCGGCGGCTGTCATCCTCAGCTAAACGGAGAGTATCAATTGCCTTACTGCTGATAAATGAATAGGTCATAACCTCACGCATACCCTGTTCCACCAAGGCGGCTTTGATTTTATCGGCCTTTATGCGCTCGGGCAGTTTTTTGCCACGCATAACGTCGCCACGCATAGTGGTGCCGACAATATGGTCATAACCGTAAATGCGCATAACCTCTTCGGCCAAATCTGCGCGTCCCTCAATATCGTCACGATAAGACGGAATTTTACATACAAGATTTTGCCCTTTAAGCTCGGTTTCTATGCAAAGGCTATTTAAGATTTCAACCATTGTTTCTGCCGGAATTTGAAGGCCGAGCAACGCATTGATTGAATCTACGCTTGCGGTCAATTCTCTTTGCTCAGGTAATCCGTTGTTGCAGTCAATAATACCGCTTACGATTTTACCCGACTCAGTTTCAGCAATAAGCTGTAATGCACGATGCATTGCATACTCGGTGCCGACAATGTCTATGCCACGCTCAAAGCGTGAGCTTGACTCGGTGCGCATACCGAGTTTGCGTGCGGTACGGCGTACATTGTCACGGCGGAATTTAGCGGTTTCAAAGAACAATGTAGCAGTATCATCCTTAATTTCGCTGTTAAGACCGCCCATAACACCTGCCAAGCAGGAGGGGTTTTCGCCGTCGGCAATAACCAGCATATCGTTAGTTAAAGTGTGCTCTTTTTCATCAAGAGTTTGCATTTGCTCGCCCTCATTAGCACGGCGCACAATTATCTTTTTACCCTTAATATCACGGTAATCAAAGGCGTGCATCGGCTGTCCAGTTTCGAGCATAACGAAGTTGGTAATATCTACAATATTGTTAATGGGTCGCATACCTGCCGATTTTATGGCAGACTTCATCCAGTCGGGCGACTCTTTAATAACCAAATCCTTTACAACTGTACCGCAATAGCGGGGGCAAAGGTCAAAATCCTTAACCTCTACCGAAATGTAATCGTTAACGTTTTCGCCAATTGTGTCATAGGTCGGCTCAGGTGCTTTAAAGGGTTGACCAAGCACAACGCCTACCTCACGGGCAACACCCAGAACACAGTTGCAGTCGGGGCGGTTTGCAGTGATTTTAAAATCAATTACATAGTCGTTAAGACCGAAGATGTCTTTTAGGTCGGTACCAACGGGATATTTATCGTCCATAATCATAATACCGTTAACCGAAGCGCCCTTATAGTCGTGCTCGGTAAGGCACAATTCCTCACCGGAACAAAGCATACCGTTACTTACAACGCCACGCAGCTTGCCCGATTTTATATTCATACCGTTGGGCAAATGTGAATTATGGAGTGCCGCAGGCACATAAGCACCAACAAATACATTTTGTGCGCCTGTAACAATCTGCACAGGCTCATTTTCACCTATATCAATCTGGCAGATTTGCAAATGGTCGGAATCCTCGTGCGGTTTTAAGTCAACAATCTTACCGACTACTACATTAACCATAGTTTCGGCCAAATTCTCTACCGACTCAACCTCAAAGCCTGCCATAACCATTTTATCGCAAAGTGTTTCGACAGATACAGGAATATCTACATATCGTTTTAACCAATTTAATGATATTTTCATGTTTACTGCCCTCTCTTAAAACTGCTCAAGAAAACGGATGTCGTTTTCAAACAACAGACGAATATCGCTTATTTTGTAACTGGTGGTGGTAAGTCTGTCAAGACCGATACCGAAAGCAAAGCCTGTGTAGACCTCCGGGTCAATACCACAAGCACGAAGCACGTTGGGGTGTACCATACCGGCGCCTAAAATTTCAATCCAGCCTGCGCCCTTGCAAATACGGCAACCCTTACCGCCGCATTCAGGACAGGAAACGTCAACCTCAACACTGGGCTCGGTAAACGGGAAATACGACGGGCGGAACTTAATTTTGGTATCCTCGCCGTAAATTTCCTTGGCAAACTGTTCCAAAACACCTTTAAGGTCGCACATTGTAATACCCTTATCCACAACAAGGCCTTCCATCTGGTGGAATACGGGTGAATGGGTTGCGTCAACCTCGTCGGCACGGTAAACACGGCCGGGGCAGACAATTCTAATAGGGGGCTTGCGGCTCTCCATTGTACGAATTTGTGCCGTAGAGGTTTGAGAACGAAGCAACAGCTCGGGCCCAATATAAAATGTATCCTGCATATCCTTTGCGGGGTGGTCCTCAGGCAAATTGAGTGCCTCAAAGTTGTAATAAGGTGTTTCAACCTCGGGTCCGTCAACCACATCAAAGCCCATTGATTGGAAAATATCAATCATATTGTTACAAACTATGCTAAGCGGATGGAGTCCACCCTTAGAACGTGACTTTGACGGCATAGTAACGTCAACCGTTTCCTCGGTTAATTGTTTTTCAAGCATAGCTGCCTTGACCTGCTCTGTAACTGTTTCAATAGTTTTTTCTATATCGGCACGCACCTCATTGGCAAGCTGACCCATAATGGGGCGCTGATCGGCAGACAGTCCGCCCATCTGCTTTAAAATTGCTGTAAGCTCACCTTTCTTACCTAAATACTGAACTCTCAGTGCGTCGAGTGTGGCAGAATCCTTGCAGTTTAAAAGTTCTGCTTTTGCCACCTCTCTGATTCTTTCAAGCTGTTCTCTCATACTCTAACCTCCGAAAAATAAATAGGCTTCGCCCCTCAAACAAGGGACGAAGCCGAAAACTCCGCGGTACCACCCAAATTGGTCTTTAATAAGACCCGCTTTATGCGTGCTATCACACGCCTCCGCCTGTAACGGGACGGAACCCCGACTTATGCCTACTGTAATTTTCAGCACAGCTGCTCCAAAGGGAACTTCAAAACAGCGCCGCAAAGGTCTGCTTTCAGCCACGGCAAACCCTCTCTGGTAGCGGAAACAATTTCTACTTTCCTTCTTCAACGCATTTTAAGTGTACACCTATTTTATCACGCATTTTTCTAAAATGCAAGCACCTTTTTTACAGTTTTGAAATCTCCTCAGCGGCAAGAGCAACGCCCACCATACCTGTATCAAAATGTATACCGCCTTGCATCCAAACGGCAAAAGGCTCTCTTAACGGTGCATCGGCAGACAGCTCAATTGACGAGCCGCCCGTAAAAGCACCTGCCGCCATAATAACCTTGTTATCATAACCGGGCATATCCCAAGGCTCGGGTGTAGCAAAGGAATCAACCGGCGCCCCTGCTTGAATACCCTTACAAAAAGCTATTAGCCTTTCGGGTGTTTCTAAGCAAACTGACTGGATAATATCCCCTCGTTTTTCATCATAACGAGGTGTTACTTTGTAACCCATATCCTCAAAAAGCGCCGCCGCAAAGACAGCGGTTTTCAAGGCCTCGCCTGTTACGTGAGGCGCATTGTAAAAGCCTAAGAACATCTCTCGGTTAAGTCCAAGAGTTGCTCCTACCTCCCTGCCGACACCGGGTGCCGTCAAACGATAAGCGCATTTTTCAACCAAATCAGCTTTACCTGCAATATATCCGCCTGTGGGTGCTATTGCACCGCCCGGATTTTTTATAAGCGAGCCTGCCATTAAGTCTGCACCAACCTCGCAAGGCTCTTTCTCTTCTGTAAACTCGCCGTAGCAGTTATCAACCATAATGATTGGTTCATCGGTTACACTGCGTACGGTTTTGCAAATTTTTTCTATGTTTTCTATGGTAAGTGTAGGTCTTAAACTGTACCCACGGGAACGCTGAATATAAACCATTTTATATTTGTTTTGTTTTAACTTATCAGCAATTCCTTCAAGGTCAACACTGCCGTCAGCCAGTAAATCAACCTGGTCATAATTTACGCCAAAATCTCTAAGTGAGCCCTCAACATGCTTGTCTATACCCAAAACACCAATTAAGGTATCATACGGGCGCCCCGTAACGCAGAGCATCGTATCGCCCGGGCGCAACACACCGAAAAGCGCAACTGTCAGCGTGTGTGTGCCGCAGGTGAAATTATGACGAATAATACTGTCCTCCGCACCAAAAACGGTTGCACAAACCTGTTCTAAGGTATCTCGCCCTTTATCACCATAGCCGTAGCCTGTGGAACTGCCAAGGCAAGCCTCACTTACGCCGTGGTCAATAAAGGCTTTTAACATTTTATGCTGATTGTAGCGGGTTATTTCGGCTATTTTTTCAAATTGCGGCTTAACCTTAGCCAGCGCCACCGAAACAGCATCCTTAGTTTTGTCACTGATATTAAAAAATGACTGCATATATTGTCCCTCTTTTAGTCTAAATTCGGGCGACCGATAGGCCGCCCGAACTAAATTTTTATTCTTGCTCTTTTAGCTCAATACGCTCGGCTCGCACTCTTTCAATGCGGCGCTCGTCCATTTCAATAACGGTGAACATAAAGCCCTCCGCCTCTACCGCTACTGTTTCATCGGGCGATGGAATACGGCCTATTTCACTCATTATAAAACCGCCGATAGTATCATATTCACCCTCTGGCAAACGGATATCAAGCTGTTCGTTAACCTCTTCAATATCTGTAATACCGTCAATTGTGAAGATGGTTTCATCAAGCTGCTCAACCTCTTCGTCCTCATTATCGTACTCGTCCTGCATACTGCCGACAATTGATTCAAGCAAGTCCTCAATCGTAACAAGACCTGCAACTCCGCCGTATTCATCTGCTACTATTACCATTTGCAGACGCTTTTCGGTCATTTCCTCAAACAAGTCACTGCAGCGCTTAGATTCGGGTACGAAATAAGCCTCACGCATCAAACTGGAAATTTTAAGAGTTTTAGGTATCGCCTTTCCGATATATTTCAGCAAATCTTTTATATAAATAATACCTTTGATATTATCCAAATCTTCTTCAAAAACAGGGATACGGGAGTATCCGTGCGAGATTGCTGTATCAATAATTTCGGCAATCGAGTCATTGATTTCAACAGCCTCAATATCGGTGCGGTGGGTCATAACATCACAAGCAGGAATATCGTCAAACTCGAAAATGTTATTTATCATTTCCTTTTCGCTTTCTTCAATGGCGCCGGTTTCCTCGCCTGCATCAACCATCAAGCGAATTTCCTCTTCGGTAACCGTTTCTTCCTCCGCATTGGGGTCAAAGCCCAAAATGCGTACCACTAAGTTTGTAGAAGCCGAAAGGAATTTAACAAAGGGTGAAGAAACCGCCTTGAAAAAGAGCAGAAGACCTACCACCTTAAAAGACACTGCTTCACTGCGCTGCATAGCGATACGCTTGGGCGCAAGCTCACCTAAAACAAGTGTGAAATACGAAATCACAATAGTTACAACAACCATAGATACAACCGACAAAGCGTTTAATCCGGCTTTGCTTTCAATGTTAAGCCAGCGTGCTAACACGGTTGTTAACGGTCCGGAAAAGTTTTCGGACGCAGCAGCAGAAGCCAAAAAGCCTGCCAAGGTTACGCCGATTTGAATTGTTGATAGAAAACGAGAGGAGTCCTTTGTAAGTTTAAGCACCTTAATTGCGCCCTTGTGCCCCTCTTCTGCCATTTTACGCATTTTATTGTCATTCAGGGAAATGATGGCAATTTCGCTCATAGCGAAAAATGCGTTAATTAAAACAAGTACCAGTAAAACAACAATGTCGAGTATAATCCCCGCGGGGTCGTCCATTTGTTACTACTCCTTTAAATTTTATTTTTATTGTATTATACAATATTTTACCGCAAAGTCAATGTTTTTAATTTTGGCTGAAATTTAAAATAGAGAAAAATTAAGGTAATTTTCAAAAAACTATTTACTTTGTGATAAAAAAGTGGTATTCTTTAATGGAATGCGGACTTGCATTTAAAATCCGCAGTATATATTGAAAGGAGATAGTGTTTTCATGGCAAGAAAAATGAAAACAATGGACGGTAACAATGCCGCTGCGCACGTATCTTATGCGTTCACAGAGGTTGCAGGTATTTATCCTATCACACCGTCCAGCCCGATGGCAGATTATGTTGACCAATGGTCGGCTTTAGGGCAGAAAAACATCTTTGGTACAACTGTAAATGTAGTAGAAATGCAGTCTGAGGCCGGTGCTCCAGGTACTGTGCGCCGTTCTTTGCATGCCGGTGCTCTTACCACCACCTACACCGCTTCTCAGGGTCTTTTACTTATGATTCCGAACATGTACAAAATTGCAGGCGAATTATTGCCCAGCGTTTTCCATGTATCGGCTCGTTCCGTAGCTTCTCACGCACTCAATATTTTTGGTGACCATTCCGACGTATATGCTTGCCGTCAGACAGGCTTTGCTATGTTGGCTAACACCAACCCGCAGGAAGTTATGGACTTAGGCGCAGTTGCTCACTTGGCAACTATTGAGAGCCGTGTTCCCTTCATTAACTTCTTTGACGGTTTCCGTACCTCTCACGAAATCCAGAAGATTGCTATCTGGGATTATGAGGACTTAAAAGAAATGTGCAATATGGAGGCTGTTGACGACTTCCGTAAGCGTGCACTCAATCCTGAGCATCCTGTTATGCGTGGCTCCCACGAGAACGGAGATATCTTCTTCCAGCATCGTGAGGCTTGCAATAAGTATTATGAAGCAGTGCCCGGCATTGTTGAAAAGTATATGGACAAGGTTAATGCTAAGCTTGGCACCGACTATAAACTCTTCAACTACTACGGCGCACCCGACGCTGACAGAATCATCATTGCTATGGGTTCTGTTTGCGACGTTACAGAAGAGGTTATCGATTACTTGAACGCTGCAGGACAAAAGGTTGGTCTTGTAAAGGTTCGTTTGTATCGTCCTTTCTCTGCTGAGAAATTGGTTGAGGCTATTCCCGAAACCGTTAAGAAAATTGCTGTACTTGACAGAACTAAGGAGCCCGGCGCATTAGGCGAGCCGCTTTATATGGACGTTGTTGCTGCTATGGCTTCTATGGGTAGACAAGCTACTATCATCGGCGGCCGTTACGGTCTCGGTTCTAAGGATACTCCTCCTTCAAGCTTGTTTGCTGTATATGATGAGTTGGCTAAGGATGCTCCTAAAGCTCAGTTCACTATCGGTATTAACGATGACGTTACTCATCTCTCATTAGAGGAGAAGGTTTCTCCCAACACCGCTGCTGAAGGCACAATTGAATGTAAATTCTGGGGTCTTGGCGGTGACGGTACCGTTGGTGCTAACAAGAACTCCATCAAAATTATCGGTGACCACACCGACAAATATGTACAAGCTTACTTCCAGTATGACTCTAAGAAAACAGGCGGTATCACTGTTTCACACTTGCGTTTTGGTGACAAGCCCATCAAGAGTCCTTACTATATCAATAAGGCTGACTTCGTTGCCTGCCATAACCCCTCTTATGTAATCAAGGGTTATAAGATGGTTAACGACGTTAAACCCGGCGGTGTATTCTTAATTAACTGCCAGTGGTCTGCTGAGGAACTCAACGAGCAGATGCCGGCAGATGCTAAGCGCTATATTGCTAACAACAACATTCAGCTTTACACCGTTAACGCTATTGACTTAGCAGCTCAAATCGGTATGGGCAAGCGCACCAACACATTGTTGCAGTCTGCATTCTTCTCATTGGCTAACGTAATGCCTGCTGAGGATGCTATCCGTTATATGAAAGAAGCTGCTACCAAGTCCTACTCCAAAAAGGGTCAGGATATCGTAGATATGAACCATAAGGCTATCGACGCCGGTGCTACCGCATTCGTTAAGATTGATGTTCCGGCTGATTGGGCTAACGCTGAGGACGTTGCCGCTACAGGCTTTGAAAACGGTCCTGCTAAGCGTGTTAAGATGGTTAACACCGTTATGAATCCTGTTGCTAAGATGGATGGCGACAGCCTGCCCGTTTCAGCATTTATGGACCATGCAGATGGTACCTTTGAACATGGCGCTTCCGCTTACGAGAAACGTGCCGTTGCAGTTATGGTTCCCGAATGGAATCAGGATACCTGTGCAAAATGTAATAAGTGTGCTTTCGTTTGCCCCCACGCTACAATCCGTCCTTACGCGCTCAACGCTGACGAGGTTGCTAACGCTCCCGCAAACATGAAGAAAGCTCCTAAGCCGATTGTTAAGACAGACTACACCTACACCTTGGCTGTTTCGCCGATGGATTGTATGGGTTGCGGCGTTTGTATCGGCGTATGTCCCACTAACTCACTTAAGATGGTTTCACGTGAGTCACAGATGGCTGAGCAAGAAGTATTCAACTACTGCGAGGCTAATGTAACCGAGAAACCTGAAACCACCGCTGTTATGAACGTAATCAGTTCTCAGTACAAGAAGCCCTTGCTTGAGTTCTCAGGCTCCTGCGCAGGCTGTGCTGAAACCTCTTACGCAAGACTTGTTACCCAGCTTTACGGTGACAGAATGTACATGTCCAACGGTACAGGTTGTTCTTCTATCTGGGGTGGCCCTGCTGCTACTTCACCTTACACCACAAACAAGAAGGGTCAAGGTCCTGCTTGGGCTAACTCTCTGTTTGAGGACAACGCTGAAAACGGTTTGGGTATGTACCTCGGCCAAAATGCAGTTCGTAACCGTTTGATTGAACAGGTTACTGAAATTTCTAATGCTGACAAGGCAAGCGCTGAGCTTAAAGCTGCTGCAAAACAGTATCTCGATACCGTTAACGACGGCAAGCTTAACTCTGCTGCTACTGATGCTTTAGTTGCTGAGCTTGAAAAAGTTGCTGATAAGTGCGAGCTTTGCGGCGACGTTTACAAGAATAAAGAATTCCTCTCCAAGAAATCCGTTTGGATTTTCGGTGGTGACGGTTGGGCTTACGATATCGGCTTCGGCGGTGTTGACCACGTTCTCGCTTCCGGCAACGATGTAAATATTATGGTATTCGATACCGAGGTTTACTCCAACACCGGCGGTCAGGCTTCTAAGGCTTCTCAAATCGGTCAGGTTGCACAGTTTGCAGCTGCCGGTAAAGCAATCGCTAAGAAGAGCCTTGCTGAAATCGCTATGTCTTACGGTTATATCTATGTAGCTCAAATTGCTATGGGCGCTGATATGAACCAGACTCTTAAAGCTATCCAAGAGGCTGAAAGCTATAACGGTCCTTCCTTGGTTATCTGCTACTCACCCTGCGAGATGCACAGCATCAAGGGCGGTATGGTTAACTGCCAGAAGGAAATGAAGAAGGCTGTTGACTGCGGCTACTGGAATATGTTCCGCTTCAATCCTGCTTTGAAGGCTGAAGGCAAGAATCCGCTGACAATTGACAGCAAACCTGCTTCTGCTGATTACAAGGAGTTCATCCTTGGCGAAGCACGTTACGCTTCCTTGACCCGCTCCTTCCCTGAAAGAGCAGAAGAGTTGTTTGACAAGGCGGCTGAAAATGCACTTGAGCAAAGACGTCATCTTGAAAAACTCGCTAAGCTTTATGCAGTTGAAGAA
Source organism: Acutalibacteraceae bacterium (assembly GCA_045660865.1). Taxonomy (GTDB): domain Bacteria; phylum Bacillota; class Clostridia; order Oscillospirales; family Acutalibacteraceae; genus CAZRRV01. Next base: position 18,159 of record JAZREP010000005.1, on the reverse strand, counting down.
TAATTAAAAAAACAGGTGGCGCATGCCACCTGTTTTTTTTAATCTAAAAATTTATTGCATTAAAAAGGTCTATGTAGTTTTTTACATAGACCTTTTATTATTTTATTTCTAATTACAATTCAACTTTGAAAATTGCCTTTTTAGAACTCCACCAAGAAGTTTCATATTCAATTTCAATGTTGTTAACATTTTGGGGAACTTCGTAGTAAATATAACCTTCTAGTTTGCGACCATCTGAGATAGTATCAAAAGACAACTGATTGTCCCCATACCAGCTAATATCTGCCTGTGTACCGTCTGCATAGCAATCAAAATCAAAACTGCCAAGTGTTTTATCTGCACCGCTTTGGTTTTCAATTACAAAATAAGCACGGATAAACATTTTGCCATCTTCCGGGTTAATAAATTGGTTGTCTGAATTCCACTTTTCTGCCTTTTGCATAGTGATTTTCAAACCATTCGCATCCAAGGTCTCGCCGATTTTATATTCGTTCTTTGCTTCTTTGCTTTCTGTATTATCTACTGCTGACGAGGTTGTGTTTGGAGCGGAATCTGTGTTAGAGGAACCCTCATCTCCAGAATTGCTTGCAACTCCAATTACAACAAAAGCAGCAAGAACAATTAATAAAATGTGCCACCATTTAAGTTTCTTTCTTTTTACCTTTACTTTTTCACCATCATTTTTTAATGATGCTCCACACCTACTGCAATTGTTGTTGGTTTCGGGGTTTTCTGCCCCACAATTTTTACAAAACATACTTTCACCTCAAAAAATTTTTAATTATTATACTGCAATTTGCGGTAAATGTCAATACTGCAAATTGCAGTAAATTATAATTTGGCGGAGGTGATAACATGTACCGCAGAATACGTGATTTGCGAGAAGACAAGGACATTACACAAAAGGAAATGGCAAAAATTTTAAATTGCTCACAGCAGGTTTATAGCAATTACGAACTGGGGCAAAGAGATGTTCCTACCGACGTTTTAATTAGGCTTGCGAAATTTTATAAGGTCACCACAGATTATATTTTAGGATTAAGTGATAAAAAGTTTTAAACCGAAAGGCATACACAAATTTTTAAAATGCCATTCGGTCGGCTGACTGTCTGTCGGCTTCGTAAATTGAAAGGGTATCGTTTTCGTCAACTGTTGCCAGCATTATGCCGTACTGGTCGGTTTTGTTTTTCTTTTTAAGCTCATTTTTAAGCCATTCCCTACTTTTCCCCGCAAACCGCAAATTTCCGTCAAGAACACGGCCGTCTACAATAACGTTGTATTGCAAACTTTCATTTTTTACGGCAATGCTTAAATCTCTTGGTGTAACCGGTCGGTCGTTTGGATAGGGCAAAATACTGATTTTTCCGTTATCCTCATATACAATGGTTTTGATTTGCGAAATATCAAAATACCCGTTGTTTCGGCAAAGCGCAAGCAAGGAGTGTATATCAATCTTTGCCTTGCGCATATTTTTTATAATAAATCTGCCTTCCGAAAACACCTTAATCGGCACTCCATCTAAAATTTTTCTTAATTTTAACGATTTTATGCTAAGGTAGGAAATCAAAATAGAAACCAATGTATAAACTGCCATTGCAATTAGCGGTATAAAGGGATTGTGCTCTAACGCGGTTGCCATTTCGGCGGCAATTGAGCCGATTGTAATGCCTACAACATAATCAAAAAAACGCATTTCGGAAACCTGCTGATTTCCCATAAGCTTTGTCAGCATAAAAAGTGCCACAACCGAAAAAAGCGCTGATAAAGCCGTGTTTAAATAGTCCAAATTATCACCCTCTAACAATAATTATTTCCTTTTGCTTTTGTTTTATTAAATTTGTATTGAGTTTTGTCCCACAATGTATTAAACTATATAAAAAGCTTTTATTTGCGTTAAAGGGATGGGGAAATAATGAAATTATTGGAAGATAAAATTAGAGAATGCGGAAAAGTCTATGAGGGCGGCGTATTAAAGGTTGACAGCTTTGTAAACCACCAAATTGACGTTGAATTTATGTGCGAGGTTGGTAAAGAATTTAAGCGCTTGTATGAAAACAGCGGTGTAACAAAAATTCTAACCATTGAGGCTTCGGGTATTGGTATTGCCTGCCTTGCGGCGCAGTATTTCAAGGTGCCTGTAGTTTTTGCAAAAAAGAGCAAAACCGTTAACATTTCTCCTAACGTTTATCATTCTACCGTTGAATCCTTTACCCATAAAAAACATTATGATATTTTAGTATCCAAAGAGTTTTTAGGACCGGAGGATAAAGTACTTATAATTGACGATTTTCTGGCTATGGGCAGTGCCCTGCTCGGTCTTATGGACCTAGTTAAACAGTCAGGCGCAACACTTGTGGGTGCGGGAATTGTAATTGAAAAAGCATTCCAGCCCGGCGGCGATTTAATTCGCAATATGGGTGTTCGTGTTGAATCCCTTGCACGAATCGCCTCAATGAGTGTTGAAGACGGAATAAAATTTGTAGACTAATAAAAAAGCCTCCTTTGGGAGGCTTTTTGTTTTATAACTTGAAAAGAAAACTGCTATATGCTAAACTGTTTTTGGGTCAAAACAGTATAACTGTGGGAAACAGGTGGAAATCCTGTGCGAGCCCGTCGCCGTAAGCGTATATAACAAACCATATATCCCTGCCGCAAGGGACGAAACGCCATTGGGAAACTCCTGAGAAGGCTGGTTTGTAAGTTTTGCGTAAGCCGGAAGACCGGACCCAATATTTTTATACACAACTTAGGTTGCGAGTGCCGACCATGTGTTAAAGTTATTTAAAAGGAGAAAACAAAGATGAATATGACAAAAGTTTTTAAAAACACTTTGTCGGTAATGCTTTGTTTAGTGCTTATTGCGGCTATGGCACTGACAATGACAGCTTGTAAAAACACACAAACCGACAACACACCCGGTACCTCTTCGATTGCCTCAGTAATCGAAATCGGCCAGGGTAAAACACAGTTTACCTTTTTTGTAGAACACAAAGACGGTAGCAAAAAGCAGTTTCTGGTAAAAACCGACAAGACCACCGTTGGCGCCGCCCTCATAGAGGCAGGCCTAATTTCAGGTGAGGACAGCCAATACGGACTGTATGTTAAAACCGTAGACGGCGAAACATTGGATTTTGATACAGACAAGCTTTATTGGGCTTTCTATGTTAACGGCGAGTATGCAGTTTCGGGCATTGACACCACCGAAATTACTGCCGATGCGCAGTACACCTTAAAGGCACAAAAATAATGAAAATTAAAACAAAGGAAATAACGCTTTTTGCCTTACTTGGCGCTTTTATGTATGCTTCAAAAATGCTTATGGAATTTTTGCCCAACATACATTTGCTAGGGTCTCTCACCGTTACTTTCACGGTGGTTTATCGCAAAAAAGCCTTAATCCCGATTTATATTTATGTTGCTATGCTCGGCTTGTTTTCGGGCTTTGCGCCCTGGTGGGTGCCCCATATTTATTTGTGGACAGTCCTTTGGGGAATTACAATGCTGTTGCCTAAAAATATGCCAAGCAAGGTGGCGGTGCCTTTGTATATGATAACCTGCGCATTGCACGGGTTATTATACGGCACATTATACGCACCTACGCAAGCCGTTATGTTTGGGCTTGACTTTAAAGGAATGGTTGCTTGGATTGTGGCAGGCTTGCCCTGGGATGCAATTCACGGTGTCAGTAACTTATTTGCCGGTGCCCTTGTGTTACCGCTTGCCCTTTTGCTTAAAAAAATAGCACCAAAAGAAGAATAAAAAATACAGGTATGCTTTCGCATACCTGTATTTTATTTAAAGAAATAACTGATATTATCGACAACTTCGCCAAGGCTCTTTACCGCCTTGCCGGTTTTCTTTACTACGCTTTTTTTGTTGTCCATAACCGCTTTGCCAACCATTGTAGCCATTGCGCCGGCCGCCATACCGATACCGATACCCTTAACAAAATTCATAGTTTTTCCGCTTTGCATTACAATTCCTCCTTAAAAGGTATTGTAACCGCAAAGCTTTTCAATTATTCGCCTGGATTTAACATTTGCGCTTTTTTGCAAACTGCTAAAACGCCCTCCATATCGGTAATAAGGGAACACATTCTGCGAAGCTCGGCGGCGCCGTTTAGGCCGTGCATATACCAAGCCGTATGCTTCCTTGCCTCCAAAAATGCGATATGGTCGCCCTTATATTCACGCATTTTTTCAATTTGCTTTATAAGTGTCAATAATCTTACCGAAAGAGGCGGCTCGGGTAATATCCGCCCTTCTGCTAAATAGGTGTTGATTTGCTTAAAAATAAAGGGGTTTCCCATTGCCGCTCTGCCGAGCATTATAAAATCACAGCCTGTCTGCTCATACATCTCGGCCGCTTCTTTATAAGAGGTAATATCTCCGTTAGCAATAACCGGCACCGATACCGCTTTTTTAACTTTTTTAATCATTTCGGTATCACAAGGTGGTGCATACATTTGGCTTCTTGTTCTGCCGTGCACCGTAATTGCCGCCGCACCGTTTTTTTCTACCTCCATTGCTACCTCTAGTGCGGTTATGGAGTTTTCATCCCAGCCTGTGCGCATCTTTACAGTAACCGGCAAATCGACTGCCTTTACTACCTCACGCACGATTTCACCTGCGAGCTTCGGGTCCTTCATCAGCGCCGCACCGCCGCCTCCTGCAACCGCAACCTTGGGAGCAGGACAACCCATATTTATATCTATAAATTTTGGATTATAGTTACTTGCAATAACGGCCGCTTTAGCCATAGTTTCAGGCTCACAGCCAAAAAGCTGACAGCCGAAGGGTTGCTCGGCTTCGGCGGACGAGAGAAATGTTGCCGACTTTTTATCACCCAAAACAATAGCCTTTGCGCTGGTCAATTCACCCACGCAATATGCTGCGCCCTCTTGTATGCACAGTTCTCGCATTGCTCGGTCTGCCACCCCTGCCATCGGCGCCAAGGCGGCATAGCCCTTTATTTCAAAATCCCCTATTTTCATAAAATTCTCCTGCGCGGTTGTGTTTTTGTCCCGCTTGTGGTAAAATATATTAAATATATTTTACAATACACGAAACCGAATTACAAGGAGTAGATTATGAAAATTCTTGCGGTGGACGGAAACAGTATTATCAACCGTGCATTTTACGGCATACGCCTGCTTACAACCAAAAAAGGCGAATACACAAACGGCATATACGGTTTTATGAATATTTTAAACCGCCTTATTGAAGCGGAAAAGCCTGACGGAGTCTGTGTTGCTTTTGACCTTAGAAGCCCCACCTTCCGCCATGCAAAATATTCAGAGTATAAAGCAGGGCGCAAGCCTATGCCTGTAGAGCTTGCTTCTCAAATTCCTTTGTTAAAGGAGCTTTTGTCTGCCTTTGGCTATACCTGTCTTGAAAAGGAAGGCTATGAGGCGGATGATATTTTAGGCACATTGGCAAAAAGATGCGAGCAAAGCGGTAATACTTGCGTAATTTCCACAGGTGACCGTGACTCTTTTCAGCTTGTAAGTGATTCTACCCGTGTGCTTTTAGCCTCCACCAAGCAGGGCGCACCGCAACTGACTGTAATTGACAGGGCGGAAATTTTTGCACGCTACGGCGTGGAGCCTAGCGGTATGATTGAAATAAAAGCCTTGCAGGGTGATGCTTCCGACCATATCCCCGGTGTTGCAGGTGTCGGTGAAAAAACCGCTCTGGATTTAATTCAGCGTTTTGGCAATATTGGTTATATTTATGACAATTTAGATTCTTTGGATATTAAAGACACTTTGCGTGCTAAATTAGAAGCAGGTAGGGATAGCGCATTTTTAAGCCGTGAGCTTGGCACTATTTGTACCGAAGTTCCGCTTAGCGGTGAGCTTGCAGATTACGCAACCTCAGCACCCGATACCACTGCTTTACGCAAACTGTTAAGCCGCCTTGAATTTTTCTCAATGTTAAATAAACTCGGCTTAGAGCAAGAGCAAACTTTGGCAAACGACACACCTGAATTTTCTTTATCTAATGAATTCCCTGCCAAGGCTTCACTTTGCGATATTTATATTGCAAACGATGAACTGCTAATGCTTTGTACCGACCGCAAGCTTTACGCTTGTGAAATCGCTAATGATAAAGAGAGCCTTGTGTCCCTTTTGAGCGATGAGAATATTCGCCTTCGTGTAAACGATGCAAAATGGCTTTATAGATTTGGCTTGGATAACGGTATTTCGGTTAAAAATGTTACCTTTGATTCAAGTCTTGCAGGATATTTGCTTAACCCCTCATCTTCAAGCTATGCGGTTGACCGCCTTGCCGCCGAATATGATGTTTCGGTTCCTAGTATTGACGGCGGTGATGAGCCTGAAAGATTAGGTGCGCTGTTTAGTCTGCTTTGCGATGAAATGGAAAAGCAGATTGAATCGGCTGGGCAAACAAAGCTACTTCGTGAAATTGAAATACCACTATCCGAGGTTTTAGCCGATATGGAAAAGGTCGGCTTTTTGGTCGACTGTGACGGTATTTTGAAATACGGCGAGGATTTGCAAGAAAAGATTACTGCTTTAACCGATGAGATTTACCGCACAGTTGGTTATGAGTTTAATATTAACTCTCCCAAACAGTTGGGTGAAGCCTTGTTTGAAAAGTTAGGGCTACCCTGTAAAAAGAAAACCAAAACAGGCTATTCTACAAATGCCGAGGTGTTAGAGGGTCTTAAAGATGCGCACCCCGTTATCAGCCATTTGTTAGAATACCGCCATTTAGCAAAGCTTAAATCAACCTATTGTGACTCGCTTGCCCAGGTGGCTGATGAAAATGGTCGTATACACTCCACTTTAAATCAGACCGAAACCAGAACAGGTAGACTCAGCAGCACCGAGCCTAATTTACAGAATATTCCTGTCCGCCGCCCTGAAGGGCGTGAGCTTCGCCGTTTCTTCAAAGCTAAAGACGGATGTGTGCTTTGCGATGCGGACTATTCACAGATTGAGCTTCGTGTATTGGCGCATATTGCAAACGACCCCGCTATGATTAAAGCCTTTACCGACGGTGATGATATACATTCAATTACCGCTTCTCAAGTATTTAATATGCCTTTACCAATGGTTACACCTTTAATGCGTAGCCGTGCAAAAGCAGTTAATTTCGGCATAGTTTACGGAATAGGCGCTTTTTCACTTGCCAAGGATATCGGTGTTTCCCGCAAAGAGGCTGACGATTATATAAAATCATACTTTATGACCTACCCCCGAGTTGCTCAGTATATGGAGCAGGTTGTGCTAACCGCCAAAGATAACGGCTTTGTTAACACCCTGTTTGGCAGGCGCCGTTTATTGCCTGAGCTTTCCTCCTCAAATGGTATGCTCCGTGCTTTCGGTGAGCGTGTTGCCCGTAATATGCCCATTCAAGGCACCGCCGCAGATATTATTAAAATTGCAATGGTGCGTGTTTATAACCGCCTTAAAAAAGAAATTCCCGATGCACATATTATTTTACAGGTGCACGATGAACTTATTATTGAGGTAAAAGAGCAGTCGGCTTCCCTTGCATCTAAAATACTGAAAGAGGAAATGGAAAAGGCAGTAGACTTCTTAGTTCCTATGCTGGCAGATGTTAATGTGGGTAAAACCTGGTACGAGGCAAAGGAAGCATGAGTACAGTAATTTTTGTTTGCACAGGTAACACCTGCCGCAGCCCAATGGCTGAGTATTTGTACAAGGAATACTTAAAAAGCATTGGCGATAATAAAACCATAGTTTACAGCCGAGGCTTAGCGGCTGATGGCAGCAGTATGGCAGAAAACTCCAAAATTGCGCTAAATGAAATTTCTGTCGCAAGCGAAAGCCGTACTTCTGTGCAACTGACTATAAATGAGGCACTAGAGGCTGACTTACTTTGCGTTATGTCGCAAGGTCATAAGCAGGCTTTAATTTCTGCCGGTGTTCCAGATGGCAAAATAATCTGCCTTGATATTTTTGACCCTTATGGCGGCAGCTTATCTCTTTATAGAAAATGCCGTGATATGATTGCTTCAAAGTTAAACGAAGTCAGTTTTAGGCTATTCGGATTTCATATTGATTCCTTTTCAATAGAGGATGCAGTGAGTATAGCCGAACTTGAAAAACAATGCTTTTCTACACCCTGGTCGGCTAAGGGAATTACCGATTCGTACAATAACGGTACCACCTTTTTTGTGGCTCGCTATGGAAAAGAAACCGTCGGCTATGCAGGTGTGCAAATCACCGCTGATATCGGCTTTGTTACAAATATTGCGGTAAACACAAATTACCGTGGCAAAGGTATTGGCAAAGCCTTAACCAACAGACTTTGCTATGCAGCTATACAAAGAGGCTGTGACAGTATAACTTTGGAGGTACGTCCGTCTAATGCTGTTGCAATCGGTCTTTATAAGTCTCTCGGCTTTTTTGAAGTTGGCCGCAGGCCAAAGTTTTACACAGAGCCGACAGAGGACGCAGTTTTAATGACAAAAAACTTGCAAGGGGATAATAAATGTTAATTTTGAGTATTGAAAGCTCCTGCGATGAAACCTCGGTTGCAATAACCGAAGGCAGAAAGGTGCTTTCCAATGTAGTTGCTACCCAAATTGCAGAACACCGTATTTACGGCGGTGTTGTGCCTGAAATAGCCTCCCGCCGACACGCTGAAAGTATATCTCAGGTCTGCCGTGAAGCGGTAAGTAAAGCAGGCATAACCTTAAAGGATATAGATGCCGTTGCCGTCACCTTCGCGCCCGGTTTAATCGGAGCGTTGCTTGTTGGTGTTAACTTTGCGAAAGGGCTTGCCTTGTCACTCGGCGTACCGCTTATTCCGGTGCACCATTTAAGAGGTCACATTGCGGCAAACTACATTACTGCAGAAGATTTAAAACCGCCCTTTTTATGCTTGCTTGTGTCAGGCGGTAATACACAGATAATTATGGTTGACGACTACACCACCTTCCGCCCAATCGGTATAACAAGAGACGATGCGGCAGGCGAATGTTTTGATAAATCTGCCAGAGCCTTAGGGCTTTCCTACCCCGGCGGTGTGGAGCTTGATAAGATTGCAGATAAGGACGGGTGTTTAAAATACAAACTGCCAAAACCGAGTATCCAGGGCAGCGAATATGACTTTTCATTTTCGGGCCTTAAAACCGCTGTTGTTAATTTAACCCACAACGCTGCACAAAAAAGCGAGGAAATTGATGTTCCCGCTATGGCAGGGGCTGTAAGAAGTGCAGTATGTGATATCCTTTTAGAGCACACTATGAAAGCCGCAGAAGATTTAGGCGCTAGGCAAATTGTTTTGGCAGGCGGTGTTTCGGCAAACAGCGAACTGCGTGAACGCATGGCTGCCGCTTGTAATGATAAAGGCTATTCCCTTTTTATGCCGGAGCTAAAATATTGCGGTGACAATGCCGCAATGATAGGTGTACAAGCCTTTTATGAGTTCCAAAAAAACAACACAGCCGGCAGTGATTTGAACGCCGTTGCAACATTACCCATTAACTACTAAAGGAGCAAATTATATGAAAGACGTTTTATATATCGTTGTCCCTTGCTATAACGAGGAAGAGGTATTCCCGAAAACTGCCGAAGTTCTTACAGGCGTTTTAACCGACCTTATAAGAAAACAAAAGGTTTCAAAGGACAGTCGTCTGCTTTTTATTGATGACGGCAGTAAGGATAAAACTTGGCAGCTGATTTCTGCCGAACGAGAGCATAACCCCTTTGTTTGCGGCGCAAAGCTAAGCCATAATGTTGGTCATCAAAATGCGCTTTTTGCAGGACTTATGCTTGCAAAGGAGTTTTGTAATATTTCGGTTTCAATTGATGCCGATTTACAGGACGATACTGCCGCAATTGAGCAGATGGTTGATAAATATCACGAAGGCTGTGAGATTGTTTACGGTGTCAGAGCCGACCGCAAAAGCGACTCTGCATTTAAACGCACAACTGCACAGTTGTTCTATAAGTTAATGAACTTCCTCGGTGCTAAAACCGTTTATAATCACGCTGATTTTAGACTTATGAGTGCCCGTGCGCTTGCGGCTTTGGAAAATTACAGTGAGCGCAACCTGTTTTTGCGTGGCATTGTTACACTTATCGGTTTTAAGACTGACACAGTTACCTACACCCGTGGCGAACGTTTGGCGGGCGAATCAAAATATCCCTTCAAAAAAATGCTTTCCTTCGCCTTTGACGGTATTACCTCTTTTTCTGTAAAGCCGATTAAATTCATAACCGGTTTGGGTATACTTATTACAGTTCTGTCCCTTTGCGCCGCTGTGTATTCCTTTATAATGTACTTTATTGGCAAAACCATACCCGGCTGGACCTCACTTATGCTTTCAATCTGGTTCTTCGGTGGTCTGCAATTAGCCGCTATTGGACTTATCGGTCAGTATATCGGCAAAATTTATGTTGAAACAAAGCATAGACCCAGGTATAACTATGAGGAGATTTTAATAGATGCTAAGGCTGATAAAAAAGTATAAAGAGCAAATACTTTATCTTATATTCGGTGCGCTTACCACTCTTGTAAACCTTGCTGCATATTTTCTTTGCCGCAGTATAAACTTTTCTGTGGCAGGAGCCACCATTATTGCTTGGTTTATGGGCGTGCTGTTTGCCTATGTTACGAATAAACTGTTTGTTTTTGAAAGCAGAGTTAAAAACTTTCGACAACTGCTTTTCCAGATTGCAGAATTTTTCGGTTACCGTTTGTTTACCGGACTTTTAGATTTGGGCATAATGTATTTGACTGTCGAACTGCTAACGTTTTATGAGCCTGCAATGAAAATTATTTCAAATATCATAGTTATTATTTTGAATTATGTTTTCAGTAAGCTGATAATATTTAAGAAACAGAAAAAAGAGTGATTTTTTATGCGCGCAAGCGGTGTTTTAATGCATATTTCCTCCCTGCCCTCAGATTACGGAATTGGTACGTTGGGCAAAGAGGCTTACAGCTTTGTTGATTTTTTAGAGCAAGCGGGGCAAACCTATTGGCAGGTACTCCCACTTTGCCCTACCGGCTATGGTGACTCGCCCTATCAGTCCTTTTCCGCCTTTGCGGGTAACCCTTATTTTATAGACCTTACCTTGCTTACCGAACAAGGTCTTTTAAGGCAAGAAGATTATAACAAAACCTTTTGGGGCAACAGCGTAACCGAAGCCGATTATTCCGCTTTATACCAAAACAGATTCAAGGTTTTACGCATCGCTTTTACCGAGTTTTGCAAGGCTTTACCCCAAGATTTTTATCGTTTTTGTGAAAGAAACGCCTTTTGGCTGGAAGATTATGCACTGTTTATGGCATTGAAGGACAGCTTCGGCGGTCGTGCTTGGCAAATGTGGGCTGAACCGCTAAGATGCCGTGAGCCTGCCGCAATAGAACAAGCAAAGCAGCAATTCTCGAACGAAATTTTATTCTACAAAACCTTACAATTCTGGTTTTATGAGCAGTGGTTTGCACTTAAAGAATACGCAAATGCCCACGGCATTCGCATTATCGGTGATATCCCTATTTATGTGGCGATGGACAGTGCTGACCTTTGGGCAAACCCCAAGCAATTCGTCATTGACGAAAACGGAGTCTGCCCCGAAATTGCGGGCTGTCCGCCCGATGCTTTTTCAGAAGACGGTCAGGTGTGGGGCAACCCGTTGTACGATTGGGAATATATGAAAACCGATGGTTATAGCTTTTGGTGTAACCGCTTACAGCACAGCAGCAGGATTTATGATATTACCCGTATAGACCATTTCAGAGGCTTTGACTCTTATTTTTGTATCCCCTTTGGTCACACAACAGCCAAGGGTGGTGTCTGGCGCCAAGGTCCCGGCATAGAACTTTTCCACACACTTGAAAACGAGTTAGGAAAACTTAATATAATTGCCGAAGATTTAGGTTTCCTTACCGATTCGGTACGAAAACTTCTTAAAAGCTCAGGTTTCCCCGGTATGAAGGTATTGCAGTTTGCTTTTGACTCCCGTGAGGACAGTGATTACCTGCCCCACAATTATAATTCTCATTGTGTTGTATATACCGGCACCCACGATAATGACACTATTCTCGGATGGATGCAAAATTCGGCTAAGGAGGATATAGCCTTTGCCCGACGTTATATGCGTATTGAGGATGATAAAACTGCAAACTGGGCAATGATGGTTTGCGCTATGTCGAGTGTGGCAGATACCGCTATACTTCAAATGCAGGACTTGCTCGATTTAGACTCATCAGCTCGTATGAACACACCCTCTACCCTTGGTCAAAACTGGCTATGGCGTATGGAAAAAAATATGGCTGACAGCGCTTTGGCTGACAAACTTTATAAACTGACTAAACTATACGGAAGATTAAATAAACCCTTTGTTTAAAACAAAGGGTTTTTATATTTTTTATTCTTATAATCAAGTGGCGTTATGCCGGTGTGTTTTTTATAAAAAAGCGAAAAATAATTCGGTGATGAAAAATTTAATTTAGATGCTATAGTATGTATTGGCAGTCCTTGTTCAAGCATACGGCTCGCCGCCTTGATTTTAAGATGAATATCATATTGCTTGGGTGATGTTCCGCCGTATTTTTGGAATACGTATTTCATATAGCTTTTGCTTATATAATTTTTCTTGGCTATTTCATCAATCGTAAGATTGGCGGTTACGTTTTCCTCCATAAAGGATGTGATTTTCTGGTACACCTTGGCTGAGTGTGAAGGTGTTTTTACAATATCACCCTTTGATTTGCTCAGCCTTATTAAAAAGGCGGTCAGTCTGCAGTTTGCCTCGGCAATATCCAATTCTGATGCCTCTTCATTTAAAAATACATTTCTTGCCTTGTCAAAGGAATAAATGTAATCCTCACGCTCATCAAAATTCAAAGTGAAAACACCGTTTGTCAGTTCCTTTGGCAATTCACCGTTAAGATAAAAGCTCATAATCCTTACTGTCGGCGTGCTTTTTGGCGCACTGCGAATACAATGAAACTCCATCGGAGCGTGGATAATCATTTGGTTTTCTTCTAATGTATAGGTTGTGTTTTCCTCGGTTACTATTACACTGCCCTTTTCAACAAAAACAATCTCACAAGGAAAATGGCTTTCGCCCTTAAACTCGTATTTATCGTTCCAATTAAAAACGAAAAAAGAAAAATATTTTTCAATTGAAAAGCAACTCATTTAGCGTCCCTCTTTATAGTCTAAAATCATACTTTATTAGTCTAAATTCGTATTGAATTATATTTTATGTAAAATATAATTACATTATAATAGTTATAATTAGTCGAAGCATTAAAACTCTTTGACTAACCATAACCATTATAACACACCGAATAAATAAGTAAAGGTGAAATGTGAAAATGAAAGAAATTATTAAAGTTGGATTTGTAGGTTTAGGTAAACGCGGTATCAATATGCTTGAAATGTCACTTGTAAAAATGGGTGACGTTGATATTGCCTATCTTTGCGATTTAAAGGAAGACAGAATCGCTAAAGGACAGGATATCCTTGAAAAGAACGGCAAACCTCAGGCAAAAGGAACTACCGATTATCATGAGATTTTGGCAGACCCCGAAATTGACGCTATATTCTTCTTCACCTGCTGGGACGGAAGAGTTCAAATGGCTAAGGATTCAATGCTTGCTGGAAAATACACCGCAATTGAGGTTGGCTGCGCTGAAAGCTTAGAGGATTGCTTTGATTTGATTTCTGTTTATGAGAAAACAGGCACTCCCCTTATGATGCTTGAAAACATCTGCTACGGCAGAAGAGAATTGGCAGCTTTTAATATGATGAAGCAGGGTCTTTTCGGTGAGGTTGTTCATTGCGCCGGCGGTTACGGTCACTACCTTAACAAAGAAGACTTGTTCTGGGAAATGCTTGAAGAGCCTAAGGCAGATGAGGTTTCACACTACCGTTTGGCTCACTACATAAACGAAAACTGCGAAAACTATCCCACCCACGCATTAGGCCCGATTTGCAAATGGTTGGGCATTAACCGTGGTAACAGAATGGTAGCTTTAAGCTCCTTCGCTTCAAAGAGCCGCAGCTTGAAGCAGTTTGCTAAGGACACCTTTGGTGAGGACAGCAAATACGCTAAAATCGATTACAAGCAGGGTGATATTGTTACAACACTTATCTCCTGTGAGAACGGCGAAACAATTCAGCTTACTCTTGACACTACCCTTCCCCGTGTAAACTACTCCAGAAACATTATGGTTCGTGGAACAAAGGGTATGCTTTCTGAGGACTACAAAGCGGTTTACACAACCGACATTGAGCCCGACCAACTCGGCAACGAGGAAGAGTTCCTTACTAAATACGAGCATCCGTTACAACAGGAAGTTCGCAAGTTTGAATCTGAGGAAACAAAGCTTAAAGAATCCTTTGGTGTTCATGCTGACGGCGTTGACTGGATGGTATTCAGAGCATTCATTGATAGCGTTAAGAACGGCACCAACACCCCGATTGATGCTTACGATTCAGTTGCTTGGCTTGCTATTGGACCGTTATCTAAGATTTCTGTTGATAATGGCGGCGCACTTGTAGAAATCCCCGATTTCACAAACGGAAAATACAAGAACCGTGAACCGATTGTAAGAAGCAAATATTGTCTTGATGAAGTTGTTGAAGATAACAGCTACACCATTTACGACAGCTTGAAGAAATAAAATAAAAAAACAGCGAGGCAAACGCCTCGCTGTTTTTATTTTTGATTAGATATTCTTTGTTTTAATTTTGCGTGCTATGAAAGTAAGAGCTAACAGGATTACATAAAGAACACCGATAATTACGAATATTGCTGTCCAACCGAATTTATCTTTGACAAATCCGAACATCAACGCCTGTACGGCAGCTCCCATATAAACTGCCCAGTCAAAAATACCTATTACAGTGGAAGAAAGTGCCTTGCCGCCGATATCACCGGCTATGGTCCAAATAACACCTGTAACCATGGCGAATACGCCGAGCACGAACAGCATAGCTGATGCCAAAATTTGATTGTTTATAAGCGGGAATATAAGCATACCACAGAATGTTACCAAAGCGGCAATAATGAGCATTGGCTCACGTTTGCCTTTTAATATTTTGTCGGTAATAATCGGGAATATAAACATTGCACAAGCCTGACCGAACGGAAGCAATATAGAACTGAAAATTCCGTCTTTTATGGGCAGTCCGTGTTCTTCAATAAAGTATGTAGGTATCCAAGTAAGGAGCCCGTATCTGCCTACACCTGCAATAGCCGAAATCAAGCAGAACAAAATAACCTTGGGTTCAGAGAAAAGCAACTTGTAAGGATAAAGATAACCCTTGCTCTTTATCATATTTTCCAAATCTGCATTAGCCTCATCCTCTTGGTCAACTTCAGGTAAACCTGCATCGCTCGGAGAGTTTTTGAAAAACATTATAAAGCCGATAAGTAAAATCATTAAGGGTATCAGCGGGTAACGGAATGCAGCACGCCAACCCCATTCGGGATTTAACTGTAAGCAAACTAAAACCGAGATATAGGTAACAACCTGCGCCATTCCTGTAAAGAATGTAGCAAGACCGGTAGCAAAGCCACGCTTTTTGCTCGGCCACCATTTGTTTACAACACCCAGTCCGTTAGCCCAGACCATTGACTGAAAATAACCGTTCAATCCCCAAAGTACAGCAATAACAGGTACGCTGTGCTGGAAGGATATTATTACATTTAAAATTGCACTCGCTACAACGCCTACAATCATAAAGCGCTTGTATCCAAAGAATGCACCGAGTCTGCCGTTTATAAGCTGACCGAAAGCATAGCACCAGAACAATGCAGACGAAACTATGCCGAGCGCAGTAGTTGTAGAGCCCAACTCATCTGCCATTTGTGTCATAACAAGGTTTATATTCTGCCTTCCGTTATAGAAGAACAAATACATAAATCCAAAGCTTAAAAGCACAAGCCAGGCATATGAACTTAATTTTTTTGCTTTACTGTTAGTAGAGTTTTCCATAAATATATACCTCTCATTTATTAACTCGAACTGATTATACTATAACTACCATTAAAAGTAAATATAAAAAACAAAAAAAACAATTCCCACCACAAAATTAAAAAAGCGAGGTGAATTCCACCCCGCTTTTTAGTTAAGCAAACTAATTAAAATCTTCTGTTGCAATAAATGAAAAATTAGCGCTTTCTCCCGCAATAATATATTCAAGAGTAGCGGTTTTTTCAACATTATCTAAACTAAAAGTAAATAATTCGGTGGTCGGGTCAATTTTTCCAACGACCTTGCCGTCAAAAACAATGTAAAAAGCAAAATTACCTTCTTTAACCTTAAGATTTAAAAGACTTACATATATGTCCGACCCTTTAATAACGGTAGAAGAACGCAAGGAATATACTCCCGTAAATTTTTTTGAAGAATATTTAATTTTGTTATTAGCACTACTTCCTCCAAGATTAAGACCTGTTTCTTTTTCGGAAATCGAGCCCCTTGAACCCATCTTCATTTCTGCAACATCACGTTCGGTAATGGTTTGCAAAGAATATTTGTCGGCACCGTTTGTGTCTTCAATGTGTTCGGGACGTGGACTAGAAACCATCCAAGCTACAAACATAATCAAAAAAGCAATAGCAAAAATTCCCCAAAAAAACTTTTTAATCCGCGCACCTAAAACCATTAGCAAATCACTCCTTTAAAATATAACATATCACATATCCATCAAAAAGTAAATGCACCCCGCATAAATTCCCACCCGATTTGAAATTAAAGGAGATTTTACACGCTTTGCGTGGCAAGGTTCTCGGGTACCCATTCAAAATCTTTGATTTTGCAAATGGGTGAGGTTCTTATATATGAAAGCAACAGGGATAGTTCGTAGAAAGACGACCTATGCGCATTCGTGAGGGCGACCCCCTGCTGACAACATTGACACCTTTTGACAAGTTTTGTATCGCAATACATAGTGTGGTAGAAAGATATAATAAATAACAAAACGGAGCAGAAAATTCTGCTCCGTTGTTTTAATACTATTTTATTAGTCAATGAATTCAAAGTTAAATGTATAATCTTCGGCATTTTTTATTGTGGCCGTAAGAAAGTTTTTAATTACATTTTCAGAACTTTTTTCTGCTTTTTTTAGCAAACCGCTTTTTACAGCACGGTTTTTCATATCGTACTCTGATTCTCTATCGAATTTTACCTTGTCGTCTATTTTTATAGGGTTGAATAATCCACTTTTTTCGTCAAGAATTTCAACGCTGTTTGTGTCAATTTCGTAAGATAAGATTTCGGCGTGAGGTAAAGTTATTGTTATTACTTTTCCTTTAACCTCAACTGCTGCTTTTTCTAATTTTATTCCTGCTTTGATAACACCGTCCCATTTTTGAATAAAGGATTTTTGTGTCCACGAGTCTGGCAATAAAACGATGTGTTTTGTGTCTGTAAATCTATCTGCACTAGTAAACACATATTCTGCAGTTGTAAGTTCACTGATTTCATTTGTGCGTTCGGACATGACTTTTCTAACAATTTCAGGAGTAACAGGTTCTAATGTTACAGGAGTATCTACCATTTCAGATATTTGATTTTTCAATTTTTCGATTTCTTCTGTGTTCTTTTTCCTGCCAATCTGATAACCATAAACCCAAATGCCTGACAAAAGAGCTAAAGCTAATATAATAGCGGTGCCACGTAGTATGTTTTTTGGGGTCCAAATTTTTTTGCGCACTATTGCAACTGCCTCGTTTAATTCTGAATTTTCTTTCACGATTTAATCGCTCCTTTATAATTTTGTCATAATAGCAAATGTAAATTTCGCGTAGTGATATCTGCTTTTTATATTAGCATATTTTGTCGAAAATGTAAACATAAAGAAAAGTATAAATTTCCTTTAATCACAAATACTAACATCACGATTTGAAATTAAAGGAGATTTATATATGAAAGCCACTGGAATAGTTAGAAGAATTGACGACCTTGGTCGTGTGGTTATACCGAAAGAGATTAGAAGGACTATGAGGATTCGTGAGGGGGACCCGCTGGAGATTTATACTGCGGCGGATGGGGAGGTTATTTTTAAAAAATATTCGCCGATGGGCGAGATGGCGCAGATGGCGGTACAGTTTGCTGACGCACTGTCAAAGCACACCGAATTGCCGGTTATTATTACCGACCGAGACCATTGTATTGCGGCTGCCGGCACACC
>JAZREP010000004.1:0-2052 GCA_045660865.1 Acutalibacteraceae bacterium | reverse complement strand
GTAAAGGCTATTACGTCAAATACAATAACTGATGGTAAAGTTACTGCAGAGATTGAAATTGGCGCAGGTGAAGATACAACAGGATACAGTGCAAGAGCATTTGTCTGGGAAGATGTCACAAATCTTAAGCCTCTTAAGAGTGCACGCATTTTTTAATAATGGTGTAAATAGATAAAAGGCACCAATAAATGAAAAAAAGTTGATACAAAAAGCGACGAGTTTAAAACTTGTCGCTTTTTTAATATTAGCTGAAAATTAATTGATTTTATTCTAATTATGTGATAGGATAAAATTGGTTTTGAATAATTGAATATTTAAAAAACACATAAAAGATTGGCATCTAAAGACTTTGCTGATTATATTATTTAGAGATAAAATACAGGAGATTGTTTTATGAAAGTATTGAAGGTTTTTCCGGGAATAGTGCTGTCTGTATGTATTGCGTTTTTAGCTTGCTGGCTTGAAAGTTTGCTTCCTATTCATTTGATTGGCTCTGCGGTTATTGCTATGTTTATCGGTATATTTATTAATTCTTTTATAAGAAAAACAGATGTATTTGCATCGGGTATTAAATTTACCTCAAAGAAGATACTCAAATTTGCAATTATTCTACTTGGCCTGTCGTTGAATATTACTACAATTCTCAATGTCGGCAGAATGTCACTTATCGTAATGATATTCACTTTACTTACTTGCTTTGGGGGTGGATATTTCATTGGCAAAGCATTAGGACTTAATTGGAAATTGTCTAACCTGATTTCTGCGGGAACAGGAATTTGCGGCGGCTCTGCTATTGCAGCAATTGCGCCGACAATTGATGCAGAGGATAATGATGTTGCTTATGCTATGTCGGCAACCTTCCTTTTTGATATGGCGATGATTATATTGTTCCCTATTATGGGAAGAGCTATTGGAATGACCGATGAGGCATTTGGTATATGGGCAGGAACGGCGGTAAATGACACATCATCTGTTGTGGCTACGGGATATGCGTTTTCCGAAGGCGCCGGAGATTTTGCAACAATGGTAAAGCTCACCAGAACCCTTGCTATTATCCCTACTGTTATAACATTTGCGTTTGTTCAGCTTCGCTTAAAACGTAAAGAGGCTGTTGCAAATAGCCAAAATGGTGCGGAGCTAAAAGCTAACTTCAGCATAAAGAAAATATTTCCATGGTTTATCCTTGGCTTCCTTGCAATGTCAATTGTTGCAAGCATAGTGCCTATACCGGCTGCTGTGATTACAGGAACAAAGACGGCAAGTAAATTTTTAATGGTATGTGCTCTGGCTGCTATCGGTCTTAACACCTCTTTTTCAAGTATGAAGAAATCCGGAATACGTCCAATGATACATGGGTTTATTATCTCGGCATTGGTGGTCGTTGTGGCTCTTTTGGTTGAGATAGGAATGGGTATTGTTTGATCTCTACATTAAAATAATAAAGGACACTGCATAATAAAAGCAGTGTCCTTTTGGCTTGGTGCAGGAGTTTTATCTGACGGTAATTTTTAGTGAAGAGATAAGAGTACAAAAAAACGACAACCTTCAATGCGAAAATTGTCGTTTCTTTTTGGTGCGGGCGAAGGGACTTGAACCCCCACGTCGGTTGACACTAGATCCTAAGTCTAGCGCGTCTGCCAATTCCGCCACGCCCGCATATTAAGTTTTACCTCTTAAATTTTACACGGGAGAGGTAACCCGAGTGGGAGCATGTCGCTTAATCCCTGCTGATAAATCAGCCTATCCATTATAACAACTCAAAGATGATGTGTCAAGGCAAAATAGGAAAATTTTCAAAAAAATTTAAAAAATGCTTGCATTATGAAAGTGCTTGTGGTATACTATTATGGCGTTTGGGTGGAGATTGCCCAAATAGCTTAAATACACACGCTTGGCGATTGTCCGAAAAGTGCCGCACACCCATGACGGTTTCAGGACAAGTTGACCCCGGCGGAGGAATAAACTATGGAGGTGTTAAATCATGGGAGTAATTCAAATGAAGCAGTTGCTTGAAGCAGGTGTTCACTTCGGACACCAGACCCGTCGTTGGAA
>JAZREP010000003.1:0-8909 GCA_045660865.1 Acutalibacteraceae bacterium | reverse complement strand
AAATCCCGCAAGAAACTGCAATTAAAGTAAACACGAAGAGATAAAAAGTAAAATCCCGAACGCTTACGCATTCGGGATTTTTTGGAGGCACCACCCGGATTTGAACCGGGGCATAAAGGTTTTGCAGACCTCTGCCTTACCACTTGGCTATGGTGCCTTATTAGATAATTAAGGACGCTTAAAGCGTTTTTAAGCGTCCTTTGGAGCGGATTACGAGGCTCGAACTCGCTACCTCCACCTTGGCAAGGTGGCGCTCTACCAGATGAGCTAAATCCGCATAAATGGTGCCTCCGATCGGAATCGAACCAATGACACGGGGATTTTCAGTCCCCTGCTCTACCGACTGAGCTACAGAGGCAAAAATGGCGACCTGGATGGGGCTCGAACCCACGACCTCTAGCGTGACAGGCTAGCGTCCTAACCAGCTGAACTACCAGGCCATTTGGTGGGAACAACAGGGCTCGAACCTGTGACCCTCTGCTTGTAAGGCAGATGCTCTCCCAGCTGAGCTATGCTCCCACGGTAGCTACTAGTCGTAGTGATTCCTCACCGACGACGAATGATATATTAACACATTGCCGTCTGTTTGTCAACAATTTTTTATAAAAATTTTAAAAAATTTCTTTCAGTTTTTTACTTGTGTTTATACATTATATGTATGCGTTTTTATTTTCTTGCCTTTTATATAACATTACAAGCAAATATTACTAAAAAAGACGATTGCAAATGCAACCGTCTTTTTATGGCACCCCCGACCGGAATCGAACCGATATCTAACCCTTAGGAGGGGTTTATTCTATCCGTTGAACTACGGGGGCACAGTATGGTTAGTTTAACCGAATTTTATTCCTTTGTCAATAGTTGGATACCGAGTAAAAAACCTACTATTGCAAATGTTATTATATTATAGTAAAATATATATAGTTTTTATAAGGAGGTAATCCTCTTGGCAAAAAAAGAAAAACCTATCCGCCCAAGGGCGAATATACGTGGCGGTTTACATCTGCCGCATTACAAAAACTCTGCCGAGTTGCAAACCGAAAACTTCCTGAACCCTAAATCAGTAACCATACCGATGCAACAGCATATAGGCGCTGTATGTAAACCGATGGTTAAAAAAGGAGATAAGGTTTATATCGGCACCCTTATAGGCGAGAGCGAACAAGCTTTCAGTGCGCCTATCCACTCAAGTGTTTCGGGTACAATTAAAGAAATTAAGCCGTTTTTAATGACAAACGGAGGTTACTGTGACGCCGTTGTAATTGAATCTGACGGACTTATGGAACCCGACCCTGCTTTATCCCCCTTCCCTGTTGAAACAGCTGAGGATTTAATAGAAGCTGCAAAAGCTTCAGGACTTGTAGGTCTTGGTGGCGCAGGCTTCCCGGCACATATAAAACTCACTCCAAAAGACGGAATAGTTATTGATACATTGATTATCAATGCCGCTGAATGTGAACCTTTTATAACCTCTGATTATCGTGAATGTATAGAAAACCCGGAAGACATACTGAACGCTGTTTATCTATTAAAAAAGATACTCAACATAAAAAACGTAATCATAGCGATTGAAGACAATAAGCCCAAGGCGTTTGATATATTGCTTTCAATAGCGGCTGACAGGCAGGATGTTGACGACACTGTTCGTGTAATGAAATTAAAATCCAACTATCCGCAAGGCGCTGAGAAGGTTCTTATCTACACTGCCACAGGCCGTAAATTGCCTTTAGGTAAATTGCCGGCAGATATTGGCTGTATGGTTATGAATGTTACCAGTGTAGCCTTCCTTTACCGATACATAACTACCGGTATGCCGCTGGTATATAAACGTATTACAGTAGATGGAAACTGCTTGGCTCAGCCCCACAACATAATAGTACCTATAGGTACTGCTATTTCAGAGGTTGTTGAGTTTTGCGGCGGTTACACCAAAACTCCTTCAAAAATCCTTTACGGCGGACCTATGATGGGCATTACTGTTTTAAACGATACAATGCCTGTACTTAAATACAATAACGCTATTCTGTTTTTTGATGAGGAAGCCTCAAAAATTAAAAAAGAGCACAACTGTATACGCTGCGGTCGTTGTTTTACCGCTTGCCCTATGAAGCTGGCACCGATGGAAATTGCAACAGCTTACCGCTTAGGTGATGTTGATGCTGCTGAAAAACTAGGCGTTATGACCTGTATGGAATGTGGCAGTTGTTCTTACGCTTGCCCGTCCAAACGTAATGTAACACAAACAATGCGGCTTGCAAAAGCCATGGTTAGAAACAAAGGTAAGGAGTGATAGCATGGAAAGATTAACTGTTTCTTCCTCACCGCATCTTAGAAGCGGTGACTCAACCGGCGGTATAATGCTGGATGTTATCTTTGCTCTCTTGCCTGCGGCTGTTGCAGGTATTGCCATTTTTGGACCACGTGCCGCAATACTTTTGGCGGTTAGCGTGCTTTCTGCCGTTCTAAGTGAGTATATATGGAACCTGATTTTCAAAAAACCAAATACTCTTAGTGATGGTTCTGCCATTGTAACTGGTCTTTTACTTGGTATGAACTTATCACCGATGGTACCGATATGGATGACGGCCCTAGGAAGTGCTATTGCCATTATTATTGTAAAGCAAATGTTTGGCGGATTAGGTCAAAACTTTGCCAACCCTGCTATTACGGCACGAATAGTATTAACCGTTTCCTTCCCTGTTGCTATGACTACTTGGGCAGAGCCTTTCGGTTGGTACACAAAGAATTTAGATGCCGTTTCCACCGCTACCCCACTTACAGCGGGATATGATAACTTTTCATACCGTGAGTTGTTGTTAGGTCTTAACGGCGGCTGTATTGGTGAGGTCTGTTCCCTGTTACTTTTAGCAGGCGGCGCTTACTTAGTTTTCCGCAAGGTTATAACCCCCACTATACCTTTATCTTTTATAGGAACAGTTGCTTTGCTAAGTTTATGTGTTGGCGCTGACCCTCTAAAAGCAGTTTTAAGCGGCGGTTTAATTTTGGCAGCTGTCTTTATGGCTACTGACTATGTAACCTCGCCCTACACATTTAACGGAAAGTTGATTTACGGTATCGGCTGTGGATTAATCACTTTTGCAATTCGTCAATTCGGTAATCTGCCTGAGGGCGCATCCTTTGCTATTCTGTTAATGAATTTATTGGTGCCGCATATCAACAAGATTACCAGACGCAAACCCTTTGGAACGGAGGGTGCAAAATGAAAAAACATATCAAAGAGATATTAAAAGCCACCGCTGTTTTAAGTATAATTTGTTTGGTTATTGCGGCAGCACTTGCAGGTACGAACCTTTTAACGGCGGATAAAATCGCTTTTCTTTCAGAACAGCAAAAATCCGAAGCAATGAACCGTATTTGCAAAGCAGATACCTACACCGAACAAACTGTTACATTAAAGGATACTGATTACACCTATTTTACCGCCCAGACTGACGGCTTAGTAAAAGGTTACATATTTACCACCGAGCAGAACGGATACGGCGGTGTTGTATCAGTAATGACTGCTGTAAACACAGACGGAAAAATAATTGCAGTAGAGGTTTTAGATGTTTCGGGCGAAACTGTTGGCCTTGGCCAAAACGCAGCAAAGCCAGAATTTAAAGAACAGTTTAGAGGTAAAAGCGGCAAATTGCAGACAAGTAAATCTGCACAAGGCGATGAAATTCAAGCCTTAACGGGTGCTACTATAACCTCAAACGGCGTAACCAAAGCTGTAAATACTGCTTTAGAACTATATACATTAGTGAAAGGAGAGTAGGATAATGAAAGACAAAAAATACTTATCAGTATTAACTGCCGGTTTAATAAAAGAGAATCCTACTCTGCGACTGATTTTAGGCACCTGCCCTACTCTTGCAATCACTACCGCTGCCATAAACGGTATCGGTATGGGTGTGGCAGCAACACTGGTACTGATTGGTTCTAACCTTGTTATTTCACTACTTAGAAATGTAATTCCAGATAAAATCAGAATTCCTGCTTTTATCACCATTATTGCGGGCTTTGTTACGGTTGTGCAAATGCTTGTAAAAGCATTTTTGCCCGACATTGACAAGGCGCTGGGTATTTACCTACCGCTGATTGTTGTTAACTGTATCATTTTAGCTAGGGCTGAAATGTTTGCTTCTAAAAACGGACCTTTGCTTTCTGTACTTGATGCTATTGGCATGGGAGCAGGCTTTACAGCGGCACTTACCCTTATGGGTGCAATTCGTGAGCTTATCGGTTCAGGAACAATTTTTGGTCTAAACACCCCATTGTCAGCTAATCCTATGCTGATTATGATTTTACCGCCCGGCGGCTTCTTTGTCTTCGGTGTTATTGTAGCTCTTACTAACGCCTTAGCCAAGAAAATGGGCAAAAAGCCCGTAACTGCTACCGGCTGTGGCAATTGCCAGGCTTGCGACGGATGTAAGGAGGATGCTCAATGACAAAGTTACTTGGAATTCTTCTTGCCGGCATTTTAACAGAAAATATGGTGCTTGCTAAGTTCTTGGGTATTTGTCCTTTCTTAGGTGTATCCAAAAAGGTCAATACCGCTATGAGTATGAGCCTTGCCGTAATTTTTGTAATGCTTATTTCAACCTTGGTAACCTATCCTATTTATGCTTATCTTTTGGTACCTGCAGGGCTGGAATATTTACAAACTATTGTATTTATTCTAATTATTGCGGCTTTAGTACAACTAGTTGAGATTGTGCTTAAAAAGTATATGCCCCCTGTGTATTCCGCTCTTGGAATATATCTGCCACTTATTACTACTAACTGCGCCGTGCTTGGTATTACCATCCTGCATTTCACTAAAAACTTAACATTTTTAGAGGCTATTTTTAACGCACTTGGTGCAGGTATTGGTTTCTTGGTAGCTATGTTCATTTTTGCCGGTGTGCGCTCAAAACTTGAGGCTGCTGATATTCCGGAATGCCTAAAAGGTCTTCCCATAACCTTAATTTCAGCCTCTATTGTTGCGCTATCCTTCCTCGGCTTTGCCGGAATTGCATAAGGAGGTGGCTTAGATGGAAATACTAATACCAATAATAATCGTATTAGCAATTGGTCTGATTGCCGGTTTGGGACTCTCTATTGCTTCGGTAGTTATGGCTGTACCCGTTGATGAACGCGTTGAAAAAGTGCGCGAACAACTGCCCGGTGCTAATTGCGGCGCTTGCGGTTACAGCGGTTGTGACGGTTATGCTGAGGCTGTTTCAAAGGGCGAATGCGCAACAAACCTTTGCGCTCCTGGCGGACAGGCAGCAACAGAAGCAATCAGCGCTATAATGGGTGTTACTGCTACTGCGATTGATAAACAGATTGCCGTTGTTAACTGCAACGGAAACTGCGAAAATGTGCAGAACAAAATGGATTATAAAGGTATAAACAGCTGTGCAGCCGCTAATATGCTTTACGGTGGTACAAAAGAGTGTAAATACGGATGCTTAGGCTTTGGTGACTGTGTTAAAGCCTGCTTGTATGATGCTGTTCACATAATTGACGGCAAAGCAGTAATAGACCCCGAAAAATGTGTTGCCTGCGGCGCTTGTATTAAAGCTTGCCCAAAGGGTATAATCTCTTTAAAGCCTTATTCTCAATGCATTTGGGTTTACTGTTCAAACAAGGATAAGGGTGCTATGGCTAATAAGGTTTGCAAGGTTAGTTGTATTGCTTGCGGCAAATGTGCAAAGACCTGCGAATTTGATGCCATTTCAGTACAAAACAATTTAGCCGTTATTAACCCCGAAAACTGCACAAATTGCGGCAAATGCGCTGAAAGTTGCCCTAAAAAATCTATTTTGTAAATTTTTCTTTACATTTGGGTATTTATGTGATATACTATTTTGGCTACCGTATACTATGCTCTGGGAGTAAGCCCTTTGGGAGTTCACCTACCCTTTGCTTGGTACACGGCGGACTATTTTAAACGAGGTGAAAACAATGCTTAAAGAACAAAAGGATAAGATTATCGCTGAGTACGCTACTCATGAAGGCGATACCGGTTCTCCTGAGGTACAAATTGCTCTTCTCACATTCCGTATCAACGAATTGACCGAGCACTTGAAAGTACACTCTAAGGACCATCATTCTCGCCGTGGTCTTTTAAAGATGGTTGGTCACAGAAGAAATCTTCTTGCCTACCTCACTAAGAAAGACATTGAGCGTTACCGCGCAATCATTAAGCGACTTGGTATTCGTAAGTAAGTATGCGAAAAACGGGCGGACTCCTTTAGGGGTCTGCCCTGTTTCCGTTATTTTCGGAAACTTATTTTAGTTTTCTACGGTCTTTGTATGTGTTAGCAGTGAACTGACAGCTTCTAACCAAGAAACTGCGAGTTTATTGCTAAACCGCTTAGACCGTGAATAAATAATTTACGGAGGATAAAAAAATGTTTGAAAATTACAAGGTTTATGAAACCACATTGGCAGGCAGACCTTTAAAGCTTGAAACCGGAAAAATGGCTCAATTAGCAAACGCTTCGGTTATGGCTACCTATGGTGAAACTGTAGTTTTGTGTAATGTAACTGCTTCTGCTAAACCTCGTGAGGGTGTAGACTTCTTCCCTCTTTCAGTTGACTATGAAGAAAAACTTTATGCGGTTGGTCGCATTCCCGGTTCCTTCCAGCGTAGAGAGAGCCGTCCCAGCGAGAAGGCTATTTTGACCTCTCGTTGTATCGACCGTCCTATCCGTCCCCTTTTCCCCAAGGATATGCGCAACGATTGTTCTGTTGTTGCTACTGTTATGTCGGTTGACCCCGATTGCAGTCCCGAAGTTACTGCTATGATTGGTGTTTCGGCTGCTATTGCTATTTCCGATATTCCGTGGGCAGGTCCTGTCAGCGGTGTTAAGGTTGGTTTAGTTGATGGTGAGGTTGTTATCAACCCGACTTTGGAGCAGCGTGCAAAAAGTGAGATGGATGTTACCGTTGCTTCTACCGCAGAATTAGTTGCTATGATTGAAGCAGGCGCAAACGAAATTGACGATGACACTATGTTTGACGCAATTATGAAAGCGCATGAGGTTAATAAGGAAGTTGTTGCTTTCATCAACGGTATTGTTGCTGAAATCGGCAAACCCAAGTTTACTTTTGAGTCAAACGACCCCGACCCGGCAATTATGGCAGAGATTGAAGCTTTCTGTATTGAGGATGTTAAAAAGGCTCTTGATACTGATGATAAACTCGTACGTGACGCTGCTTTGCTTCCTATTTATGCTGCTGTTCACGAGAAGTTTGACAGCCAGTTTGAAGGAAAAGAAGCAAAACTTGACGAGATTATGTATCTTGTTCAAAAGCACGTTGTTCGTGATTGGCTCAAGAACGAAAAGAAACGTGTTGACGGACGTGGTATTGATGAAATCCGTCCTTTAAATGCTCAGGTTGATTTATTACCCCGTGTACACGGCTCCGGTATGTTCACCCGTGGTCAAACACAGGTTTTATCTATTGCTACTTTAGCATCAGTTAGCGAGGCACAGCGTTTAGATGGTTTGGATGAGGATGTTGAAAAGCGTTATATTCACCACTACAATTTCCCCTCTTACTCTGTAGGTGAAACCAAGCCTTCACGTGGCCCCGGCCGTCGTGAAATCGGTCACGGTGCATTAGCTGAGCGTGCTTTGTTACCGGTTATTCCTTCGGTAGACGAATTCCCCTACGCTATCCGTGTAGTTTCTGAGGTTCTTTCTTCTAACGGTTCTACCTCTCAGGGTTCTGTTTGCGGCTCCACATTGGCTTTGATGGCTGCAGGCGTTCCGATTAAAGCTCCTGTTGCCGGTATCTCCTGCGGTTTGATTACAGGCGATGACGGCGACTTTATGACAATGGTTGATATTCAAGGTCTTGAAGATTTCTACGGAGATATGGACTTTAAGGTTGCAGGTACCAAAAATGGTATCACAGCAATCCAGATGGACTTGAAAGTACATGGTCTTACACCTGAAATCATTAAAGAGGCTTTCGCTAAGACCCACAAGGCTCGTAATTACATTCTTGATGAAATTATGTTGCCGGTTATCGCAGAGCCTAGAGCTGAGCTTTCACCCTATGCTCCTAAAATGCTTTCAACCCAAATCAGCCCCGATAAAATTGGTGATGTTATCGGTAAGCAAGGTAAAGTTATTCAAAAGTTGCAAGAGCAATGTGATTGTACAATCAATATTGAAGAAGACGGCCGTGTTTTTGTTGCCGCACTTGATATTGACAACGCAAAGCGTGCAATAATGATTATTGAAACTATCGCAAATGACCCCGAAATCGGCGCAGTTTACAAGGGTATTGTTACCCGTTTGATGAGCTTCGGCGCATTCGTTGAAATTGCACCAGGTAAAGAAGGTCTTGTTCATATCAGCAAGCTGGATGTTAAGCGTGTTGAAAAGGTTGAAGATGTTGTTAACGTTGGAGATGAGGTTATTGTTAAGGTAACCGAGATTGACGACCAAGGCAGACTCAATCTTTCCCGCCGTGATGCTTTGATTGAGATTGAAGGCGCAGTTGCTGAGGAAGTTGAGGATGAAGCTCCCCGCAAATCTAACAACCGCAAAGGCTTCCGCCCTCGCAAAGACAACCATAAATAATTAAAAAGGTCTAGGCAATTGCCTAGACCTTTTTTTGCGCAATAAAAAAACAACCGAGGAAATCCTCGGTTGTTTTTATTTGTAGATAATTAGTTGTTGATAGCGGTTACAACGCCGGAACCAACTGTACGGCCACCCTCACGAATAGCGAAACGAAGACCTTCTTCGATTGCGATAGGTGTGATGAGCTCTACGTCCATCTCTACGTTATCACCAGGCATGCACATCTCTACGCCTGCGGGCAAAGAAATTACGCCGGTAACGTCGGTTGTTCTGAAATAGAACTGGGGACGATAGTTGTTAAAGAAAGGTGTATGACGG
>JAZREP010000002.1:0-5958 GCA_045660865.1 Acutalibacteraceae bacterium | reverse complement strand
TAAAATCCATAACTACCTCCAAAACACTTACAGTTTTTTGCTGATTTGTTTTTTATAACCCAGCGGGATAATTTTATTAAATACGCAGGTATGCTTGGGTGTAACCATTCTATCCTCGTGCATAGAGCCGAAATACCAGTGGGAATAGGTACACTCATTATCAAGTGTTTGAAAAAAGCCGTTAAGCTTATTCTGTATTTCCTCGCCGCCTGCATTAAGAAGCATTGCACTTTTCACAAGTGAGGGTGGCTCGTGTGTAATTATATAATCAACCTTACAATCAAGCTCATCAAGTGCCTTAGCGCCACGCTTCATTTCATCAGGTGTTGGCAGTTCTTCCTTCCACCATTTGTTTTGCTCTATGCGGATATCTTTATCTATACTCTCTCCGCCGCCAAAGGCAAATATTTTAACACCCTCAATATTAAACACCTCACCACGGCACAAATGATACAAATGGCGATGGATTCGGTGCGCAAAGCCGCCCTTCCAGCGTATCATGCGGTGATTATTTAATCTATCAAAATTTTCGTGAGTGCCATCCACAAAGCAAACATTAAACTTGCGCGAACCTAAGTATTCTATAATTTCACGCTCACGGCTGTCACCATTCCAGATGTATCCAAAATCGCCGCATATAATCAATGTATCCCCTGCTTTAAGCTTAGACCATTCTCTGCCGTAAAGCCGTGACTCGTCGCCGTGCATATCGCCGGTAACCCAAACCATGCTGTAAGCCTCCAAAAAAATGAAATTTATGCTTTTATATTTACCAAATATTTGTTATACTATATATAATACTACATTATTGAGGAATTTTCTATGGTAAAAAAGATTTTTTGCATATTTTTTACATTTTTAATTTTAATTTGCAGTATTTGTCCGGTTGCAAGCGCCTATACCCCCTCAAATTTTGAGGTTGAAAGTGAGGCAGCTTATGTTGCAAGCCTAGACACAGGTGCGGTGCTTTATGAAAAAAATTCTACCCAAAAAGTCTACCCTGCTGCGCTTACTAATATTATGACCGCTGTGCTTTTGTGCGAGAATGTGACTGACTTGGAAGATACGGTAGTAACTGTACCTGAGGAGGCATTTACCCTGCTGTTAGGTACCGGTGCTGCTATTACAGGTCTAAAACCCGACGAGCAGGTTACGGCAAACGATTTGCTTCACGCAATTATACTTAACGCCGCACCTGACAGCGCCATTACCATTGCTTACCACGTTTCGGGTGGTATCCCGCAGTTCTTGGAATTGATGAACAAAAAAGCCAAAGCGCTTGGTATGAAAAACACTCATTTCAATAACGTGTCCGGATTAGATGACCCTAATCACTATACAACCGCTAAGGATATGTATATTTTGTCTTCCTATGCGGCGAAAATCACAGCTATAAAGCAGGCCGCAAAGCTAAAGCGTTATACCATTCCTCAAACCAACAAAAGCGACCAGAGAATTCTTTCTACCTCAAACTATCTTATTGATATAGCCACTAACTATTATTACAAATACGCAACCGGTTTTAAAACCGGTTTCACCGATAATTCTGGAAGATGCCTTGTAGCCACCGCCTCCTATGAAGGTTACACTTATATTTGTGTACTTATGAAGGCACCCAATAAGGTGGGTAACCGTGCCGAATTTAAAGACGCCGCTAATATTTTCCGTTGGGCATTTAATGATTTCGAATATAGAACAGTAATTTCCGCCGAGGACCTTATAGGTGAAATCGGTGTTGAATTGGCTTGGGATGTAGACCACATACCGCTATATCCCGAAAAGGATGTAGCGGCGCTTCTGCCAAAAAAGGCAGACAGTTCAACTATCACAACCGAATTTGATTTCGATATAGAAAAAAGCATTGATGCCCCGATTAAAAAAGGCGATAAAATAGGAACCGGAACAATTTTTTATGCAGGTGAAAAACTGGGGAAAGTAAATATCATAGCAGGCGAATCTGTAAAGCGAAATGCTTATTTAGGTTTTGCCCGTTTGTTACGCAATATTTTCACCTCCACACTGTTTCGCGCTCTGCTTATAATTGTGGCTTTAATTGTTTTAGGCTTTGTATTGTTTGTAATTTATATCAATAATAAAAAACGGCGCCGTAAAGGTGTGCATAAATGGTAAATTACCAGGTCTATTTATCAAAAATTTAGTAAATTTATATATTTTTTACCATTCTTGTAAAATTTCACTTTATTTTTGGAATAATGTTTGGTATAATAAGTTGGATACTCTTATGAGTACTAATTTTGTAAAATATGGTAAACCCATAAATTTTTTTAGGAGGTTGATTCTTAATGAGTCACAAGTTTGTTTACCTTTTCAGTGAAGGCGACGCAAGCATGCGTGAGCTTCTCGGCGGTAAGGGTGCTAACCTTGCAGAAATGACCAAAATCGGTCTTCCCGTTCCCCAAGGTTTCACAGTAACTACCGAAGCTTGCACCCAGTACTATGAAGACGGCAGAAAAATTAACGATGATATCCAAGCACAAATTATGGAATACATCGACAAAATGGAAGGTATCACCGGCAAAAACTTCGGGGATAAAGAAAATCCCCTTCTCGTTTCTGTTCGTTCCGGTGCTCGTGCTTCCATGCCCGGTATGATGGATACCATCCTTAACCTCGGTCTTAACGAAGATGTTGTTGAAACCATGGCTGCTAAATCCGGCAACGCTCGTTGGGCTTATGACTGCTACAGA
Source organism: Acutalibacteraceae bacterium (assembly GCA_045660865.1). Lineage (GTDB taxonomy): Bacteria > Bacillota > Clostridia > Oscillospirales > Acutalibacteraceae > CAZRRV01. Next base: position 3,250 of record JAZREP010000002.1, on the reverse strand, counting down.
AGATTTATCCAAATGTATTCTGACGTAGTTATGGAAGTTGGTAAGAAATACTTTGAAGAGCTTATCGACAAAATGAAAGAAGAAAAAGGCGTTACTCAGGACGTTGACCTGACCGCTGATGACCTTAAAACTCTCGCAGAGCAGTTTAAGGCTGAATACAAATCTAAAATCGGTAAAGACTTCCCCACCGACCCGAAAGAGCAACTTATGGGCGCTGTTGAAGCTGTTTTCCGTTCATGGGACAACCCCCGTGCAAACGTTTACCGTCGTGACAACGATATTCCTTATTCTTGGGGTACCGCTGTTAACGTACAGATGATGGCATTCGGTAACATGGGTGACAACTGCGGTACTGGTGTTGCATTTACTCGTGACCCTGCTACCGGTGAACCCGGTCTTATGGGTGAGTTCTTGACCAACGCTCAAGGTGAAGACGTTGTTGCTGGTGTTCGTACTCCTATGCCGATTGCTGAAATGGCAGAGAAATTCCCTGCTGCTTTCGAAGAGTTCAATAAAGTTTGCGCTATCTTAGAAGACCATTACCGTGATATGCAGGATATGGAATTCACCGTTGAAGACGGCAAACTCTATATGCTCCAGACTCGTAACGGTAAGAGAACTGCTAAGGCTGCTCTCAAAATCGCATGTGACTTAGTTGACGAGGGTATGGTTGGTAAAAGGCAAGCAGTTGCTATGATTGACCCCCGTAACCTCGATACACTTCTCCATCCGCAGTTCGATGTTAAAGCATTAAAGGCTGCTACTCCTGCCGGCAAAGGCTTGGGTGCTTCTCCTGGTGCTGCTTGCGGTAAGGTTGTATTCACTGCAGAAGATGCAGAAATCTGGAACAACCGTGGCGAAAAGGTTATCCTTGTTCGTCTTGAGACCTCTCCTGAAGATATTACAGGTATGAAGGCTTCTCAGGGTATCCTCACCGTTCGTGGTGGTATGACCAGCCACGCTGCCGTTGTTGCTCGTGGTATGGGTACTTGCTGCGTTTCCGGTTGCGGCGACATCATTATGGACGAAGCTAATAAGAAGTTCACTCTTGCAGGCAAAACCTACAACGAAGGTGACTTTATCTCCATCGACGGTTCTACCGGTAACATTTACGATGGCATTATCCCGACTGTTGACGCTGAAATCGCTGGCGAGTTCGGCAGAATCATGGATTGGGCTGATGAGTTCAGAACTCTTAAAGTTCGTACCAATGCAGATACTCCTGCAAACGCTAAGAAGGCTCGTGAACTCGGTGCTGAGGGTATCGGTCTTTGCCGTACTGAGCATATGTTCTTCGAAGCTGACAGAATCGCTGCTTTCCGTGAGATGATTTGCTCCGATACAGTTGAAGAAAGAGAAGCTGCTTTAGATAAGATTCTCCCCTATCAGCAAGGCGACTTTGAAAAGCTTTATGAGGCTTTGGAAGGTAACCCCGTTACCATTCGTTTCTTAGACCCGCCGCTTCATGAGTTCGTTCCCACTGAGGAAGCTGATATTGCTGCTTTGGCTAAGGCTCAGGGCAAAACTGTTGAGGATATCAAAAATATCATCACCGGTCTCCATGAGTTCAACCCGATGATGGGTCACCGTGGTTGCCGTCTTGCAGTTACCTACCCTGAAATTGCTAAGATGCAGACCGCTGCTGTTACCCGTGCAGCTATTAACGTTAAGAAAGCTCACCCCGATTGGAATCTCGTTCCCGAAATCATGATTCCTTTGACCGGTGAAGTTAAGGAAATGAAGTTCGTTAAGGATATCGTTGTTGCTACTGCTGATGCTGAAATCGCTGCTGCTGGCGCTGACCTTAAATATGAGGTTGGTACAATGATGGAAATCCCCAGAGCTTGCCTTACCGCTGATGAGATTGCTAAAGAGGCTGAGTTCTTCTGCTTCGGTACTAACGACCTTACTCAGATGACCTTCGGCTTCAGCCGTGACGATGCTGGTAAGTTCCTCAACGCTTACTATGACACCAAGATTTATGAGAACGACCCGTTTGCTAAACTTGACCAGAACGGCGTTGGTAAATTGATGGATATGGCTGTTACCCTCGGTAAGAAGGTACGCCCTGAAATGCACTGCGGTATCTGCGGTGAGCACGGCGGTGACCCCGTATCTGTTGAGTTCTGCCACAAGATTGGTCTGGATTATGTATCCTGCTCACCTTTCCGTGTGCCGATTGCCCGCCTCGCCGCCGCTCAGGCTGCTATTAAAGAATCTAAGTAATTAGGTTTATAAAGCAAACTTATCACCCTGCCGAAGTTTCGGCAGGGTGATTTTTTTAAAATCCTTTCTCTTTTAAGCAGAATGTGATATTATATAATTCAGTAAAACGATAAATAATTAGTTGGCGAGGTAATTTTATGAACGAAGAATGCTTAATATGCAAAGCACCATTAGAGTATCTTGATACCGATGAAGTGATGGAATGTGAACTTTGCCATAAAAAGCAAAGTAGTAAAACAAGGTGTATAAACGGACATTTCGTTTGTGATGAATGTCATACAAGCGGAATGGATGAAATTATCTCGATATGCTTTAATAGTAAATCCGCAAACCCCATTGAGATTATGGAAAAAATGATGAGTTTGCCATCTTGCCATATGCACGGTCCTGAGCATCATACTATGGTTGGCTCCGCACTTTTAACTGCTTATAAAAATGCGGGCGGAGATATAGACTTAAAAACCGCACTTTATGAAATGCAAAAGAGAGGAAAGCAAGTTCCTGGCGGTGCATGTGGATTTTGGGGTGCCTGTGGAGCAGGTATTAGCACAGGTATGTATATTTCCATTGCATTAAAATCAACACCACTTACAAAAGAGGCTTGGGGACTTTCCAATCAAATGACAGCAAGAGCCTTGGAAGCCATTGGAAAAAACGGTGGCCCTCGTTGTTGCAAGAGAGATTCTTATCTTGCCATTATGGAAGCAATTAAATTCACTAGTGAGAAATTAGGGGTTAATATGGAGCCCAGTCAAGTAACCTGTTCTCGCTCTCATATGAACAATCAGTGCACTGTGGAAGAATGTCCATTTCATAAAAAGGCAAAGAAAAAGGTTGCCTTTATTTGTGTTCATAATTCGTGTCGCAGTCAGATTGCAGAAGGCTTGGGGAAACTATTGGCACCAGATGTATTTGATTCATATTCTGCTGGAACAGAGACAAAACCCAAAATCAATCAAGACGCAGTTAGAATTATGAAAGAACTTTACGGGATTGATATGGAACAAACACAGTATTCAAAATT
>JAZREP010000001.1:0-141844 GCA_045660865.1 Acutalibacteraceae bacterium | reverse complement strand
TTGTACGCTTGCTTTGACCAAAGAGTTGAAGAAAAATTAATTCAGCCTACATTTATTACAATGTATCCTGTTGAGGTTTCGCCTTTAACCAAAGCTTCACCCGAAGACCCTCGACTTACCGAGCGTGTTGAGCTCTTTATTTGCCATAGTGAGCTTGCTAATGCTTATTCAGAGCTTAACGACCCGATTGTTCAGCGTCAACGCTTTGAAAAACAATTAGAACTTCGTGAACGTGGTGATGATGAAGCCGAGATGCTTGACGAAGATTTCTTAACCGCTATGGAATACGGTATGCCTCCAACAGGCGGTATGGGTATCGGTATTGACAGAGCTGTAATGCTTTTAACCGGCTCTGATTCTATTCGTGAAGTAATCCTCTTCCCCACAATGAAGCCATTAGACTAATATATAATCAAAGCCCAAGATAACTTCTGATATCTTGGGCTTTTGATAAACTGTTTTGAAAGTAGGTATTTATGAAAACTGAAAAAAACATCCTTGTTGCTTTTCTTTTGAACTTGTTCTTTTCTATATTTGAATTTATTGGCGGTATATTTACCGGCAGTGTTGCTATAATTTCAGATGCAATACACGATATTGGAGATGCCGCAAGTATAGGTTTGTCTTATATTTTAGAAAAGAAAAGTAAAAAACAGCCAGATGAAATATACACCTACGGCTATGCCAGATACTCTGTAATTGGTAGTGTTATTACCACTTTAATTCTTTTGTTCGGCTCTATAACCGTAATATATACCGCAATTGGAAGAATTTTCGAACCGAAAGCTATAAATTATAATGGTATGATTATTTTTGCTATTGTAGGTTTTGTTGTTAATTTTACTGCTGCATTTTTCACTCGTGAAGGTGATTCTTTAAACCAAAAAGCTGTAAATCTTCATATGTTGGAAGACGTTCTTGGATGGACAATTGTTTTAATCGGTGCTGTAATTATGAAATTTACCAATTTCGCAATAATTGACCCAATAATGTCAATTGGTGTAGCGGCATTCATTTTTATAAACGCTATTAAAAACCTAAAAGAAGCTATCAACCTTTTCCTTGAAAAAGCACCAAGTAATATTAAAACTCAAAAAATTAAAGAACACATTTTAAAAATCGAAGGTGTACTTGGTGTGCATCATATTCATATATGGAGTTTAGACGGTATAAACAACTATGCTACCATGCATATTGTCACAAACGCTGAACACCATCAAATAAAAGATGAAATACGTGAAGAATTACGTAAACATGGTGTTGGCCATGCAACTTTAGAATTAGAATACGAAAATGAGCATTGCCACGAGAAATGTTGCCACGTAGAATTCGAAACGGCACATAAACATCACCATCATCACCATTAATTATTCTGCTTAACGCTTGCTTTAAAGGAAGTACTTTGATATAATTTAGATATATTTTTATACGGGATGATTAAATGAGTAAATCACACAATGTAAACAACAAAGATTTAATTGAGCTTAAAAAAATGCGGCAAGGCTTGATAAGCCCTCCAAAAAACGATGATGTTCCTAAGCAAAAGCTTAAGGGCTTCCCTGCTTTTGCCAACTTTTTACGCTATCACGTTTGGCATATTGTTGTAATCGCTTGTGCCTTTGTTTTTGTTGTTTCGTTAGGCAAAAAAATCTTAACTGAAAAAACACCCGATTGTCTTGTAGTAATAAACACCGGTGCAATGAACCTTACTGAAGTATCGAAGGAATACTCTGAGTTTTTAGCCCAGTATTGCCCCGATTCTAACGATGATGGGAAAACCTTAGTCGAAGTATTAGATTGCTCTTACGACGAAAACGGCACAAATTATGAAGAAGTTGGCGCAAGGGCAACAAAATTCAAGCTCCAATTTAATATTAACTATGCCCAGCTGTTCATTTTAAGCTATGACAATATGGTTAAATTAGATAAAGAGACTGACGGCGGTTTATGGGTTGATACTTTAAATTTGAGCGAATACAACGGTAAAGCCGTTAAACTAAACGGCACTAAATTTGACGAAATTTTAAAGGCCAACGACGGCATCGGCTACACTGAGGATGTTTATCTCTGTATGCGTAAATCAGGCGAAAAAATCGCCAACAGTAAAAGTGGTAAAGCCGCAATTAAAGCTGCCAAAGAAATGTTAATTAAGATAGATAAACTAGCACAAAAATAAGGCGTTTAATCGCCTTATATGTCCGCCCGTGGCGAAGCTGGATATCGCAGCAGATTCCGATTCTGAAGGACGGGGGTTCAAATCCCTCCGGGCGGGCCACAAAACGAAAACACCTCACAATTACAGTTGAGGTGTTTTGCTGTTATTTTTACAAAAAACACTTGACAGTAACAGTAATACTGTGTTAAAATATGAAAAAATTTTGAAAAGCTATGACGAAGACGGCTTAGAATTTGAGTTTTCAGAGAACTGTCGGTTGGTGCGAGACAGCAACAAAATTTCTAAAATGCCCATCCCTTCCGAGCTGAAGGCCCGAACGGTTTTATACTTAGTAGATACCTTCCGTGACTGCTGCGTAAAGGCATAGGAATTGCTTGATTCCGAGAGTGGTAACCTTTTGGTTGCAATTTGAGTGGTACCGCGAGTGATATTATCACCCGTCTCAAAGTTTTGAGACGGGTGTTTTATTTTTTATCACGCTGAAAAGGAGTAGATTTTATGCAAACCAACACCGCAAAACAACAACTTATGGAAATTGCCGCGCGAATTAAGGAAATGCGCGAAATTATGGGTTGGTCTATTGCCGAAATGGCAGAAAAAACACAATGCAGCGAAGAAGAATATACAAAGTACGAAAATGCAAGTGTAGATTTCCCCTTTTCTTTTATACATAAATGCGCACTGGCCTTTGATGTAGAAATGACACAGCTTCTTGAGGGTCATTCCGCACGTCTTTCCAGCTATACCGTAACCCGTAAAGGCGGCGGACAGAAAACCGCTAAAGAAGATGGTATTGACATTACCAACCTGGCGCCCAAATTTAAGGATAAAATTGCAGAGCCTTATTATGTAAGATATGAATATTCAGCTTCCCAGCAAAATAAGCCTATTAACCTTGCAACACACTCGGGCCAGGAATTTGACTTTATTTTAAGCGGCTCGCTTAAAGTTCAAATCGGTGAACATACTGAGGTTTTGCACGAAGGTGACAGTATATATTACAACAGTTCTACCCCTCACGGAATGATTGCTGTTGGTGGCAAAGACTGCGTGTTCTGTGCTGTGGTACTTCCCGGTGAAGACACCAAAGAAGAGGTTGTTCGCAAAAGCATTGTATCTACTAAAAAGAGCGAGAGCCTCGTTTGTGAAAAATTTGTTGAGACCTTTGAAGATGAAAACGGCGCTTTACAAGACATTAAGTTTAAAAACATCGATAACTTCAACTTTGGTTTTGATATAGTTGACGGCATTGCCGATAAATATCCCGAAAAACTCGCTATGCTTCATATAGACAAGGATAAAACCGAACGCCGCTTCACCTTTAAAGATATGAAAAAAGCTTCAAATCAGGTTGCAAACTATTTCACATCTTTGGGCATTAAACGCGGTGATAAGGTAATGCTCGTTTTGAAGCGCCATTATCAGTTCTGGTTCTGTATGACAGCATTACATAAGCTTGGCGCTGTAGCAATTCCCGCTACAAATCAGCTTAAAGACCATGACTTTGAATACCGCTATAAAGCCGCCGGTGTAACCGCGCTTGTTTGTACTGCTGATGGTGACACCGCTGAAATTGCTGAGCGCGCTGCCAAAAACTGCGACTGTGTTAAAAATCTTATTATGGTTGGCGGTTCTCGTGACGGCTGGCACGATTTTGACAGTGAATACAAACTATTCTCTACCCATTATAACCGTACAGAAGACACATCTGCCGGTGATGATACCGCTTTAATGTTCTTTACATCGGGTACAACAGGTAATCCTAAAATGGCATCTCACAAGCATACTTATGCTTTAGGCCACTTTGCAACTGCAAAATACTGGCATTGTTGCGAACGTGACGGCTTGCACCTTACTATTTCCGACACAGGTTGGGGTAAATCTCTTTGGGGCAAACTCTACGGACAATGGTTGTGCGAAGGAGCCGTATTTGTTTATGACTTTGACCGCTTTGATGCAGCAGATATTTTGCCTATGTTTGCAAAGTATGGTATCACTACATTCTGCGCACCGCCTACAATGCTGCGTATGCTTATAAAAGAAGATTTATCTAACTACGATTTATCTTCTATTCACCATATGACAACTGCAGGCGAAGCCCTTAATCCCGAAGTATTTAAGCAATTCGAAAAAGCAACAGGTCTACAAATTATGGAAGGTTTTGGTCAAACCGAGACCACCCTTACCATTGCAAACCTGCGTGGCACCACACCAAAGGTTGGTGCTATGGGTAAAGCTTCACCGCAATATAATGTTGACATAGTTGACCCCGACGGTAACCCTGTTGCTGACGGCGAAGTCGGTGAAATTGTTATTCATACTAAAGACGGTGCCCCCTGCGGTCTTTTTAAAGAGTATTATCTTGATGATGAAAAGACTAGTGAAGCTTGGTACGACGGTATGTACCATACCGGTGACACAGCTTGGCGTGATGAGGACGGTTATTTCTGGTATGTTAGCCGTATTGATGACGTTATCAAGTCTTCTGGTTACCGTATAGGACCTTTTGAAATTGAAAGCGTTATTATGGAACTCCCCTATGTCCTTGAATGCGGTGTATCTGCTGCTCCCGATGAGGTAAGAGGTCAAATTGTTAAAGCAAGTATTGTACTTACTAAAGGTACCGAACCTACTGAGGAGCTTAAAAAGGAAATCCAAGAGTATGTTAAAACACACACTGCCCCCTACAAATACCCTCGTCTTGTTGTATTCTGTGACAGCTTACCTAAGACAATTAGCGGCAAGATACAGCGCAACAAACTTTAATATTAAATATTGACAAAATATTTAAATTATGGTATACTAACATAAATTTTAAAGACTTTGACGAAGAGGGCATATTCCAAGGCTTTTCTCAGAGAGATAACGGTTGGTGTAAGTTATCAAAAGCAGGTTTATGTTTGTAGCTTCCGAGTCGGAAGAAAGAAAGTCGCAAGACAAGTAGAATCTTCCCGTGATTGCTGCGTAAAGGCATAGGAATTGTTAGATTCCAAGAGTGGCAACTGTGGTTGCAATTTGAGTGGTACCGCGGGTGACTGATTAGCAGCGCTCGTCTCAAAGTCATAACTTTGGGGCGAGTGCTTTTTAAGTCCCAACAGGAAGGATTTGTAAATGATGGAACAAATTACTGCGCTAGACTACAAAATTCAAGAAATGGCAAGCCGTATCAGAGAACTTCGTGAGCTTGAAGGTCTTACTGCGGCTCAAATGGCTGCCAAAACCAATGTCAGCGAAGCTGAATACATAGAATGCGAATCAGGTAAAAGTGACTTAAACTTTGCTTTTATTTATCGTTGTGCCCTAGCTCTCAACGTAAATGTTACTGATATTATTGAGGGTTACAGCCCAAAACTTGCGGGTTACACTGTAACTCGTGCAGGCGGCGGTCAAAAGGTATCGCAAGCGCACGGTATGACATATTACAACTTAGCGTATGCTTTCCGTGACAGAATTGCTGAGCCACTTTTTGTAAACAGTATTTACGACGAATCAGCACAAGAAAAAGAAATTGAGCTCACCACCCATGCCGGTCAAGAATGTGACATTGTAATTGAAGGCAACCTTATGGTTCAGGTTGGTAATCACCGTGAGGTTTTAGGCCCCGGTGACAGCATTTACTTTGATAGTGACACACCTCACGGTATGATAGCTGTAAACGGCAAAGATTGTAAGTTCTACGCTATTGTTCTTAACCCAACTGGCGAACCTATCCCCGAGCTTCAAACCACTGTAAAAATTGCAGATAACCGTGTTTCTGCAAGAGATAAGAAAAGCCGTATTTACCATAATTACATTGAAACCACTAAAAACGAAAACGGCACACCTACATCTATTAAATTTAAAAACACCGATAGCTTTAACTTTGCATTTGATTTGGTTGACGCACTTGCTGAGCGTGACCCGAAGAAACTTGCAATGTTACATATTTCAAAAGACAAAACCGAACGCCGCTTTACCTTTAAGGATATGAAAAAGGCTTCCAACCAGGTTGCAAACTACTTCAAATCTATGGGTATTAAAAAAGGCGACCGTGTAATGCTCGTTTTAAAACGCCATTATCAGTTCTGGTTCTGTATGTTAGCATTAAATAAACTTGGAGCTATTGCAATTCCTGCTACAAACCAATTGCTCGTTCATGATTTTGAGTACCGCTTTAATGCCGCCGGAGTAACTGCAGTTGTTTGTACTGCTGACGGTGATACAGCTGAGCAGGTTGATATTGCCGCTCAAAAGTGTGAAACTTTGAAACACAAGCTTATTGTAAACGGCACTCGTGATGGTTGGCGCAGTTTTGATGAAGAATACACCTTATTCAGCACTAAATTTGAGCGCACCGAGGATTCACCCTGTGGCGATGATTTAATGCTTATGTTCTTTACATCAGGCACCACAGGTTATCCTAAAATTGCCGCTCACAATCATAAGTACCCTCTTGGTCACTTCCATACAGCAAAATATTGGCACAACGTTGACCCTGACGGTTTACACTTTACCATTTCCGACACAGGTTGGGCAAAAGCAATGTGGGGCAAGCTTTACGGACAGTGGTTATGCGAGGCTGCAACATTTGTTTATGACTTTGACCGTTTTGATGCGGCGGACATATTACCTATGTTTGCTGAGCACAAGATTACAACCTTCTGTGCACCGCCTACAATGCTTCGTATGATGATTAAGCAAGATATTTCAAAGTATGATTTCTCTTCTGTTCAGCATATGACAACCGCAGGCGAAGCGCTTAACCCGGAGGTTTACCGTCAATTTGAGAAAGCTACAGGTCTTCAAATAATCGAAGGTTTCGGTCAAACCGAAAGCACAATGATTATTGGTAATATGGTTGGTGCTTCACACAAAATTGGCTCGATGGGTAAACCTGCTCCGATTTACGATGTACATATTGTTGACCCTGATGGCAACGATGTTGCTGACGGTGAGGTTGGTGAAATCGTTGTAAATGTAGCTAACGGCGCACCCTGTGGTTTATTTACAGGATACTACAACGACCAGGAGAAAACTGACGAAGTTTGGTATGACGGTTATTATCATACAGGCGATACAGCTTGGCGTGATGAAGATGGATTCTATTGGTATGTTGGCCGTGTTGATGACGTTATTAAGTCATCCGGCTATCGTATTGGACCTTTCGAGATTGAAAACGTTATTATGGAACTCCCCTACGTTCTTGAGTGCGGTGTTTCTGCCGCTCCCGATGAGGTTAGAGGTCAGGTTGTAAAAGCAAGTATCGTACTTGTAGACGGCACCGAGGCTACCGATGAGCTTAAAAAGGAAATCCAAGAATATGTTAAAAAACATACTGCACCTTATAAGTATCCTCGTATTGTTGTGTTCCGTGACAGTCTGCCTAAGACCGTTAGCGGTAAAATACAGCGTAACAAACTCTAAAAAAGTGATATTATGAATGATTTTAAAAGACTTACTTTGCTTTGCGGACATTACGGCAGCGGCAAAACAAATGTTGCTGTAAATCTTGCATTTCATTTGAAAAAGCATTATAATAATTTAGTTGTGGCAGACCTTGATATTGTTAATCCTTATTTTCGTACCAAGGACAGCTTACAAGACTTTGAAAAGCACGGCATTGAGCTTATTTGTTCGGAATACGCCAACACAAATGTTGATATTCCCGCTCTTCCCGCCAATATGTACCGCCTTACAGCCGATAAAAATCTTACCGCTGTTATAGATGTTGGCGGTGATGACCGTGGAGCCTATGCTTTAGGTCGTTTGGTGCCCGAAATCAAAGCTGAAAACAATTTTGATATGCTTATGGTTATAAACGGGTATCGCCCCCTCACCCCCGACGTCGAATCGACTATTGAAGTTATGCGTGAGATTGAAACGGCTTGCGGGCTTACATTTACAGGTCTTGTAAACAACTCTAATATTGGTGAAGAAACCACCGCACAAGATGTTATTGATTCTATTGGCTATGCCAATGAAGTTTCAAGAGTGTCAGGTCTACCGATTGTTATGACCACTGTAAAGACTGAGCTTTACGATGAGTTAAAAGAAAACATTGATAACCTATTACCTCTAAAGCTTCAGGCAAAACCCATTTAATTAAAGGAGTAATGAATATGGCAAAACTAACCTTTAAAACCGACAAGTGCAAAGGCTGCGGACTGTGTATTGATGCATGCCCTAAAGGTCTTATTAAACTTGCCAACGACAAAATTAACAAAAAGGGTCATCACCCTGCAGAAATTACCGACCAAGGCGCTTGTGTTGGTTGTGCTGCTTGTGCTATGATGTGCCCCGACTGCATCATCAAGGTAGAAAGGTAAGTGGGAATTATGGCAGACAAGATTTTAATGAAGGGTAACCAAGCCATCGCTGAAGCCGCTATAAAAGCCGGCTGTATGCACTATTTTGGTTATCCTATAACACCTCAGACCGAGGTTGCAGCATATATGGCAAAAAGAATGCCCAAAATCGGCGGATGCTTTTTGCAAGCTGAAAGTGAAATCGCCGCTATCAATATGGTTTACGGTGTAGCTTCTACCGGTAAGCGTGTAATGACATCGTCTTCTTCACCGGGCATTTCGCTTAAAAGTGAAGGTCTTTCTTATCTTGCAGGTTCTGACCTTCCTGCAGTTATTGTTAACGTTCAACGTGGTGGCCCAGGTCTTGGCGGTATTCAACCCAGCCAGGCTGACTATTTCCAAGCAACAAAAGGCGGCGGTCACGGTGACTTTAAAATGATTGTTTTGGCCCCCTGTTCTGTTCAGGAAATGGCTGACCTTACTGTAAAAGGTTTTGACCTTGCAGATAAATACCGTATGCCCGCTATGATTTTGGCTGACGGTACAATGGGTCAAATGATGGAGCCGGTTTCTCTTGATTATGAGAAAAAAGAAACTGTAGATAAGCCTTGGGCTACTACAGGTACAAAAATGGAACGTGACCATAACATTATCACTTCCCTTTTCCTCAATCCTGACGAGCTTGAAGCTCTTAACTTTGAGCGTTATGAACGTTATAAGTTGATTGAAGAAAACGAAGTAATGTATGAAGAATATTTGATGGACGACGCCGAAATTTGTATCGCTGCTTTCGGTATTGCTGCTCGTGTTGCTAAAAACGCTATCAACGAGGCAAGAAAACAAGGTATAAAGGTTGGTCTTATCCGTCCTATCACATTATGGCCTTTCCCTGTTGCTCCTTTCAAAAAGGCTGCTAATCAGGTTAAAGAGATTATTTCAGTAGAACTTTCTATGGGTCAAATGATTGAAGACGTTAAACTTGCTTGCGAATGCAAGGTTCCTGTAACTCTTTGCAACCGCACAGGTGGTATGATTCCTTCTCCTGAGCAAGTTCTCGAAGCAATAAAGAAAGCAAACGGAGGTGCAAAATAATGGCAGTAGTATTTGACAAACCACACGCTCTTACCGATGCTCCTATGCATTATTGCCCAGGTTGCACCCACGGTATAGTACACCGCCTTGTTGCTGAGGTTATCGATGAGCTCGGTATCGAGGGAAAAACTATTGGTATCGCACCTGTTGGTTGCTCAGTATTTGCATACAACTATTTCAACTGCGATATGATTGAAGCGGCTCACGGTCGTGCTCCCGCAGTTGCTACCGGTGTTAAGCGTTCAGACCCCGAAAACAACATCGTATTTACATATCAAGGTGACGGTGACTTAGCATCTATCGGTATGGCTGAAACTGTACACGCAGCAGCAAGAAATGAAAATATTACCATTATCTTTATAAACAACGCAATTTATGGTATGACAGGCGGCCAAATGGCTCCTACATCACTTCCCGGTCAAGTTACACAAACCTCTCCTTATGGCCGTGATACTTCTCATTGCGGTTTCCCGATTAAGGTTAGCGAAATGCTTTCTGAGCTTGATGGTCCCGAATATTTAGAGCGTGTTACTGTTAACAACGTTAAGAATATTATGAAGGCTAAAAAAGCTATTAAAAAGGCATTCCAAAACCAGATTGACGGCAAGGGATTTTCTCTTGTTGAGGTTGTATCAACCTGCCCTACTAACTGGGGTATGACACCGCAAAACGCACTCAAATGGCTTGAAGAAAATATGCTTCCTTACTATCCTTTGGGTGTTTATAAAGACCGTTCGGCAAAGGAGGAAACAAAATAATGACTACTCAAATTTTGCTTTCAGGCTTTGGCGGACAAGGCATCTTGTTTACAGGTAAATTTTTAGCATACAAAGGCCTTTTAGCTGATAAAAATGTTAGCTGGCTTCCTTCCTACGGCCCCGAAATGCGTGGCGGTACAGCAAGCTGCAGCGTTATCATCAGTGACGAAGAGGTAGGCTCCCCTATCATTTCACAACCCGATGTACTTATTGCTATGAATTTACCGTCTTTCGAAAAGTTTGAGCCCACAGTAAAACCCGGCGGTATTGTAATCGCTGACTCAAGCTTAATTGAAACAAAATCAACTCGTACCGATATTGACGTTTACTATATTCCTGCAACAACTCTTGCAAGTGAAATGGGTAAACAATCACTCGCTAACATGATTATCCTTGGCAAATTACTTGCTGTTATGGGTGACTATAACGAGGATGAAATCAAAACCGTGCTTTCAAAGGTTATTCCGCCTAAAAAGGCTGATATGCTTGAAATCAATATGAAAGCTATGCAGATTGGTGCAAACAACTAATTTAAGGAGGATATACAAATGGAAATCAAATTTGTAAAATCTGACGTATTAAAAGAAAAACCCGACAGTTCTACTTTGGGTTTCGGTAAAATTTTTACCGATTATATGTTTATGATGGACTACTCCAATGAAGAAGGATGGCATGACGCACGCATAGTTCCGTTCGCAAACATTTCTTTGCACCCTGCTTCCACCGTGCTTCATTACGGTTCCGAAATTTTTGAAGGTCTTAAAGCATACCGCCGTAAAGACGGAAAAGTACAGCTTTTCAGACCTATGGAAAACATCCGTCGTATGAACACTTCGGCCGAAAGACTTTGTTTGCCCCAAATCCCCGAAGATTTGGCTTTCAAGGTTCTTACTGAGTTTGTTCGTGTTGAACAGGATTGGACCCCTGCCGCTGATGGTACATCACTTTATCTTCGTCCCTTTATGTTCGGTAACGACGAAACATTAGGTGTTCACGCAGTTCATAATGCAACATTTGTTATAATCGCTTCTCCTGTTGGTAGCTATTATAAAGAAGGCATTAACCCCGTTAAGATTATGATTGAAGACGAAGATGTTCGTGCAGTACGAGGTGGTACAGGTTACGCTAAATGCGGCGGTAACTACGCTGCCAGCAACCGTGCCGGTGAACGTGCTGAACGTAAAGGATACTCACAAGTATTATGGCTTGACGGTGTAGAGCGCAAATACATAGAAGAAGTTGGCGCTATGAACGTTATGTTCAAAATTGGTGATGAAATTGTTACACCTATGCTTTCAGGCTCAATTCTTCCAGGTATTACCCGTAAATCCTGCTTAGAGGTTTTACGCAACAAGGGTTATAAAGTAAGCGAACGTTTACTTAGCATTGATGAATTAGCCGAAGCAATGGAAAACGGCACTTTGAAAGAAGCTTGGGGTTGTGGCACAGCTGCAGTTATTTCACCTATTGGTGAGCTTTGCTACAAAGGCACCAAGTACGCTGTAAATGATGGCAAAATCGGTGAAGTAACACAAATGCTTTATGATACCCTTACAGGTATTCAATGGGGCAAAATCGAAGATACCTTTGATTGGACTTATCAACTTTAATAAAAAAAGCAGTCGACTTTGTTCGGCTGCTTTTTTGCTTAGTTTAACACTTGACAAGGTTTTTTCATTATGATATAATATGTGAAAATATTTTTAAATGCTTTGAAGGAACTATTTCTTTTCTTCCCTTCTTTTCAGAGAGCTGTCGGTTGGTGTAAGACAGTAAGAACATTAAAAGAAAGCCTCATTCCCGAGCAGAGCGGCTGAACTTACAGTAAGTTGCTACGGTTTGTCCCGTTACAAGACACAAAGCTTGTTGGAGCTTTGACTGAGTTGGCTGTATTTTGCAGCAAACAGGGTGGTACCGCGAAATTAACCTTTCGTCCCTGAGGTAAAGTTATGTGACTTTGCTTCGGGTTTTTTTATTTTATATTATAATTACTGACCAACACGGTAAATGCGAGGGATTATTATGAAACAAATTAAAATTGCAGATGCAACACTCTGCCGAGAAAACAACAACTTTACATTTAAAGAAAAGATTGAAATTGCAAGACAACTTGAAAATCTTAATGTTGACATTATAGAATTTCCTGAAATTGCAAATGCTCGTGCTGATATTTTGCTTATTAAAACAGTTTCATCGTTTGTAAAGAACAGTGTAATTTCTGTAGCAGCAGGTGTTGGTGCAAATAGCGTTGACAATGCTATTAGTGCGCTCAGTAACGCTAAAATGGCACAAATAAGAATTGAGCTCCCCGTATCCCCTGTTGGTATGGAATACACCTGTCACAAAAAGCCGGATAAAATTTTAGCACACATCGAAAACTGTGTTAAAACTGCAAAATCCGTAATTGATAATGTAGAATTTTGCGCTATCGATGCAACACGTGCTGAAACAGATTTTCTTAAAAACGTTATCGACGTGGCAATAGCAGCCGGTTCTACAAGCGTATCGGTTTGTGACAGTGCCGCAAATATGATGCCCGACGATTTTGCTGTATTTGCTAAAAAGGTAACCGATATTTCTTCAGTACCTGTTGGCGTTAAGTGTGACAATAAAAACGGTCTTGCATTAGCGCAGGCAATTTTAGCTGTTAAAGAAGGCGTAAACACAGTTAAAACTGAGGTTGACGGCACAACAGTTCCGCTTGAAACCTTAGCAGATATGATTAAGAACTGTGGTAATGATTATGGTTTTACCACAAATATTAAGACAACAGAGCTTCATAGAATAGTAAAACAAATTCGTTGGGTAACCGGCAGTTCGCAAAATACTGCTTCCGGCGTAAAAACAGTAGTTGATACTACGGTTCACCTTGATAAAAACGATGATATTGATGCCGTATCAACAGCTGCTGCAAAACTCGGTTACGACCTTTCAGAAGAAGACAAAACAAAGGTTTACGAAGAGTTTTTACGTGTTGCAGAAAAGAAGAATGTGGGCTTTAAAGAACTTGAAGCTATTATTGCTTCGGTTGCGCTTCAGGTTCCTGCCACCTATTCACTTGTAAACTATGTTATAAACACCGGTAATATTATTCCTGCTTCTGCTCAAATCACTATAAAAAAAGGTGACGAGCAAATTCAAGGTGTTTGCATTGGTGATGGTCCTATTGATGCTGCATTTTTAGCGGTTGAACAAATCATAGGTCACCACTACGAACTTGACGATTTCCAAATTCAATCGGTTACCGAAGGTAAAGAAGCTATGGGTTCAGCTCTTGTTAAACTTAGAAACAACGGTAAGCTCTACTCAGGCAACGGTATTTCTACCGACATTATCAGCGCAAGTATACGCGCATATATTAACGCCGTAAACAAGATTGTTTACGAGGAGGCAAACTAAAATGAAATTATCATTTTCAACAAAAGGTTGGCACAACAACTCTTTTGACGAATTCTGTGATATAGCGGTTGAATTAGGCTTTGGTGGAATTGAATTACACAATGTAAACAATCGCCTTTTCACCGACAAAGACGGTGCATTTCATGACTACACTGCCGCCGCTACTGCTCGCAGACTTTACGAAAAGAAATTGAATATTCCTTGTATAGATGTTTTATGCGATATTGGTGCTACTGCAAAAGTTGATACCGCTATGGAAGAATTTTCAAAGTGCGTAAACATAGCATCTAACCTCAAAATTCCCGCCATACGTGTAAAGGCTGAAAAATCAGTTGACTTTGATGCCTCACGCAGTAATGTTATTAAATTTATCAATAAGACTTTGCCAATCGCTGCTGCAAAGAATATTACTATTTTAATTGAAACATCTGGTCTTTTTTGCAAAACTGCGGAGCTTCGCAATGTTTTAGACCAATTCGCCAGCGATAACTTAGCGGCTCTTTGGAATATGTCTGCCGCTTACTTTGAAGGTGGCGAAAGTGCCGAGGATATTATTAAAAACTTAGGTGCTTATATTAAGCATGTCCATATCAATGATGCTGAAAAAACTGCCGACGGAGTTGAATTTTGCCTTATTGGTGAAGGTGAATTGCCTATTGGCGATATGATGCTCGCTCTTCGTTCTGTAAACTATGACGGTTTTGTATCTCTTGTTTGGGACCCCGCTTGGTGCACTGAACTTGACGATATGGAAATCGTATTCTCACAGTTTATAGGCTTTATGAAGCAATTTGGCGACACCTCACGTAATGAGCGTACCTTCTACTACAACAAAAGCCATACAGGTAAATTTGTTTGGAAAAAGGATTTGCTGATTGACCTTACTTTTTCACAAGTTCTTGACACAATGGTTGAGTGTTTCCCTGACCAGTACGCTTTTAAATACACAACACTTGACTACACCCGTACTTATTCGGAATTCCGTGACGATGTTGACACATTTGCTCGCGCACTGATTTCTATGGGTGTAAAAGCAGGCTCACACGTTGCTGTTTGGGCTTCTAACGTACCACAATGGTATATTGCTTTTTGGGCAACGGTTAAAATTGGTGCTGTTTTAGTTACAGTTAACACTGCATATAAAATCCACGAGATTGAGTATTTGCTCAAACAGTCAGATACACACACTCTTATTATGACTGAAGGTTCAAAAGACACCCATTATGGCAAAATTATTGCCGAGTTGTGTCCCGAACTTGAAAGCACAAAGGTTGGGTCTCCCCTTCACAGCCGTCGTTTGCCTTTCCTGCGTAATGTAATAACAGTTGGTTACTCACAAAATGGTTGTATGACCTGGGAAGATGCTATAAGCCGTGCTCCGCAAGTGCCGCTTAGCGAAGTTCACCGTATGGCTGCCGCAGTTGATAAAGATGATGTTTGCAACATGCAATATACATCGGGTACAACAGGCTTCCCTAAAGGTGTTATGCTGACTCATTATAACGTTGTAAACAACGGCAAATATATAGGAGACCACATGGATTTATCTACCGCTGACCGTATGATGATTCAAGTACCAATGTTCCATTGTTTTGGTATGGTACTTTCAATGACATCTTCTATGACACACGGAGCAACAATCTATCCGCTCCCCTATTTTTCACCTAAACCGGCACTTAGTTGTATTCATAACGAGCATATTACAACCTTTAACGGCGTTCCTACTATGTTTATCGCTATGATGCAACACGAAGACTTTGCTAAAACTGATTTTTCCTATATTCGTACAGGTATTATGGCCGGCGCAAACTGTCCTGCCGACCTTATGAAAAAAGCAACAGAAGTTATGAATATGAAAGAAATTGTATCAGTTTACGGACAAACCGAAGCAAGCCCCGGTTGTACAATGAGCAGCTATTATGATTCATTAGAGGTTCGCACTGAAACTGTTGGTAGTGCGTTTGCCAATGTCGAGTGTAAAATTGTTGACCCAGAAACCGGTGAAGACTGTCCTGATGGTGTAAACGGTGAATTTGTAGCCCGTGGTTACAACATAATGAAGGGTTATTACAAAATGCCAGGAGCCACCGCTGCCGCTATCGACGCTGATGGTTGGCTGCACACAGGTGACCTTGCTTGCCGTACTCCTGAAGGCAACTACAACATTACAGGCAGACTTAAAGATATGATAATCCGTGGCGGTGAAAACATTTACCCCAAAGAGATTGAAGAATTTATCTATACCTGTGACAAGGTTAAGGATGTTCAGGTTATCGGCGTTCCTGATAAACGCTACGGCGAAGAAATTATGGCTTGTATCATCTTAAAAGATGGCGAGTCTATGACTGAGGATGAAATGAAACAATATATAGCTGACCATATGGCTCGTCATAAGGTACCTCGCTATATTGAATTTGTAAAATCATTCCCTATGAATGCCGCGGGCAAAATCCTTAAGTACAAAATGCGTGAAGACGCTGCAAAGCGTTTAGGTCTTGAGGAGTAACAAATATGATAGATAACAAATTTACCGTTATCGATTCGCATTGTCATATATATCCTACAAAAATAGCAAAACCTGCCGTTGAAAGCACCGGCAGGTTTTACGATATGACAGCACTTGGTGACGGAACTGTTGAATCTTTACTTGAAATAGGAAAAACTGCCGGTATAGACCGTTTTGTTGTACAATCGGTTGCCACTACACCGCATCAAGTAAAAAGCATCAACGAATTTATCGCAAGCGAGGTTTTACAATACCCGGATAAACTTATCGGGCTTGGTACATTGCACCCTGACAGCACAGATTTAAAGGGTGATTTGCAGCATATTAAAGAGCTAGGTCTTCACGGTGTAAAGCTACACCCGGATATTCAAAAATTCAAAATTGACGATTATCGCTGCCTTAAAATATACGAGCTTTGCGAAAAAGAAAATATGCCTATTTTAATGCATACAGGTGATTACCGTTTTGATTATTCAAACCCTAATCGTTTAGTACCGATTTTAGATATTTATAAAAATCTAACAATAATAGGCGCTCATTTAGGCGGTTGGTCAGTTTGGGATGAGGCTGTAGATAAACTGTCAGGTTATAAAAACTTTTATGTTGATTGTTCTTCAAGTCTTTACGAACTATCAATTGACCGTGCTACCGAAATTATTCGTTCATACGGCGCCGACCGCGTGTTGTTTGGCTCGGACTTCCCTGTCTTTTCTCCTGACATTGAGCTGGAACGTTTTATGTCACTACCGCTTACCAACAAAGAAAGAAGTATGATTTTAAGTGAAAACACATTAAAGCTTTATTCAATCGATAATTAGTGTGTATATTTTTCTTGCAAATTTAGTCCATTTTATGTATAATATAAATAACATATTTTTGTTTATTAGGAGGAAATATTATGAAACGTTTTATTGCTATCTTAATGGTGCTTGTAATGGCATTATCTTTAATTGCTTGCGGTTCCGCAGCAACAGACGCAAATAAGCCTATCACTATGACAATGGGTACAGGCGGTACAGCTGGTACATATTACGGTTACGGCGGAATTTTGGGCAACCAGATTAAAACTTCTGCTAACATCAACATCAACGTTGTTGCTACCGACGGTTCAAAGGCTAATATTCTTGGTATTGATTCGGGTAACTATCAACTCGCTACTGTTCAATCTGACGTTATGGCTTACGCTTTGGATGGTTCACGCTCTTTCGAAGCTGAAGGCAAGCTTGATTCTTTTCGTGTTATCGGTGGTCTTTATGCTGAGGCCGTTCAACTTGTAACAATGGATTCTAAGATTAAAACCGTAGCTGACCTTAAAGGTAAAAAGGTTTCCATCGGTGCTGCTGGTTCCGGTGTTTACTTCAACGCAATCGACATTCTTGCTGCTGCAGGCTTAACCGAAAAAGACATTCAACCTCAGTATCAATCATTTGCTGATTCTGCAGATGCTTTGAAAGATGGTAAAATTGATGCCGCATTTATCGTTGCTGGCGCTCCCACACCGGCTATTCAAGAGCTTTGCACCAGCACAACTGCTTATCTTGTTCCGATTGATGGCGCAATTGCTGAAACTCTTATGAACTCCTCTCCTTATTACACAGTTTATAAAGTTCCTGCAGGCACATACAAAGGTCAAGACAAAGAAGTTTCTACCGTTACAGTAAAAGCCACATTGATTGTTAACGCTTCCGCTTCTGAGGATGATGTATACAACATTACTAAGGCTATCTTTGATAACGCTGATGCTATCACAACTGCACACGCTAAAGGCGCTGAGCTTTCAATTGAAAATGCTACCGAAGGTATCACTGTTCCCTTCCATGCCGGCGCAGCTAAATATTTTAAAGAGAAAAACGTTACAGTTGAAACTAAATAAGATTTAACTTTTATATTTTCGATTGGCTGCAGTCCAATTAGCTGCAGCCAATTTTATTGTTAATTAAAATTTGGGGAGGTACTATCTTGTTTTTTAAGAAAAACAGTTCCGCCAAAGTAGAGGAAAACATGAATCTCGACGACGTAATGAAAAAGTTCGACCGAGAGTCCAACACTCGAATTTGGGAAGGTACACCAAAAACTATTGTAACTTGTATTTTAGCAATCTTTTCAGTATTTTGCATTTATGTTACTTTGTTTGCTACCTGGCTTGACGAAATCCGATTAACCTCATTTATGGCTTTCATCCTTTTTATTGGTTATTTGGTTTTCCCTGCTAAAAAAGGTGTGCAAAAATCAAATTATATGCCTTGGTACGATATAATTCTAATGATTGCTGGTACCGGCTCATTTCTTTATTATTGCTTCAATGCTCTTGAAATTGTTTCAAGATTTAGAATCAGTACTTTTGAAGTTATACTTGGTATTGTTGGTATACTTTGCTTAGCTGAGCTTTGCCGCAGAAGTGTTGGCTTACCAATTTTGTTCGTTGCCGCAGCTTTGCTGGTTTACGCTCTAATTTGGGGCTCAACAAACCCGGATATTTTTGCTCGAATAACTGAGTATGTTAGGGTTCTTTTCTATTCAAAAGAAGGCATTCTTTCAACACCCGTTAATGTATGTTCAAAATATATTGTAATGTTCATAATTTTCGGCGCTTTCTTAGAGAGAACCGGTATTGCTGATTTCTTTATTAGGATTTCTAATGCATTAGTAGGACGTTTTTCGGGTGGTCCTGCAAAGGTTGCTGTTGTTGCTTCAGCTCTTGAGGGAATGGTTTCAGGCTCTTCTGTTGCCAACACTGTTGGTTCAGGCGCCGTTACTATACCACTAATGAAACGTACAGGCTATAAGCCCGAATTTGCTGCCGCAGCCGAAGCATCTGCTTCAACAGGCGGTCAAATAATGCCTCCTATTATGGGTGCAGCCGCTTTCTTAATGGCAGAAACAGTTGGTGTTCCCTATTCCAACATTGTTGTAAAAGCAATTTTGCCTGCCCTACTTTATTTTGCAGGTGTATTTATCACAGTTCACTTAGAAGCTAAAAAAGAAGGTTTGAGAGGTTTAAGCCGTGAGGAGCTTCCTAAATTGAAACCTCTGCTCAAACAATCTTATTTGCTTTTGCCTTTAATATTACTTATATATTTAGTTGGTACAAGCACACGTTCGATTGCTTATGCTGCTGCAATCGCAATAGTAGTAGCAATCATTGTTAGTATGTTTGATAAAGAACATAGAATAACGCCCAAGCGCCTTTTAGAGGCATTAGCAGCAGGCGGTCAAGGAATGATTACTGTTGCTGCGGCTTGCGGTGTTGCAGGTGTTATTGCAGGTGTTATTGGCGTTACCGGACTTGCATATATCCTCTTTAACGGTATCGTTGCTCTTGCAGGTAATCAAATTATTGTTGCTTTATTCTTAACAATGCTTTGCTGTATTGTACTCGGTATGGGTGTTCCCACAACAGCAAACTATTGTATTATGGCAGCAACCTGTGCTCCAATTTTAGTTCAAATGGGTGTTCCGATTATCGCTGCACATTTCTTTGTTTTCTATTTTGGTATTGTAGCAGACCTTACCCCTCCTGTTGCGTTAGCCGCTTATGCAGGTGCAGCTATAGCGCAATCCAATCCGATGAAAACAGCATTCACATCTACAAAGCTTGCCATAGGCGCATTTATTGTTCCTTACGTTTTTGCTTTGAATCCTGCAATGCTGTTTATCAACACAACTCCGTTTGAAGTTATTTTAATTTGTATAACTTCATTTATAGGTATATTTGGCGTATCCGCCTCATTAGAAGGTTATATGTTACGAAATATGTCTTGGTATGAAAGAATAATAAGTGCCTGCGGCGGTTTATTATTGATATACCCGGGTATTGTTACTGATGTAATCGGTCTTGCGCTTGTAGGCACAGTTCTTTTGATTCAAATACTATCAAAAAAGAATTTACAAAAGTCAATATGCTAAACAAATAAAAAGACCTTGCGTTTGCAAGGTCTTTTTTTACTCTCCCCAGTCTACATCTTCATCGGGTTCATTGTAAGGTAACAAGCCTAGGTCTTGGCGCATTTCAATATCGTCGTCAGGGTGTTCTGCATAATATGGCTCTATAACAAATTTTAAAACTACCGGAAAGCAGGTAAAATTAATTATATAAGAGCGCAACGCAGGAACCACCGCAATTATCAGCACGGTAAATAGAATTAAGCCGTATGTGCCCGTAAAATAGCCTATAAGAAGCGTTATAGCATAAAGTAATATCAATGCCAGCGTTACAATTATATTATTTTTAATGCCGCACATTGCCAATAAAAACGAATTCTTATATATTTGGCCAATTTTAAAGTTGAATGTTAAGCAAAGCATATAGTGATAGTATGTTGAAAACAAAAACAAAACAGCAAGCACACAAAAAAGCACAAATAAGACCTTGCCGATTGTATCGGTCGATATCAAATAAAAGTAATAAACATCAAACAACAATATAATTGTTACTATAAGGTCTATTATTCCAATAGCAAGTGCTTGTTTCCAGTTCTTTTTTATTGTTTCAAAAAAATCGCTGGTAACGAATAATTGACGTTCTCTGGATATGGTTCTTGTAACATATGTTAGTCCTACCTGTGCCAATCCAACAGTAAGCAACGGGATTGAAAGTAAAAATGTCCATAAATTTGCTGTTACTAATTTCCAAAAATTACGTCCAAGGAGTTCAAAAAAGCGAAAGAAAGGCTTTTTCTCCGGCTCGTTTTTTGAAACACCCGGTCCAACTTTACTATAGTTATGAAACAATCCCATTATTTTTCTTCCTTTTTATAAATGTATTTTTTCAAGTCAATATTTTGGAATTTGTGTCCAAACATAAATGTGATTTGTGTTATAAACGGAATTACCAGAACAACAAATATCATAAATAATGCGTTAACTACTGAATATTGATTATGCGGGAAAACCGAAACAATATCAATAATAGGTCTGAATGTTATATTCAATATACAAAAAGCAGAAAACGCAAATTTAAGTTTTAATGCTGTAGCAACAACAAACCCTAAATAAACGCAAAAGGACGGCACAGCAGCAATTAAACCTATTTTAATGCCATTGTAACAACCTTCGTTTGACTTTCGAGCAGCATAACCGGGTTTCCCCAAAACAGGACACAGCACATTAAAGAGCAGAAATAACGAAATGGCTTGAATTATCACTCTGCTTACTATTTTTACTGTAACAGATTCCTCGTCACGGTAATATTCAACAAATATGTCGTCCCCTTTGGGTGGAGTAAATTCGGATTTATTTTCAAAAGTAACATCGGAAACTAAATTATATTCCCCATCAACAATCCTGTAAACTCTGGCGCCGATTTCTTTTGTGAAAACGGAAGTAGTTAAGGCGGTAAAAATAATATAGATAAAGAAAGCGAGTACACCGAAGCAAATCAGCCGAAAAAGCACGCTTTTTGCTAGTTGAAAATTAGTTTTCAAGTTTATGCCTCCAAAACATTAGTTGAATATTATGTCACGAACAACCTCAGCCGCAATAAGCAAGCCTGCGACTGACGGAACAAATGAAACGCTTGAAATTAAAGGTGCGCCTTTATCATCAAAGCAAACTTTGCTATCCTCTGTCGAATAGACAACTTTAAGTTTTTTTATACCCCTTGATTTAAGTTCTCTACGCATTACACGAGCTAAAGGGCAAACAGAGGTATCATAAATATCTGCAATTGTTAATTTCGTAGGGTCAAGTTTATTGCCTGTTCCCATTGAGGAAATTATAGGCACATTATATTTTACTGCCATTTCGCACAGTAGTATTTTAGCGGTTACATTATCAACCGCATCAACAATGTAATCATACTTAGTAAAGTCAAATTGCTCTGCGGTTTCGGGCGAAAAGAAAATTTTGTGTGACTCAATCTTACAATTTGGATTGATATCTAAAATTCGTTCCTTTGAAACCTCAGTTTTATCTCTGCCGACAGTACTGTGAAGCGCTATAATTTGACGGTTTATATTTGTTGTATCAACTATATCTTTATCAATTATATCAAGGGCTCCAACACCGCTGCGCGCTAACGCTTCCACAACATAGCTGCCAACTCCGCCAAGGCCGAAGACAGCAACACGACTGCGGTTTAATTTCTCCTGCTTATCCTTGCCAATCAAGGCAACATTTCGTTCAAATTGAGCATCCATTAAAGTATTGTGCCCCCTCCCAGCAGTATGTCACCATCGTAAATTACTACTGCTTGTCCTTTGGCGATTGCTCGTTGTGGTTCATCAAAAACGACCTTAACCATATCATTTTCAAGCGGATATATCGTGGCAGGTTGTTCTTTTTGATTATATCTTATTTTAGCGTAAGCTCTAATGGGTTCTGTAGGCTTTTCAATAGAAAGCCAATTGAAGTCATTAGCATAAAGTGTTTCGCTAAATAAACGCGAATTTTCGCATAATACAACTGTATTATCGTCCATATTTTTATTGCAAACATACATCGGCTGTTTTAACGCTAGGCCAAGACCACGGCGTTGACCGATTGTATATGCAATTAAACCCTTATGTTCACCCAAAACTGTGCCGTTTAAATCGACAAACTTTCCTATAGGATAGTTTTTGCCCGTATAATTTAAAATAAAATTATAATAATCACCATCCGGCACAAAACAAATATCCTGGCTATCATTTTTATGAGAATTAACAAATCCTTGTTCAGCTGCAATTTCTCGTATTTCTTGCTTTGAAAAATCTCCTAATGGCAAGAGTAAGCGAGAAAGTGTAGTTTGGTCTAACGAATATAAAACATAGCTTTGGTCTTTTGATTGGTCCTTTGCTTTTTTGAGCATAAAACGCCCTGTATCAGGGTTTTGTTCTATTCTCGCGTAATGACCTGTTGCAATGTATTTTATTCCCTTTTTATCTGCTTCACGCAGTAATATGGGAAATTTAATTGTTTTATTGCAGTAAAGACACGGGTTTGGTGTTCCACCATTCTCATAGACCGAAATAAAACTATCTATAACCTTTTCTTTGAATTCACAAACGTTATCAAGCAAAACAAATGGAACATCCATCTTGTTTGATAATTGCTCAGCAAGAGAAATATCCTCATTATTAGTATAAGGTAAAGCGGATTTATAAAACGGATTAGAGTTGCTATATAATTTTAAAGTGGCGCCAAAACAATTAAGCCCGGACGCTTTTAACAAATAAACAGCTACCGAACTATCAACACCGCCACTCATACCGATTAATACTGAATTATCCACTATCTCACCTCTTAAATATACTATCATAATTTGTATGAAATTTCAATAAAAAAACAGCTGTCACGAAATCGTGACAGCTGTTTTAATTATTTAATCATGCTTGCAACTTCATCAGCGAAATTGTCTTCACGCTTTTGGATGCCTTCGCCCTTCTCAAAACGAACAAAAGATTCAATTTTGATTTCAGCGCCGATTTCCTTAGCTTTTGCAGCAACATACTTACCAACAGTATAGTCGCCATCCTTAACAAAGGTTTGTTCGGTTAAGCAAACTTCAGAATAGTATTTGCCCATTTTACCCTCAACAATCTTAGCCAATACCTGCTCAGGCTTATTAGCCATTTTGGGGTCTTCTTTCATCTGGGTGATTAAGATTCCCTTTTCTTTTTCAAGTACGTCAGCAGGAACGGAAGCAATGTCCAAATAAGCGGGGTTAGCTGCTGCAACCTGCATAGCAACGTCCTTAGCCATTTCTTTAAATGCTTCGTTGTCAGCTGCGCTGGTATCAAACTTAACCATTACACCGATACGGCCGCCGCCATGTACATAGTTAGAAACTACACCTTCATATCTTGCAAAACGGCGAATCTTAATGTTTTCACGAACTGCAAGGAAGAACTCCTGCATCATATCAGAAACCTTTGTTCCTTCATAGCTGCACTCTAACAATGCATCAACATCTGCAGGGTTTTCTTTTGCAACAACCTTAGCAACTTTTTCGGTCAACTCTTTGAAGCCGTCACTGTTTGCAACAAAGTCGGTTTCTGCGTTGATTTCAACAACTGCAGTAACACCGTTATCGCTAACAACTAAAACTGCACCTTCAGCTGCAACACGGTCAGCCTTCTTTGCTGCTTGAGCAAGACCTTTTTCTCTTAAAAAGTCAACTGCAGCATCCATATTTCCATCGCACTCAACAAGTGCTTTTTTACAGTCCATCATACCGCAACCGGTTTTTTCACGGAGCGTTTGAACATCTTTAGCAGTAAAAGCCATAGTATTTTCCTCTTTTCTATTCATTCTAAAAATGCCCGCTAAGCGAGCATTTTTTGTAAACCGTCAAATTATTCAGCGGCTGTTTCTTCAACCTTTTCTTCGGTTTTCTTTGCGCGAGTTCTCTTTTTAGGAGCCTCTTCAGCAGCGGGAGCTTCTTCTACGGGAGCTTCAACTGCCTTTTTACGTGTGCGCTTGGGTTTCTCTTCTACAACAGCTTCTTCAGCTTTTTCTTCGGTTTCAACTGCTGCATTCTCTTCAGCAACAGGTAAAATCTGCTCGCCTTGTCTGCCTTCAATAACAGCAGCTGCAATAGTTTCAGCAATTAACTTAACGGCACGGATAGCGTCATCGTTACCGGGGATAACTGCATCAATTTCATCAGGGTCACAGTTTGTATCAACAATAGCAACAATCGGAATACCGAGCTTCTTAGCCTCAGCAACAGCGATTCTTTCTTTTCTCGGGTCAACGATAAACATTGCGCCGGGGATGCTCTTCATATCCTGGATACCGCCAAGGAATTTTTCAAGCTTTTCGATTTCTAAGCGAAGCTTAATAACTTCCTTTTTAGGTAAAAGGTCAAATGTGCCGTCCTCGCTCATTTTACGGAGCTGATTCAAACGGTCAATACGACGACGGATGGTGCGGAAGTTTGTTAACATACCGCCTAACCAACGTGCGTTTACATAAGGCATACCGCAATTGATAGCCTCTTCCTTAACGGAATCTTGAGCCTGCTTTTTGGTACCAACAAACAAAATGTCCTTACCCTCAGCAGAAATGTCACGAACGAACATATAAGCCTCGTTCAATTTTTTAACGGTCTTCTGCAAATCGATAATGTAGATACCGTTACGCTCAGTAAAAATGTACTGAGCCATTTTGGGGTTCCAGCGTCTGGTTTGGTGACCGAAATGTACACCAGCTTCCAGCAGCTGTTTCATAGATACTACTGCCATAATTATTATCCTCCTTAGGTTTTTTCCTCCGCACCGGTCTGCTTGAACGGTTTTTCCGCATAAGCGGCACCAAACCGACAATCGCAATGCGTGCGTATTACTGCAAATATGGCATATTTACAGCCAATAAAGTATAACACAACAAAAGTTAAAATGCAAGTGTTTTTTTACAAATATATACATAATTAAAACGGCGGTCCCCCGCCGTTAAAAATTTTGATAATCTTTTGAAAACGAATTGAATATCCTACGGCGTGGACGCCTCTCATATTCAGGCAAATTGTAATTTACCAATATTGTTTCCGTACCAATAACTTCAATACAATCCCAAGGGATTCTAAATTCCTCACAACGACCAAAACCTAAGCATCCGCGCCTACCGTAAACGATAATAGCAATTAGTTTTCCGTTACATGTATCTACCTCAATATCACCGACACTACCTAAAACTTCACCGTTTTTTATACATATAACCTGTTTTTCACGCATTTCAATAATTCTGCAGCTCATAGATATACCGCCTTTCTTTACATAAATATATGCAAATTTTGGGCGGTTGTTGACAGACTACTCTCCTTTAATTTTATCCATAGCGCATTTTTCCAAACGTGAAACTTGCGCTTGACTTATACCAATTTCACGAGAAACCTCCATTTGTGTTTTTCCTTGCATAAATCTAAGGTTTAATATTGTTTTTTCTCTGTCACTCAAATTTTTAAGAGCCTCTTTAAAAGAAATTTCATCCAACCAGTTCTTATCCTCGTGATTATCTCCTAACTGGTCAAGAACAAAAATCGTGTCGCCCCCGTCAGAATAAATCGGTTCGTATATTGAAATGGGTTCAACGATACTTTCAAGGGCCACGACTACCTCTTGGGTAGTAAGACCAAGACGCTCAGCAATTTCATCAACTCTCGGTTCGCGGTCTATTTCATTAGTTAATTGTTCTTTAACCTGCATAGCTCTATATGCAACATCTTTAATTGCACGGCTTACTCTAACTGAATTATTATCACGCAAGTATCTGCGAATTTCGCCTATAATCATAGGTACTGCGTAGGTAGAAAAACGGACGTTTTGATTTGTATCAAAGTTGTCAATTGATTTTATTAAGCCAATACAGCCAACCTGAAATAAATCGTCCGGATTTTCGCCACGATTTATAAAACGCTGAATAACGCTTAAAACTAACCTTAGATTGCCGTTAATCAGTTCATTCCTTGCACGATTGTTCCCTGCTTTAATTTCCAGTAAAAGTTTTTCCTTTTCCGATTCGGAAAGCACCGGCAATTTAGAAGTATTAACACCGCAAATTTCCACCTTGTTGTATTGCAAATCTCAGCACCCCTTAATCTTTATAAATAGATTATTGCCACTAAAATTTGCATTAACCAATCGGAGAATGAATTAAATATTTTTTTAATCGCCAAAAAAGACTTGGTTTAGACAAAGAAACATCCGGCAAAATTTTGCCGGGTGTTAATATAGTTATTCAATTTCAAAAACATGAAGTTGTTCATAAACCGAACGCCGCTTTTTTGCATCAGGCAAAAGATTAAGAAGCGATTCTCTCTTTCCGCTTAATTGAAGCAATAAAAAGCGTGTGCTTCTGTAAATATAAAGAAACGGATATAGATATGGTGCTTTTTTTATAATGGGGTAATTATGCTTAACAATGATGTGCATTTTACAAAGCAAATTATATATTGCTCCGTGTTTTGTGCCTGTTTTACCGTGCTGAGACACAAGAGAACTACTTTGAGAACGTTTAAGATCTTTGCGCCCAAAATTGCCCGATTCAAATATATCTCTTATAACTTCAAAACAAAGATGCTCAGGCGCATCAGAAGCCCAATCCGGACAAGGTATGTGCAAATATATTGCTGCTGTTTTTGTCATTGTCTTAGCATAAGTCAAAAGTCCTATTTCTTTCAAGAAGGGTAACAATGAGGCTCCCCAAAACTCTTCATTAATAGTTTTTTTAACAAAGCATGCCCAGTCACAAAAATGCCGCAGACCTATACCCTCTCCAAGCATATGATGTTGCATATGCAAAAGGATAATTAGCCCGTGATAAAGTGTTGTCGGAACTCTAAAACCTATGTTTTCATGGGTGTAAATTTGATAATTATCGACTGCGCCATTCATAAATTGGCGAATCTTGTCACCGATTTTACCGTAAGGTATGCCGGAAATTTCAAAGTGCATTTCCAAAAGCTCGTTCTTTTTAGCATAAACCACGTGGAAATCATGTTCTTTGTTCCAACGACGGTAACCGCTTTTAGAGAAAACTTTTTCAATTAAGGGTTGCTGTTTCGGGTCAATCAAGAAGTCAACATCGCCAAAAGTACGAGAGTTGAATTTTGGATAATATGCAGCAGAAGCTGTACCTTTTAGAATTACATACGGAAAATTATTCTCGTCCATAATTTTAACCATATTATGCTGTGCATTAATGACTTGGACAGTTTTAAGCAACGATTTAGTCGCCGTTTGAAACCAGCTATTATAAACGGTTGTTGGTATAATGTGAGAATAATTTGCTATGCCTTCAAACGCCAAGTTGGAAACGGTTTGCTTTGAACTTTCAAGGAGAATGTTTTTCCAATCCGATTCAGTTAATTGCGCCATAATTTTTTCTATTTGTGAGTCCGAACCGTTTATCGCAGCAGACAAAAAGCTGAGTAACGCCCTTTGATTATTTGTCAAAAGTATATCTTGACTAGTGTTAAAGTTGAAATCCAAACCAACATAGTGTAACGACTGCTGAAATTCTTCTATTTTTTTATTAGATAATATTTTAATATTGCTTTGTTGGATTTTTATATTTTTATGCCTAAATAGAAGTGCAGTAAACCAACGAACAACCCACATTACAGGCAACAAAAAGGGCGCTTTTTTCAAAAGAGAATAGCGTTCCCTCATATAACTGTACGGCAAAAATATCGCATTCACTAACGAGTTGCGTTTAACACCTTTTGCTGAACCCACAAGTTTTGCCTTTATAAGGCCTTTTGAAAGAACATGCGCTTCATAAGTGCCGTATGCACCGCTTTTAAGAATAAAGTCACTTATGAATTCTGTCATTTCGTTTGAAGGTTTATCCGAAAACCAAGTGTTTAAAACATCTAAAATATTGGAGAAAAACTGAGATAGCTGTAATTTTTCAAACCTTTTCTTTAAAACCTCGGTATCAAGTGAATACTCTTTGATAAACAACCACAAATCGGTTAAATGCTTTATTCCTATACCACCATCACGATAATGTTTAGCGAAATGAGTAAACAAGAAAATAAAGTTGTCCTCTGCGGTCATTTCATAACGATGTTGACTGTCTTCACATCGTTTAGCTAAGTGCCAGCCATCACCAAAGACAGAGTAATAATCATAATTATAAGAAGGTATCAATCGCTTGTGAAGTTCTAAACAAAGTGATGGTTTTACCCAAGTTAACTCGTGGTCACTTTCAAGCCTTTGTTCAAAGCCGAAATTTTGCAAAATCGGTTTTATTTTATCATATTGGTCAGTTTTAATTAAAACATCCGCGTCTCCCATAAAACGCATATCTGTATGGGGGTACAATTCCTTTAACACGGCGCCTTTAACAGGCATATAATCAATGCCGTTTTCTTCAAAAGCTTTATATAAAGCGTTCAATTCAAGCATTTGATTTTCACTAATCGACATTGAAAAGCAAGCATCAATAAATAAACTTTGCATCACTTTTGATTCACTGCTTATGCCACAATTAAGCGCGCCATAATACACCATACTAGATATATGGTGCTTTCTAATAATTGTTAATACGTCATTAATTGAAAACCCATCAGGTAATTCAACCGCTTTGCCGGTAATCGAACTTTTAACTAATGAAATCAAGCCGATTTGGTTATTAGTCACTGCATCGCCCCCTTACAGATTGAATTTTAAAACAAAAAACCGTTAGAAAGAAAACTCACAATCATAAACATCTACGCCTGAATCAGCAAAGACACTAAACAAGCGTTCACGGAGATCATCAGTTGTTACGCCTTTTTTTAACATAACCTGTAAAAATCCACCGCCACCGGCACCGCAAATCATATGGCCGTCGATCATATCGTCAATGGAATTAAATATTTGGTCTATACAGGTATTAGTGCATCCAGCGTCTAACTTTTTAGATAATTCCCAATGCTGATTAAGTAATTTGCAGAAACCGTTAATATTGCCTCGTTCCAACTCAAGTCTCATAAGTTCAGCAATGTGCTGAATTTGATAGAGAACATCAAAAGCAACCGGGTTTCCGCCGATATACTTGCCAACTACCTCTCTAAGCAAATTACGTGCTAAGCGGCGTTGACCCGTATAAATTAAGCAAAAACGCTCTTGCAATTCCTTTAATGTTTCGCTTTGAATATTAATTTGTTTGCATTCGATTTCTTGCTTAATTCCTGGTTTTGACGAAACAATTTTAATTCCGGGAGCCAAGCCTCCAACCTGGTCTTGCCAACCGCCACCGGTGGACATAATCTGTTCCATACATAAAACACGGTAATAAAGCTCATTTTCGGTTAATGATAAACCGAAGAAATCTTGCAAAGCTTTGACACATGCAGCAGCTAAGATAGAACTTGTACCTAAACCGCTTCCGCGAGGAATGTTCAAAACTTCAGTATTCAGGTGCAATCCTCCACCAATATTGCTGCAAATTTCCTCAACTGAAACATTTTCATCATAAGGAATGACGCCACAAGCAATCAAGGCTGCTTTGTGTAACGCAAACGCATCATGCGGGTTATGACAACTTTGCAAAGCCTTTACATCAGTAAAAGCTTTGTAAGAGCCATTATCCGTACTGGATAAAATAATCTTATGTTCAGCAATTTTTTTAATGGTAACGACAATCGGCAATGTGCCGTTTAATGTTACGGCAGCATTCAGTACAATACCGCCATGCTCTAAACAATGCGGCGGTGTGTCAGACCAACCACCTCCCCAATTCACTCTAACAGGTAGTTGGATGACTGTTTCATCATTTTTGATACGCAAATCCTTGTTAAAAGACACAGAATCAAGTGCAGTATTTAGCACCTCGTTTGATATAGTATCAAAACAGGTTTGCATATATCCTTCATTATTAGTTAATTTTGCAAGGTAGTAGTATATTCTGATTTTCAAGGAAAAATCCGCAGAATCAGCAATACGCAAAAGATATTTAACAATACGAGGAGTTAAGTCATTTTTAGTGAGATTATCTACGGGTGTTTTTGAGTTTATTGCCTCTAAAAAGCGGTCAACCATTACTTTATCGTTAAGCTTGTCCAACCAAGGCAAAATTTGGGCAGAATCAGCCTCGTTAAAACTACTCTTTAACGAATATTCACCACGAACACCATTTAAAGTTGCTTGCGCGGCCTCAATTTCGGTGTCGAAAGCAGCAAATAGTGGTGCATTCCACAAATCAGAGTCAAGCTTTTCACCCATCCAAGTGTTTTCTTTAGGATTGTCATCAATACCTAACATTCTAACGACAAATTTGCTGTTTTTAAGTTTTAAGGCGTGAAGAATAACACCATCGGGCACAACCGCATTTTTAAGTGTAACACCTGACATAATGCAGTTTTTACCAATAACACTTCCCTCTTCAATGTCACTGTTTTCAATATAGGTACCGCTGCTAATTTTTACATCCTTTGCAAAATAGCTATTGTATGCGGCAAAATCGCCTGAGCGATTACAGCAAACATTATTTGACCAGTTCAGAAAACGGTAATCGCCTATTTTCTGCGTCATAAGGGAAAGCAGCTCAGTTGAGGTACCGAAATGCAAGAAGGACGCAGGTGAAAGACAAATAAGTTTAAGCGAATAATTATGAAGAATATTCCATATATCAGTTCTGGCATCAAGTAGTTCTTTGTTTATCTCACCTTCTGGTTTCTCATTATAAAAATCTTCTAATGTTGAACTTGAAGCCAATGGATAAACAAAATCCGCATAGAAGGATAAGCGAACAACGTCATTTACATATTTATTAAACTTTTCATCAGTATCGATAAGGCTATATAAATCTTTGATAATATCAGTACTAAGCAATATTGCACCGGTGTCGATATTAACCTTGCCTGACTTATCAACGGCCCCAATATCGGTCAAGGTCTGCTCAGATTGCTTATGTAGGAATTTATCAACATTACCTTTTTTGTCACGCAAGAAAACGCCATGATTTTTACCTGTGGCAACACTTTCTTTAATAGATAAAGCGGCAGCACCGTTACCATAAAAATCAATTTGTAACGGATTGAAGAGCAATAATACATCACCGGAAAGAACCAGCATGCCTGACTCAACTCTGGCAGGAACACCACTCATACCGATAATAAACTCATCAAATAATGTAGAGCGACGGCCGTCCGGGAGTTCACGAGGCACAGGTGAAAACAGCTTTCCACAGGCAGAATACTGAGGAACACGCTTAGAGTCCCCGCCCGAATGAATAACAAGTATACGTAAACCCGTAAAATCGCCTTCGCGCTCTTTTATATATTTGAGCACACCAAGTGTAGCTCCGCCAGAACCAATTCTCTTGCCTTCATGGTCAGGCAGAACTGCATAATGAGTTGATGCAGGTATTGTGCGTTTTTTCAAACGATACTCAATCTGCTGGCGATAAGCTTCAGCCTGGCTCTCATTTGATGCAGTTAAAATAACATAATCCCATAAAGCCGGTCTATGAGCGCTTTCCGTCAAAGTAGCAGCATAAATATCGTAATTGTCCAAATAAGACTGCTGTAAGAATAGATTTTTATAATTCATACTAATCTCCTTATCTAGATATTTGCATTTATCAATTTATTACCAAAAACAAATTTATTGATTATAGGAATTTGTTTTAAAAGCTTAATAATAAATAAGAGAACGAAAATGAAAACGAAAGTTAAAACAGGAGCAATGAAATATCCTACTAATGATGGGTAAGCCGTCAATGGATTATATCCCAACACAAGCGACACTTTTGTCATAACAGCTTTAAGCAGATATTCAACCGCAAACGATTGAAAAATGTAAAGCATTAAGGTGTTTTTACCAAACGTTATAATATTGTTTTTTAACCAATCAAAATCCATTTTGTACAAAATATCCATTATGTTTTTCATTGCTATACAACCGCTTACACCGATTATAAAACGAAAAGCTATGCTCTTTAGTACAAATGCTGTGTTTTCTAATATATACGAGCCGGCGTTCCAAACATTGTATTTAGAACTCCAAAAGCATAAAGATAAAACAAACACAAAAAATGAAATTATTTGAATTGTTTTCCAGTTAACTATATGTGACACAAGTTTTTTTGTTTTTTCAAAATAGAATCCAAAAACAAAAAACGGAAACATATACGCCATATTATATGTGTCTGTTGAAATCAAATAAAAAACTAAAGCCGCAACAACAAGCAACGGTATGCAGAATATGTCTTTTTTGAAAATGCCTTTAATTGTGATTACAATCACCGAACAAAAGAAAGTTGCCCACAAAAACCATAGCCCCGTGCAACTTTTCAATAAAACGGTAAAGGAAAAAGAACGAACAAGTACCGCTTTTAAAAAGTAGAAAATTGCATTCCAAAGGATTACAGGCAAAAGAATATGCCCAGCTTTGCTTATGTTATATTTCCACCAATTATACTTGCCAAGTGTTTTTTGCAAGAAGAATCCGGCAATAAAAATAAACATCGGCATATCGTATGTTCTAAAGAATCTATGTATCCAGACTACAATTTGAGCATCAGCTCCGCCAGACAAGGCGGTAATCATATGTCCCCAAATTACGCCTAAAATAAGTATACCTTTGTAAAAATCAATTTTTTCATTTCTTTTAGTCACAGTTTCAACCCCAAAAACAATTATTACTTGCGCTTGAAAAATTTAAACAATATATCTTTTATGTAAAAGAAGCTGTCAAGGCGGAACAGAACTGAACCAGCTATATATATCAATGCTCCCACAACAACCTGAATAGTAATCAAAAGGAAATCATTTAACAATAAATTTGATATAAAATATACGCAAATTCCCATTGCAAAAGATAAAGAAACTGAAGGGAAAATATCCTTCATTTGCTCAAAATAGCTGTAATTAAGCAGTTTTCGATTTGGGAAAGAATTGATAACGCTAACAATAATGTTATATGCAAGTACTCCAACAGCCATGGCTAAAACACTGATTCTCATTGTCAGCAGAACAATTAAAATACCGATTGATTTTTTTATGATTTCAAGTTTTAAAAACAAATCACTTCTTCCCACTGCTTTTATTGCATTTAAATTTGCTGTATGAATGGGCTGCAGACCGAGAGAAATACAAAAAAGGACCAAAAACGGATACGACGGCAACCATTTGTCAGTAAACAGTACACGAATTAGTGATTGACCAACAGCAGCCAAGCCAATCATAATCGGCCAAATAATATAACTGCTGATTTGGATTGAACGTCTGGTCATAGATTTTAAATGGTTTTTATCATCTTGCCCTTCAGACAAGACCGGGAAAAGCACACTATCAATAGAAGTGTTAATATTGGTTATAAACTGTTTAGGAAACTGTCGCCCTTTATTATAAAACGCCAGATCTGCAGAAGAATAAAATTTACCGATAATCAATTGGCGAATATCATTATAAAGGGTGTTGATTAGACTGGAAGCCAATAGTTTCCAACCGTATGAAAATAATTTTTTCAATCGTTTAAAAGAAAAAAGTAATTTTGGGCGCCATTTTACAGTAAACCAAAGAATAATAGTATCAACGGCAAGATTAAAAATATTTTGTGCAACCAACGCCCATACGCCAAAGCCATTATATGCCATTGTTATGCCGATAATTGCAGCACCAATTGTACCGCCAAGCGTTGCCCAAAAAAAGCGTTTAAATTGCAAAGTCCTTGATACATAAGCATGCTGAACATTTTTAACGCCGGAAATAACAATTGACAGGCCAAGCACCCGAATAACGGATGTCAATTCTGATATATTATAAAATTTCGCAATCCATGGCGCTGACAAAAAAAGCAAACCATATAAAACCAAGCAAAAAATTATGTTGAAATAAAAAACACTTGAGAAATCAACATCATCAACATCTTTTTTTTGAATCAACGCATTTCCTAAACCGCTGTCAACAAAAACTTGAAAAATAGTAATAAACACCGTAACAAGTGCAATTATACCATAATCCTCAGGTGTAAGCAGTCTAGCCAAAATAATAGATACTATGAATGCTACGCCCTGTGCACCGCAGCGCTCAGCAAAACTCCAAAATAAATTGGTTAAAGTTTTTTTCTTAATACTGTTGTTTGACATAAATTCTCCATTCTTACACAGAATAAAAACTAATCGTTTATTAAAAAGCCTTTATCTCTATATTTTTGACCCAAATATTCTTTTTTCAGTCCTCCGTGAATTTGGAATGAACCCAAGCCTGATTTCATATTTGTTTCAATAACGGCAACACCATCATCCTTAAGCACAATGTCCCAAGCGATATATTCAAAGAATGGAAGTTTTTCAGTTACATCGGCTATTGTATCTTTAATCTGATTCCAATGCGGAATTACTAATCCTTTAACCTGAGTTCCGCTATCGGGATGTTTATCATAAAACACTCTTTTACCGTCTTTATCCAAAGAAAATAAACTGCTCATGCTACTAAGTTCACCAGTTTCGACATTAATAAACGCCGAATAACCGCCCTGATTAAAATTATCAACCGGCGCACTTTTTTTGTTTCCAATCCTTTGGATAGCTGCCACCACTTCATGGCGATTATTGTGTCCTGTGCGCATAGAAATAGCACGAATGGTATTAACGCTTTGGTCAAAAATTTTATTTTCAAATTCACCTTGCGCAATTTTACTTTGGATAATACCATTTTTGAACGGATTAACAATTGAAGCTAATTCTTTCTCACTTATTTCCTTATTTTTATAATAAAGTTTTCCATCATCAACAGAGAACACATAAACTTCATATCCGTCAAATCCACCACGATTTTTTATTACTCCACCACGATTCTCAATTAAAAAATTATACAAGGTTTCATTTGATAAATTTTTCGAATCAATTGGGATGATACGACCATTATCAATCAGCCCATAAGTTTTCGGGACCTCTACGAATTTGCCGAACACCAATGAGAATAGATATTTATCGTCTGATAATGCAAAGTATGGGGAATTTATCATACGAGGTTGATAGGATTCCCAAACGCTGATATAATCCTTGAAATTATTTTCATCAAGATTATATAAAGCACTTTCATTAATTGAGAAGCCTTTGCGACGTAAATCAGCAATATTTTTATCGCTAATGTCTAAATTATAATTATGAGAATTAACAACCTGTTGTCTACGCAACTGAACTCTAATCCAATCAGCTACTCTTAAAAATAAACGAATAATAAACATTATTTTACTCCAAACATATTATTTGACATCTCTATGCCAGCATAAATCGCATCTAGCATACTTTCCTCGTTAGCTCTACCCTCGCCTGCTTTACCATATGCTGTACCATGATCAACTGATGCGCGAATAATCGGCAATCCGATAGTGCAATTGATTCCACTCATAGAAGTATAGGTGTTTGTATTCGGATTTAGTTTAAACCCTGAAAGTTTTAAAGGAATATGTCCTTGATCGTGGTACATTGCTACCACAATATCATACTTTCCGCCCATACATTTAACAAAAACTGTATCTGGAGGTTCTGGTCCAATTACATTGATACCGCACTTACGAGCCTCCTCAATAGCGGGAATAATTTCATTTTTCTCTTCTACCCCAAACAGTCCATTTTCTGAGCAATGGGGATTCAGTCCCGATACGCCAATAACCGGGTTTTCTATACCTAACAGTTTTAATCCCTTATCAGCAAGTTTGATTACCTCAAGGACTCGGTCTTTTTTTACTCGGTCACACGCCTCACGTAAAGAGCAATGCGTGGAAACATGAATAACACGCAAATCACCACTCGCCAATAGCATAGCATACTTTTGCGTATTTGTGTAATCGGCAAAGATTTCCGTGTGTCCACTATAATTATGTCCTGCCAAATGTATAGATTCCTTATTTATCGGCGCAGTAATTACAGCTTCAATCTCATGTTTTTTTGCCAATTCAATAGCATAAACTACATATTGAAAAGATGCATCACCACAGAGAGCAGAGGGCACTTTATATTGCCAACCATTTGGTTTTAATAAATTCAAGTTTATGCAATCTACTACACCATACTGGCCAAGCGCCTCACGTGGAGAATTGATAACATTAATTTCTAAAGCCAGATTACAAAAGCGAATAGCATCTTTCAAAGCTTCAAGGTCTCCAATAACCACAGGTATGCATTTTTCATAAACTTTTTTTGCATTTAAAGCTTTAACGGTAATCTCTGCGCCAATACCGGCAGGGTCACCCATAGTAATACCAATTATCATTCTATTATTCATTTTAATTCTCCAATCGAAAAAAATATTTGTTTATTTTACTTACTGACAAAGAGAGTAGCTTAGCAAGCAAAACAGAAAAGGACAGAAGTACAACATACCAGCACCAAGCAGGTAGAGCATTCCACAAAGAATTCCCGCTGATTATTCTAAGTATAAATACATGGACCACATAAATTTCAAGTGATATCTTGCCAAGCCAAGCAAAAATTACTCCTAAAAAATTTGTTAATTTTTGTTTTCTTATATATGCATAGACAAGAATTATGCAAACGCCCATAACACCATAAATGTAACGAACCAAGATGATAGGTATTGCTGCATAAAAGAAAATTAATATACCCATTGTTGCAGCCAATATTGCCAACGCAGAAAAAACTACAAGTAGCGAAATTTTCTTGCGTTGTAATATAAACGGAGCAAGCCAAACACCAATTAAAAATATTGGGAGCCTAGATAACGCTCTTTCGCAAAGCGTATAAAAAGCACTATTCGTAACTAAAAGTACCAACTCAAAAACAACTGATATGAAAATCAAAACTGCTGTAGATATGTGTTTCGTTTTGGTGTCCAACTTATGAATTATTGGATAAGCTGCATATAAAATAATGGCAAAAGCAACATACCAAGTGGGATGGTCTCCTGTTATCCAGTAATTTACCGTTGTTAGGTTAAAAAGGAATTGGACAAAACCGTCTTTGAGAAAAATAAAATTATACCAAACAAAGAAAAGTAGCGCCGGAATTACGTAGGGCAATATTATTCGCCGTACTCTGTTTTTGTAAAACACAGATGCAGAATTATGTTCCATTGAATTATATAATCCTATTGCTGAGAGAAACAGAAATATATCAACACCCAAATTACCAAAGCTTAAAATATAGGATACTCAACGCAAAACAGCCAGAGATGACGGGAATCCAACATGGTTTCGAATATGGAACATTACAATCCATATTGCCGCAATCCCAAAAATTTCATATCGACACTTTAAAATATCTTCACATGTAAATTTTAAAACATTTTTAGACTTCATTTCGTGTTTTCTCCTAATTGTGTCCGAATTTGAGTCGTTGAAACACCTTTAGTATATGGAATATACTCTACCGAAACACCAACCTCAGCTAACACCTTTTCAAAATTATTCCATCGTTCAGTGCCCTTCCAATCGTCCCCGATAAAGATAACATCAAAATGATATTTTTCCCACAATTCAATTTTATCGCGAGTCTCATTAACAACCGCTTTATCAACATATCGAATTGCCTCAACTATTTTTCGACGATCTTCTTGATCAATGACAGTTTTACGGTTCTTGTAACTTTCAACAATTGCATCAGAATGAACGCCAACAATCAAATAGTCACAACGTTTCTTTGCCTCATAAATCATATTTAGGTGACCAACATGAAACATATCGTAAACACCGTCAGTAAATCCGATTTTATACTGTTTTTCCATTTCACTGCTCCTATAAATCTATCAATTTGCAAGCCTGTTCGTAAATTCGTTCACAATTTTTACCATCGTTGAAAGGACAGAATCGTGCACGTTGTTTTTCTCGCTTATTTGAATAATCATCTGCAGAGAGAGTATCAATATTTTCAATTACCTCGTCCCAAGTTTTGCATATCGGTCCATAGGTAATATCATCGAAATCATAACAAAAGCCAGCATCATCAGAGACATAAGTATCGTAATCATATGTAAAGTAGATAATTGGCTTTCCGGATGCTAAATAGCCAAACATTATGCCGGAATAATCGGTAATCAGCATATCACACGCAGGCAAAAACTCATAAACATCTCCATATTTTTCTTTGTCAAGTGCTAAAATAATATTTGTTAAATCACCTTTCATCTTTTCATAAAGCTTAAATTCATGAAAATGTGGTTTGAAAATTAAAACAGCATTTATTTTTCGCAATTGTTCATCGACTTTTAAGAGTGCCTCGGCACTCAACATAGGATTCACAACACCTGTACCAAATTTTCGATGCGTGGGCAGGTAAACCGCAATTTTACAACCTGGATGTGCTTTGCGTATTTCGTCAATCATTTGACACTGCGGCACATTAATAAATGTATCATCTTTAGGCTGACCGGTAATGGTGAATTGTTGCTCGGGGACAGAAAAAGAACGCATATATTTTTGTTTTGCCTCCTCCGAGGCCACCATCCAATACCATGTCGCATGTTGTCTTTTATAGGAATCTTCCCAATATTTCAGTTCTTCTTTGGTTTGACCATTGTTCCATCCGCTTTCCAATCCAACAGATTTAATGCCCATACCGTGCCACAGTTGAATAACTTTCGTTTTTTTATTTAACAAATCACTGACATCATTGTGACTCTCCGTACAAAAAGCAAGGCTGCCTATTATCGTATACCATATGCCTTTCAATGAGCGATAATGATATGCCTCATATCCTGCCTCACGGACTTTTCTTACAACATCATTTTCTTTTGCAATCCATATTTTTCTACACTTTGAATTCTGTGCGTAAAGATACTCAAATAAACAACGCGTATTGTCCGCATAAAGTTTACCTTGCCAGGCTCCAAAAAGCCATATTTTTTTATTTTTGGGTATACAACACGAAATTGCTATGAACAGAGGAGCCTTTATTTTTTTTATCCAAGTTAACATTAGTATTTCCCTGCTTTATTTTGTTATTTTAATGCGAATGTATTTTAGGTTTTGCTTCCATAAGGTAGGAAACTTATTAAATGCTTTACCGCTAATGCGCAGCAAAGCTTTTTTAATTGCTGATGTTTTGCAAAGTTTCATTTCAGCTGTATAAGCATCTGAACTTTCGCTTTTCTGCCCCGCATGAACTCTGAAACCGCCAATTACCGAGTTTACTGAATAAAGCGGCTCAAACTTTGCAAATGCACGCCAAAGGGCAAAATCGCCTGCAAGTCGATATGAAGAAATCAAATCATAGCCGTTTGCCCTGTCAAACAAGTCCTTAGACCAAAATGTTGATTCCTGCTGAATAAATCTGAAAATTTGATTATCATAATATCCTTTTTGAATCCATTTTTGATTATAAAACTGAATATCCGATACAGAGAAAACATTTTCATCATTTTGCCATGCATTCATACCTGTAGCCCAATGCACACCTTGGCTGATAACATCATTCATAATTTGAAACGCCCAAGGCATATATGTATCATCAGCATTTAACCAAGCTAAAATCTCTCCACTTGCCATTTTAAAACCTTTTGAAATAGCATCATACATACCGTTGTCTTTTTCGGAAATTACTTTTACAGGATAAGTATCAACATATTTTTCTATGATTTCCATTGTACGGTCTGTAGAATTACCGTCAACAATTATATGCTCATAATTATCATAGTTTTGGTTTTTAATTGATAAAATACAGCGTTCAATATATTCTTCACAATTATAAACCGGTGTTACGATTGAGATTTTTTTACTCATAAAATCTACTACCTCTTATCCAACATCACTTTCATCAGTATTAATCAATAACCAATTTTTTTGATAAATTATATGATGCCTATCATCGGCAAACCATTTGTTGGGTGCACAGA
Source organism: Acutalibacteraceae bacterium (assembly GCA_045660865.1). Lineage (GTDB taxonomy): Bacteria > Bacillota > Clostridia > Oscillospirales > Acutalibacteraceae > CAZRRV01. The sequence continues at coordinate 101,424 of JAZREP010000001.1, read as the reverse complement.
TTGTTTTTTTCGGGTCTTGACCAAGGGTTGAAACCCAATAACTATATGTGCTGTTTGAAAGAATAAAATGCTTTGCATTTCGCATAATTTCAAAGTCGATATAATCGGTGTTTTTTCGGTCAACATAATGACATTCGCAACCGTCAACCGTAAGGTTGTCCGTTACCCAATCTATATCGTCAGAAAAAAAGTAAAACACCGGATTACTTATCAAACTGCATATTTTATTGAAAGCGCGTTTGTAATATTCGTTTGTACAAATATGGTACCCGGGGATTCGTATATAATCACCGCGTCTAACATGTACACAAACCGAGTTGGTATTATGCATATTTTCTATTATTTTCTGTGCTTCAGGAAAAATCTCACTTGATTTGAGCTGAATTTCATTACTGATTACAGGTAAAATATTTTCAAAATATGAGGGCGTTTGCCACATACCTAACACAAAAATGTTTTTAAACCAACTTTTCTTGATTGGAAAACAGTAATCAAACTGTTGAAAGTAAATCCCAAAACGGTTTAAAACGTTCCATTTTAACCTGAAAAACCATTTTTCTTTTTCCCCTGCTTTTAACAAGTTTCCATATAGTTTAGCAGTTAAAAAGTTGGAAAGTTTGAAAATGAACTCACGGAATTTATATCCTGAAAACAAATTTGCGGCATCAGGTATACGATTCCAATTTTCTACAATACAAAACTTGTCAATTGCGATTTCTCGGTTATCGTGGTCTGCTGCAGTCATAGCTGTATAATGATAAGCTACATCATCACCATTTTTGCTTTGAAACAGTCGACCGGCACAATATTGAAATATTTGATTACCCAGTCCACCGGACATTTCAACAAATATCATTATTATCTCCTTTAAACCAATCGTTGTTTAATTTTTTCGCAGGACTACACGGGCCATCTTTATAAACATCGCATTTGCCGTGCTTTATTAACTCTTGAGAAAGCACTAACAATCTTTCAGCAGCAACTTCGGCATTCCATTCGTTTGCAATCGTATGGTATGCATTTTCTCCCAATTGCTTACTTAACAATTGATTTGTAAGCAAACACTTTGTTTTTTTATACAAATCTTCAAAGTCGCCATTTTTATATACGAAGCCGTTTTCACCGTTTTTTAGCAGATAAGGAACCGAACCAATCGCGTGGCTGGCTACAACGGCACAACCACTGTTCATAGATTCATTTAATACTGCACCCCAGCCTTCGTTAAAATCAGAAGTGAAAAGATAAACTTGTGATTTTTCCATATATGAGCGAACCTCTTCAGGTGACATAGGGCCTAACAATTCAACACAATCCTCTAAGGATTTGTCGGTTATCATTTGCTTTATTTCATCAAACATATTGCCTGTACCAATTATACGCAGTCTAAAATTGAAACCTTCGAGCTTTAGACGTTCAGCAATTTGTATCAATAATTCCGGGTGCTTCCAATCAATCAATCTTCCAACCCAGAGTAAGGAGCTGGGTTCTTTACTGTTCATTAGGTTGTCTAAATTTTCATACCTAATTGTTTCAGGAAAGTATCCCCATTTATAGCACTTACCAAGATAAGCAAAACCCTTTGCAAAATCAGCAGCTGCATAAGCACTGGCAGATAACAAATACATAGGTTTAAATAAATATTTTGTATGATTAATTAACAAAGATAAAAATTGTTTTGGAGGAAGAATTTTATACTGTTTTTTCTTAAAAATTCGCTCATGATACATAAATGATAATTGATTTTTTTTGAAAAAACTCTTTAAATAATTGGCATACTGAGCACCACCAATAATCGTTACATCACTTTGCTCGGCAAGTTTGAATGCTTCTTGTATTTTGTCATCACCCTCATAAGCCGGTGTAACAAAAGAAAACTTACTATTCATATCTGCGTAACCGAGTTTGCGCTGTTCTTCTTGCAAAGGACAGTTTGCCACAAAATGATACTCGCATTTTTTTAACATTTCTTGCGAAAAGGTTAATTGATGATGGTTCAAAAAGTTTGAGAAAAAAGTAATCTTCATTTTAAAATTTCCTTGTAAATATGTAACAATTTTTCCAAATTTGTTTCACTGTTATATAACTCATTGGCGTGTAGTTTTGAATTTTTTGAAAATTCCAATGCCAAATCATCATCAGCAAAAACTTGTTTTATGTAGTATGCCGCCATATAAGGCGCATCAGACTGATAAACAAACCCCTCTTTACCATGTTTAAGAAGGTTTTTAACCCCACCAACATCAGTAGATACTGTCGGAACACCTAAAATCATGGCTTCACCAACTGAGTTAGGTGAATTTTCCAAAGTTGACGGGGAAACAAAAACATGCGCTTTAAGATATCTTTCACACATTTTATGTTCATCAAGATACCCTAAAAAAGTAACATTGTTTTCGAGTTTATATTTCTTTATAAGTTTGCCTAAATATTTGTTGTAATAAGTTTGGCGTAATTTTTGTTTAAATGAAAGCTTTAAAGGATTTTGACCTGTTGTATATAAATGAACATCAGGATAAACCTTAACAACATCTGCCATAGCTTCCAGCATAAGATGAAAGCCTTTAATTGGATATGTGCTCTGGCTCACGAATATTGAATGTTTTTCACACTTGTCCAAAGACCACTCATTTTCGTAAAAAGGCTTACGCAATGTTTCATTGCAGAAATGGTACTGCAAATTGGGGTTTAATCGTAAAGTGCATGCCTTGTCCCAATCTGTGCGACCAATAACGTGCTTAGCCAAGGATAAGGTTTTTTCCTCATAGTTACCACGCAAAACAAATTGTTTTTGCTGGTTATAAATGTTGGCACCCAGCAAAATGTCTCTTAACGTATAACGGTGAATAATTTTGTTGGGTAAAAAGGAAAAATAGTGTTTTGCGACAACTGAAACCATACCTTGTATGCCTACAATTGTACTATCAAGGATTCCTCTATCCTTGCAAGTTTTTATCATTGTATAAGAATGAAGGTATTCTGTACCGAAAATATGTACCAAATCCGGCTTAAACTGTTCAAGTATTTCGTGAAAAAGTTTTACGTTTTTTGCTGCAGAAGGGTTAAAAAGGATATATGATAAACCGTTTATCTCGCCTTCTTTTTTCACTTTTATATATTTACTTGGAGAGCAAACGCATAATTCAATATCTTCACAATTTGACACTTGTTTAGAAAGATATGTCATCCAACCGCCACCGAAGGCTTTGGGTAAATTTTCACTTTCGGCGATATCAGGAAGTACAATATTACATAGCCAGAGAACCTTCATGCTTAACCCTCCAAATTATTAGTTTACTTTTTTTATAAAAACTGCCGGGTTTCCTGCCCAAATTTCATTTGGTCCAATATCCTTTGTGACAACCGAACCTGCACCAATTATGCTACCCTCTCCTATAGTAACACCTTTTAAAATAATAGAGCCACCGCCAATAAAGGCATCCCGCTTAATCAAAATCGGTTTGGTTGCAGAAATATCGGTTGAAAACTCTCTTCTTAATTCCTTATTTAAGGAATGAAAATCAAGGTCATAAATCCTTACTCCGCCACCAATTTTTACATGGTCTTCAATTTCTATACTATCAGCACTGATTATTGCACAATTTGACAGGCCGACAGCATCCCCGATTTTTATCTCGCCGTTAGGAAAGGTATGTAATACACATTGCGTGTCACCGCCAATTGGATTATACGATTTGCCGGAATTAACAGTTATTTTGTTTCCTAATTTTATTGTTCCGTCATTGATAATGCGGATTTTGCCGTTGATTTTTAATTTTTTTCCATAAGAAACTTGGTTAAAAAACAAAACTACACGATTTATAAGATAATTAAAACCCGAACAAATAAAACCTGTTAGTTTTTTTGTTGCTTTACGAATTGTGCGTACATTAAAACCCATCTTGTGCATTTATTTACTCCTAAACATATCAGTTATACTTTTAAAAATTCCGGTCTTAACAAGTTATTGCTTCCGTCGTCTTTTTGTGTCCATTTTTCCGGAGAAACAACTACACGGTCGTTATTATCGGCGCGAAAAGAAGCCCACCAGCTAAAGGTACTGTTAGATATTACAAAATGTTTACATGCCTGCATTAAACGAAAATCATCATAATCAAGATTATCCATATCAACATAAATTGGTTCAATGTTTTCAAATTTATAATTTTCCTTTATCCATTCAATATCGGCATGAGAATTAGAAAAAACATAAAAAACAGGTTGTTTAACACGTTCTAAAACCGCTTGGATTGCTCGCTTATAGTATGAGTAATCACACACCTGCAACCAGGCATTTGCAGGGTTAAGATAATCGCCCCTTCGAATATGTAAGCCTACCGATTCCGTGGCACGGATTTGAGAAACAAGTTCCTCTACCTTACTGTTGGTTTTGGTTTTTACTGAAATTTCATTTTGCAGTGCCGATAAATCGTCCGGCAAAGCGTCCGTGCTTTCATAATTACCAAACACGAATTTGATTTTTTTATTACTGTAAACAAATTCGGGAACTGAAAAAGAATTTTCGGAAATATATAAACCTTTTTTACAGTCCGATAGATACTGCTCTTTTCGGGATTGTCGTTTTCCTAAAACAAACCAGTTTATAAAATCCTTTTTATATACAAAAAGTAATCTGAGCATAAAGCGTAGAAAATACCAAGTGTTCTTTAAGCCCTTTAAAATTTGCACATCTTTAGGCAAGTTTAAGTGCTGCAAGGAACATTGGCGAGTGCCACCAAGTGAAAAATTCTTTAAATTGTACATAAATGTACAAAACTGAATTTTTTCACCTTTAAACTGTTGCTGTAATTTTTTTGCATAAGCATATTCAAACAATTGGTTTCCCAAACCATCCTTCAGCATGTAAACAATCATTTTCTAGCCTACCTTATAATCGGAATTTTTTATCAAACCAAATTACCAAAAGCAACAACACAAAGTACATTGTTGTTCTTTGAATAATGTAAACATTTACCGCCATAAACATTGATGCCCATACCGCAATCTGCGAAACAGGGATTGCAACAAAAATATCATTTGTTTTACGCATTACATCGTCGCATTTCAACGCAATGTATGTGAGTAATCCCGAGAACAGCGGAGCCAAAACCGGGCCGAAATGCGCATAACCCTGTGTGATTGTTGGAATAATTTTATCATTCATATTAATTGCTGTAAGATAAATGGTCTCCGTAAGGTTTCCAGGCTCATAGAATAGCTTGTTTACCCACGGGTAAGCCGAGCAAACATCATCTAAAAATGTAATAAAATTAATTCTGTCTTTTGCTGCTTCAACAACTGAAAGTGAGTTTGATACGGGTATAAATCCTTGGAAATATTCGTTAAAATATGCTGCCGAAAAAATATCATCCAACGCATCCTGAGTATCACTCGCATGGTGCAAAATAACTTTTGTAATGGAAGAGGATAGAATTATTACACCTAATGCAATTGCAGAAACAACAAAAATAGGTCTTCTATATTCAGGGAAGGATTTTGCAAGTACAATTAATGATACCAATACGCTGGTTACAAGACCCCAACGCGACACACCTCCACCTGAGGTCCAGTTACATGATACGAATACTGCAGAAATAGCAAAGCAGAGTAACAAATGCATTACCGTTCTCTTTTTTATCCGCCTAATAATCGCAGTCATAATAAGACCGTAGGTAACGTTTAATCCTATCTTGAAAAATACGAATGCAGGACCTGTAATCGTTGCATCTGAAGAAATAGCTTTATCTCTCGCAGAGGAAAAGGTAAAGTTAAACATAACGTTTCTGGCTGACGGATAAAATAAAATTGCATAAATCATAACAATTATAAATATCACAAAGAAAGCCGTACGGAATATACTTCCCTTTCTATGTGTATAATCTAGCGGTTCATATTCAACCGAACTGTTTCTTGCGTTATAAATAAACATCACAAGATATACAACGAGCATCTCGTAAGCCATTAAGATAAAAACTTCACTGAAATTGTTGGCTCTCAAAGACAGTCCATCGTAATGTGGAGTTGTTAAAGTAAGAACTATACTGACACAATATCGCAAGAACATAACGATATTAATGGTATTAAATGCTAAGCCGTTACGATTATTAAAATGGAAAAACACCCAAATAAATAACGCATGTATCATCGGTAATAATGCAAAATAAGTATAATTCTCGTGTTGAGAATTTAATAAACAATACAAAGACAATATAAGACATAGCGGTGCAACTATCCATGTATAAATATTATAACTTTTCTTTTGTTTTTCCTCGATGCTAATGTTAATCAAGATTCTTTTGCCAACTCCCTGCGCAAGATTTCTCTTGTGTCTTCGATTCTGTTATTTGTTTTACCGCAAATCCAAGATTTGTACGCGAATTCATTAATAAGCGACGGTTGAGCGACAATATTTGAAACAACTTCCGTAATCTCATTTTCATTGGTCGCACACAACGCAGCATCATTTTTTATAAGATAATGTGTTGAAGCCAATTCTTTTGGTCCAATTGCCAATATCGCTCTGGATGAAGTAAGATAGTCTACAATTTTAGTAGAAAAGGACAAGCGCCAAATGAGTCTTTCTCGCAGTGAAAAAGGTTCAACAGCCACTAATATATCCGCATCTTTTAATGCTTTATCAATTTCCTCATTAGAAACAGGCGGCATTAAGCGTGAACTGCCTTCAATATCTAACTTTTTAACCATATCATCAGTTTTTGCGGAAAGCGAATAGATGTCCATTTGGATTTTTGTGCCTTGTTTGTTTATCTCGCTTAGATCACTTGCAAGTTTAGCCAAGGTTTTCCAACGACCGGAGTGAATATTGCCGGTGTAAACCAATTTGATTGGGTCGTTAATCTTTTCTTTTGGTGCAAAAGGTTGATTAAAATCTCCACCTTTTCGCAAGAGAACACAATCACGCTTGAATATACGGTCGTATTCCTGCTTTTGCAAATCTGAAATAACAAACAATGTATCAGCTTTTTTTACCGATTTTCTCATTATGCCACGGTAAAACAGACGATTGAGCCAATAAAGCGGTGATAAACTAAATTGTTTTAATGTATAAGTGTCATCACCAGTGAAAAGAACAACTCTGGCACCTGTATATTTAGCTGTATACCAAAGAATTCGATGCATATAGACCGAATCGTAACACGGCATATAAATAACATCCGGATTTATTTCATCTAAAAAAGTATTATAATTTTTGTTCTTCCAGCCGTTTAATCCCCACAAAATGTCCCTAAGCCACAGAACAAAAGTCCAGCGATGTCTGGAAAAGAAAGAATAATATCCACTTGTTTTTTTAATATCTTCTTGAGCTTGTGTACAATTGGACTTTTGCTCAGTTTTTACTATATCCTCAGTAGTTAAATGTTTTCCAATACGGTTCTTTTTGAAAATATTGCGAACCAATTCCATTTCGGTTACACGAAAATACTGATTACAAATTGAATTATTTACTTGTTCAGCTCTGAAAAAAGCGTTTGCAATCTTATCTTTTGGCCAACCGGAAAAGAAATTTGTTAATGTATTTCCCGTACAATTGTTGTTCCAAGCATTTCGAGATAAAATTAACACTTTTGGATAATTTTTATTCTCCGACATACTTATTCCCTTCTGTTCTTATTGAACTATCATTTTTTTAAATCAGTTACTAATTGTTCAAATTCTTCACATATTTTAGGTATGACTTTATTTAATTGAGATTTATACTTATCGTATTCCAACTCAAGCTTTTGGAACATACCCTTTAAACACTCAAACGAAACTTCTGAAATAGGTACTGCGTAATCTTTTAAGTCAATGTCCAGCATTATTCCGTCACCCTTGTTTCCGCCGTAGGTAACAGCAATACAAGGTACACCTTCTGATAATGAAAAAATAACTGAGTGAAAACGAGTTCCTATTACAGCATGCATTTTACTGTAAACGGTTTTTAAGTCCCGACAGTGGTATGCATTATTAGAAAAAATGTAATATTCATCTTTTTTCAAATGTTTAGATATTTCTTCAATGCATTTTATATCGCTTTCGCCACTGCTTTCAGCAATAACGTGTTCAACTAAAACCGGGAAATAGCCATTATTAACTAACCACTTACACATCTCGCAAAGGCTGCTGACATAATCTTTGTATTTCTGTTCCGCATTTTCGCTTCCGGGAAAGCGATACGGACGTGCAGTTAAACCTATAAGTTTTCTATCCCCTGCCAATTCCTTAATTTTTTGTAGTTCAGGGATTTCGCGTTCTTCTTTTCGTAAAGAAAAGGCTAAATCAGGATACAGTTTATTTTCTACACCTACACTCTCAAGTGCCTTTTGAGATATGCTTTCTCTTGATGTAACCAAATTGCATTTAGATAAAACCTTTTTAATCTGGCGGTGTACACCGGGCGTTAAAAACGGGCCGTATGAATTAGGGAAAATATATACCGGTTTTTTTAACGCTTGCGCTAATCTAATATGATACAAAAAATAATATATTTGATAAATATCTGTTAGTTTGCCGTAAGAATGTAGAAATCCGCCGCCTTTAACAAAACAAGCATCACTGTTTTGGAACATAGCTAATGTCTTTTTCTGTGCGGAGGATAATGTGTGTTTAATTATCCATCGAGTTGCAGGACAAAGCAGCAGTTTACTGAAAATATAATCAAATATTGCCACCACACCCCATTTTAACAAGAGTGACGGTGAATATTTCGTGTTATCTTTATTCTTAAATTTACGGCTTGGATGACCGAGAATCGGCTGAATAACATCTATATTTTCAAGATTTGTATATTGTGAAGCGTCCAATGCGTATAGCATTGAGTATGAACCTACAAACCCGGCTCTTTCTGCTATTTCCTTTGTTTGGAAAATTAAGGCTTGGTCACCGCGGTTGCCATCATCACAACCGGGAATAATAATATATTTACCCAATATGTAAAGCCTCCAGTGTTTTTTCTACAACCTTGCGTTTATCAAAATTCTTTTCAATAAAAATGCGTGAATCATTTCCCATCTTTGCCTTATCAGCATAGGAGTTTTGGCAAAAAAGCTTCATTTTGTTGAACAATTCCTCTGAATTTTGAGGGGTACATAAATAACCGTTAACTCCTTCTTCTACCGCTTCCATACAACCGTGAATGTTGCTTGTAATTAACGGACGACCCATTGCAGCGGCTTCCAGTAAGGTGTTAGCCATACCTTCGTGATAAGAGGGCAAAACAAAGCAATGAGATTTAGCGATAAACGGTTTTACATCCTCTTGATAGCCGTGATAATCAATAACACCTTCATTCTGGAGTTTTTCTAATTTTGAAAGGTATTCTTCCTCACACGGGCCAACAATTGAAACGCAAGACGGAATGTTGTTTTCTTTCAACCTGTATGCCGCATCAAGCAGTTCATCCACACCTTTTTCACGCATAACCCTACCAATGAAAAGGAACTCAGTTTTTTCGCTTTCATTTGGATAATCGGTGAAAGGATATTCTGTAAGATTGACGCCTGCTCCGCTTAACAGACAGGTCTGCTCTTTATTCACAATACCGAGATTTAAAAGCACTTGCTCGTTTTCACAGTTTTCAAAAAATACGGTTTTTGCCTTTTTACAAGCAATTTTGTAAAGAAAAGTAACAATTTTTCTCAGTAAACCGTCGTTTTGGAAAGCCGTTCCTAATCCGGTTATGTTGACAGCATAATATATGTTTTTTAATCTAGCCGCTAACCCACCATAAATGTTGGGTTTAATTGTGTAAGTAATGCAACAGTCGGGCTTAATTTCATTTATCATTTTCAAATAATTGATAAGGAGTTTAAAATCCTTAAAAGGATTGATTGCTCGCCTGTCTAATGGTGTGTCAATAAATTTACAACCCATTTCCTGTAATGAATCAACCAACGCACCATACGGAAGCGAAATATAAACCTCCAAGCCACGAGAAATCATTTCTTGAATCAATTCTTTGCGAAATTTGTATAAGCCGACATCATAGTTTGCAAGAATCAGTATTTTTTTCACTTTATCAACTCCGCAGGAATTCCAACATAAGTTCCTTTTTCTTTAATCTCGGCAACTACTGCGGCACCAACACCCACGACAACATTGCTGCAAATCGATAAATTATTGCGAACAACTGCACCTGCGCCAATCCAAGTACCGCAGCCAATTGTAACGGTACCGCATAATATAGCTCCTGGCGAAACATGGGCGTAATCATCAATAATACAATCGTGTTCAACAACTGCCGCCGTATTAATGATTGTGTGCTTGCCAACCTTAGCGTCTGCATTGATTACCGCATTTGCCATAACCGCAGTTCCTAAGCCGATTTCAACACCAATTCCAATTTGTGCCGAAGGATGAATGGCCGAATACCAATCAACCGAAAGGTTTTCTGTAATTTTTCTTCTAATTTCGTTGTTACCAATGCCCACGATAAATTTAGCGCGAGAGGACATTTTTTGAGCATCGTTAACCTTGCCTAAAACTTTATAACCGGGCAAAACAGTTCCTGTAACATTATCATCTAAAAAACCGAGCAGATTATCTCCATTTTTTAAAACAATATCTGCTATTACTTTTGCATGCCCACCGGCACCAATAATAATTACATCACACATTTACATATTCCTTTTGCGGTGTGCCTTTAAAAGGCTCCATAGTCGCATTATTTTCTTGTGAAATATCTGAGCGCTTAATTACTTTTAAAGCGGTTGTAAGAATAATTTTAACATCGCCGATAAAAGTAATGTTATCTACATATTGCTCATCCAAAATAAACTTTTCTTCCCACGATAAGGAGTTTCGGCCATTGATTTGTGCTAAACCGGACAAACCCGGTCTAACCTCATGGCGTCTTCTTTGTTGTGCGTTATAGAGCGGTAAATAATCAACTAAAAGTGGTCTTGGACCAATAATAGACATATCTCCCATAAGGATATTGATAAGTTCGGGTAATTCGTCAAGCGAAGTAGAACGCAGCATTTTGCCATAACGTGTCAATCGTTGTTCATCGGGAAGCGGTTCTCCGTTTTTATCGGTTTCGCAGGTCATAGTACGGAATTTAATCAGCTTAAAAATCTTTTCATCTTTTCCGGGACGAAGTTGAGTAAAAAACGGATTACCCTTCATGACTATTAGACCAATCAAAGTTAACACTAAAATAATCGGTGAAAGCACCAGAAGCGCAAAAAAGGATAAAATAAAATCCAACGGGCGCTTTATGTATTTTGCATACATAGATATGTAAACTCCTTAAAAGAATTTTTTAATTGCATTTATAATCTTTGTCTGTTCTTCCTCAGTCATTTTTATATCACTGGGCAAACAAAGACCACGACTGAAAATATCCTCACCGACATTATTTTCATTTGCTGAAATGTAATCGTATCCCTCAAAGATAGGTTGCATATGCATCGGCTTCCAAATCGGACGAGTTTCTATGTTTTCTTTATCAAGCTCGGTCAAAATATCCATCGGCTTCACATCAACATTTTTATCAAGCAAGATACAGGAAAGCCAGAAATTCGGTTCGCAACAAGAAAGATACGGATTCATTGTTAACGGCAAATCTTTAAATGCCTCTTTATAGCGCATATAAATTGCTTTCTTTAATGCTTTATGCTCTTCAATATGTAAAAGCTGTCCACGGCCAATGCCTGCAACAATATTGCTCATGCGGTAATTATATCCAAGTTCACTATGTTGATACCACGGAGCCGGGTCACGTGATTGTGTTGACCAAAAGCGAGCTTTTTTAATAGCATCTTCATCATCAGCCAAAAGCATACCGCCACCCGATGTTGTGATAATTTTATTACCGTTGAAACTAATAGCATTATACTTACCAAACGAGCCGGTTTGAATTCCCTTGTAGGTTGATGAAAGACTTTCAGCAGCATCTTCTATCAAAACTGCACCGTGCTTATCACAAATAGTTTTAATTTCATCCATCTTGGCGGGTGTGCCATAAAGATTAACAAGTATAACACATTTGCACTCGGGATATTTTTCAAAAGCTTTTTCAAGCGCCGCAGGGTCCATATTCCAAGTTTCATATTCGGAATCGATAAACACCTGCCGACCATTCTCATATGTTACCGGATTTACAGTAGCAGAAAAAGTCAAATCTGAGCAAAACACAATGTCTCCCGGCTTTACTCCTGCAAGCTTAACTGCAAGATGCAAAGCTGAAGTTCCGCTTACGCAAGCGGCTCCATGTTTTACGCCAACATAATTTGACATTTCAACTTCAAAGGCATCAACGTTGGCTCCCAAAGGCGCAACCCAGTTGGTATCGAATGCCTCTTTAACAAATATTTGCTCTTCGCTATGCATTGTTGGACTGGATAATAAAATTCTTTTACTCATATCAATTCTCTTTCATTACAAAATCCTTAAATTTACACTATGCAAACATTTGCACAGTATTAGCCAGTATATCTTGTTGTATTATAGCAAATTGTACATAAAAAATCAATAGTTTATGCATAATTTATTATTAAATATATAATATATATTATAAATAAAAAAAGAAGACCATACCGAAAATCGGCATGGTCTTCTTTTTGGAGCGGGTGATGGGAATCGAACCCACGTGTTCAGCTTGGAAGGCTGACATTCTACCATTGAACTACACCCGCAAATTCAACGCTGTATATTCTAACATATACAGCGCAAATAGTCAAGTGTTTAAGAGAATGAAATTTTTAATTTTTCTTCGAGTGTTACGCGAACAACTGAAAACGGCTTTTCAGTAAAATCAATCAGTTGATTAACAATTGGGTTTTCAATTTCTTTTCTGATAATTCGACGCAAATCTCTGGCGCCACGCTTATTGTCAATTGCACGTTTGGCAATATTAGAGCAGACTTGTTCATCGTATTCTAAAGTTATCCCTTTTTCTTCAAGAACAGGCTTTAATTCATCCAAAATCAAACCGCAAATTCGAACATAATCTTTCTCGGTTAACGGATTGAAAACAACAACGTCATCTACCCTACCTAAAAACTCAGGACGCAAAAACTCCTCAAGCGCCTTCATAACCTTCTCACGGCTTGCAGATTGTGCTGTTTTACCGAAACCAACAGGGTTTCCGGTACGGTCGCTGCCTGCATTTGAGGTCATAACAATTACTGTGTTTTCGAAGTTGACAGTTCTTCCCTGCGCATCGGTTACACGGCCATCATCCAGTATTTGCAACAGAATATTTAAAACGTCAGGATGTGCCTTTTCAATCTCATCGAAGAGTACTACGGAATAGGGTTTTCTGCGTACTTTTTCAGTCAACTGGCCCGCATCCTCATAGCCTACATATCCGGGAGGCGCACCTATAATTTTAGAAACAGAATGCTTCTCCATAAACTCAGACATATCAAGGCGAATAAAGGTTTCTGGCGAATCAAAAAGTTGCTCCGAAAGCACCTTTACAAGATAGGTCTTACCCACACCGGTCGGGCCGACAAATATAAATGAAGCCGGACGACGATGTGAAGAAATTTGCACACCTGAACGGCGGACACCCATAGAAACAGCATCCACTGCCTCATCTTGCCCAATAACCTTTTCTTTGATTCGTTCAGCAAGGTTTTTAAGCCTTACAAGATTTGATTCTTTGATTTTTACCGCAGGAATCCCTGTCCAAAGTTCTATAACCTTTGCCAAATCATCATCGGTCACTGTGTTTTGTGAGGCAGGTACGTATAAGCCTTCTGATTCTTTTTGATATTTAGCCAATTCTTGCTTAACAGAGGCAACTTTCTCATAATCAATATGCTCAACATCAGCCTCTAAATCCTCTACTTGCTTTGAGAGGTCTGCAACCTTTTTGTTAACTATATGCAAGCGGTCAATAGCCTTATTTCTAAGGCTTGCGCAAGCGCAAGCTTCATCTAACAAGTCAATAGCTTTATCAGGCAAAAATCTGTCGGTAATATAGCGTTCAGACAGATTAACAGCCATAGTAATAATTTCATCAGGTATGCTAACGCTATGGTAACCCTCATAATATGGGCGCACACCGGTTAAAACCTTGATACATTCTGCAACTGAGGGCTCCTCAACAACAACCGGTTGGAAACGGCGTTCCAATGCCGCATCCTTTTCAATATATTTGCGATATTCTTTTAAGGTTGTAGCACCGATAACCTGTATTTCACCACGGGAAAGCGCAGGTTTCAAAATGTTTCCTGCACTCATTGAACCTTCTGAATCACCGGCATTAACAAGGCTGTGCACCTCATCAATAAAGAGAATTATATTCCCTGCCGCTTTAACTTCGTCAATCAAGCCCTTTACCCTACTCTCAAACTGACCACGGAATTGTGTGCCCGCTACCAAAGCTGTTAAATCAAGCAAAAGAATTTCTTTATCAAGCAATCTTGCAGGAGCTTTACCCTCTGCAATCATAATAGCAAGACCCTCTGCTATGGCAGTTTTACCAACACCGGGTTCACCAATAAGACAAGGGTTATTTTTGGAACGGCGTGACAAAATTTGAATAACACGGTCCAATTCGCTGTCACGGCCGATAATAACATCCAGCTCGCCATTCCTTGCTTTACCGGTCAAATTAGTGCAGTATTGTTCTAAGAAGCGACGCTTTTTATTCTTGGGCTTTTTTGAATCAGCCTTTTCGTTATCTTCTGTTTTTTCTTCTTGCGACATATTGCCGAAAATATTATTTAAAAACGGAAAAACAGGCGCACCGCCATTGGAAAAATCCTCACCGTTTTCATCCTCAGCAATCGACATTATATCCATAAACTGTTCGCTCATTTGCTCTATATCATCTTCGGATATATTCATTTTTTGCAGCATATCTGTTACAGGCTTGATTCCCGACTCCTTAGCGCAAAGCAAACAGAGCCCTTGCGGCTCACTGTTTGGATTATTCACATCAGAAATAAATACAACTGCTGGTCTTTTTTTGCATTTATAGCAAAGTTTCATATTGATTTAATGCTCCTTGTTTTGAATCAACTATTTATAAAACGGGTTTAACTCCGCAATTTTACTGAATATTAAAGAATTCTCAATGTTTTCTTTGGTGAAGAACAAAAATCCGTTCTTGGTAAATGAAACAATAATTGTAATCACTAAGCAAACAACAAAAGCCACCACAAGACCTTTTCCTGCTCCTAAAACAGCGCCGAGAACACGATTAAGCGTGCCAATAAGTGATATTTTAAACAGGCTGTTAATTGCTCTTGCTAAGACACGTACCAAACACATTCCCACACCAAACAAAAGCAGACTTAAAATTGCATAAATAAGGCTGGAAACAACCGGACGAACGATATTGTCCGTTAGCTTTTCAGCTAAAGCTGAGGTTGTATCTGAGGTCACAAGACTATCTGTTATATCAATGCCTAAAAACTCTGCTCCGTTAACAACAAAATCAGGCAAAGCTTCGTCAATGGCTTCGGCGGTCTGCTCACCTGCATCCGTTAATGCAGTTTCTAATTTTGTTTGAACTGTACCGCGAAATGCTGTATCAAACAGTTTTTCGGATATGGGAGTACCAAGCCTTGTTATAACCAAAAAGATTGCAACAAAACCGACCAATTCAATTATTGTTCTTACAAACCCGCGTTTTGCGGATATGTAGGCATAAAAGCAAATTATTGCGACTATTATCAGGTCTAAAATCCAACTCATTTCTACACCGCCTATTTAAGCAAAAGTTTTGCACCGGAAACGGCAGCCGCACCGCCATTAAACGCACATAACAACTGTGCATTTTCAAAAGGTGTTTCTTCCATTTTCAAATTTTTAATAGTGTAACTGAACAAAACACCGCCGGACAAAATATATATATGCGAATTCGAAATTGAAAATCCATCAATAGAGCCTTTAAAACTCAACTCTGTTTTCTTGTCGCCCTTTTTGTTATAGATACGCACAAGATTATCTATCGTATTATTCTCATGGTTGCATACAAGACCGATAGTGCCATTTTTAGATACTGAATAATTACTGATTTTTTCAGAAAAATCCAGCGATTTTACTTCACCCTTTGAAGGAAATGAAATAACCGCTTTATCATAACTCAAAGCCAACGCAGAGCCACTTCCAAGGGTTTCTGCTGCATTAAAATACATGTTTTCATACTCGTTTTTTGACACTAATTTTTCGCTGTTTACATTGAAAACATAAAGGTTGGAATGGTATATTCCGCCCTTTGAATAAAGAGTTGTTGCAGTAAGATATTTGCCGGATGAATTTAAAGACATTGAGGTTACATATTCAGAAGAAAAGTTTTTAGTAAAAAGTGATTTTCCTGTTTTGCTAAAAACCTCAATAACCGAAACATAATCATTTGATTTATACGCCAGCGCAACCCTTGCGTTTCGGCTGATTGTACCGGTGTATATTTTACCCTCAACAGTCAGGTTTTGAACACATCTGCTTAAATTATACACACTGCAATCCGACCCATTTCGGCTATAAATAAGCGTGCGTGCCGCAGAGGTTGCCATAACCGGCGCAGAATAACCGTGCTGTACGGTATATGCAGTTCCCCCGTCTTTATTATAAACCTCGTAATAAGCACCCGAAAGCAGGTCAATTCTGCCATAACGAGCGTTTACTTGCAGGAACGAAGTACCCATAAGCGAATCTGTTCCGCTACCGTTAACAGACTGCAAAGAATAACTGTTTTGTAAAAATTCCAAAATGCCTGTAGGTAGTGAAACCTGACAAATTATAAGAAAAAGACATACTGCAGCAATACCGCCTAAAAGCAGAGTGCGTTTCTTTAAAAGTTTTCCCTTTATCACACGATACGGTTGCTTTTTAGATGGGGTACGCACTTGAGTGCGTGGTTTTTGAACCACTTCTTTTTTCTCGGTTGTGTGCGCCATTTTTATGCGCTCAGGTTTTTGCTGTACCGGACGCTCGGCACGGCTTTTCTTATTTAATTTAACTTTCTTTGTATGCCTTTTTTCATACTTTGCCAAATCCGGCACCTCCTTTTAATATCAATAATAAACCTCATTCAAATAAAGTGCATGCGGCGGTGCTGTTTTGCCGGCATCCGCCCTGTTTTGCTCTTTTAATATTTTTGTAATTTCATTTGCAGGTATTTTTCCGTTTCGCACCTCTAAAAGCGTGCCAACCATAATCCGAACCATATTATAGAGAAAACCGTTACCTTTGACAGTAAATACGGTTTCATCGCCATTATGAGTAAATGTGCACTCATAAATAGTACGAACAGTATCCTGCACACTACTGCCAGATGAACAAAAAGCGGCAAAATCGTGAGTTCCTACAAATTGTGATGCAGCATAATTTAGCAACTCGAAATCTAACGGTTTGTCAATGCGTAAACTGTATGAATCACGGAACGGGTCACGAACCGCTGAATTGTAGAATTTATAAATATACTGCTTGCCCTTAGCACTGTATCTGGCGTGGAATTGCTCATCAACCTGTCGACAGTGCAATACCGAAATATCGTTTGGCAACTTAGAATTAAGCCCACGTACAAACTGTGACGCTGTAATGCGGCTATCTGTATCAAAATGGCAATAAAATGCGTTAGCATGCACACCGCTGTCGGTACGACTGCAACCTGTTATATTTTGTACTTGTCCACCAGTTAGGTCACGCAAAGCGGTTTGCAATGTTTCCTGCACAGTTATAGCATTAGCCTGCACTTGCCAGCCGTGATAATTTGTACCGTCATATTGTAATTTTAATAAAAATCTTTTCATATTACATCACATAAAATAATTGATTAATATTATTGTTGTCAATGAAAAAGCGCTGAAAAACACACAGAAAAAATCAATAACACTAAGCTTTGGTGTTTTGAACTTTGTTCGACCTTCCGCACCGTTATAGCAACGGCTTTCCA
Organism: Acutalibacteraceae bacterium; assembly: GCA_045660865.1. Lineage (GTDB taxonomy): Bacteria > Bacillota > Clostridia > Oscillospirales > Acutalibacteraceae > CAZRRV01. The sequence continues at coordinate 83,570 of JAZREP010000001.1, read as the reverse complement.
TAGCTTCAGCAAGTTCGTAAGCACGACGAACAGAGGATATCAACAATGGAATTAAAATCGGTAACAAAGCCTTTATGCGTTGTATGAGCGAACCGCTTTCAAAGTCAGCGCCACGCGCCTTTTGTGCACTCATAATTTTATTGGTTTCTTCAATCAATGTGGGTATAAAACGAAGCGCAATAGTCATTGTCATAGCAAGAATATGCACCGCTTCCTTTAAACCGAAAATGCGTAAAGGTGAAAGCAAGCTTTCAATTGCATCTGTAATCTCTGTAGGCTTCGTTGTATAGCTAAACATAGCGCTTAGCAAAATTAACAACACAATGCGGACAGACATAAATGCCGCCCTTGAAATACCGCCGGTTGTCACTGTAATAATCCAAAAAGAAAACAGCACCTTACCGGTATGGATATAAAAAGCATTTACTACTGATGTGAAAACAATAATAAGCCAAATTGACTTAATGTTACGAAGGTACATTTTAACCGGTATTTTTGAAACAAGTATCAAAAAGAATACCAATAGACCGCAAATTCCAAGCGCATAAAAATTCCCAGCCAAAAACAGAATAACAATCCAGGCTATTAAAAGGAGTATTTTTGTGCGAGCGTCGGCCTTATGCAAAAAAGAATTAGTAGGTAAATATTGGCCGAAAGTAATGTCTTTAAGCACGGTCGACACCCCCGTTCAGCCTGTTTAACAGCACAGTTTTAGCTTGCTCAATAGTGAAAATGTCTGAAGGAACATCTATGCCATTTTCTCTAAGCTTTAAGAAAATTTTAGTAACATCAGGTATATCTAAGCCAACCGAATTTAGACCATCGGCATTTTTGAATATATTTTCAACTGTATCAAATGCAAAGACTTCACCGTGATTAAGCACCAAAATTTTATCAGCCGTTTTAGCAATATCCTGCATACTGTGAGATACCATAATAACAGCCGCACCGGTTAAATCACGATAATCCTTAACGAATTGCAATACCCTTTCCCTACCGACCGGGTCAAGCCCTGCCGTGGGTTCATCAAGGACCAAAATTTCAGGCTCCATAGCAATAATACCTGCAATTGCTACACGCCTTTTTTCACCGCCTGAAAGGTCAAATGGCGATTTATTAAGCAGTGATTTTTGAACACCTGCCATTTCAGCAGCTTTTAAAACTCGTCTATTTATTTCATCACCATCAAGGCCCATGTTTTTTGGGCCGAAGGCAATATCCTTATATACCGTTTCATCAAAGAGTTGATATTCAGGATACTGAAAAACCAACCCTATTTTAAAACGGATATCCTTAATTTTTTTGGGGTTTTCCCAAATATCCTCGCCCTTAAAAAAGATATGTCCCTTTTCTGCAGGTATTAAACCATTCAAGTGCTGAACAACGGTGGATTTACCTGAACCTGTATGACCGATAACTCCCAAAATTTCACCGGGGTTAAGCGAAAAGTTAATATTTTTAATGGCGTCGTGATAAAAGACTGTTCCCTTCCCGTAGGTAAAGGACAGATTTTTCACCTCTAAAACAGACATTTACTTCCTCCCTAGAGCTTCGGTTAAGGCCTCTACGCAAGAATCTACTGTAATAACATTCTTATTGAGGTCCTTACCGGCTTTAGCTAATTCATATATCAATTGAGCTGCAATCGGCACATCAAGGCCTACTGATTGCAGAAGCTCAACATTTTTAAATACTTTGTTCGGCGTACCGTCCAAAAGAACATTGCCGTCATCCATTACAACAACACGGTCAGCCAAAGCTGCCTCGTCCATAAAATGCGTAATAAGAATAACGGTTATATTCTTCTCTTTTGCAAGGGTTAGCAACGTATCAATAACTTCCTTACGACCTTTTGGGTCAAGCATTGCGGTCGGTTCGTCAAAAACAATACACTCAGGCTCCATTGCCAAAACGCCGGCAATTGCCACACGCTGCTTTTGTCCGCCTGAAAGATTATAAGGTGAATGATTTCGATAATCCAGCATATCAACCGCAGCAAGAGCCTTTGTGATTCTTTCTGCCATTTCCTGTTGCGGTACGCCGATATTTTCCAGACCAAATGCAACATCATCCTCAACCGATGTCGCAATCAATTGGTTGTCCGGGTTTTGAAATACCAACCCTACCTTTTTGCGTACATCAAGCTGATTACGCTCATCATTAACAAGCAAGCCCGCAACCGTAACCTCACCTGCTGTTGGTTTTAAAAGACCATTCAACAATTTAGCAAGGGTTGATTTGCCGCTACCGTTGTGCCCTAATACAGCAGTAATCTCCCCTTTTTTAAAGGAAAGATTGATTGATTTTAAAACCGCTTCTCGGTCTTCTTTTTCATCATAAGTATAAGACACATTGTTTAAAGTGATTAAATCAGACATTTTCGTTTATCCACAGTGTTGTATTGCCACAAGGCAAAACTATATCCTTTTCGGTAATTTTTAATCCAATTTCCTCAGTATTAACTGAAGCATTTTTTGAATTTACAATTTCTCTTTGAACTAAAAAGTTTAAAATTGTTGGTGACAGTCCGGCCGTGTAAGAATTAAGCAAGAAAAACAAAGGCTCATCACTTACAATTTGTGCAACAAGTTGTAAAAGTTGTTCTATCTGCTCTTCTAAGCGCCAGAGTTCGCCGTTCGGTCCTCTGCCGTATGACGGCGGGTCCATAATTACAGCATCATATTTATTGCCTCTGCGAATTTCACGGCGCACAAACTTAACGCAATCGTCCACCAACCAGCGCACCGGTTTATCAGCCACCCCGCTGGCCACAGCATTTTCCTTAGCCCATTGCACCATTCCGTTAGAGGCATCAACATGGGTTACTGAGGCACCGGCTTTTAAGCAAGCAACCGTTGCTCCGCCGGTATAAGCAAATAAATTAAGTACCTTTATCGGTCTATTAGCCTTCTTGATTAAATCAGTACACAATGACCAGTTAACCGCTTGCTCCGGGAAAAGTCCTGTATGCTTAAAACCCATCGGCTTTAAACGAAAGGTTAAATCACGGTAGTCAACCGACCAAACATCCGGCACTTTTTTATGAGTTTCCCAATAGCCGCCACCCTTAGAAGAACGGTGATATACCGCATGGGGCTTTGACCAAAGCGGGTTTCTTTTTTCGGAGTGCCAAATTACCTGCGGGTCGGGACGGACAAGAATAATATCCTTCCAACGTTCCAAGCGCTCACCGTCAGTAGCGTCTATCAATTCATAATCAAAAAAATCTTCTGCAAATCTCATTTACTAATCCTTAATTAGATAAATTTTTCCTGTATTGGGGTTTTGGGGTTAATACCAAGATGTGTATAAGCCAAATCTGTAACACAACGACCTCTTGCAGTGCGGGTTAAAAAGCCTATCTGCATTAAATAAGGCTCGTAAACATCTTCAATAGTTATGCTTTCCTCGTTAAGCGCAGCTGCTAATGTTTCAAGACCTACAGGGCCTCCGCCATAGTTGGTAATGATTGTTGTAAGCATTCTGCGGTCAAAGGCATCCAGACCCAATTCATCAATTTCAAACCGATTAAGTGCAACACTTGCAACCTCCTCGGTAATTTTTCCATCATACTGAACCTGTGCAATATCACGAACACGCTTAAGCAAGCGGTTAGCAATACGAGGTGTACCTCGTGAGCGAGAGGCAATTTCCAACGCTCCGTTGCGGTCAATCGGAATTTCTAAAATCCCCGCTGAACGAGTAACAATATCTGCTAATTGTTCGGGTGTATATAATTCCAAGCGAAGCAACACACCAAAACGGTCACGCAAAGGCGCTGTAAGCTGACCCGAACGAGTTGTGGCACCAACCAACGTAAAATGTGGTAAATCCAAACGGATAGAGCGCGCTGAAGGACCTTTGCCGATTATAATATCAAGTGAATAATCCTCCATAGCGGGATACAAGATTTCCTCAACACTGCGGTTAAGACGGTGAATTTCGTCTATAAAGAGAATATCACCCTCATTCAAGTTGGTGAGCAGCGCCGCTAAGTCACCCTGCTTTTCAATAGCGGGGCCTGACGTAACACGTAAATTAACACCCATCTCGTTGGCAATAATGCCTGCTAAGGTTGTTTTACCGAGTCCGGGAGGTCCGTATAGTAAAACGTGGTCAAGCGACTCTTTACGCATGGTTGCCGCTTTAATGTAAATCTCAAGATTTTCCTTAGCTTTATCCTGCCCAATATACTCAGAAAGAGTCTTAGGTCTTAAAGAAAATTCTATATCACTGTCGCTCTCGGTGATTTCGGGAGTGACAAAGCGATTTTCAAAATCAAAATCTTCCACTTACTATACCCTCCTTGCTAATTGTTTTAATGCTTCTTTAATTATCTGCTCAACAGGAGCATTTTTATCAAGCTTGCCAACTGCCACAGAAGCCTCACTAAGTGAATAGCCGAGTGCAACCAGTGCACTTACAGCCTCAGATGAGTTTGGTGCTTCTGCTACAGCTGCTGCTGAGGCAGTAGTACTGCCGTCAACTGCGCCTGCAGCAACTTTATCCTTTAATTCTAAAACTATACGCTGTGCAGTCTTACTGCCGATACCGGCAGCACGGGTTAATGATTTAGAATCACCCGAAGCAACACAGATTGAAATATCCGCAGGCTTAAACTGTGACAAAATTGATATGGCGGCTTTAGGGCCAACACCGTTTACAGAAATAAGCAAACGGAACATATCAAGCTCGTCCACCGTGCTGAAGCCAAACAAATCAACCGCATCTTCACGTACAGCCATATAGGTATAAACAAAAACCTCATTGTTTTTCTTAGGCATGTCCGAAAGTGTGTTTACGCTTGCGGTACAATGGTAACCAACCCCTGCACATTCAATCACTATTGAGGTGGCATCTGTATAAATTAAATTTCCACGCAGAGAGTAAATCATTTCATATCCTCCAGTTTGATGCGGCTCATTAAAGAACCGGCATTGTGGCCGTGGCAAATAGCAATTGCTAATGCGTCAGCGGTATCGTCAGGCTTAGGAACCTTATCAAGATTCAGTATTATTCTGGTAAGCTCCATTATCTGCTGTTTTTCAGCTCTGCCATAACCTGTTACTGCTTGCTTGACTTGTAGGGGTGTGTATTCAAAAACAGGTATTTTAAACTTTTTTGCGGCAAGCAATATAACACCTCTGGCTTGCGCTACATCAATAGCAGTTGTTGTGTTAGAATTAAAGTAAAGTTTCTCAATAGAAAGAACATCTACACGATTGTTACGAATAATTTCGCACAACTCATCAAAGATTTTTTCAATTCGGTCACAAAAAGGTGTTTTTGCCGGCGTAAGTATAGCACCGTAATCAACTGTTTTAAAGCGATTAGAGTCGTAATCTAAAACGCCGTAACCTACAATTGCATATCCCGGGTCAATACCTAATATGCGCATTGCCTATCACCCCACAATATATTCCAAATTATTATAACACAAGTGTTTATATTTCGCAACCTAAATTAGCTTTAATATAGTATAATTTCCCTTATTTTCCATTATTTTTATTGCATCACGGTTATAAATTCGACTATTTTCTCTTTTATCCTGTTTTTTACGCAATATTCTTAAAAAACACTTGACTTTTTGGCGGTTTTTTTCTATATTTATCTTATCTGTATATATATTTTAAAATTTAATACAGTCACATTTTTTTGCATCTGTGTTGAAAAGTGATATCAAGCACTATGCCGTAGTTCCTGTCGTATGGCAAGAGGACTATGAAAAACCCTTTGCGGAGGGCATTTTGCAGCGATGTCACGGGTATCGCGCAGAGCTACTAACTAGCTTTGGCGGCACTCTGTGTCCGCAAAGGGGGATGCTTAAATGTCAAAACAAAATATAATAGAACTCAAAAACATTTCCGTTTCCTTTGACGATGAGGTTATCTTGAAAGATTTAAACCTTTCGATTAAGGATGGGGAATTTGTCACTCTGCTTGGGCCTTCAGGTTGCGGTAAAACCACAACCCTTCGCTTAATTGCAGGCTTTTTGGAGCCCGACAATGGTGACATACTTTTTGAAGGCGAAAAAATCAATGGTGTTCCGGCGCACAAGCGTCAGGTTAACACCATTTTTCAGCGTTATGCCCTTTTTCCGCATTTGAATGTTTACGAAAACATTGCCTTTGCTTTACGAGTAAAAGGTTTGAAGGAAAAGGAAATCAAGCCACTTGTTGAGGAAATGCTGGAATTTGTAAACTTAAAGGGATTAGAGAAACGCAATATCTCTACTTTATCAGGTGGTCAGCAACAGCGTGTAGCAATTGCCCGTGCGGTCATCAACAGACCGAAAGTGTTGCTGCTAGACGAGCCGCTTGCCGCACTTGATTTGAAATTGCGCAAGGATATGCAAAACGAGTTAAAGAAAATCCAACAGCAATTAGGAATCACCTTTATATTCGTAACCCACGACCAAGAAGAAGCTCTTACCATGTCTGACACAGTTGTTGTTATGGATGGTGGCAGCGTGCAACAAATTGGTTCTCCCAAGGATATATATAACGAGCCTGAAAACGCCTTCGTTGCTGATTTCATAGGCGAATCAAATATCCTTGACGGCAAAATGTTAGCCGATTATAAAGCACAGTTTTCGGGCGCAACCTTCACCTGTTTAGACAAAGGCTTTGCTGAAAACGAAGAGGTCGACGTTGTAGTTCGTCCTGAGGACGTTGACATTGTTGAACCTATTAAGGGTATGCTTACAGGTGTTGTTACCTCTGTAACCTTCCTTGGTGTTCATTATGAAATTATTGTTGATATCGGCGGTTTCAAATGGATGATACAAACCACTGAGGAAAGTTTTGTTGGTGACAGAGTTGGTCTTTACATTGAGCCTGACGCTATTCACATAATGAAAAAGTCCTGTTACTCCGGACTGTACGGAGATTACAGTACCTACTCCGATGAGATTGAACTCTTATCTGCTCCTGAGGAGCCTTTTGAAACGGAGGAAAAGAAAATTGAAGAATAAACCTTTCGGCAATCGTTGGGTGGCTTCACCCTATCTGCTCTGGTCTTTAATTTTCATTGTTGTTCCTATGTTAATGGTTGCTTATTATTCTTTTACCGATGCAAACGGTGAATTTACTTTAGCAAACATTACAGTACTTTTAGAGTACAAGGAAGTATTTTTAATTTCTATTGGTTACGCTTTTCTTGCCACAGTAATTTCGCTAATTTTGGCTTATCCGTTAGCGTATATAATGGCAAGAATGAAAGGCGCCTCCCAGAGCATAATTATTATTCTTATAATGCTACCTATGTGGATGAATTTCCTTATCCGCACATATTCCTGGATTACTATCCTTGCAAACAAGGGTATTTTAAACCAGTTTTTTGAAAAGCTTGGTTTTGGCCCTGTGCAAATGATTAACACTCCCGGTGCAGTTATACTCGGTATGGTATATAATTTCCTGCCATATATGATTCTACCGATTTATACGGCACTCTCAAAAATTGATAATTCTCTTATAGAAGCGGCCGATGACCTTGGCTGTAATCCTATCAAGACCTTAAAAAGAGTAATTCTTCCTTTGAGTATGCCGGGTGTAATTTCCGGAATAACAATGGTATTTGTACCGTCAGTCAGCACATTCTATATTTCGCAAAAACTGGGCGGAGGTAAAACCCTGCTAATCGGTGACGTAATTGAAATGCAGTTCCAGCAGTCCTACAATTACAATCTGGGCGCTTCCCTCTCGTTAGTTCTAATGCTTATGATTTTAATCTGTATGGCAGTAATGAACCGCTTTGCAGATGATGACGGAGGTGTTATTGTATGAAATACCTCTCCAAAATCTATGTGGCTCTTATCTTTTTATTTCTTTATGCACCGCTGTTTATTATGGTTATTTTTTCCTTTAATGCCACAAACAGTACGTCGCAATTTGCGGGCTTTTCTGTCCGATGGTACCTTGAGCTGTTAAATGACACTGTTACAATTGATGCCTTTCGTAACACCATAATTTTAGCGGTGTCCTCTGCACTTCTTGCAACCGTTATGGGTACAGCTGCTGCGGTAGGTATCTTTTCTTACCGTAATCACCTGGCTCGTTCAACTGTTATGACCGTTACGAATATTCCTATGATGAATCCAGACATCGTTACGGGTATTTCAATGATGCTTTTGTTCGTATTCATAGGCAAAATGCTTAACAGTTCAAATTCACTTGGTTTTTTAACCTTGCTTATTGCCCATATTACATTTAATCTGCCTTATGTTATTTTATCGGTTATGCCGAAATTAAGACAGACTGACCCGCATCTGTCAGAAGCGGCAAGGGACTTGGGCTGTACACCTGTCAAAGCCTTTTTCAAGGTGATTATTCCATCAATATCCTCTGGTATTGTTTCGGGCTTTGTCACTTCTTTTACATTGTCGTTAGATGATTTTGTTATAAGCTATTTTACAAGCGGTTCTGATTTCCAGACCTTACCTATTCGTATTTTTGCTATGACAAAAAAGCGTGTCACTCCCGATATGTATGCACTTTCCTCACTGATTTTCCTTTCAGTGCTTGTATTGTTAATTTTACTGAACATTAACCAAATTCGTTCAGCTAAAAAAGAAAAAAGGAGAATTTAATTAAATGATAAAAAAACTTGCAGTATTTTTGTGTGTCTTTTTAGCTCTTTCCTGCTTCTCGGGTTGCGGTGGAAATGAAGCTGCTAATATAGAATATTCCTCCCCCTTGTTTCAACAATTGAAAAACAACGAGGTTGAAAAGTTTTCCGGTATCACACTCAATGTTTTCAACTGGGGTGAATATATTTCGGACGGAAAATACGGAAGCCTTGATATTAACAAGATCTTTACCGACCTTACCGGCATTGAAATAAACTACCTGTTCTTTGACAGCAACGAAACAATGTATTCAAAACTTAAAAGCGGTGGTATTTCATACGACGTTATCATTCCTTCAGATTATATGATACAGCGCTTAATTGCTGAGGACTTACTGCAAAAGTTAGACTTTTCAAAGTTAGATAACTACAAAAATATTTCAAGCGAATATAAAAATTTGTATTTTGACCCCAACAATGAATACTCTGTTCCCTACTCAGTTGGTATGGTAGGTCTTATCTACAACGAAACTATGGTAAGCAAAGCGCCCGACAGTTGGGGTGTTATGTGGGATGAAGAATACAAGAACAATGTTCTTACCTTCAACAATCCCCGTGATGCTTTTGCAATTTCTCACTTTTATCTCGGTCAAGACATAAACAGCACCAACAAAGCCGATTGGGATAAAGCAGCAGAGAAGTTAAAAGAACAAAAGCCTATTCTCCAGTCATACGTTATGGATGAGGTGTTTGACAAAATGGAGGGTGAAGAAGCGGCAATTGCTCCTTACTATGCAGGCGATTACCTTTCTATGGCACAGAATAACGAAAACCTGAAATTCGTTTATCCAAAAGAAGGCACCAATATTTTCGTAGACTCTATATGTGTCCCGAAAAACGCACAAAACTTTGATGCCGCTATGCTTTATATTAACTTCTTACTCGAAGCTCAAATTGCTTTGCAGCATGCTGAATACATTTGCTACGCAACACCTAACTCAGCGGTTTTAGAGCTAGATGAATATTCTTTAAAGGATAACGAGTATTTATATCCTGCCGAAGACAAAAAACCAAAAACCCAATACTTCCACGATTTAGACCCTGAGATTAGGTCCTACTACGAAAAACTTTGGGAACAAGTTAAATTAGATTAGAAAAAACTCCTATGGCAAACGCCATAGGAGTTTTTTATTGCTTTTCTTTGTGTCAAAACCGATTGGGACAAAATAGTATGAAATAGGCGCAAAACAATATTGGAGGTAAAAAAATGCAAGATTTTACAAACTATTTAGAGGAACTGCTACAAATGGAACAGAAACCGCATACTATGTCCCAAAAATCTGCCTGCAATTATAACAAGGACTGCATAGACAGTTTACCCTTAACAATGGCCTATGTACCGATGCAGGCGTTTAAGGATGTATACGAGCCAATGACTGCCCTTGCAAACGGTACACTCTTCCCCGAACTGAATAAGCCTTTTAAAGGCAAATTCGTAAAATGGAGGTAAAAAAATGAAAGATAGAGAAACATTGTTACGACAACTGTCAGCCGCACAGTTTGCAGCTTGGGAAATGCACATTTATCTTGACACACACCCTCAAGATAAAGACGCATTAAAAGCTATGCAGAAATACCGTCGCGAGGCTGAACGTCTTCAGCATGAATTCCAAGAAAAATTCGGCCCCTTAACAGTATCCGATACTATTGACGATATGAGTTTCACCTGGATTAACAATCCGTGGCCGTGGGAAAAGGAGGCAAACTAAATGTGGATGTATGAAAAGAAGCTCCAGTACCCGGTAAAGATTAAAAACACAAACCCGAAACTGGCACAGTATATTATGTCACAGTACGGCGGTCCTGACGGAGAACTCGCAGCAAGTTTGCGTTATCTCAGTCAGCGTTTTTCTATGCCTTATGCAGAGCTTAAGGGACTGTTAACCGACATCGGTACCGAGGAACTTGCGCACCTTGAAATGGTAGGCGCTTTGGTTTATCAGCTTACACGTAATTTAAGTGAAGAAGATATCAAAAAGGGCGGTTTTGACGCTTATTTTGTTGACCACACCTCAGGTGTTTATCCGGCATCAGCCGCAGGTGTACCCTTTACAGCGGCTTATATTCAATCAAAAGGCGATGTACTAACAGACCTGCACGAAAACCTTGCCGCAGAGCAAAAAGCAAGAACAACCTACGACAACATTCTTCGTATGTGCGATGACCCCGATGTTGCCGATGTAATCAAGTTCTTACGCCAGCGTGAGATAGTACACTATCAACGCTTTGGTGAGGGCTTACGCCTTGCTACCGAGAAATTAGATTCTAAAAATTTCTACGCTATTAACCCAAGTTTTGACAAATAGTAAAAAAAGCAGATGGCAAAAGCCATCTGCTTTTTAACTGTTACGCAGTTTATTTATGCGGTCACGTAGATATGCGGCGTGCTCAAACTCAAGCATTTTTGCCGCCTGTTTCATTTCGGCAGTAAGCTTGGCAATGAGTTTTTCTTTTTCAGCCTTCTTCATATTTTTAAAAGCTTTTTCGCCTGTCTTCTCCTTAGGTGTAAGCTCAATAATATCACGCACACCTTTAACAATAGTTTTAGGCGTTATGCCGTGTTCTTCGTTATATTGCATTTGCTTCTGGCGGCGGCGCTCTGTTTCCAAAATGGCACGCTCCATAGATGGTGTGACACTATCGGCATACATTATTACCTGTCCGCCTGCATTTCGAGCCGCACGGCCGATAGTTTGAACAAGTGAGGTTTCACTTCTTAAAAATCCTTCCTTATCGGCATCTAAAATAGCTACTAAAGACACCTCAGGTATATCAAGACCCTCACGCAAAAGGTTGATACCAACCAAAACGTCAAAATTACCAAGGCGTAAATCTCTAATAATTTCCATACGCTCTATTGTGTCAATGTCATAGTGCATATATCTAACCTTTAGGTTAAGATTTTCAAGATAATCGGTTAAATCTTCAGCCATTTTTTTAGTTAAGGTTGTGACTAAAACACGCTCTTTGCGTTCAATTCGCAAGTTGATTTCGGACACCAAATCATCAATTTGTCCTTCTGTGGGCTTTACAATTACCTCGGGGTCAAGTAAACCTGTCGGTCTAATAACCTGTTCGGCAATTTGTGCAGATTTTTGTTTTTCAAATTCACCCGGTGTAGCCGAAACAAAAACAACCTGGTTTACTTTTTTATAGTATTCATCAAAATTCAAAGGTCTGTTATCAAAAGCAGAGGGCAAACGGAACCCGTAATCAACCAAGTTTTCCTTACGTGCTCTATCCCCTCCAAACATACCACGCACCTGCGGTAATGTAACGTGCGATTCGTCAACAAACATTAAAAAATCGTCAGGGAAATAGTCAAGCAAGGTAAACGGAACACTGCCGGGCGGACGGCGTGAGAGAACTCGTGAATAGTTTTCAACACCTTTGCAGGTGCCGATTTCACGCAACATTTCAATATCATATTCTGTTCGCTGTCTAATACGCTGAGCCTCAATCAACTGGCCGTTTTCGGTAAAAAACTTTGCTCTATCTTCCATTTCAAGCCTTAATTCTTCCAAGGCTTCCTCTTTTTTATCATCCGGCACAATATAGTGCGAAGCAGGATAAATAGCAATATGAGCCAGCCTTTCTTTAACCTCCCCTGTTAAAGGTGTTATAAGGCTGATGCGGTCAATTTCGTCATCAAAAAACTCTACTCGTATTGCATTTTCGGCTGAATATGCGGGGAAAATTTCAACAATATCTCCACGCACACGGAACTTGTTACGCACAAAATTTATGTCATTGCGCTCATATTGTAATTGTACTAATTTGTAAAGAAGTTCATCTCGTGTCTTAGTCATTCCCTCACGCAAGGATATAACCATATTGCGGTAATCAATTGGGTTACCAAGGCTGTAAATACAAGATACACTGGCAACAATTATAACATCTCGGCGCTCAGATAAAGCACAAGTAGCCGAATGGCGAAGCTTGTCTATTTCGTCATTTATTGCCGAGTCCTTTTCAATATAAGTATCCGTACCAGGGATATATGCCTCCGGCTGATAGTAATCATAATAGGAGACAAAGTATTCCACCGCGTTTTCAGGGAAGAATTCTTTGAACTCTGAGCAAAGTTGTGCAGCAAGGGTTTTATTGTGAGCGAGAACAAGTGTTGGCTTGTTTACTTTTTCAATTATATTCGCCATTGTAAAGGTTTTACCCGAACCAGTAACACCGAGTAGGGTTTGTTCCTTATCCCCTCTTAAAACGCCGTTTACAAGCGTTTCTATAGCCTCGGGCTGGTCACCCATCGGGCTATAATCAGAATGTAATACAAATTTTTCCGCCACTTATCTCACTCCTTTCATTATATTATGTATGTTTTTAATCTTTTGTAATTAAGCCAAAGGTTTTGTGGAACTTTTTGCCATCTAAAACGTATTGTTTTACCTTTTTGGCAAGTGAGGTGTTGCAGGGCATATCTTTTATTTCATTTTCTGTAATGCCCCATTTGAATATAAAACCTAACAGTGCATAGGATTCTTCGGTTTTAGCCTTATTAAACATATTGCCAAATTTTATTATGTTGCTGTTTTCAGGCAGGATTTCTTTTAAAGTATCATCCAAAAGCCAAGAATTGCAGCCAAAATATTTGTACTCTACATCGGGGAAATATTTAGCTAAAAACACTTTCGCCTGTTCTATTGAATCTTTGCAAATTTCCTCATCTAACGGACTGCCGGGCGGGATATGGATACGAACAAGGGTATCGTCCTTTTTTAGACAAAAATCAGGGTAATCCTCATCTGCTGTGCTAATTTGGAATTGCAGCCTACCTATTCTAAAAAGTTTGAATTTTAAAAGTATTGAAAGCCATTTGAGTTCACCTAAATAAAGTTCACCTTTAAGTTCGCTCCAAGTATTGCACCAACGTTTAATATCGGATAAAGTATCGAGCAATATTTTATCATCAATACCTTTGTTTTTATATTGCTCGCTCAAAGTTTCGCACATATAAAGGTATGATAAAAAGTTTCTTTTACCATCTTGGCAGCCCAAATCATAATCATCAACATTAGTATCTTCAGGCACAGAAATTTCTGATAACGCTTTATAAAACTCGTTATCATATTTGCTGTCAAATTCAAGTTTTTTATACCATTTTTCAATAACATTATAGGTGTTTAATTTATCTGTGTTTTTCAAAATAAAAATCCCCATTACAGTTTTATAAATATTATGTAAGACAAAATAAATTGGCAAATAATAATTAGTGGCAGACCAATCATAAAGCGCTTGTGCTTTGTTTTATGGCGTATTAAGCGCATAGTGACAAGCATTGACAAACTACCGCCGAAACCCGCTGTAATAAACAGCGTGCGTTCACTAATACGCCAGGCTTGCTTGCGTGCATTATGTTTATCAACTATTGTTAAAACAACCGCAACAAATGATACTATAAAAATATATAACAAAAACGATTTCATATAATAAAACCCATCCCTTTAAAACTATAAAAAGGCCTCCTGTGCTTAATTTTAGCATAGGAGGTGTTTGTCTTCAAGTTATTTTTTCCAGTTCACATCTTAGTCGTTTTATTATCCGTTTTTCTAGTCTTGAAATGTATGATTGGGAAATCCCCAGTATATCTGCAACTTCTTTTTGAGTGTGCTCTTTGTAACCGGTTAAGCCAAATCGCATTTTCATAATCTGCTGTTCACGTCCTGTAAGTCTGGAAATTAGCATATTAAGGATTCTTTTTTCATCCTCCTGCTCTACCCCGTGGCTTACTTCATCAGCCTCACTGCTTAAAATATCCGACAGCAATAATTCATTGCCGTCCCAATCGATATTAAGCGGCTCATCAATTGATATTTCGGTTTTTAATATTGTAGTTTTTCTAAGGTGCATTAAAATTTCATTTTCTATGCAACGAGAGGCGTAGGTAGCAAGTTTTATGTTTTTATCTGGGCGAAATGTATTAACTGCTTTTATAAGCCCTATGGTGCCTATTGAAATTAAATCCTCAACGTTAGAGCCTGTGTTTTCAAACTTACGAGCAATATAGACAACAAGCCTTAAATTATGTACTATAAGCTTCTCCTTAACAGCTTCTGTATCCACATCGTATTGTAAAATTATTTCCCTCTCCTGCTCAACAGTCAGTGGCTCAGGCAGAGTTTCGGGGCCATTTATGTAATAACTTTCATCAAAAAAGCCGAACTTTTTTAACAGATTTATTATAATTACATGTAGTTTTGTTGCAACAATCCGCATGGTTACACCTCATTAAAAATGCAGGGACTTACTATCCCTGAAAAGTCATCACTTAATTTATTTTCGGTAAAGCCTACACAGGTTTTAAAGGTTATTTTTTTACCATTAGACAAACATATAGAAGCATAATCCGCCTTACGCACCGGCAGCACGCCTGTTGCCGCCACAGTTTTGCAAGGAATTAGTTTATATCCCGCTTTTAACAGTTTTGGGTAATCCTTGGTTATTACAGCAATCCGTTCACTCTCGGAAAGCAAAGGAATCGGCTGATTAGCCGATAACACCAAGACCGGCAAATCACTAAACAAATCACGAAGGCTATGCCCGTTATCTAACAAGACGGTAGAAGTTTGTTGTCGGTCAGCGATTTTTATGGTTACTGTACCGCAACCGTCTTGTGCCTTACGGAATGAAATCCGTTTGTAAATATTGATTATGAAATAGCAAACGGCGGCACTTAGCAAAAAGATAATCGGTGAAAAGTCAATATAAACTACACCATTACTAAAATGCTGAATGTTTTTCGGCATCATCTCTGCAAGTAAAAGAAACAGTCCGCCAAACAAAAGAGTGAAGCCTAGAAAAAGACCGGTTAATCTTGCAAAGCGTTTCATACTCCCAAAGCCAAATGCAACAAGCACCATTACCATTGCAGAAACAAACTTTACCACGATGTGAAGAAAAGAAGAATTTATCGGGGCAAATATGTAAAAAGAAAAAATAGCACCTACTAATGCCGAAAGGACAATTCTTCGTTGGCGAGTGGTTTTAGCGCCGAAATGTGCGGTCAAGGCAATCAGCAAATGGCTAATTATGTAATTCAGTATAAAAAGTGAATCAATATAAATTTTTGTCATTTACACACCACCCTTATACCCTTTTTCTACTTTATTATAAGTTGTACAAAAAGTGATATTTTGTCAAAACAGCGATAAAAAATATTTATATTTTCAAAAAGTGGGAAAATACAACTTTAATTTTTAATTGTTGTGTTGTATAATATTTAAAGAACGGAGGTGCAGTATGACTTTTGCTTTTTACACCTTGGGTTGCAAGGTAAACCAATATGAAACACAAGCGCTGACAGAACAACTTGAGTCGGTCGGCTTTTCTGCGGTTTCATTAGAGGACAACCCAAAATATACAATAGTTAACTCCTGTACCGTAACGGCAGAAAGCAACCGAAAAACACGCCAAGCTGTACGCCGTTTTAAAAGCGCAAACCCTGACAGCTGTATTGTACTCATAGGTTGCTATCCGCAAGCCTTTCCCGAAGAAATGCAAAATTTTTTAGAAGCGGATATTGTCTTAGGCAACACTACCTATACTGAATTTGCTTCATACCTACTCGAATTTGAAAAAGAAAAGGTACGCAAGGTTTATATACCTGAGCACACAAAAGGTGAAGTATTTGATACACCGATTATAAATTCGTTTAAGGATAAAACAAGGGCTGAAATCAAAATACAGGACGGTTGCAACCGTTTTTGCTCGTATTGCATTATCCCAAAAAGCCGTGGACGTATTCGTTCAAAATCTCCTGATTTAATCAAAAAAGAGGCTTGTTCACTAGCAGCAGGCGGTTATAAGGAAATAGTTCTGGTTGGTATTAACCTTTCGGCATACGGACAGGATAACGGCTATTCGCTTGCTGATGCTGTTGAAGTAATAAACGAAATAAAAGGTATTGAACGCATACGCCTTGGCTCACTTGAATTCGACCAAATTGATGATTCTGTTTTAGACAGATTAGCCTTATGCAATAAATTCTGTCCTCAGTTTCATTTGTCTCTACAATCTGGTTGTGACAGAATATTAAAAGCGATGAACCGCCATTACACTACTGCTGATTACACAAGTTTTGTAAATAAGCTTTATCAAAAATTTGACAATCCCTCTATCACTACTGATATTATTGTCGGCTTTCCTGGTGAAAGCGAAGCAGAGTTTTTACAAACGGTTAAGTTTGTAGAAAAAACAGGCTTTGCAAAGGTGCACGCTTTCCCCTATTCAAAACGTGCAGGCACAAAAGCCGCAACAATGGACGGACAATTAACCGCCGCAGTTAAGCAAAACAGGTGCCGCGAGCTCATAAAAGCAGCATTTTCTAGTGAAATTAACTTTATCAAAAATCAAATAGGAAAAACCGCCAAAGTACTGTTTGAAACCGAAAAAGACGGTTTTTATGAAGGTTATACCGAAAATTATCTTCGTGTTAAGGTTAATTCCAAAAATGATTTATGTGGTCAAATCTATAATGTAGTAATCACGGATGAAATTGACGGTGTTTGCTACGCAGAATTAGTATAAAAACAGCCCTTGTCTAATTAAGGACAAGGGCTGTTTTTCACAAAAGACGGGCTGTTTCATAAACTGGTATAAAAAGCATCAAGGAGACTTAAAAATGAATAATAATATTACAAATTACGCTTTTGAGCCCGCAACCGAGCCAAATATAACTTTCCCGTCACAGCAAAATATGGGCGGTGTTATGATTTATCCTCAGTCACGCCAACAGACAATGCCAAGCAATACAATGGCATCAGTTTTAGAACAACATTTAGGTAATTGGGCACGAATAGAATTTCTAGTCGGCGACACACTTGTAGGGCGTGTAGGCAGAATTGCCGAGGTTGGAAACAGGCACATTACCTTAACCTTGGCAGACCCGCAATCTATACTTGTTTGTGACTTACCATCCATCAGATTTGCAACAATAATAGATGATAACAATTACTCATATTAAAAAGGACACTCAATAAGAGTGTCCTTTTTATTTTAGAACAAGCCGGTAATAACGCCTTTTTCGTCGACATCAATGCGCTCAGCAGCCGGTCTTTTGGGCAGACCGGGCATAGTCATAATGTCACCTGTTAGAACAACAATAAAACCAGCGCCAGCAGAAATTTTAACATTTTTTACTGTTACTGTAAAATTGTCAGGTGCGCCCAGTTTTGTGGGGTCATCAGAGAAGCTGTATTGAGTCTTAGCAATACAAACGGGACAGTTATCATAGCCTAGTGCTGTCAACTGCTCAATTTGTTTTTTAGCGGCAGGTAAAATATTAACTCCATCACCGCCGTAAACCTTTTGAACAACAGCTTTAATCTTATCTTCGATAGAAAGGTTGCTCTCATAAGAATAGGTAAAATCACCCTTCTCCTCTTCACAAAGGCGAACAACCTCTTTTGCTAATTCCTCGCCGCCTTTTCCACCTTCTGCCCAAACGTTAGACAATACAACGTTTACACCGAGAGTTTTACATTTTTCAATAATAAAATCAACCTCAGCCTGAGTATCGGTCGGGAAACGGTTAACTGCAACCACACAAGGAAGCTTGTAAACGTTTTTAATATTTGAAACGTGGCGAAGCAAATTAGGAATACCCTTTTCAAGCGCTGCAAGGTCTTCTTTGCCAAGTTCGGTTTTAGCCAAACCTCCGTGCATTTTAAGAGCACGAATAGTGGCAACTACAACAACTGCCGCGGGAGTAAGACCTGCCATACGGCACTTGATATCCAAGAATTTTTCTGCACCGAGGTCAGCGCCAAAGCCGGCTTCGGTTATTGCATAGTCGCCCAATTTCATTGCCATTTTAGTTGCAATTACTGAGTTACAACCGTGGGCAATATTAGCAAAGGGACCGCCGTGAACAAATGCAGGAGTACCTTCCAATGTTTGTACCAAATTGGGTTTTAATGCATCCTTTAACAATGCAGTCATAGCACCTTCTGCTTTTAACTGACCGCAGGTTACAGGCTTATCATCATAGGTATAACCTACAATAATATTTGAAAGGCGCTTTTTAAGGTCAGTAATAGAATTGGATAAGCAGAGTACCGCCATAATTTCAGATGCAACGGTTATATCAAAACCGTCCTCTCTGGGAGTACCGTTCACTTTACCGCCAAGACCATCTACTACAAAGCGAAGCTGACGGTCATTCATATCCACGCAACGCTTCCAAGTGATTTTCTTGACATCAATTCCTAATTCATTACCCTGCTGAATGTGATTGTCCAGCATAGCGGCAAGCAGATTGTTTGCTGCACCGATAGCGTGGAAATCACCTGTGAAATGCAGATTTATATCCTCCATAGGAACAACCTGAGCATAACCGCCGCCTGCGGCACCGCCTTTAACACCGAAAACGGGGCCTAATGACGGCTCACGCAAAGCAACCATAACATTCTTGCCAATTCTTTTTAAGCCATCAGCAAGACCGATAGTTGTGGTAGTCTTACCTTCACCAGCAGGTGTAGGTGTAATTGCTGTTACCAAAACCAATTTACCCTCGGCAGTATCTTTATCAAGAAGTGAAAGGTCAACCTTTGCTTTAAATTTACCATAGGGTTCTAAAATATCGTCAGATATGCCTGCTTTTGCACCAATTTCACCTATTGGTTGCATTTTGCAGGCTTGTGCAATTTCAATATCAGATAAAACAGCCATAATTATCTCCTTTTATTTGTTGTTTGCGGTGGTCTTTAATGTAACGTCGTGATAGCCACCCTCAACAATACTGGTTGAAGAAACAACGGTAAGTTTTGCCTCTCTTTGCAAATCAGGAATAGTGGTAACACCACAGTTGCACATAGTAGATTTAACCTTGTAAAGGCTCTTCGCTACATTATCGTGCAGGCTTCCTGCATAGGTAACATAGGAATCAACACCCTCCTCAAAGGAAAGTTTTGATTTGCCGCCAAGGTCATATCTCTGCCAGTTGCGTGCACGGTTAGAGCCTTCGCCCCAATATTCCTTAACATAAGCGCCGTTAATCATAAGTTTGGTTGTCGGGCTTTCATCAAAGCGTGCAAAATAACGGCCAAGCATAAGGAAATCTGCGCCCATAGCAAGAGCCAGTGTCATATGATAATCGTGTACAATACCACCGTCAGAGCAAATCGGCACGTAAATACCGGTTTTTTCAAAGTATTCATCACGTGCGGCAGCAACCTCAATCAAAGCGCTAGCCTGACCACGGCCGATACCCTTTGTTTCACGGGTGATGCATATAGAACCGCCGCCGATACCAACTTTTACAAAATCGGCACCTGCTTCAGCCAAGAACATAAAGCCATCACGGTCTACAACGTTACCGGCACCAACCTTAACGCTATCGCCGTAGCGAGAACGAATAAAGTCAAGTGTCTTCTTCTGCCAGCAGGTATAACCCTCTGAAGAGTCAATACAAAGAACATCAGCGCCTGCCTCAATTAAAGCAGGAACACGCTTTTCATAGTCTAAAGTGTTGATACCTGCACCAACGATATAGCTCTTGTTTTCATCCAAAAGCTCTAACGGGCGGTTTTTATGCTCGTCATAGTCCTTTCTGAAAACAAAGTATTTTAAGCAACCGTTGTCATCAACAATCGGCAAAGCATTCAATTTGTTATCCCAAATAATATCGTTTGCCTCTTTAAGAGTTGTTTCAGCAGGAGCTGTAACAAGCTTGTTTAAAGGAGTCATAAACTCTTTAACTTTTACATCCTCAGACATACGGCTTACTCTATAATCACGGCTGGTAACAATACCAAGAAGTTTGCCGCAGCAAGTTCCGTCTTCGGTTATTGCGATTGTGGAGAATCCGTTTTTCTCCTTAAGATCCAAAACATCAGCAAGTGTGTTCTCAGGAGTAAGGTTTGATGCGCTTACAACAAAGCCTGCTTTATAGTTTTTAACTCTGGCTACCATAGCCGCTTCATCTTCAATGGTTTGTGAGCCATAAATGAAGGAAACGCCGCCTTCTTTAGCTAAAGCAATGGCAAGAGTATCATTAGAAACAGACTGCATTATAGCAGAAACCATCGGGATATTCAGCGAAATGTCCGGTTGTTCTCCCTTTTTAAATTTAACTAAAGGGGTTTTCAAGGAAACATTAGCCGGTATGCATTCCTCGGATGTGTATCCGGGAACAAGCAAATACTCACTAAATGTGCGTGAAGGTTCATTAAAATAGTGTGCCATATAAATTTCCTCCAATTATTTAAAATATTTTACACCGGACTCGAACATCTTAATGTCATAATTTCCGGCAACATTCTTATAAAGACCGTTTCCAATACGCTCACAGTGACCCATCTTACCGAAGACACGACCGTCGGGCGAAGTGATACCTTCAATCGCATACATAGAGTTATTGGGGTTAAAGTGAATATCAGCGGTTGCATTGTCATCAAAATCAACGTACTGAGTAGCAATTTGTCCGTTTTCGGCTAATTTGGCAATCAGTGCCTCATCAGCGATAAAACGACCTTCGCCGTGTGAAATCGGCACGCTGTAAACCTCTCCTACCTCAGTAGCAGCAAGCCACGGAGATTTATTTGAAGCAATACGGGTGCGAACAATACGTGACTGGTGACGTGCAATTGTGTTAAATGTTAATGTCGGGCAATTTTCATCAGTATCAATGATTTTTCCGTAAGGTACAAGGCCCAATTTAATAAGAGCCTGGAAGCCGTTACAGATACCGCACATTAAGCCATCACGTTTTTCAAGCAGCTCGGTAACACCTTCTTTAACAGAAGCGTTGCGGAAGAATGCGGTAATAAATTTACCTGAGCCGTCGGGCTCATCACCGCCTGAGAAACCGCCGGGAATAAATACCATTTGAGCGGATTTCAATGCGTTTGCAAATTGCTCTACGCTACGGGATACACCCTCAGCGGTGAGGTTATTAAGTACCATAATTTGTACATCTGCTCCAGCATCACGCATAACCTTTGCCGAATCATACTCGCAGTTTGTACCCGGGAAAACAGGGATTAAAACTCGAGGCTTTGCAACTTTTATTGCAGGTGCAACACGATTTTCAGTTTTGTAACTGAAGTTCTGCATTTTCTGCGGTTTTGCAGCTAAGTTGCAGGTGTATACACTTTCAAGCTTTTGCTCATAAGTTTCTAAAAGTTGTGAAAGCGGTAATACGGTATCCTTATAAGCAATTTCTGCTTTATCAGTTACAGTACCCAAGTATGTACCAATATCAGTATCATCAGCCAATTCAAGAATAAATGAGCCGTAGCGGTAACCGAAAATATCTTGCATAGATAATTCGTTATCAAATGCAAAACCAAAGCCGTTACCAAAGCACATTTTCAAAACAGCCTCAGCTATACCGCCTATTGTAGGTGTGTATGCCGCAACTGCCTTTTTAGAAACTAAAAGCTCGTTAACCGTTGCAAAAACATTTAATAAAGATTCAGTCTTGGGAAGACCATTCTCATCATATTCAGGTGTAACAACAACTACTCTATTCCCTGCCTTTTTGAATTCAGGAGAAGCAATGTTTTGTACCTTATCGGTAGTAACAGCAAAGGAAACCAAGGTGGGCGGAACATCTAAATTCTCAAACGTACCACTCATTGAGTCCTTACCGCCAATAGAACCGATACCTAATTCCTTTTGTGCTTTAAAGGCGCCAAGCAGAGCGCTTAAAGGCTGTCCCCAACGCTTTGCATCACGATTCGGTCGTGCAAAATATTCTTGGAAGGTTAAATATACATCCTCAAATTTTGCACCTGTAGCAATCAGTTTTGAAACTGATTCAACAACAGCAAGATATGCACCGTGATAAGGACTTTTTTCAGTAATAAAAGGATTGTAACCCCAAGCCATTAAGGAGCAATCATCGGTGTGTTTTTGCTCAACAGAAATCTTCTGTACCATAGCTTGAATAGGTGTTAACTGATTTTTACCGCCAAAGGGCATTAAAACTGTTCCTGCACCGATAGTAGAGTCAAATCGCTCTGAAAGTCCACGCTTAGAACAGGTATTAAGGTCCTCAGCCACAGAAGTCATTTGCTCTGCGAAATTATCGGTAACGGTTTTATTGTAATCATTCAAAGGTGCAGCAACAATATCAATATGTTTTTCAGCACCGTTGGAGTTCAAAAATTCACGGCTGATATTAACTATTGTTTTGCCGTTCCAATGCATTACCAGACGAGGCTCAGCTTTAACCTCAGCCACAACTGTAGCTTCAAGGTTTTCCTCGGCTGCGAGTTCTAAAAAGCGCGCAACAGATTCTTTTTCTACAACAACTGCCATACGCTCCTGCGACTCACTAATAGCCAATTCTGTACCATCTAAGCCGTCATACTTTTTCGGTACGGCATTAAGATTGATTTCCAAGCCGTCAGCCAACTCACCAATGGCAACCGAAACACCGCCGGCACCAAAGTCGTTACAACGCTTAATAAGTAAGCAAGCTTCCTTATTGCGGAAAAGTCTTTGTAATTTGCGTTCCTCAGGTGCATTACCTTTTTGTACCTCAGCACCGCAGTTTTCCAAAGATTGCATATTATGAGATTTGGAAGAGCCGGTAGCACCGCCGCAACCGTCACGACCTGTTCTACCGCCTAATAGAATGACAATATCGCCATCCTGTGGTACTTCACGGCGTACATTTTCTGCAGGTGTTGCGGCAATTACCGCACCGATTTCCATACGCTTTGCAGCATAACCATCGTGATAAATTTCATCTACGATACCTGTAGCAAGACCAATCTGGTTACCGTATGAAGAATAACCTGCTGCTGCAGTAGTAACAATTTTACGTTGCGGCAATTTACCGGGTATAGTTTCGGCTACAGGCTTTAACGGGTCAGCCGCACCTGTAACACGCATAGCACCATATACATAAGAGCGACCTGAAAGCGGGTCACGAATTGCACCGCCAATACAAGTAGCCGCACCACCAAATGGCTCTATCTCGGTAGGATGATTATGTGTTTCATTCTTGAACAGTAAAAGCCAAGGCTCTTTTACGCCATCAACCTCTACCTCAATTTTAACGGTACAAGCATTGATTTCCTCAGATTCATCTAACTTATCAAGCTTGCCTGTTTGTTTCAAGTAGCGGACAGCAATTGTAGCCAAATCCATTAGATTAACAGGTTTTGTACGACCCACTTGCTTACGAGTTTCAAGATACTCGTTATAAATTGATTGAAGGAATTCATCCTCAAACTGTACCGAATCAATTGTAGTTAAAAATGTTGTATGACGGCAATGGTCAGACCAATAGGTGTCAATCATACGAATTTCGGTAATAGTAGGATTACGCTTTTCTGATTGGAAATATTTTTGGCAGAAGGCAATATCCTCTGTATCCATTGCTAAAGCATAACGAGCTACAAAATCGGACAAACCTTTTGAATCCAAATCAATAAAACCATCAAGAGTTTCAACGGTTTCAGGAATAGTGTATTCCGCTTGTAAAGTATCAACCTTTTCCAAAGCAGCTTCTCTTGCTTCAACAGGGTTTATTACATATTTCTTAATTTCAGCAATTTGGGTTTCGGTTAAATTACCATACAACAAATAAACTTTTGCGGTGCGTACTGTAGGTCTCTCCCCTTGCGAAAGAATCTGCAAGCACTGAGCTGCAGAATCTGCACGCTGGTCAAACTGACCGGGTAAATATTCTACCGCAAAGCAAACATTAGCACCTTCCGGTAATTCATCATATAAAATATCAAGCTGAGGCTCTGAAAAAACGGCGGTTTTTCCGTAGTTAAAGAGTTCCTCATCAATTTTTTCAACATCATAACGGTTGAATATACGTACATTTTCCAGCGAAGAAATTTGCAAAAGATTTTTTGCATCGGCAAGGAGTGCCGCAGCCTCATTAGCAAGGCCTTCCTTCTTTTCGACATAAACACGATATACCATTATTTGACCTCCAATGCCTTTAATGCTCTTGCGCCGATATCCTTACGATATACGGCGTTGTCAAACTTAATTTGCTCAACCTTTTCATAGGCTTTGCCAATTGCCTCGTTAAGTGTAGCGCCCATTGCCGTTACACCTAAAACACGGCCGCCTGCGGTACAAAGAATATCATTTTCAAGCTTTGCGCCCGCAATATAAACTGTATCTTTAATTTCATTCGGTATATGTAACTCAAAACCGGTCTTATACTTTTGCGGATAACCGTCTGAAGCCATAATAACGCAACAAGCAGATTCTTCGCTCCATTTTATATCTAAATCTGCAAGAGTTTCATCAGTTACCGCACGCATAACAGTAAATAAATCTGTTTTAAGCAACGGCAAAACAACCTGAGTTTCGGGGTCACCGAAACGGCAGTTGTATTCAATTACCTTAGGACCGTTTTCGGTAAGCATTAAACCGAAATACAAACAACCTTTAAAGGTTCTGCCCTCTGCGTTCATTGCACGCATGGTGGGTAAAAAGATTGTTTCCATGCATTGTTCTGCAATTTCCTTTGTATAATACGGGTTGGGTGCAACAGTGCCCATACCACCTGTATTCGGTCCCTGGTCGTTATCATAAATGCGTTTATGGTCCATTGAAGAAATCATCGGCACCATCGTTTTACCGTCGGTAAAGGCAAGCACCGAAACCTCAGGACCGGTTAAAAACTCTTCAATAACAACCTGACTTCCGCTTTCACCGAATATTTTATCCTCCATCATGGAACGAACGGCATCAAGCGCCTCTTGTTTTGTAGTAGCAATCACTACACCTTTACCGAGCGCAAGACCGTCAGCCTTAATTACGGTAGGAATCGGAGCATTTTCTAAATAATCAAGCGCCTTTTGTAAATCTGTAAAGACAGCATACTGAGCAGTTGGGATATTGTATTTTTTCATTAGGTTCTTGGAGAATACCTTACTACCCTCAATAATAGCAGCCGCTTTATTGGGACCAAAGCAAGGTATACCTGCATTTTGTAATGCATCTACTGCTCCCAGCACCAACGGGTCATCAGGTGCAACCACGGCATAATCAACCTTATTGTTAACAGCAAAGTTTACAATGCCATCAATATCCTTTGCAGCTATAGAAACACACTCTGCATCTGCGGCAATGCCTCCGTTACCGGGCAAAGCATAGATTTTATCAATTTCCTTGTTTTCTTTTAGTTTTTTGATAATAGCGTGCTCACGACCGCCACCGCCAACTACAAGAACTGTCATTCTGATTCTCCTTAATAAATCGGGTATTTTTCACAAAGGGCTACAACCTCTGCGCTAATCTGTTCCTTTGAATTTTCAAAATCAACTGCTACTGCTTTCATCCACTTAGCAATAAGTGCCATTTCAGCCTCTTTAAAGCCACGTGTTGTAACTGCAGGAGTTCCTACTCGAATACCGCTTGTAACAAAGGGGCTTTCTGGGTCGTTAGGAATAGCGTTTTTGTTAACTGTGATGTGAACAGCGTCCAAACGTGCTTCCATCTCTTTACCGGTAATATTAAAGGGACGAAGGTCTAAAAGCAACAAATGGTTATCAGTTCCGCCCGATACGATACGGAAGCCTTCAACCTTTAAATTCTCAGCCAAAGCAGCAGCATTTTTAACTACCTGCTTTTGATATTCTTTAAATTCATCTGTAAGCGCCTCGCCAAGAGCTACAGCTTTTGCAGCAATTATGTGCATCAAAGGTCCGCCCTGTATGCCGGGGAAAACAGCCTTATCAATCTGCTTAGCAAATTCTTCTTTGCACAAAATCATACCGCCACGAGGACCACGTAATGTTTTGTGGGTTGTTGTAGTAACAATATCAGCATAAGGTACTGGGCTGGGATGTAAACCGGCAGCAACAAGACCTGCGATATGCGCCATATCAACCATATAATAAGCGCCAACCTCGTCAGCAATTTCACGGATTTTAGCAAAATCAATAACTCGTGAATATGCGCTGGCACCTGCAATAATCATTTTGGGTTTGCATTCTAATGCAGTTTTACGGATTGCTTCGTAATCTAACATTTCAGTATCATCTGAAACACTGTAAGGCACGATATTGAAATATTTACCAGAAATGTTAACAGGTGAACCGTGAGAAAGGTGTCCGCCGTGGGCTAAGTTAAGACCCATTACGGTATCACCGGGTTGCAACAATGCAAAGAAAACTGCCAAGTTAGCACTTGCACCGCTGTGGGGCTGAACATTTGCATGGTCAGCGCCAAAAAGCTTTTTAGCACGCTCTCTTGCAATGTTTTCAACAACGTCTACATGAACGCATCCGCCGTAATAACGTTTACCCGGGAAGCCTTCAGCGTATTTATTGGTAAGCACCGTGCCTGCGGCAAGTAATGTTGCCTTTGAAACAATATTCTCAGAAGCAATAAGCTCAATATTCTGTTGTTGACGCTTTAATTCATCACTGCAAGCGGCAAAAACTTCTGTATCGTAATTTTGTAATTCATCAAAAAAGTTCATTGTCTTTCTCCTTTTTAGTGATGGAACAAACGCATACCGGTAAAGGCCATTGCTATTCCGTATTTATTACAGCAATCAATTACTGCATCATCACGAATTGAACCGCCCGGCTCAGCAATGTAAGAAACACCGCTACGTTTAGCACGTTCAATATTATCATCAAACGGGAAGAATGCATCAGAGCCAAGAGCAACATTTGTTATTGTAGCAAGGTATGCCTTTGCCTCTTCGTCGGTCAACGGTTCAGGCTGGCTAGTGAAATATTTCTGCCAATTGCCGTCTGCACAAACATCTTCTTCGTTCTTATTGATATAACCGTCAATAACGTTATCACGTTCTGCACGGCTCATAGTATCCTTAAAGGGTAAATTTAAAACCTTATCGTATTGACGAAGCTGCCAAGTATCAGCCTTGCCGCCTGCCAAACGAGTACAGTGGATACGAGATTGTTGTCCAGCACCAACACCGATTGCTTGTCCATCAACGGCATAGCAAACAGAGTTGGATTGTGTATATTTTAAGGTGATGAGAGCAAGAATTAAATCACGCTTTGCTGTGTCGGGTAATTCTTTATTCTCTGTAACAATATTTTCAAGTAACTTTTCATTGATTTCAAAGTTGTTTCTTCCCTGCTCAAAGGTAATGCCAAAAACGTGTTTACGTTCAATCGGCTCAGGAATATAGTTGGGGTCAATTTTTACTATATTGTAGCTACCCTTGCGCTTGGATTTGAGTATTTCCAAAGCCTCATCAGTATAGTCAGGTGCAATAACACCGTCAGAAACCTCACGCTGAATCAATTTAGCGGTAGTAGCATCACAGGTATCGGAAAGCGCTACCCAGTCACCGAAAGAGCACATTCTATCAGTACCGCGAGCACGTGCATAAGCACAAGCCAAGAGTGATTCATCTAATTCGGGAATATCGTCAACAAAGCAGGCTTTTTTAAGCTTTTCAGGTAAAATAGTACCGACTGCCGCAGAGGTAGGGCTAACGTGCTTAAAAGATGCAACAGCAGGTAAACCTAACGCTGCTTTTAATTCACTAACTAACTGCCAAGAGTTAAAGGCATCTAAAAAGTTAATAAATCCGGGCTTTCCGTTTAATATTTCAAGCGGCAAATCTTTGCCGTTTTCCATAAATATTTTAGCCGGCTTTTGATTAGGGTTACAGCCGTATTTAAGTTCAAACTCTTTCATCGTGTTTCACCTTCTATTTGTTTTTGTTAATCATACGGCTCTCGATTTCGCCGGTTTTCAAGTCAATATATCTTACATAAAGAGATATTTTATTATCTGCATCTAAGTTTTCCCAAATATCATTGGTAAAGGTATCAATGCAATTGGGGATTTCAATGCGCTCAGGCTCACCTTGGAAGGTGGGAATCGGGTTTCCGTCACATACATAGGTGTGGATAAAATGACCCAGTCCTGCAATAGGCTCATAAGAATAGAAATAACGGTTGCAGGCGGTACCTTCAGCATCTGCGCTCTTTAAAATGCTCATATCATATTTAAAGTCGTTTTTGTCAAAGGTAAGCATACCACTAATTCTAGGAGTGAAATTAGGAGCGTCAGGCTCAAATTCACGGGTTTGCAAAGCACATTTAAAGCCTTTGCCTGCCTGTACATAATCGTAAATGGTATCGGTTTGGTCGCCATTTGTTACAATAAGTTTATTATCTATTCCACGAACTGCGGCATAAATAATCAGCGAGGGGTCCTCAACCTTTGCAAAATCAAAAGGCTCTGTAAACACTGCACCGTCATGCTCAGCAAAAACACGGTTACGGCTGTTTTCACTGCGACCCATAATAAAATATGCGGCAGCAGCCTTTGTTCCGTCCTCAGTTTTACCGATTGCAATACCACGACCAACATAGGAGTTACCTTTAACGCGGTCACCTATTGTTTTGATTTCATAAATGTTCATTTTTGACTCCTCTTTTCAACAAATTCGCAGCAAACCTTCTCGACTGCTTCGGGCAACAATATCCACTCTGCTTGTTCCATAACTCGTCTTTGCAGGGTTTCGGGTGTATCGCTGGCCTCAATTTCGACGGCTTTTTGAAGAATAATCTCTCCCCCGTCGGGTATCTCGTTTACAAAGTGTACAGTAGCACCTGTAACCTTAACGCCGTAATCAAGCGCCGCCTGATGTACACGCAGGCCATAAAAACCCTTACCGCAAAAAGACGGAATAAGCGACGGGTGAACATTGATTATACGTTTTGGGTAACGTGCCGTAAAATCGGCACTTAAAATACTCATAAACCCTGCAAGCACTATAAAATCAATTTCAAACTTTTCAAGATTACGGCAAATAGCCGCTTCAAACTCTTCCTGACTGCCACAAGCCTTTTTAGAAACAACCTCAGTCTCTATGCCGGCATTTTGAGCACGCTGTAATGCATAAGCATCAGGGTTGCTTGAAAGGACAAGCACAATTTCACCGTTTTTAATCTTATTTGAATTTTGAGCATCTATCAAAGCTTGCAAATTTGTGCCGCCGCCCGAAACGAAAACGGCTATTCTAGCTTTACTTAACATAAAACAACCTTATCCTCAGATTGAATAATTTCGCCAATTACGTAAGCGTCCTCACCATTTGCCTTTAAGATTTCAAGGGCAAGGTCAGCTTGGTCAGCAGGTACGATTACACTCATACCAACACCCATATTAAAGGTGTTGAACATATCACGCTCAGGAATATTTCCAACCTTTGCGATATAATCAAAAATCGGAAGAACTTTAACAGCATCCATTTTGATTTTTGCGCCAAATCCGTCGGGAATACTGCGGGGAATATTCTCATAGAAACCGCCGCCGGTAATATGTGAAATACCTTTAACGTTTACTTTTTCTAAAAGTGCAAGTATGGGTTTTACATAAATCTTAGTAGGAGTAAGCAATGTTTCGCCTACTGATTTACCGCCAAGTTCAGCACAAGGTGATTTAATATCACTGTTTTCAACATCCAAAACTTTACGCACAAGTGAGAAACCATTTGAATGTACACCACTTGAAGGCAGAGCAATTACAACATCACCTTCACTAATAGTGCTATTGTCAATGATTTTTGATTTATCTACAACACCGACAGAAAAACCTGCCAAGTCATATTCATCAATTGGGTAAAAACCGGGCATTTCAGCTGTTTCGCCACCAATTAAGGCAGAGCCCGATTGAACACAACCTTCTGCTATACCTGAAACAATTTGAGCAATTTTTTCAGGTACATTCTTGCCGCAGGCAATGTAATCTAAAAAGAATAACGGTTTAGCGCCACAGCAAATAACATCGTTAACGCACATTGCAACACAGTCAATACCTACTGTGTCGTGTTTGTCAAGTAAGAAGGCAAGCTTTAATTTGGTACCAACACCGTCGGTACCGCTTACCAATACCGGCTTTTCAATTCCCTCTATATCGAGTTCAAAGAGTCCACCGAATCCGCCAAGACCTGAAAGAGCACCCGAGGTCATTGTGCGCGCAATATGAGTTTTCATAAGTTCAACGGCTTTATATCCCGCTGTAATATCAACACCTGCAGCAGCGTAGCTGTCTGATTTAGAATTATTAATCATGTTGCTCTCCTAATTATTTTTGTTTTTTTCTGATATTTTAGAGCCGTAACGGTCTTTTTGTGTTACGGTTGGAATTTCGGTAGGATAGTTTCCGTCAAAACAAGCGGTACAATATCCCGAACAATTAGACTCCCCTGCCAGCTTTGTAACGCTGTCTAAACTTAAAAAGCCCAAGGAATCTACACCGATAATTTCTGCGATTTCTTCCTTTGTATGGTGGCAGGCAATCAAATTCTCACGTGAATCGATATCTGTGCCGTAGTAACAAGGGTTAAGAAACGGCGGTGCCGAAACACGCATATGAATTTCTTTTGCACCAGCTTCACGTAATAACGAAACAATTCGTCCGCTCGTTGTACCACGAACAATGGAGTCATCAATTAAAACAATTCGTTTATCCTTAACAACCTCAGAAATCGGATTTAATTTGATACGAACTTTATCCTCACGGCTTTTTTGACCGGGAGCAATAAACGTTCTACCAATATATTTGTTTTTAATAAAGCCGATTTCGTAAGGAATACCTGATTCCTTAGAATAACCGACAGCAGCATCCAACCCAGAGTCGGGTACGCCGATTACAACATCGGCATCAACAGGCGAATCCTTTGCGAGGAAAGCACCTGCACGAAGGCGTGCCGAATGAACAGAACAACCATCAATAACAGAGTCAGGACGTGCGAAATAAATATATTCAAAGACACAAAGTCTATGTTCAGCATCAGCACAATGGTCCTTAATGCTTTTAATACCCTCACTGCTGAATACCATAATTTCGCCCGGTTCAATATCACGAACAAGTGTTGCGCCAACTGCATCCAATGCACAGGTTTCTGATGCAACAACATATCTGCCATCTTCAGTTTTACCGTAGCACAACGGATGGAAACCATTCGGGTCACGTGCGGCAATGATTTTTGTCGGTGACATAACGATAAGAGAGTATGCACCTTTTAATCTAAGCATTGCACGGTTTACTGCTTCTTCTATTGAAGGAGCTTTTAAACGTTCCTTTGTGATTATGTAGGAAATAACCTCGGTATCACTTGTTGAATGGAAGATTGAACCCTCTAATTCAAGCTCAGAACGCAATTCGCAAGAGTTGATTAAATTACCATTGTTAGCCACAGCCATACGGCCTTTAATGTGATTAACAACAAAGGGTTGTGCATTACTGCGACCACTGGTACCCTTAGTTCCGTAACGGACATGGCCGATTGCCATATTTCCCTCGCCAAGACTATCCAAGACATTTGGTGTGAAAACATCGTTAACAAGTCCTGTATCCTTGTAGGTGCTAAACAGACCGTCATCATTAACAACGATACCGCAGCTTTCCTGACCACGATGCTGCAAAGCAAAAAGACCGTAATAGGTCATTCTGGCAACATCATAATTCTCGGTGCAGCAGACGGCGAAAACGCCACATTCCTCTCTAATACTACTCATAAAACATTACCTCATCAAACTTAAGTGCTGGTAGTTAAAATTTATTGGGATTAAAGACCTACTCGACGCATCATTTCCATATATGCGTCCTCAACACCGCCCATATCACGACGGAAGCGGTCTTTGTCTAATTTTTCATTGGTTTCAGCATCCCAGAAACGGCAGGTGTCAGGTGAAATCTCATCAGCAAGAACGATTGTACCGTCGTTAAGACGACCAAACTCTAATTTGAAGTCAACAAGCTTAACACCTAAAGTTTTAAAGTATTGCTTCAAAACCTCGTTAACCTTGAACGCCATTTTCTTAATGGTTTCAATTTCTTCCTTGGTTGCAAGACCTAATGCCAAAGCGTGATAAGAGTTAATCAACGGGTCGTGCAGGTCATCGTTTTTATAAGAGAACTCAATTGTGGGCTCTGTGAAAACAATGCCTTCTTCTACGCCGTAACGCTTTGCAAAGGAGCCGGCAGAAATATTACGAATGATAACCTCCAACGGAACAATAGAAACCTTTTTTACTACTGTCTCTCTATCAGAAAGCTCTTCAACAAAGTGGGTGTTAACACCCTCTTTTTCTAATACCTGCATAAGGAAATTGGACATACGGTTATTTACAACGCCCTTACCGCTGATGGTACCTTTCTTAAGACCATCAAGAGCAGTAGCATCATCCTTGTAAGATACGATAACCAAATTCTCGTCTGCGGTAGCGTATACTTTTTTTGCTTTTCCTTCGTATAACTGTGTTGTTTTTTCCATTGTTAATTATCCTTTCTATTCTACAACTTAAAACAATTCCTGAATTGCTTTATCTTTTTCTAAAACTTTTTTAGCGTCAGCTTCACGCTTTGCATCCAGCTTTTGAGCCAACTCAGCATCCTCAACTGCCAGAATCTGCATAGACAACAAGGCGGCATTGACAGCTCCATTAATCGCAACCGTAGCAACAGGTATGCCTGAGGGCATTTGTACGGTGGACAAAAGAGCATCAATACCGTCTAAAACAGATGATTTCATTGGTATACCGATAACCGGCAAGGTTGTGTTTGCGGCGATAGCGCCTGCAAGATGAGCCGCCATACCGGCAGCGGCAATGATTGCACCAAATCCGTTTTTGCGCGCGGATTGGCTAAATTCCTTGGCTTCCAAAGGTGTACGGTGCGCTGAGAAAATATGCACCTCATAAGGCACAGAAAAATCGCGCAGGGTGTCAGCCGCCTTTTGAACAACCGGTAAATCACTGTCACTTCCCATAATAATAGCAATCTTTTTCATAATTTACTCCTTTTTACAAAGAAAAATAAACAAAAAAGGGCGCACTTACTCCTCTATAAGCAAGTGAGCCCAGACGGTCGGCAAAAACAGATTCCTTGATTCATCGTGGTGCTCCACTTTTGTAAGCAGGACAGACCCTGCAATCACTTGTATTCCGTCAGTCACAAAGAATCTTTTATAAGTAAAACTACTATGCACTAAGTATAACATAACGACCTATTAAAGTCAACCAAACAGGGCAGAAAATAATGTACTAAAATGTCGATAAAAAGTCGACATGAATTATCTACTTTGCCTTTGTTTCGCAATAAATACAGCGGTATACCCTGTTCTTTGAATCTGTCAGCTTAAAAGTGTGCGGCAGTTCTTGTTCTACTGTGGTAATGCAACGGGGATTTTTACAGAAAATAACATTAGTAAGACTCTGCGGCAAATCAATTTTGCGTTTCTCAACCAGCTTACCATTAGATATAATATCAACCGTAACACCCGGGTCAATATAACCTAAAATATCCATATCCAAGGTAATGTCAGCATCAATCTTAATAATGTCCTTGCGCCCCATTTTTACGCTTTGAACATTCATAATAATAGCAACGGGACAATCAATTAAATCTAATTTAAGCAGGCGGTATATTTCCATACCCTTGCCGGCAGTTATGTGGTCAATTACTATACCGTTTTTAATTGCATCTATTTTCACAACTGTACCCCCAACAATTTTAAAATCAATGCCATACGCATATATTTTCCATTCAATACCTGCTTGAAATAAGCAGCACGTGGGTCATTGTCAATTGAAACGCTGATTTCATTAACACGAGGCAGCGGATGCATAACAATCATATCGGATTTCGCCAGTTGCATCTTTTCAGGTGTAAGGATATAACTGTCTTTTAAGCGCAGATAATCCTCTTCGTTAAAGAATCTCTCGCGTTGCACACGGGTCATATACAAAATATCTAATTCAGAGATAACACTTTCCAAACTTGTTGTCTGGGTATATTCCAAATTATTTTTCTGAATTACATCTTTTTTAATATAACTCGGCAGTTTCAGTTCTTCGGGTGAAATAAGTACAAAACGAATGCCTGAATAACGTGAAAGCGCACTTATAAGGGAGTGTACCGTGCGTCCAAATTTCAAGTCACCGCACAGGCCTATGGTAAGGTTATCAAAACCGCCCTTTTCTCTATGTATGGTAAGTAAATCTGCCAATGTCTGAGTAGGATGATTATGACCGCCATCACCCGCATTTATAACGGGAATACTAGCATTCATAGATGCAACAAGCGGCGCACCCTCCTTTGGGTGACGCATAGCAATTATATCAGCATAACAGCTTACTGTTTTTGCAGTATCAGCAACACTTTCTCCCTTTGCTGCCGAACTTGAGCCTGCATCAGACATACTGAGCACATTGCCACCAAGCTCATACATTGCTGATTCAAAGCTGAGCCTTGTACGAGTTGATGGTTCAAAAAACAGTGTCGCAAGTTTTTTGCCTTTGCAGACTTCGCTGTATTTTTCAGGGTTTTCGATTATGTCATTTGCAGTGGATATAAGTTCATTTATCTCGCCAATATCAAGGTCAAGAATACTTATTAAACTTCTCATTGCTTCGCTCCGTTAATTTCAAGATATTTTTTAATTCTATCAACATTTTCGCGGTTAGCTTCATCTTCTTCAAGATATTCGATAATATCATAAACGTCTACAACCGAGTATACCGGGAATCCAAACTCCTCGCCGACCTCAGCCATAGCGCTTTTTTCAGTTTTTCCTTTTTCCTTACGGTCTACCATTACAAATGTGGCGGCAACCTTAGTGCCTTCCAGTTTTGAAAGGATTTCCATACTCTCACGAATGGCAGTTCCTGCAGTTATAACATCTTCAACAATAACGATTTCTTCGCCTTCACTAGGCTTATAGCCTACGAAAACGCCACCTTCGCCGTGGTCTTTTTCCTCTTTTCTATTAAAGAAGAAAGGTACATCAAGTCCATTTTTTGCAAGGGCAACAGCAACCGAAACTGCTATCGGGATACCTTTGTAAGCAGGGCCGTAAAGAACGGTCTTCTTGTTGCCTACTTTTTCAAAATAAGCCTTAGCATAAAACTCGCCCAATTTGCAAATCTGTTCACCAGTTTTAATATCACCTGCGTTTATAAAGTAAGGGATTTTTCTACCCGATTTTGCAGTGAAATCACCAAACTTTAAAACACCGGCGCCCTCTAAAAATTGAATAAACTCTCTTTTATAATTTTCCATTTTCTTACTCTCCTACAAATTCGCTAACGCATCTTTTGTATGCGGCAACAGGGTCTTCTGCGGCAGTAATCGGTCTGCCTACAACTATATAATCGCTACCGATTTTCTTGGCCTCGGCAGGTGTCATAACACGCTTTTGGTCACCTATGTCACCGTCAGCAAAACGAACACCCGGAGTGACAGTTAAGAACTTTTTACCGCAAGTTTCATGCACCTTGCCTGCCTCAAGCGGAGAGCAAACAACACCGTCAAGCCCTGCCTTTTCTGCGTTGGAGGCATAATGCATAACAACCTTATCAATCGGCTCTTTTATGAGTAAATCGTTTTCCATTCGCTCTTGGTCGGTTGAGGTAAGCTGTGTAACAGCAATGAGCAAAGGTCTTGTACCGTCTTCACGGGTAAGTCCTTCTAAAGCTGCTTGCATCATAGTAATTGTACCTGCAGCATGCAAGTTAGTCATATCTACATCCAATCGAGATAACACCGCCATACTCTTTTTAACGGTGTTAGGAATATCGTGAAGTTTTAAGTCTAGAAAAATCTTATGTCCCCTAGCCTTGATTTCTTTAACAATCTGGGGACCCTCAGCATAGTAAAGTTCCATTCCAATTTTAACAAACGGCTTACAATCTGTGAATTTGTCCAGAAAATTCATAACCTGCTCTTTACTTGCAAAATCGCAGGCAATAATAACGTCCTTACCCATTAGTGAGCGCCTCCTATAATTTCAGTTAAATCAGTTATTCCGTATTTTTCCATAACCTTTGGCAGAGCCTCAATAATTTGCTTGCACGCAAAGGGCTCAATCAAATTAGCCGCTCCAACCTGCACTGCAGTAGCACCTGCAAGCATCATTTCAATAACATCCTCTGCTGTTGAAATGCCGCCCATACCTATAATTGGGATTTTTACCGCTTCATAAACCTGATATACCATTCTAAGTGCTACCGGTTTAATTGCGTTGCCCGAAAAACCGCCCATTTTGTTTGCAATAACAGGCTTTTTGGTTTTAAGGTCAATACGCATACCAAGCAAAGTGTTTATCATACTGATACCGTCCGCACCGGCTTCTTCGCATGCCTTAGCGATAGAAACTATATCTGTAACATTTGGAGATAATTTAATAAATATCGGTTTTGTTGTAACCGCCTTAACAGCACGAGTTACCTCAGCCGCCATTTCGGGAGAGGTGCCGAAGCTCATACCTCCGCCGTGAACATTAGGGCAACTGATGTTAACCTCAAACCAACCAATGCAATCCTCTTTATCGAGTATTTGGCAAGTATAAGCATAATCCTCAACTGAGAAGCCACTAACATTTGCCATAACCGGCTTATGAAATACCTCTCGCATTTTTGGTAATTCCTCTGAAATCACCTTTTCAACGCCGGGGTTTTGCAAGCCTACAGCATTTATCATACCTGCATCACATTCTGCAATTCTGGGTGTGGGGTTTCCAAATCGGGCATCCTTTGTTGTGCCTTTAAAAGAAAATGTACCCAAGCAGTTTATATCATAAAGCTCGGAAAATTCATAGCCGTAACCAAAAGTGCCGCTGGCAGGAATAATAGGGTTATCTAATGATATACCGCACAAAGAAACTTTTGTGTTTACCATACTATTTCCTCCCTTTTTAGCACAGGACCGTCTTTACAAATACGCTTGTTTCCGTACTTGGTTTTGCAACTGCAACCCATACAAGCACCGAAACCGCAACCCATACGCTCCTCAAAGCTATATTGACCGCTTGTTACAGCAGTTTGCTCAATAGCCTTAAACATGGGCATGGGACCGCAGGTGT
Source organism: Acutalibacteraceae bacterium (assembly GCA_045660865.1). Lineage (GTDB taxonomy): Bacteria > Bacillota > Clostridia > Oscillospirales > Acutalibacteraceae > CAZRRV01. Next base: position 46,147 of record JAZREP010000001.1, on the reverse strand, counting down.
AAAAATAGCTGTAATCCAACTTTTTCATAACGTCGGTTACAAATCCTTTCGTACCGTAAGAGCCGTCAACTGTAGTAATATACACATCTGCACCAAGGTTTTTAAACTCGTCCTCATAAAAGATTTCATCTGCTTTATTAAAGCCGAGCACAACCGATACCTTTTTACCTTCGGCAATCAAACATTTGCAAAGGTGGTAAAGAGGCGGTACACCTACTCCTCCGCCAAGTAAGAGCGGAGTGTCCCCGCTATCCTCAACCGAGAAACCGTTACCAAGGCCAACCAAAACATCAAGTGTAGCGCCGGGTAATATTTTACACATTTGTTCAGTGCCGACGCCAACCACTTTGTATATCAATGTGATTGTGTCTTTATCATAATCACATACTGAAATCGGGCGGCGAAGGTACAATCCGTCAAGCTTTATATTGACAAATTGTCCGGGAGCCGTTAAAGCCGAAGTGTCGCCCGACAAAAGCATTTTATAAACATTTTCTGCTATACAAGTATTTGAAATAACAGTGTAAATACCTTGTGTCAAATCGCTGCCTCCTTAGCCTAAGCGTCGATTGTAGAAATGCTGAGTGTAGTTTCCTCTAAGACATCCAAAAGAACTTTAACGGTGTCCAAAGCGGTAAAGATAGTAACATTATTCTCGGTTGCGTAACGGCGAATTTCATATCCGTCTGACATTTGACCTGCAGAATTTATATCTCTTGTATTGATAACATAGGCAATATGACCTTGACGCAATGCATCAGGAATCTCATCCTTGTCTTCGTGTATCTTTTTAAGGATATGTGTGCGGATTCCGTTCTTTTTAAGGAATTCGGCAGTACCTTTAGTTGCTTGAATGTTAAAGCCAAGATTATAGAAACGGCGAATAAGCGGTAAAGCCTCTTCTTTATCTCTATCTGCAATTGTGGCAAAAACTGTACCGTAGTTTTGCAGTTTCATACCCGAAGCTTGCAACGCTTTATAAAGCGCACGGTTAAGCTTATCATCATAACCTATTGCTTCTCCGGTTGATTTCATTTCGGGAGAAAGATAAGCGTCTAAGCCCTTAATCTTATTAAACGAGAATACCGGTACCTTAACATAGTAGCGGTTTTTCTCCTCGGGATATGTATCAAATATACCCTGCTCCTTTAAGGTTTTACCTAAAATAACCTCGGTAGCAATATCCGCCAGGCTATAACCTGTAGCTTTAGAGAGGAACGGTACTGTTCTTGAAGAACGAGGATTAACCTCAATTATAAATACGTTGTCATTCTCATCTACAATGAATTGGATATTGTAAAGACCTATAATTCCAATACCTAAACCTAACTTTTTAGCATACTGTAAGATTATTCCTTTAACCTTATTTGAAATGCTAAAAGTAGGATAAACGCTTATTGAGTCACCGCTGTGAATACCTGTGCGTTCAACCAGTTCCATTATACCGGGGATAAATACATCTCTGCCGTCACAAATAGCGTCGATTTCAACCTCTTTACCCTCAATATATTTATCAACAAGCACCGGCTTGTCCTCATCAATTTCAACGGCGGTTTTAAGATAATGACGCAATTGTGCTTCATCGGCAACTATTTGCATTGCTCTGCCGCCTAATACGAATGAGGGACGAACAAGCACAGGGTATCCAATTTCTGCCGCAGCTGCAACGCCGGCTTCAATATCGGTAACCGCTTTGCCCTTAGGCTGAGGAATATCAAGACTTTTGAGCACCTTTTCGAAGCTGTCACGGTTTTCTGCTCTCTCAATTGCATCACAATCAGTACCGATAATCTTAACACCTCTCTTCATTAGAGGCTCAGCAAGATTTATAGCAGTTTGACCACCCAAGGATGCAATAACACCCTCAGGTTTTTCAAAATCAATAATACTCATAACATCTTCTGGGGTGAGAGGCTCAAAATAGAGTTTGTCAGAGCAGGTGTAGTCGGTAGAAACTGTTTCGGGGTTATTGTTAATAATAATTGCTTCGTATCCCGAATTTTTAATTGTTGTTACAGCGTGAACGGTCGAATAGTCGAACTCAACACCCTGACCGATACGGATAGGACCTGCTCCTAAAACAACAATCTTCTTTTTATCAGTTATAACCGATTGGTTTTCACCGTTGTACGATGAATAGAAATAAGGAATATAAGCGTTTGTGTGGCAGGTGTCAACCATACGGAAAAAGGGAGTGAGTTTATTTTCTTTTCTGAAATTATAAACATCAAGCTCGCTGCACTCCCACATTCTTGCAACATATTTATCCGAGAAGCCCATCTTCTTTGCGCTTGCAAGAACATCTAAGTTTCTGGGTTTTTCCTTAAGACTTTTTTCCATATCAATAATGCGCTTAATAGCCTCAAGGAAGAATGCGGTGATTTTTGTAATATCGTGAATTTCCTCAACAGTAGCGCCGCGATAAAAAAGCTCAGCAATGGCGAACAGGTTATCATCTCTAAATTCACTGATATAGGCGCGAAGCTCAGCATCGGTCATATCATCAAACTTACTGTGATAAAGGTGATTTATACCGATTTCAAGTGAACGGGTGCCTTTAAGCAGACTCTCCTCTAAGGTAGAGCCGATACCCATAACCTCACCCGTTGCTTTCATCTGTGTGCCAAGCATATTGGATGCGGTAGTAAATTTATCAAAGGGGAATCTCGGAAGCTTTGTGATGATATAATCGAGCTTCGGCTCGAAAGCAGCAGTTGTGTTTGCAATTTTTATATCTTCAAGAGCCATACCTACTGCAATTTTAGCAGTAACTCTTGCGATTGGGTAACCGCTGGCCTTAGAAGCCAATGCAGACGAACGAGAAACTCTTGGGTTAACCTCAATGAGATAATACTCACTTGTGGTAGGATTAAGAGCAAATTGAACATTACAACCGCCCTCAATTTTAAGTTCCTTTATGATTTTAATAGCACTGTCATTGAGCATTTTAAGGTCATGCTCATTAAGTGTTAAAATGGGAGCAACAACTAACGAGTCGCCTGTATGTACGCCAACAGGGTCAATGTTTTCCATTCCGCATATAGTTATAGCGTGGTCATTAGAATCACGCATAACCTCAAATTCTATTTCCTTATAACCCTTAACGCTCTTTTCAATTAAAACCTGATGCACAGGTGAAAGTTTAAAAGCATTAGTACCAACCTCAACAAGCTCTTCTTCGTTGTAAGCAAAACCGCCGCCTGTTCCGCCAAGTGTGAAAGCGGGACGAAGAACAACAGGATAACCGATTTTTTTAGCAGCTTCCTTTGCTTCCTCTAAATTGTATGTAATTTCAGAAGGAATTGTCGGTTCACCGATTTGCTGGCAGAGTTCTTTAAAGAGTTCTCTGTCCTCAGCACGTTCAATACTTTCACTGCTTGTGCCTAACAGTTCAACACCGCATTCCTTTAAAATTCCCTTTTTCTCAAGTTGCATAGCAAGGTTAAGACCGGTCTGTCCGCCGATACCGGGAACAATTGCATCCGGGCGTTCATAGCGCAAAATACGAGCAATGTATTCCAAGGTCAACGGCTCCATATAAACCTTATCGGCAATGGTTGTGTCAGTCATAATGGTAGCAGGGTTTGAGTTGCAAAGCACAACCTCATAGCCCTCCTCTTTTAAAGCGAGGCAGGCTTGTGTTCCCGCATAGTCAAACTCAGCAGCTTGACCAATTACTATCGGGCCTGAGCCTATAATCAAAATTTTCTTTAAATCTGTTCTTTTCGCCATTGTTAAGGCCTCCTAAAATTTATATACAACTTGATTGTTAACTACTGTAAACAGGCATCTACCGAAAACCTTTTCGTTTTCGAACGGGGTTGCCCTTCCCTTTGATAAAAACTCGTCAGAGTTTATAACATATTCTTCACTCAAATCAAACACACAAAAATCATCCGCACTGGGAAGGTTAAAGCGTTTTCGTGGGTTTATCGCCATTAATTCAATTAGTTTTTCTAATGTGATTATTCCTGTTTTAACGAAATGCGTATACATTAGCGGGAAAGCGGTTTCTATCCCGACTATTCCCATCAAACTATCTTTCAAACCTTTTCCCTTTTCCTCAGCACTATGAGGTGCGTGGTCGGTTGCTATCATATCTATTGTGCCGTCTTTCAAGCCCTCAATTAAGGCTAATCTATCGGCTTCGCTTCTTAAAGGAGGGTTCATTTTAAATCGTCCCTCTTCTTTAAGGCAACCGTCATTCAACAGTAAATAATGAGGCGCCGTTTCACAGGTAACATCCACACCACATTTTTTAGCGTTTCTAATAAGTTCGACACTTTCTTTGGTTGAAATATGGCAAACGTGATATTTACAGCCGGTTTCTTTAGCAAGCTCTAAATCACGTTTTATGGGTTTCCATTCACTTTCACTGCAAATGCCTTTGTGTCCGTTTAATTTTGCGTACTCACCGTCATGTATATAGCCGCCCTTTAACAAACTATTGTCTTCACAATGGGCCACAACAATTTTGTTTAAAGACTTTGCTTTTAACATAGCCTCTCGCATTAAGTCATCCGACTGCACGCCTCTGCCGTCATCTGAAAAAGCCACAACAAAGGATGCCATATCTTCCATTTTTGAAAGTTCTTCGCCTTGTTGCGCCACAGTTATCGAGCCATAAGGATGTACACGAATTGAAGCATCTCTTTCAATAATGTCGAGCTGTTGTTTTAAATTGTCAAAATTATCAGGTACAGGATTAAGATTCGGCATACTGCAAACATCGGTATATCCACCCCGTGCCGCAGCAGCAGTACCGCTTTTTATTGTTTCTTTATAAGAAAATCCCGGCTCTCTGAGATGAACGTGAACATCAACAAAGCCCGGGAAACACAAACACTTATTCAATAAAAAAGATGACGGCAGAGCAAAAGAAGAAACCGATTTTTCATCAGTGGAAATTATGGTTTTCAATTTTTCTATCAATTCGGTTGAAATTGAAAATTGCATACTCTTGCCATCCTTTAAAAACAAAAAAATCTCGCCTGTTAGGGCAAGACATTGATATAGAAATACAGGTGTGCCAAACATAAGCAACACCAATAAACACCATATACAAAAATCTTGCCGACATCTCTGCATCGAACTTAAAGATTTATTTTTTGATATTATATCACGGTAATAAATCCTTGTCAATACGAAAGGTGCATTTTTAATGTAAAAAAGGCCCGTAAAAAACGGACCTTTTTTGGTTATTTTAATGCAATTGCTTTAACTGCTGCTTCAGCAATGTTTGAAGCACGCAAGCCGAATTTGTCTAACAGTTCATTAGCAGGACCGGAAATACCAAATACATCCTGTACGCCCACCTTAACTACCGGAACGGGAGCCTCTTCGCAAACAACTTCGCAAACGGCACTGCCAAGACCGCCGATTACAGAATGTTCCTCAGCAGTAACAATGACACCGGTTTCCTTAGCGGCTTTAATGATAATATCACGGTCAATCGGTTTAATTGATGCCATATTGATTACACGGGCATTTATTCCCTGCTCTTTTAATATATCATAAGCCTGTAATGCCTCGTTAACCATTAAGCCGGTAGCAATAATGGTTACATCGTTGCCATCACGCAATTGATTACCCTTACCGATTTCAAATTTATAATCATCTTCGAAAATTACCGGCACAGCCAAACGGCCAAAACGAATATAAACAGGGCCGTCAATCTCTGCGGCTTTAAATACAGCAGCTCTTGCCTCAACCGGGTCAGCAGGGTTGATAATTGTCATTCCGGGGATAGTGCGCATAAGAGCAATATCCTCACAGCACTGGTGGGTTGCACCATCTTCACCAACCGAAATACCGGCATGGGTAGCACCGATTTTAACATTAAGATGCGGGTATCCAATAGAATTGCGTACCTGCTCAAAAGCACGGCCTGCCGCAAACATAGCGAATGTGCTTGCAAATACAGTCTTACCTGTAGCGGCAACACCTGCAGCAATACTCATCATATTTTGTTCAGCAATACCGCAGTTGTAAAAACGCTCGGGGTTGCTTTTTTTGAATACACCGGTTTTTGTAGCAGCGGCTAAATCTGCGTCAAGAACAATGAAATCTTTATTGATTTCAGCAAGTTCTGCAAGCGCTTTACCATAGGAATCTCTGGTTGCTTCTTTAATTACTTCTGCCATTATTATTTCCTCCTTTATTAAAGCGCTGCAAATTGAGCTTTTAACTCATTCATTGCAATCTCATATTTTTCATCATTAGGAGCTGAACCGTGCCAAGAAACTTGATTTTCCATAAACGACACGCCTTTACCCTTAACTGTTTTTGCAATAATAGCGGTGGGCGCACCCTTAAATTCTGAAGCTGCCTTCAAAGCTTTTTCAATATCAGCAAAATTGTGGCCGTCAATAACTACAACATTCCAGCCAAATGCCTCAAACTTTTTATCAAGCGGAAGTGGAGAGTTTACCTCTTCAAGAGTTCCGTCAATCTGTAAGCCGTTAACATCTACAAAAGCCACAAGATTGTCAAGCTTTTTGTTTGCGGCAAACATAGCTGCCTCCCAAACCTGACCCTCTTCACATTCACCGTCACCTAAAACGGTATAAACTCTGTAATCATCATTAAAATGCTTAGCCGAAAGCGCCATACCAACAGCAACAGAAACACCTTGACCAAGTGAGCCAGATGACATATCTACACCGGGAATTTTCTTAAGGTCGGGATGACCTTGGAGCATAGCGCCTGTGTGACGAAGCTTTTTCAGCTCTTCTTTATCAAAATAACCTTTTTCAGCTAAGGTTGCATACAAAGCAGGAGCTGAGTGACCTTTAGATAGGACAAAGCGGTCACGCGCCGGGTCCTTCGGGTTTTTAGGGTCTACATTCATATGTGCAAAATAGAGATAAGTTAAAATATCAGCACAAGAAAGTGAACCGCCCGGATGACCGGATTTAGCACTATGAGTTGCCTCAATAATTCCCATTCTTATTTTGCAAGCCGTCTTTTGTAAATCCAACATTGCTTTTGTTTCCATTTTCTTCTTCCTTTCTAGTATGGCTATAAAATCAGCGACAGCCCCTGTATCAGGGTCACCGCAAATATAATCAGCAGCATTTTTTACATAATCGGGCGCTAATCCTGCCGCCGCAGATACATCTGCAATTTCCAGCATACTGATATCGTTATCAAAGTCACCGATAGTAAAAAGCTCTTTTGCTCCAATCAATTTTTTAAGTTCGGTTGCACCAACCGATTTATCTGCACCTTTGCAGGTAAGTTCAATATAAGTTTTATGTGTACGCAAATAGTACGCATCTTTTGGGTTGCAGGTTAAAGCATAATTATATATATCATTAGCCGTTTCCCTATCCTTTGCAAGAAACAAAACCTTTACCCAGTTTTTATGTATTATATCATAATAATTTGCATTTTCAAGCTGTACGCCGACTAATTTACAATGCCTTTCAGACTGAGCATTGGCATTTATAACGTAACCGCCTGAATCAGTAGCTACAACTACGCCGCAATCAAATTTTTCTATAAACGGTAAAACAGTCTGTTTTGCTTCTTCAGCCAAAAACATACAATAGTGGTATTTTTGCGTTTTGTAATCGTAAACTCCTGCACCGTTAAAGCAAATTAAATGTGTATTTGAGCCTGATTCATTATACAACGCCTTAGAAGTTTGAGGTGTTCTGCCTGTTGCTATTGCAAATTTACCGCCGTTTGCAGTAAAGTAGAAAATTGCATCCTTATTGCGCCGAGGCAAAGAACACGACCTTCCTATCAAAGTTCCGTCAATGTCTGAAACCAATAGACAGTTATCAAAAATGCCCATATCTATTCCTCTTTTAAGCCTTGTAAAAAGTCGGTAAAATAGTTTGGCAACTGGCTGTCAAACTCCATATATTCCTTAGTTTCAGGGTGAATAAAGCCAATCTTTTTTGCGTGCAGGCATTGACCGTTAAGGCTTGTTATAACCTTTTTAGGTCCATACACTGCATCCCCCGCTACCGGATGACCGATATAGGACATATGCACACGAATTTGGTGGGTTCGCCCTGTTTCCAATTTTAAAGCAAGGTGTGTAAAGTTACCAAATCTTTCAAGCACACGGTAATGTGTAACGGCGGGTTTGCTGTTCTTTGCCGTAACCGACATTTCCTTGCGGTGAACAGGATGCCTGCCAATTGGAGCATTTATAGTTCCGCTATCAGCTTTTAAATTACCGTAAACTATGGCTTCATATTCACGTGTAAAACTGTGTTCTTTAATTTGTTCTGCCAAGAATGTGTGCGAAGCATCGTTTTTGGCTACTATAAGCAGTCCGCTGGTATCTTTGTCTATTCGGTGAAGAATTCCCGGACGCATAACACCGTTAATACCCGAAAGGCTATCCTTGCAATGCGCCAACAAGGCGTTGACTAATGTGCCATTGTAATTACCGGGCGCCGGATGAACTACCATACCCTTAGGTTTATTAACAACTAAAAGAGATTTATCCTCATAGACAATATCCAACGGGATATCCTCAGCAGCAACCTCAAGCGGTACCGCATCGGGAAGCTCTACCTCTATTTTATCGCCTAAATTAAGTTTATCTTTTTTATTAAGCACTGCCCCATTACGCAAGACATGGGCCTCGGCTAAAAGCCTGGCCGCAGAAGACCTGGTCATTGACAGTAACTCAGCCACGAGCACATCAGCGCGCGTGGCATTATCACATTCTATTATAAATTCTTTTCTTTCCAAATTATTTGTCCGCTTTCTTTGAAAATAGCATATCAAAAACAAGATAAACAACCATTAAAACTGCACCGACAGTAACTGCACAGTCAGCAATATTGAAAATTGGAAATTCCATAAAAGCAGTTTCGATAAAATCCACTACATTGCCCTGCCTGAAAACACGGTCAATTAAATTACCGACACCGCCCGATATAATCAGCAAAATAGCCCAATCCATAACACTATTGTTGAAATAGCGTTTATACAGCACCCAAACACCCAAAGCGAGTGCAAATACGGTAACTATAATAAACGGAAGGGTTTGATTTTGGAAAATACCAAAAGCGGCTCCGCGGTTATGAATATAAGTGAGATTTATAATACCGGGAATTAAGGGAATCGACTCACCCAAACTAAAATGGGAAACGACCAGATATTTTGTAATCTGGTCGATTACCAACAAAGCAGCAGCGGTAATCACTGCAAGTATAAATGATTTTTTCTTCATGAGAGTATTTCTGCGCAACGAGCACACAAAGTAGCGTGCGCCGAATTTTGTCCAACAGTTTTAGAATAGCTCCAGCAACGTTCACATTTGCAACCGTCTGCATGGGCAACTGCTACTGTTACACCGCTTTCACCCTCAAATCCGTCCTTTAAGCCATCTGCTAATTCTAACTCGGAAACGATGAATACCTTAGGCAACAATGTTTCAACAGATTTTAAGAACTCTAAGGTTTCGCCTGTAGCACCCAAAGTAACCTTAGCATCAAGCGAGGAGCCGATAACCTTTTCAGTACGAGCAAGCTCTAATGCCTTCTTAACATCATCACGAACTGCGTGGATTTTATCCCAACGAGCCATAAACTCTGCATCCTCAGGCATGGTTGCCTCAGGAATAGAGTTAAATACAACGTTGCGAGCATCCTCACCCTCAATATGCGGCATAAAGCTCCAAATTTCGTCAGCAGTGAATGCCAAAATCGGGGCAACCAAGCGAGTGAGAGCGTTAAGAATTTTATAAATAGTTGTTTGCGCTGCACGACGAGTATCGCTATCGGTGCGCTCAACATACAAACGGTCTTTTAATGCATCCAAATAGAAGTTGGACATATCAACAACGCAGAAATTATGAATTGCATGGAAAATTATATGATATTCGTAGCGCTCGTATGCAGCACGGCATTTACGAATCAATTCATCCATACGCATAAGCGCAAAGCGGTCCATTTCTTCCAACTTTGCATTGTCTACCATATCTTTATTCGGGTCAAAGTCAGAAATACAGCCGAGAATAAATCTTGCAGTATTACGAATCTTACGATAAACCTCAGACAATTGTTTAAGAATATCGTTAGATACACGAATATCAGCATGGTAGTCAGAAGATGCAACCCACAAACGCAAAATATCTGCGCCGTATTTGCTTACGATGTCATCAGGAATGATGGTGTTGCCCAAAGATTTAGACATCTTTTTGCCTTCACCGTCAACTACCCAACCGTGTGTTACTACAGTTTTATAAGGCGCAATACCGGTTGTAGCAACCGAGGTAAGCAAAGAGGACTGGAACCAACCACGATACTGGTCAGCACCTTCTAAATACATATCTGCGGGAGAACTTAAATTATCACGCTGGTCTAAAACTGCGGTATGGGAAACACCTGAGTCAAACCAAACGTCCATAATATCGGTTTCTTTAATGAAATGCTTTCCGCCGCAATGAGGACAGGTATAGTCAGCGGGCAACAATTCTGCTGCATCCTTTTCGTACCAAGCATCTGCCCCGTTTTCACGGAAAATATCAGCGACATACTTAATGGTGTCGGAATTGATGATTTCTTTTTCACAATCTTCGCAGTAGAAAATCGGAATCGGAACACCCCAAGTACGCTGTCTGGAAATACACCAGTCACTACGGTCAAGCACCATGCCTGTAATACGGCCTTCGCCCCAACCGGGAATCCATTCTACGCCTTCAATTGCCTTAACTGCTTTATCAGCAAAAGCTTTAATGGAGCAGAACCATTGCTTTGTAGCACGGAATAAAATCTGAGATTTACAACGCCAGCAATGCGGATATTGGTGAATGATTTTTTCTAATGCGAACAAATGGCCTGTTTCGTCCAAATGAATAGCAATTTTTTTGTTAGCCTCATCTGTTGAAAGACCTGCAAACATACCTGCCTCTTCGGTCATAAAGCCCTTATGGTCAACAGGAACAACCATGGGGATTTCATCATATTTACGGCAAACCTCAAAGTCTTCAACACCGTGACCGGGTGCGGTGTGAACACAACCTGTACCGCTTTCCAAAGTAACGTGGTCACCAACAATTACTAAAGACTTACGGTCAATAAACGGATGGTCTACCCACATATATTCAAGCTCTGCACCCTTAATGGTACCAAGCTTACTATACTCTTCGATTTTAGCAGCCTTAAAGCAATTATCTGCCAACTCACAAGCGAGAATATAATACTCGCCGTTTGCTTCGTATACACCGTAATCATAATCAGGGCCAACGCAAATGGCTAAGTTTGCAGGCAAAGTCCAAGTGGTGGTAGTCCAAATTACAAAATAGGTCTTAGAAAGGTCAGCACCCATTGCTGTAAGCTTGCCACAATCATCGGTTACGTTAAATTTAACATATATAGAATGGCAAGGGTCCTCAGCATACTCAATTTCAGCCTCAGCCAATGCAGTTTGACACTCAGGGCACCAATAAACCGGCTTTAAGCCCTTGTAAATGTATCCTTTTTCTGCCATTTGGCCGAAAACTTCAACCTGGCGTGCAACATAATCATTGCTGAGTGTGAGGTAAGGTTTATCCCATTCGCCCAGTACACCTAATCGCTCAAACTGGCGGCGCTGGTCTTCAACAAATCCCAAAGCAAACTCTTTACAAATACGGCGCAATTCCAAAGCTGAAACTACAGCATCAGATTTCATACCGGCGGCTTTACGAGCTTTTAACTCAGTCGGCAAACCGTGTGTATCATAGCCGGGTACATAAGGAGCCTTATAGCCGGACATATTCTTGTATTTCAAAACAAAGTCCTTAAGGGTTTTGTTTAAGGCTGTGCCCATATGAATTATACCATTAGCGTATGGAGGGCCATCATGCAGGATATAAAGAGGTTTACCCTCGTTTTTCTTCATAAGTTCTTCATATACTTTGTTATCCTGCCAAGCTTTTACCGCTTGCGGCTCTCTTTCAGGTAAGCCTGCACGCATAGGAAATTCTGTGTTTGGCAAATTCAGTGTGCGATTATAATCCATTTTATTGTTACTCCCAACGGTTACTTATTTTTTACGGCCGAATAAATCTCTCGGCTCAAAATCCTCATCATCGTCGTCATCATCAGTAAAATTGAGTTTTCCGAAAATGGAGGGTTTTTTCTTTTGTTCGGGTTCTGCTATAGGCTCGTTATCCTCTTGCTCTTCTTCGAAGTCTTCCTCTTCTAAATCCTCATCATCATCAAAATCGAGAGTGTCTTGAATCGGTTCTTCTATCTCCTCAGTTTCAAGAGCAATTTGAACGTCCTCAGTTTCTTCTGCAACAGGTTCATTGACCTCTACCGCTACAGGAGCAGCCTCTTCAACTTGGGGTTCCTCAATAGTTTCAGGTTCGGTTACTTCCTCAGCAACTACCGGCTCAGTAGCAACAGGAGCTGAAACATCACCGCCGAACGCCATTTCAGTGTAATTAGGCGCTTTATCTGTTTCAAACGCCATTGCATCAGCCGCACGTTGTGCATCGAAAGGCACTTCATCCGGAATGGTGTTAAGTATTTCAAGTTGTTTTTTATAAATGCCTATCAGCTCTTTTTTGAAAGAAGCTGTTTCAACCTTTAATTTATCAAATAGGAGTTGTTGCCTTGCAACGCTGTCATGAGCCGCTGTAATCATATTTTCAGATTTAACAACCGCTTTGCTGAGTATTTTTTGCATTTCAAGGTCTGAATTCTTTTTAATATCTTCTGCTTGCTGTTTTGAAGCTATAACGCGGCTTTCAGCCTCGCTCATAATTTGGGAAACTGCTGCGTGAGCGTCATTAACAATCTTTGCAGCCTCAACCTTTGCATCCTCCACAGTTTTATCTGCCAACTTTTGAGCATTTATCAAAAGATTGTGAACGCTAACTTGTTCATCTTTCAAGTTTGCAATTTCGCGTGCTTGTGCGGCATTAGCACTTTCGAGCTCAGCCACTCTACGCTGTAATGCGCCATAATCCTCCGCAATATCGGCAAGGTATTCCTGCACTTCTGTAGGTTTATACCCTCCCATTGTTTTTTGGAAATCTACATTGCAAATGTCATTTGAAGAACGCATATTTATCCCCCTTATTTTCAATAAACCGGCTAAAAATTAGCCTATTAAATGTATTTTTTGTATTCAAGTATAATTCTGCCCTTACGGGTTGTTTGGTCCACTGCTGTAACAACAAACTTTCCGTAACCACGAACCGAAAGCTTACAATTACCAGATATTTGCTTTGTGCTTTTTGTGGTTATAATACCGTCTATTGCAACAAAGCCATCTTCAATCAGTAAAAGAGCTTTAGAGCGTGACAAGTTACAGATAGCGCCCACAATATTATCTAAACGAGTAGAAGCAATTGTTGTGCTTTTTTCTTCAAAGCGTTTTGTCAACGACAGATTGTTAGCATTAGTAATGTTAACCGAAACACCAACCGAGCCTATCTTTTGTATTTGAGACAAACAATAATCCGCTATGTTCTTATGGAGAAATACTATTGTTTTCCCCGTATCTACCGCAATATCACCTACGGTATCACGCTCAATTCCAAGTGCCATCAATGCGCCGAGAAAATCCCTATGAGAAAGTTTATCCTGTTCACGATAACTAAAGCAGACCGCAACAATAGGAAAAACTGCTGTGTCTATCTCCATATCGAGCGGAAAAATGCCCAAAACAGCACGCTCACCCTCCTCGTACCCTGCCCAAAGGCGATAGGATACGTCGGTGACGTACTTAAGATTAGACAAAGCAAGCGAAGCCTCCTGCTCTGAAAGAAAGCCTATGAACTTAGGACAATTCCTGCGCTGAACAAACAGGACAGCGTCCTGTATTCTTGAAGGCAGGTTGGTTTTATCCTGCATTAGAAATACAGTCCGCTGGTGTCAATCTCGTCAGAAATCAATTCGCCTGTAACATCAACATTACAAGGAGTAATGATATAAGTGCTGTTAGCAACCTTTTTGATTTCGCCGTTCTTAATATAAGCTGCGCCGCTCAAAAAGTCGAGCAAGCGACGGCTGGTTTCCTTGCTTGCAACCTCTAAGTTTAAAACAACTGTGCGTTTGAAATTAAGATGGTCTGCAATTGCTGTAGCCTCATCAAAACGCTCAGGCTTAACTAATACAACCTGCATCTGTGATGCGCTTCTGGAGTTGATATCTGTAGCCGGCTGAACCTTAGAAAAACCGCGGCGAGCAGGACGCTCTACTACAGGCTCATCATCATAATTTGCTCTGGAGTTGGAGGACATTTCAACCTCATCGTCAAAATCGTCCTCAGTAACGCTAACCATGTCTTTAATCTTGTCTAAAAATCCCATAATAACATCTCCTATTTTTAATTGTAATTTCTTTTACCAAATAACGCAGAACCGATGCGCACCATGTTCGCACCGCATCTGATAGCAAGAGGAAAATCCTCCGACATACCCATAGATAGATATACCATATTTACATTATAAAGGTTTTTGTTTCGAATTTCAACAAACAGTTGTTGCATTTTCAAAAAATATTTTTCCAAATCGCTTTCATTTTCACAAATTGGAGGGATTGCCATAAGACCTTTAATGTGAATATGCTCAATTTTTGAGATTTCGCTAAGCGCTTCGCTCAAACTTTCCTCAAAAAATCCGCTTTTATTTTCTTCCCTGCCAATGTTAATTTCAAGCAGTATGTCCATATCCTTACCGACACGTTCACATTGTTTTGAAATTTCCTTTGCAAGCTTTAATGAATGTACCGACTGAATCATATCAACCTTATCGATGATATCTTTAACTTTATTGGTTTGCAAGTGACCGATAAAGTGCCGTGTACAAGGCTTCAGTTCTTGATATTTTGAAATAAATTCTTGAACTCGGTTTTCGCCTATAAACTTTAATCCGTTATCAACTGCGTGATTTATAACCTCTGTTGGTACTGTTTTGGTAGCGGCTAGTAAAACTATATCCTCCGCCTTACGACCCGAATCAAGAGCCGCCTTGTTGAGTTGTTCTTTTATATAGCAAAAATTATCATCAAAAATTGCAATTTTTTCATCAATCAATGATTTTTCCATCATACAACCCCTTTCCTTTAACAATTACCTCATCATATAAGCGCAAAGAACCATTATCGGTGCCTTTTTCACAAATGACAAAGGACGAGGTGGTATAGACTACCTTTATAGGTACAAAATGCACCTGAGAGGCAGTATAGGTGTACACTCCTTTTTTACCGTCAATCATACGAACAGCTTTTTTGTTTACTTTCAAGCCGCTGTAGCTTTCAGTTACAAGGGTGACTGTGTGATGGCGTGTTGAAGCGAGTTCAGAGTTCATATTAGTGCAAGAGAAAACTATTAAAGCCGAATCCGAATCGCCCTCACGGTTAATACTCACTACCTTAGTTGTGAGTTCTTGTACTGTTGCCAAAGAGGTTTTTAAAGTGGCTTTTTGTCCTTCGGCAAGTTGGAATGAATATTCTATCGGCACCTTAGCCAAGATATACCATTCGTAGTCTGAAACAATTTTACCGATTACACCTTTTTCAACCGATTCAGGCTTGATGTTTTCAAACTTTTCAACCGTAAGTTTAGACAGCTCGTCCACACTAACAGCATTTTCATAGCCGTCTGCTTTCGATATAAAATAGCCAGAATCGTTAGCTCTAATCACATTTTGGCTTACTGTATGCTGTGTTTGTAAAGATGTCAGCTGTGCATTTAAGCTGGCAATTAAAGATGTGTAATTTTGCTCTGTTCCCGTAACGATGTTTTTACGGTTAAGGTTTTGTAAAAGTTCGTTTGCCGCATCAGAGGAACTGCTTAGTTTTCCTGTTTTTCCGCTGTCAAGCAGGTTTGAAAATGATGCGTTAATTTTTTGATTGAGCAACGAGAGGTCGGTGTTGTTAAACTCGGTGTAGTTTTGAGTTTTTGTTAAAACTTCAATCTGTTCTTCAATTTGGCGGATACTATTACGCAAAGCCGCCTGCTCAGCTGTTTGATAAACTGCGGCGATTACACCGTTTTTGGCAACCTTACCGCCTTCGCTTACCGAATAGCTTTTATAACCGCCTTCATTTGATGAAACCAATGATTCGTTTCTTACAAAAAGGGTTTCGAGCTCAACTCCCACGTATGAAGAGTCATATACTACCATATCGGTAACTAAGGGATTATAAACAGAAGAATAAAACTGATGCACAAGATAGATTACCAGAAATCCGATTGCTATCCATTTAACAAAGGTTAATTCTTTTGTGCGCACAGTATCACCTGCCTTTCAATTTAAAAATTTTTAAGTAGTTCAGCTGCCGTATCAAAAACATCTTCTACCACATCTGCCTCAATCCAATGAATGTCCTCATTTCGGTTAAACCAGGTCATCTGTCTTTTAGCATAGCGGCGTGTTGCACGTTTTAAATTTTCAACAGCCTCATCTAATGTTATTCTGCCCTCAAAATACCCAAAAAGTTCTTTATGACCTATTGCGGCATAAGCGGTAGGATAATCACAGCTTCTGTTAAAAGATGCACGTGCCTCCTCAATAAGACCGTTTTCAAGCATTATATCAACACGTCGGTTAATGCGGTCATAAAGTTTTTCACGGTCAGAAAAGCGCAAGCCTATAATAAAGGGTTCATATATAGGTGCTTCAAGTTTAGAGGCCTCATTCTGTTCCGTTAAGGTTTTGCCCGTAAGAGCATAAACTTCCAGCGCACGAATTATGCGCTTTTTATCGTTAATGTGTAATCGTTTAGCTGTTTGCGAATCTATTTCTACAAGGCGGTTGTAAAGGGTTTCTATCCCCTTTTCCTCCGCTTCTTTCAGTAATGCATTACGGACTGCGGAATCATCATCCTGCTCGTGACCAAAAGTTATGTTTTGCAACAAACTGTCAATATACAACCCTGTGCCACCCACTACAACAGCAGTTTTACCACGCTCAGTTATATCTGCTATAACAGAATGTGCCTTGGATACATAATCCGCAACCGTAAACCTTGTAGTAGGCTCTAATATTTCAATGAAATGATGCGGAATTCCACAGCGTTCCTCTATAGTGGGTACCGCTGAGGCAATCGGCATACCTTTATAAATTTGCATTGAATCTGCCGAAACGATTTCACCGTTTAACAGTTGTGCTATTTTTATAGACAATGCCGTTTTACCCGATGCAGTAGGCCCTACAACAGTAACCAGTTTGATTTTTTCCATTACTGTATCCTGCCGAACTGTTTTTCAATAAAGGTTTTGGTCAGCTTAACCGCAACAGGTCTGCCGTGAGGACAGTACATAATATCGTTATCCTGTAACACGGTTTTTGCAAGCTGTTCCAATTCCAGCCTATCCGACCTAAACCCTGCCTTTATAGCGGCTTTGCAAGCAATTGTATGATATAAATTATCTACACGCTCTAAGTCGGTAGTGTATTTTTTACGTAGGTTTTCAGCTAACTCTGTTAAAAGTGACGCCAAGTCCTCTTTAGCAAGGCTTGCCGGCAAACCTCTGACTATAATATTACCATTGCCGAAATCTTCTAAATCAAAGCCGGCTGAATCAATCAATTTTGAATTCTCAATCAATGTTCCGTAATCTGCCGCCGACAACGCTACCACCTGAGGTGAAAGCAAAAGCTGTTGCTGTACAGCAACACGTTCTTTTAACTGATTATACAAAATTCGCTCGTGGGCGGCATGCTTATCAATAAGATAAACCGCCTCCCCTTTTTGGGCTAAAATATAAGTTGAAAAAATCTCACCGATAAAACTAATGGGCTCTGATTCTTTAATTTCAGGTTGTGTGGTGGTTTGTATAGGCTCTTCTTGCGGTTTTTGAGTAACAATAGGTGTTACAGGGGTGCCCTGTAAATAACTCTCAACCGCTTTTTTAACAGCCTCTTGGCTGTTTTCACCTACCGGTAAGCAATCTGATGCACGGAGCATAGGTTCACTTGGCTTTGCTGTTGGTTTTTGACCCTCGGTTTTAATATGCTCGACAAAAACCTCAATTTGCTTTTGCTCATCAGGTTTGTGTTCCAAGGGCATCTGTTTATATTCTTTTATTGGAACATTCGTTACGGCAATAGGCTTCTTTGCTACAAATTCGGGCCTTTCATCCTTAGAGAGCAAGGCGTCCTTTGCGGCTGAATATACTGCATCAAAAATCAATTTTTCATTAGAAAAACGAACTTCAATTTTAGCGGGATGCACATTCACATCGACCATTCCGGCAGGAATTTCCAAAGCTATTACAGCGGCAGGAAATTTCCCAACCATTGACGAATTTTTGTACGCCTGGTCTAAAGCGTACGAAACTGTTCCAGATTTTATAAATCTGCCGTTTAAGAATACAAATTGGCTGTTGCGATTGGGTTTGCAATTAACAGGGCGGCAGATATAACCCGAAACTTTAATACCATTCCACTCTGTGCTTATCTCAATGAGTCCGGAAGCAAATTGACGACCACAAACCGAATAAATAGCCGACATTAACTTGCCGTCACCAGATGTAGTAAGGACTGTTTTTCTGTCACGCAAAAGCTTAAAGGCAACTTCAGGATGCGAAAGTGCCAAACGCTCAACAACTGTGGCAACTGCATTACCCTCTGACACATCCTTTTTCAAGAATTTCATTCTGGCAGGAGTATTAAAGAACAAGTCCTGCACAGTAATTGAGGTGCCGTTAGGACATCCTGCATCGTTTAATTCGCCGCCGACACCACCGCTGACGGTATAGCTTGCGCCTACCTCAGAATCAGCAGTTTTAGTGACGATTGTAACATTAGAAACAGAGGATACGGCGGCAAGCGCCTCTCCCCTAAAGCCTAGTGTCAAAATATTATCCAAATCATCACCGGTCTTAATCTTACTGGTAGCGTGACGCAAAAAGGCAGTTTCAACATCCTCTCGCGCAATACCGCAACCGTTATCGGTAACGCGCATAAAGGTAATGCCGCCGTTCTCAATTTCTACCGTAATTTGTGTGCTACCGGCATCAATGGCGTTTTCAAGCAGTTCTTTAATTACCGACGCAGGACGCTCTACAACCTCACCTGCGGCTATAAGCTCAGCAACTGCTTTGTCTAAAAGATGTATTCTTGGCATCTAATTTTCCTCAATCATTAAAGGTGTCAATTAAAAAGTTTTCAAAGGCGCTTAATATATCTTCAGCCTTGTTTTTGTTTTCTTTGAAGACAATTAACGATACAGCACCGAAAATAGCAATAATAGCAAGCGGTATATAAACCAAAAGATTAGCTTTTCCAAAGGAGAATTTTGCAAAAATTGCAGTTAAAATCGGTACTATTAAGCAAAGAAGAGATAAAATTTTAGTGTACCAGAACATAAAATTGTCAAATACAAATCTGTATTCTACTTTTGCGCCCTCGTCATCTTCCGCCAAATTAGCAATAAGCAAATAATTCTCATATAAATTTTTATCGTCAACCTTGTAATAAAACTTATAAAACTCACTGTTCTTTGGTTTAATGCAAACCAAGTTGTCCTTTTTGTTAAGTTCGTCGGCTTTTAAATTGAACAAATTTTTAGCATCCTCAAAACCGACAGGTAATCTGGCGAATTTTTTCTTGCTCAACATTTTGAATCGTTTTAATTTCATTTAAGTTATCCTCCTAAATGTCTAGCTCTTTTGCTTCTGCAATCAATTCTGCTAAAACTGAAAGTGCCTCAATCGGTGTTATAGTATTAGCATCCATTCGTTGCAGTCGATTTAAAAATTCAAGCGCATCGGCGTTGGAAACGGGCTTAGACGATTGCTGTTGTACGGACAAATCCGCCACTTTACCATCGTTCTCCAATTCCTTTAAAACTGCTTTTGCACGATTTATTATTACATCCGATATTCCCGAAAGTTTTGCAACCTCTATACCATAACTTTCGTCGGTACCGCCTCTTACAATGCGGCGCAGGAAGATTAAATCGTCACCGCTTTTCTTTGCGGCAATATTATAGTTTTTAACACCTTCAAGCATACCCTCAAGCTGTGTAAGCTCGTGGTAATGTGTTGCAAACAAAGTTTTAGCGCCAAGTGTCTGTCGCCCTGAAACATATTCAAGTACTGCACGGGCAATTGACATTCCGTCATATGTAGAAGTGCCACGGCCAATTTCATCCAAAATCAGCAAGCTGTTTTTAGTTGCATTTTTAACAATGGCTGCAACCTCACTCATTTCTACCATAAATGTTGATTTTCCCGATGCCAAATCATCCGAAGCGCCAACACGTGTAAATACCGCATCGGTAATGGGAAGCAAGGCGGATTTTGCAGGAACAAAACAGCCGATTTGCGCCATAATATTGATAAGCGCAACCTGACGCATATATGTAGATTTACCCGCCATATTGGGACCTGTTATAATTGCACACCTGTTTTCCTGCATATCAAGTAAAGTGTCATTAGGAACAAAAGGTTGCTTTGAAATCGCTTCAACAACAGGATGGCGGCCATCCAAAATCTTTAATACACCCTCTGTATTAAGCTGAGGACGAATATAGAAATGCGCTACCGAAACCTCTGCAAAGGAAGTTAAAACATCAAGTCTTGCAATAGCCTCAGCAGTTTTTTGTATGCGTTGCAACTCCCCTGCTACCTGAGTGCGTACCGAATCAAAAATCTGGAATTCAAGGTTAGTACTGCGCTCTTTAGCACCAAGCACTCTTGCTTCTAAATTTTTTAATTCATCGGTAATAAACCTTTCACAGGTAGTTAAGGTTTGCTTGCGTATATAAGTATCCGGCACTTTATCTAAGAAAGAATTTGTTACCTCAATATAATATCCAAACACTTTGTTGTAACGGATTTTAAGGTTTTTAATGCCGGTCTTTTCTTTCTCTCGTTTTTCAATTTCTAAGATAAAATTCTTTCCGCCCTCTAAATCACCACGAAGGAAATCCAACTCATCGTTATAGCCTTCCTTGATAATTCCTCCATCCTTAACAGAAGCAGGCGGTTCGTCAACAATTACTGTTGCGATAAGTTCTGCCATATCCTCTAAAGTATCCATTTGCTCATTTATAGTAGTGAGCATTGAGGATTTGCAGTTTTTTAATGCCGCTTTCAAATACGGTATGCGGTACATAGTTTCCTTTAAAGAAACCAGTTCTTTAGCTGAGGCGGTACCATAAACGATACGAGTCATCAAACGTTCAATATCGTGAACGCCTGTTAAATATTCTCGCACCTCGCTGCGGAAAACAGTATCCTCAGTAAGCTCCTGTACAGCATCTAAACGGCGGTCAATTCCTCCAATATCCATAAGCGGTTGCTCAATCCAAGAACGGATTAAGCGTTTGCCCATAGGAGATTTTGTTTTATCCAGCACCCAGAGTAATGAACCACGTTTTTCCTTGCCACGTATGGTTTCACAAAGCTCCAAATTACGAATTGCC
The DNA here is from genome assembly GCA_045660865.1 of Acutalibacteraceae bacterium. Lineage (GTDB taxonomy): Bacteria > Bacillota > Clostridia > Oscillospirales > Acutalibacteraceae > CAZRRV01. The sequence continues at coordinate 24,803 of JAZREP010000001.1, read as the reverse complement.
GAAATATCCAAATGCATATACTGGTCTTGCGTATACACATTAACGTCCTGCATTCTAGCGGTACCACGCATTTGTGTTTCGCTTAAATATCTAATAGCGGCACACAATGCAGTAATACAGCCTGTGTGGCTGTCGTTAAGTCCTTTTTCAGACAAATCGTTTACAGCAAAATAATCTAAAAGTTGTTGCTTTGCCAATTTTTCATCATAGAAAGATTTATCAATAAACTCAATATGTACACCCAGCACCTCTTTAGCAAAGCGTACGGCAGGGTGATTTTCACTTTTGGTTTTAGGAGCCAATAATTCGCTTGGGTTATAACGGCCAAGTTCACCCATCAATTGAGCATCAACATTTTCGCCCGAAAATTGGGTAACCTGAACAGCACCGGTAGATGCATCGATAAAGCAAATGCCGGTATACTGCGGACTTATGCTAAGACAGGCTAAGTAATTGTTTTTTGTTTCATCCAACATACTGTCCTCAATGACAGTACCGGGAGTAATAACACGCACTACATCACGTTTAACAATTCCCTTAGCAGTTGCAGGGTCTTCTACCTGTTCACAAATAGCTACTTTATATCCTCTTTCAACCAAGCGGGCAATATACGCCTCGCAGCTGTGGTAAGGCACTCCGCACATAGGAGCACGCTCCTCGGTACCGCAATCCTTACCGGTCAAAACTAAGTCTAATTCCTCTGAAGCGACTTTAGCATCATCAAAAAACATTTCGTAAAAATCGCCCAGACGAAAAAAGAGAATATTATCTTTATTTTTTTCCTTGATTTCGACGTATTGCCGCATCATTGGCGACATTCCCGAAGTATTCACCTTGCTCATCCCTTATAACGTATTGGTTTATTAGTGGCATCCACCGCAGGTTGAACAGCTGCCTGTACAATGTGAAGGCTCGCAAGTTTCGGGGTCCTCACCATTGGCAGACATTGTAATGATTGCATTTACGTCATTAAGCAATGCATCTAACGCAGTTTTTGCCTCATTAAAAGCAATCATAGAATCTGTTGACATAATTCTAGAATAAACTGTACGAAGTTGTTCGTTTAATTCCTTAATTTTTTCATCACTTTTGTTTTCCGATGTGAATTCTTTATCCAGCGACATACGGATTATATTGAATTCGCCGATACTTTTTTGCAGCTCATCGTCATTATCGTTCGCCAATTTTGCTGCCATATAATTTTTATAGCGCTCATCTTCTTGAATTGCAGCGCCAAGCTGTCTTGTCAATTTTAAAACGTCCATTTATAATTCTCCTTAATTTACTATTTCACCAATCATATTTTTACTTCCGTCTAAAACCTTAACCTGCACAAACTGACCTATTAAAGATTTATCACCCTTAAAAGATACTGTTGCGTAAGTGTGAGTGTGACCTGTAAGCATTTCGGTTTCGCTATCATAATCTTCACAAAGCACTTTAATAGTTTTACCCACAAAACCTTCATTTTGTGTTATTGCTATTTGCTCTTGTGCCGCCAATAATTGACGGAACCAAATGCCTTTTTGTTCTTTTGAAACATGGTCGTCCATCACTGCTGCAGGTGTACCTACTCTGGGAGAATAGATAAAGGTAAAGAGCGAATAATATTCAACCTTTTTAATCAGTTCCAGAGTGTCACAAAACTCCTCATACGTTTCACCCGGGAAACCCACGATTATATCACTTGTCAGCGTAATATCCGGCATAAGTTCTTTAGCCTTATTAACCAAGTGTAAATAATGCTCTGTATCGTAATGACGATTCATTTGTTTGAGAACTCTGTCATTACCGCTTTGCACAGGAAGATGCAAATGGCGGCAAACCTTTTCACAGTCACGCATCGCAATTAACAGTTCCTCTGTACAATCCTTCGGGTGTGAAGTCATAAACCTAATACGGAAATCTCCCGGTAGTTCGTTCAGCATATAAAGCAGTTTTGCAAAATCCACCCCGAAATTTTCTTTTTTACCGTAAGAGTTGACGTTCTGACCTAAAAGTGTAATTTCCTTAACACCGTCGGCAATCAGTTGCTTTGCCTCTTCGATAACCGCTTGAGGTGTTCTGGATACCTCCCTGCCGCGTACATAAGGTACTATGCAGTAAGTACAAAAATTATCGCAACCGGACATAATCGGCAACCAGGCTTTATAAGTGCCGTCTCTTTTAATCGGCGTGCCTTCAACAATGCCGTTAAAGTCCATTGCATTTTCGAAAATGCGTTTACCGTCTACCAATCTTCGGTATACAAATTCCGGAAAACGATGTCTGCTTGGCGGACCGAATGTAATATCAACATACGGGTAACTTGAACGCAACTTTTGCTTAATGTGTTCTTGTTGTACCATGCAGCCGCAAACCGCTATAAGCATATTGGGATTTTTCTTTTTTAATGCTTTAAGTTTACCTATATTCCCAAAAACCCTATCCTCTGCGTGTTCACGCACAGCGCATGTGTTAAAAAGCACCAAATCAGCCTCTTCGGGATTTTCGGTAAAACCAAAACCCATAGCTGCCGCATAGCCCTTAAGACGTTCACCATCACTAACATTTTGTTGGCAACCAAAGGTATGTATCATAGCAAGCGGTTTATGGTCAAATCGTTCTTCCAACAGCTGTGAAACACGGTTTGCATAAGCCAGTTGCTCATCAGCCAAATGGGTATTAGACTGTTTTATCATTTCAAAAGACAACACTTTTTCACCCTAATATAATATAATCAATTTATTATACCTTATTTTACGTCATTTTACAAATACTTTTTATGGTAATTTACAAAAAAATCACAATATTTAGATATTGACAAGAAAGTTATTCTATGCTAAAATACTATGGTCCCACAAAAACGGAGAGATACCGAAGTGGTTATAACGGAACGGTCTTGAAAACCGTCGTACAGCAATGTACCGTGGGTTCGAATCCCACTCTCTCCGCCATTTTTTATAAAAACAAAACAAGTTAGCATGGAGAAGTACTCAAGTTGGTGACGAGGCGCCCCTGCTAAGGGCGTAGGTCGGGTAACCGGCGCGGGAGTTCGAGTCTCCCCTTCTCCGCCACAATTAACCGTATCTGATTTGTCAGGTGCGGTTAATTTTTTGTTTTTTTAACGAACTACCGCGACGGTTAGGCGCGGGAGGGAGCGTTACGAGCGCCGCCTGTGGCAGATTAAGCGAGTAAAAGCGAGTGACGATTGTTGGAGAATCGCATCGGCAGTTGCGAGGCGACATTACAATCGGAGGTGCAAACAGCTTTGCTGTGCGATTGAGTCTCCCCTTCTCCGCCACAATTAACCGTATCTGATTTGTCAGGTACGGTTAATTTTTTGTTTGCATTTTTTGTAAAACATATTTCATTCCTGTTTTGAAAAAAATACTTATAGGGGTGAAAATATGATTTTGCGATTATTCGGTTATCAATTTCCTTTATTTTTAGGATTGGAATATTCAAATTTTCAAAATTATAATAGGAGCAATTCTTTTTGGAGACCTACTGCTAAACTATTATTTATAATGGCTGCTTTTGGGTACTTTTATGAGCAATTTACACCTGAAGAACAAAAACAAATTATTACTGACAAACCGTTTTTTTCAATATTTTAATTATTTGTAATTTACTGCTTAAACCAATATAGCGAAAACCTTATACTATTGACAACGGTGCTAAGCTTTCGTATACTGTTTTTAATATTATTTTGAAAGGGATTTATTATGGAACCCAATCTTAAACAAACAGAGAAAGAGAATTTAAAGGAAAACAAGAGAGAAAAGAAATCCTTTAACCTCTCAACTATCGAAAGAATATTATTTTCGCTTGTTTTTGTTTTGTTTGGTGTAATTATTTTAATAAACACTGTTAATACAGTGGATTTTCAACCCACAGTTAAGTATATTTCAAACTCTTCAGCAGATAGCAGTAAACCTGAATCGGTTATTGATTCAAGTGAAGCTCACACAACCTCAACTCTTGATAATAACACACAAACAAACCAAACTTCTTCACAGAGCGCTGCTCTTGTTAATATCAATACTGCTTCTCTTGAAGAACTAATGATTTTAAACGGTATTGGCCAAGTAAAAGCTCAAGCAATAATAGACTATCGTACCCAAAACGGCAAATTTGATTCAATAGACGAACTTCTGAATGTTGAAGGTATAGGTGAAAGAATCTTAGAGAAATTTCGTTCAAGTATTACAATAAATTAAAACGTATTTGTTAACAGACTAAAAGACACGGTAATTACCGTGTCCTTTTTTATATTAAACCTTATGTGTATTATCTGCTATAACCCTTTTTTCTAAATTGAATATGATATTATAAACAATTATGAAAGGGTGTTCTTTTTTGGAACGAAGTTTAGACGAGCTTATGCGAAGATATAAGGATGAAATTATGCGTTATGCCGGGCGACAATCTACAGTAAGACCGGTAAATGCACAGATGCAAAATAACAATCCAAATTTTAACGGAATGCCAAGACAACAGAATAATGTAAGCAACTATAATATGCCACAAGGCACCGCACCAATTCGCACACCTATACCGCAAAACAATATGGCGAACAGACAGCAAATAAACAACGTCACAAGACCTGTAAATCCACTCCCGCAGCAACAGAATAATATGGCTATAAATAGACCCATGCAGCCGATAGGTTCTACTAATCCTATGTTGCCAATGCAAACACAAAACACAAACAACAATTCAAATCTTACAGTTCTGCCTGCGCTAAACGGAAATAGTGATACGGGATATATGATTGTTCAGGTTTCAGCCTTACAGGGTGCCGTTCCTATTGCCAACGCCGACGTAGTTGTAACACGAGATATTGGAAATGAAACCTATCTTATGTGGTATGACGTGACAGATGAAAGCGGAAAAAGCCGAAAATTTGAACTTCCTGCACCGCCCAGAGAGATGTCAGAGCAACCCTCAAACGGCAGTGCGCCATATTCCTCTTACAATGTCCGTGTAAGTGCTCCCGGTTTTTACACAGTAACCAATGCCGGCGCACAAGTGTTTGGCGGCCAAACATCTATTGCGGCTATTGATATGATACCCAAACGTGAATCTCAAATGGGTACGGAAGAAAGCATAACCTACAACACACCGCCCAGCCAACTGCTAAACTCGTAAAGGGAGGAAACGAATATGCCAGTTTTACCATATATTCCTGAAGTTATTACCGTGCATCTCGGCCGCCCAGACTCAAATGCACGAAATGTTACAGTTCCCTTTAGAGATTACATTAAAAATGTTGCTGCCAGTGAAATTTATCCAACCTGGCCTGATAGCGCTTTAAGAGCCAACATATATGCACAAATAACATTTGCATTAAACCGAATTTTCACCGAGTGGTATCGCAGCCGTGGGTATGATTTTGATATTACGAACTCAACAGCCTTTGACCAGGCGTATACCTATGGGCGAGATACTTTTGAAACAACCGATAGAATTGTTGACGAGATTTTTGACGAATATATACGCCGTCAAGGCAATATTGAGCCACTTTTTGCACAGTTCTGCAACGGAACTACCGCAACCTGCGACGGTCTATCGCAATGGGGCAGTGTAACCTTAGCAAACCGTGGGTACTCTCCCTATGAAATACTAACAAATTACTATGGCGATAATATTGACATTGTGCGTGATACTCCAATAAGAGTACCGCAAGAAAGCTATCCCGGAAGGCCGTTAAGTCGTGGTGATTCAAGCGATGATGTACGTTTAATGCAAATTAGGCTTAACCGAATTTCAAACAACTACCCTGCTATACCCAAAATATCCCCTGTAAACGGCGTTTTTGGAGCCTCAACAGAGGATGCGGTTAGGACCTTCCAACAAGTATTTAACCTTACACCAGACGGTATAGTCGGGAAAGCTACGTGGTATCGTATTAACAGCATTTACAACGGTGTAACACGGATTAGTGAATTGGATTCTGAGGGTCTTCGTTTGCAGGACGTTTCACGGCAATATTCCGAAGCACTCTCAATAGGCTCGCAAGGTTTGCCGGTAGAAGTAATACAATATTATTTAGCAACTATTGCATTGAGTAATCCTTCAGTACCATCAGTCGAGGTTGATGGCTTTTTCGGTGCCACAACAGAACAAGCAGTAAGAGCTTTTCAACGCTTCTATGGTTTGCCCGAAGACGGAGTTGTTGGAAGAAACACCTGGAATTTGATGACCGATGTTTACGAAGGCACATTGGATGCGTTACCGCAAACTGTACCTGAACTTTCGGGCGCACCCTACCCCGGAAATGTACTTAGCGCAGGTGACACAGGGCGCTCGGTAGAAATTTTACAATACTATTTAAGCCGATTATCAGAGGTTTATGATATACCTAGTGTTGAAATTGACGGAGTTTTTGGTGCCGGAACGGTAGCCGCCGTTTTAGCATTTCAACGCATATTCGGTATAATTCAGTCAGGTGTTGTGGGAGCCAGCACTTGGTACCGAATTGCCGACGCATACACAGAACTTGTAAATCAAGGAGTTATCAGTGAAACAAACTTTGCAGGTCGCACTGCAACTTAAATAAAAAAGCAAGGGCTAATGCCCTTGCTTTTCTTATGCTTCCATAATAGCGCGGAAATCATCACCGCTGATTTTTTCGTTCTCAAACAGAGCCTTTGCAACCTCGTGCACTTTCGGCATATTTTCCTTTAACAGTTTTAAAGATTGCTCATATTGAGTTGAAACAATAGCTTTAATTTCTTGGTCAATCAAAGCTGCAATTTCCTCTGAATAGTTAGGTGTTGAAGAGAAATCACGGCCCAAGAAAACTTCATTGGTGTCGTTGCCCAAAGCAACAAGTCCAACTCGCTCACTCATACCATATTTTGTTACCATTTGACGTGCTAATTCAGTTGCACGTTGGATATCATTAGAAGCACCTGTGCAAATATCATCCTGTGTAAGCTGTTCAGCCGCACGGCCACCAAGCAATGCACAAATATCCTCTAACAATTTTCTGCGGGAAATATGACCCTTTTCCTCGGTGGGCAGATACATAGTGTAGCCTGCCGCCATACCACGTGGAATAATTGAAATTTGATGAACAGGGTCTTGAGTCGGCAAGAAATATGATACGATTGCATGACCTGCTTCATGGTAAGAGGTTATCATTTTATCCTTATCTTTAATAACGTGGGACTTTTTCTCTGTACCTACTACAACCTTAATGGTAGCTTCTTCAATATTTTCCCTTGTTATTGCTTTAAATCCCTGACGGGCTGCTAACAAGGCTGCCTCATTAAGCAGATTTTCCAAATCCGCTCCTGTAAAGCCGGCTGTTGACTGCGCAATAGTTTTCAAATCAACATCCGGACCGAGCGGCTTTCCTCTTGCGTGTACTTTAAGAATTTCCTCTCTACCCTTTACATCGGGGTAATTAACAGTTATCTGTCGGTCAAAACGACCAGGACGCAACAACGCTTTATCCAAAATGTCAGGGCGGTTGGTAGCGGCAATAATGATAACACCCTCATTAGCACCAAAGCCGTCCATTTCTACTAACAATTGGTTTAAGGTTTGCTCACGCTCGTCGTGACCGCCGCCTAAGCCTGCGCCACGTTGACGTCCAACCGCATCAATCTCATCAATAAAGATAATTGCGGGAGCGTTCTTCTTAGCTTGGTCGAACAAATCACGAACACGTGATGCGCCGACACCTACGAACATTTCAACAAAATCAGAGCCAGAAATTGAGAAGAACGGCACTCCTGCCTCACCTGCTACTGCACGAGCAAGCAAAGTTTTACCGGTTCCGGGAGGACCAACAAGCAATACACCTTTGGGTATTCTTGCGCCAAGTTCGTTAAACTTTTTGGGGTCTTTAAGGAAATCAACAATTTCCTTCATTTCTTCTTTTTCTTCATCAGCACCGGCAACATCGGCAAAGGTTGTTTTGCGCTTCTCATCGGAGATTTTTTTAACCTTAGCCTTACCAAAGCTCATTGTTTTGTCTCCGCCCATGCCCATACTCATTTTGCGCATGATGAAAATCCAAACAACTACAAGTCCGCCTATCAGCAAAATAGTTGGCAGCAAATTGGAAATCCAAGCAGTTTCATTACCACGCTTATAATCAACCTTGATTAAATTATTAAGATTGTTTTCATCTATGCACTTTTTGTTATGTGCAATAACAAAGTCATTTACATCCTCATAAAAAATACCGGGGTCTGCCACAGTATATTTATATGATTTTCCGTCAGCCCTTTCGGTATAAATCAGTTCACCTGTATAAAGGTTTAACTGGTACTCCGAAATTTGGTTATCCATAACCTTGTTTACAATCTCATAATACTTCACAGATTTAGCAGCAGACTGTCCACGCATAAATACTGCTACAATCGAGAATATCAAAATAGCGGGTATTCCGATATACAGTATTACATTTTTTAATTTCTTGTTCACAACAAAACTCCTTATATTCTAAAAGAATTATTCTTTATTTACTGTTACAAACTGCTTTGTGCTATCGGTTACTTTAACACGCTCATCAACACCAAAGCCCTCTATCCACACTATACCCTCATCGTCAGCGAGTACACAAAGTGTATTACGCTTAGAAAGGTGAATATGGCTTTCGTTGAAAAGTTTTTTCAGTGTTTTGGTGCCGTTTCTCCCTACTTGGTGAAACGAATCACCGTTTTGGCGATGCCTTATTACAAGTTTGCCCTTTATTTTATCACAATCAAAAGAATTTTTAAATACGAATTTGTTAATTTTTTTTGAATATCCCTCATTAAAAACAAATTCAAATCCAGAGTGTTTTAAGCTTTTAAAATCATTACCGATTTCAGTTTGTATCTCATTTGACTCACATAAGGTATCAAAGTCAAAATAGCCTCCGCTTTTTACGGCAAAAACATTACCCGAAAGCTGAGTGCGTACCCCGGATTTTAAAAGATTTTTCATGCAATCCAAATGATACGAATCAGGTGTAATACCTGTTTTTTCTTTACAATGTAGCAACAATACACGTGAAAGGATAGCATTATGGAGTTCTTTTAACTCCTTTATCGGCAAACCTAACGGCGTAACCAATAATTCGTATTTCTGTTTTGCTGTCAAAGATAGATAGTTTGCATCCTCTCTTACAGCATCAGCCATACGACTGATATTACCCACGCAACCGTTATTTATCATACGAAGCTTAGGTAAAACTTCGTGGCGGATACGGTTTCTTGAATATTGACAATCGGCATTTGTACTGTCAGTCCTAAATTCAAGACCATTTGCTTTACAATACTCCTCAATTTGCATACGGGTACAATAAATAAGCGGACGGATTATATTGTCTCGCACCGGTGGAATACCGCAAACTCCCGAAAGAGATGTACCGCGTGCAATATTAAACAATACAGTTTCAGCATTATCGTCAGCAGTATGCGCTGTTGCGATTTTGCCCTTTGCAACACGTTGTAAAAAGGCGTATCTAACGTTTCTTGCCGCAAGTTCGATACTCTCTTTATTTTCAGCCGCCAAGGCTGCTACATCTGCTTTTTCAATAAATAGCGGCACATTTAAGTCTTTACAAAGCTCCAAAACAAACTTCGCATCCGCATCCGATTCCTCACCACGTAAGGAATGATTCAAGTGTGCAGCATATACTTTAATGCCGTATTTATCCTTTAATTCAAGCATTACATGCAAAAGAGTAACAGAGTCTGCCCCACCCGAAAGTGCGACCGTAACCTCTGTAACCCCATCTAGCATAGTATGGACAGAAATTGCCCGTTCTATCAAATTTAGCATCAGCGGAAATCGTCCTTTGAGGTAAATCTGGTGTATTGACCGTCCCAATAAAGTTCAATGCTTCCTGTTTCACCATGACGGTTTTTAGCCACGATACATTCAGCCTTATGCTCGTCATAAACTGCTTCAGGGTCGGTGTTTTCGGAAGAATAATAGTTTTCTCTGTAAAGGAACAAAACTATATCTGCATCCTGCTCAATAGAGCCCGATTCACGCAAATCTGAAAGTGACGGCTTGTGTGATTTACCCTTAACCTCTGTTGCTCTGGAAAGCTGAGCGCAGGCAATAATTGGAACATTGAGCTCCTTTGCCATAGATTTTAAGTTTCGAGTAATATCCGAAACCTCTTGCACACGGTTTTCTTTACGTGTAGCAGATTGCATTAAACCAAGGTAATCTATTATTATTAAATCGACATTTCCCAAACGGCGTACCTTCGCCTTCATTTCAGGAACGGTTATACCGCTGGTTTCGTCAAAATAAATCGGTGCTTTTGAAATATGCTCCCCTGCCTGCACCAGTCTTGTCCACTCTTCGGGGGACAAATCGCCTGTACGCATTTTTTCACTTTTAATAGCAGCTTCACCCGAAAGAACACGTTGTGCCAATTGGTCACGGGTCATCTCCAAAGAGAAGAAACAAACAGTTTTATTTGCCTTAACGGCAACGTTAGTAGCAATATTCAAAGCAAAAGAGGTTTTACCCATACCGGGACGGGCACCAAGAATAATTAAATCAGACTTATTAAGTCCTGTGATAACCCTATCTAGCATAGAAATACCGGTGGGTATGCCTATGTAATCCTTTCTTGTATCGGGATTGCTGATTTTAGAAAGGCGGTCAAAGGTTTCGCCCTCAATAACATCCTTAATGAGCTTTAAACCGCTGACTTCTCTGCCCTGACGGATTTCATAAATCTTTTGCTCAGCGCTATCCAAAAGCAATCCTGCATCTACATTACCCTCACCTGCAACGTCGATAATATCACGCGAAGCGGTTATAAGTGAGCGCAAATAATAACGCTCACGGATAATGTTAATGTAAACATTGATATTTTTTGATGATGGCACAATTTCCAACAGGTTTTTAAGGTATGCTTTACCACCGGCATCATCAAAAACACCGGCCTCCTTAATAGCCTCCAAAACCGTAACAAAATCAATGGTTTTGCCCATTGCATTCATTTTGGAAATTACCTCAAAAATCTTGCGGTTTTGAGGTATATAGAAATAATCGGGCTTAATGTTGATAAGCACCTCATTGATAACAGTTGGGTCAATTAAAACAGCGCCAAGAACCGACTGCTCTGCCTCATTAGAAAAAGGCATATTCTTTCCTTCAAAAAGTAAACTTGAATTTAAATCAGCCATATTTCCCCGTCCTTTATTTTTTATTCGCTAACCTCAACTGTCAGCTTTGCGATAATACCGTTATAAAATTTGATTTCAGCAGTATATGAGCCAAATGCTTTAATATCGGCAACAGCAATCTTGCGTTTATCTACTGCAATACCGAAATCTTTTTGAATTTGCTCAGCGATTTCACGAGAGGTTACCGAGCCGAACAATTTTCCGCTGGCACCTGCTTTAGCTTTAATAGAAAGTGTCTTTCCGTTTACCTTTGCGGCATCGGCAGATGCTGCTTTCTTTTCTTCTTCAATGTGATGCGCTTTAGCAGACTCACGGTTTTTCAATTCATTCAAAGCGGCATTGCTTGCTTCAATCGCCAGTTTTTGTTTTAACAAAAAGTTGCGGGCATATCCGTCTGACACGTTAATCAGTTCGCCTTTTTTGCCCTGTCCTTTTACATCAGCAGTTAAAATAACCTTCATTTTCAGTACCTCCGGATTATTGTTTCTCTTTACAATTATCTATCGCACCACAGAGTTTTTTTACTGCGGTATCAAAAGTTTCGTTATGGAGTTGGCAAGCCGACATAGTGTGATGTCCGCCTCCGCCCAGCTCTTCCATTACAACTTGCACATTAAGTTCGCCGAATGAACGTGCAGAAATATGAATTTTTCCCTCCGCTTCAAACAGAACAAAGGAAGCAGCCACGCCATCAACATTCAACAGTTCATCTGCCGCTTGCGAGGTGGCTATGCGGTCGGGCTGACAATCTGTGCAAACTGCTATTGCACAATCATTATACAATTCAGCACTTGATACTATTTGCGCCTTACGCTTATAGGTATCTACCGAATCTGCGAACATTTTTCTCACCTGCACCGTATCGGCTCCGCAGTTACGTAAATATGCAGCCGCCTCAAATGTGCGAACGCCTGTATGAAGAACAAAATGCTTAGTATCCAACATTATACCTGCAAGCAAGCCTTCGGCTAATGTTTTGTTCATACAAGACACATCTAAAAACTTTAAAAGTTCAGTTACCATTTCGCAGGTAGAAGAAGCCGATGTTTCGTGGAAGAAAATCAACGCATTTGAAATGTGGTCAACCGCTTTTCTATGATGGTCAATGACCACAACATTTTCAACCGCCTCATAAAGTTCTGTACTCTCTAAGAACGATGGTCTATGAACATCAACAACAATCAGCAATGTCTTTTTATTAACAAGTGACAAAGCTGTTTCTTCATCAATAATACAGCCGGGTAACTGCTGTTCAATCGGATTAAAGAGCGATTTTGCCAGCGAATTTGATTTAACTAAAACTATATGGGCGTTTTTATCCAGTGCTCGTGCCATACTGCATATACCGAAAGCAGCGCCAAGGCAATCCAAGTCAGAATATTTATGACCCATAACCAAGATATTTTCATTGCTTAGCATAAGTTTCTTTAATGCGCCTGACATAATTCTTGTTCTAACGGTTGTGCGTTTTTCAACTGCACCCGAAACACCACCGAAGAAGCGGAAATTATTATCAGGTGAATGAACTACAACCTGGTCACCGCCACGGCCAAGCGCCATATCCAACGCCTGGGTTGCCAAAGATGCATTATCGTTAAGTGACTTACCGCCACGGCCAATACCAATAGAAATTGTGGCATTTCCAATTTTCTCGTGTTTAAGGTCCCTTATGCTTTTTAAAACAGAAAAGTTATCTTGCTCAAAAGCTTTATAATGCCTCTCCTCTATCACAAACATAAAGCGGTCAGAGGTGATTTTTCTTAAAAAGCCTGTGGTGCCACCTACCCATTTTTCTATTGTCTGTTGCACCAAGCTCTTAAATGCGTAAGCTTCACTCTCTTTAATGCTTTTAGATAGTTCATCAAAACTGTCAATCAAAATAAAACCAACTACCGGACGGCTGTTTTTATATTCCAATGCGACCTGTTTTAAAACAGTCTGGTCAAAGAAATAATAAAAATTGTATGTAGTTTTATCATCGGTCACCGAAGAGAGATAAACTGTGAATATTTTGTTGTCAAACATCAATTCTGCCTCACCCGAAATAAGTAAGGCTTCTTTAACGGTTGCTGGTATCATATTTGCTGTGTTTTTACCCAAATATGAATAGCCCTGATTAACAGCCGAACAAAAAGCACGAGAAAGCCACAAAATTTCACCACTTTCAGACGAAACCATAACAGGAACCTTCAAATTACTCAAAGCGCTTGTCTGAGGAGCAGAAAGCTCTTTTGAAATCACCTGCATAGTGGCTTTTATGCGTTTTGTACGGCGTGAATGTTCAAGTATTGAGAACAAAATGTATACAGCAAAGCAAGCCAGCACAACAAAAAACATTGTTCTGCTGACAAACCATGCTGCGACCGAGCAAATTAAAAGCAAAGCCGCTGTCATATAAAACATTCGGTTAGTTTGCCAAAGCTTATTCATACTGCTCCCTCAATTTAACAAGAAACTGTCAAACTTAAACGTTTAAGATTATCGGTAAAATCATTGGGCTGCGACGGGTTTTTTCAAAAAGATATTTAAACACTCCGTCACGCACACGGGTTTTGATGGTGTTCCAATCCTTTATATTGGACACATAGCATTTTTCAAGCACATCGCAAGCTACCTCGCGAGCGCCTTCAATCAATTCCTCAGATTCACGCACATAGACAAATCCGCGAGAAACTAAATCAGGACCTGCTACTACTTCACCGGTTATGGAATCTATCGCTATAACAACAACGAAAATTCCATCCTCTGCAAGATGCTTACGGTCACGCAAAACAATGCTTCCAACATCGCCAACGCCCAAACCATCAACAAGCATACGTCCCGCAGGCACATTATCAACAACCTTGATACTGCGGCGATTTAAGGCTATAACATCACCATTGTTGCCGACAATTATATTATCCTTGGACATACCCAGCGATAACGCAAGATTAGCATGCTTAACTAAATGCTTTTGTTCGCCGTGTAACGGAATAAAATACTGAGGCTTAACCAAGCCGAGTATTATTTTCAATTCCTCTTGGCAGGCGTGTCCCGAAACGTGAACATCATACATTTTTTCGTAAACAACCTCTGCACCAAGCTTCATAAGTTCATTGACAACACGGGTTACTAACTTTTCATTTCCCGGAATCGGTGTTGCTGAAATGATAATCATATCACCCGGCACAACCTCAACCTTTTTATGGTCACTAAATGCAATACGATGCAAGGCTGACATTGTCTCACCTTGACTTCCGGTTGTAATAATAACCAACTGCTCAGGCGGGAAACGGTTAATTAAATCAATGCTAATAAGCACACCATCAGGCACCTTAAGATAGCCTAACTCACTTGCCACAGAAATAACGTTTTCCATACTGCGACCAATAACAGCTACCTTGCGGTTGCATTTCACCGCCTCATCAACAATTTGTTGAATACGGTGAATGTTTGAAGAGAAGGTTGCAACAAGTATACGGCGCCCCTCTGCCTTTTTAAACAACTGAGAAAATGAATCGCCAACTATACGCTCAGACGGAGTATATCCCGGTCTCTCAGCATTAGTTGAATCAGAAAGTAAAGCCAAAACACCCTGTTTGCCTAATTCAGCAAAGCGAGCAAGGTCAATCATATCACCGTCAATCGGTGTCGTGTCAATTTTAAAGTCTCCCGTTTGGACAACGGTACCTGCCGGTGTTTTTATAGCCAACGCAACAGCATCGGGAATTGAATGATTTACGTGGATAAATTCCACACTGAAACAACCTAAGTGTATAACTTCATGCGGTCTGGTTTCTATTAACTTTGCATCAGCCAAAAGATGATGCTCTCTGAGTTTGTTTGAAATAAGCCCTATTGTAAGCGGTGTTGCATACACAGGGATATTGAAATTTTTAAGCAGATAAGGAATGGCGCCGATATGGTCCTCATGTCCGTGAGTAACAACCAAGCCTTTAATCTTATCCTTGTTTTTTATTACATAACTGAAATCAGGTATTACGACATCAATACCAAGCATTTCCTCATCAGGAAACGCCATGCCGCAATCGACCAAAAACATATCGTCCCCACATTCATACAGTGTGATGTTTTTGCCGATTTCCTGCAAGCCTCCTAAGGGTGTGATTTTCAAAACAGGAAGTTGCGCATCATTCCGTTTTCCGCGCGGTGCACCGCTGTGTGCCGGTTTACGGCCTCCCTGCTTTCTTTTGCCCTTATCAGGAGCTTTATTTAATTGTGCCATTAAAATTTCCTCCAAAATTATCGATATGTATTGCTCGGGCAGAAGCCTATAATAATTATATATATAATAAAATTACATAATTTTGCTTATAAGTTATCAATATATAATAATACACTTAATTTGAGCCTGTGTCAAGCCGTATATGTAGCGCCTTTACTAGGTATTTTTCCCAAAATCCACAACATATAATCCACTTTGTAAAAATATATGAGTAATACTTTCAAACTTTACTTTTAGCATAAAAAAAGCAGGGCTTTGCACCCTGCTTTAAAGTTTAAACTTTTATGCGTTTTGTTTAACAGCCTCAAAGTCCTCTTGGATTTCTTTTGAAGGAGGAGCTGTTAAAAGTGAAACTACAACAATACAAATTGCTGAGAAGATAAATGCCGGAAGCAACTCGTAAATTCCAAATGCGCCACCGAGTTTGCTAATTACAAGCTTCCACAGGAATACCATACCTGCCCCGCCTACCATACCGGCAATAGCGCCTGCACGGTTTGTTCTCTTCCAGAACAATGAGAATATCATAATCGGACCAAAGGTGGCACCGAAGCCTGCCCAAGCAAAGGAAACTATCTGGAATATAACGCTCTTATCGTCAATTGCGATTACAATCGCAATAAGGGCAATAACCAATAATGTAATTCTAGATACTGTCATTACTTGTTTATCGGTTGCGTTCTTTTTGAAAATACCTTGGAAGATATTTTTAGCAAATGCAGAGGCAGCGATAAGCAAGTATGAGTCTGAAGAACTAATGGTTGCGGCAAGAATACCGGCCATTACAAAACCTGCAAGAAGTGCGGGTAATGAAGAGGTTGATAAGGTTATAAAGATGTTTTCAGCATCTGTAGAAGTTAAATGTGCTGTGGGGTTAAGCGCCCTACCTACAATACCGATAAATACGGCAACTGCCAAGGAAATTACAACCCAAACAATAGCAATTCTTCTTGAACGCTTTAATTCGTCTTCCTTGCGGATAGCCATAAATCGTAAAAGCACCTGCGGCATACCAAAGTAACCAAGACCCCAAGCCAGCATAGATGCAACAGAAAGCCAGCCATATTCAGCAGCTGCACCGAAAACAGGTTTTCCGGCTTCTACAATCTGCTCGCCTGCCTCGTTCAAAGAAGGTGTTGCCAGACCAAAAAACTCAAAGAAACCGGGTATAGATTTAGCATTTTCAATTACTGCTCCAAAACCGCCTGCCTTAATTGTGCTTATAACAACAACGACACCCAAGGCAATTATCATAACGATTGCTTGCATAAAGTCAGAGGCACTTTCAGCTAAGAATCCGCCCAAAATTGTGTAAAGCAAAACGAAAACGGCGCCTAAAATCATCATAGTTACATAAGGTGCACCGAAAAGTGTTGAGAACAGTTTTCCGCAGGTTACAAGACAGCTTGATGCATAAACTGTAAAGAAAATCAAGATAAATAAAGCTGCCAAAGTCATAATAATCTTTTTGTTCTCACGGAAACGGTTTGAGAAAAACTCAGGCAAGGTTATTGAATTGTTTGCACGTACGCTGTAACGGCGCAAACGCTTAGAAACAATCAACCAGTTAAGATATGTACCGATAGCAAGACCGAAAGCGGTCCAAAAAGCATCTGCCAAACCGCACCAATAAGCAACACCGGGCAGACCCATTAAAAGCCAGCCGCTCATATCAGATGCCTCAGCGCTCATAGCGGTTACCCAAGGACCTAAAGAACGACCACCCAAAAAGTAGTTTTCTGAGTTTGAATTTGCTTTTTTTGCAAATATAATACCAATACCAATAACGACTGCCATATAAATAATCATAGCAATCAATATTTGCAATGTATTACTATCCATAATTTTATTCCCTCCAAATAAAAACTAATTATTAGCATTTTAGCATTATTTGTCAGCAATGTCAATATAGATATAATAAAAGGCACCCTGTTTCGGGTGCCTTTTTGTGTTATTTTTCGTTGAATATATATTCATCATCTTTGAATGTACATACAACTTTCGCGCCGTGTTTAATCTTGTTTTCCAAAATTTCCTCGCTTAGCTTATCCTCTATCTTGCTTTGAATAGCGCGTCTTAACGGGCGAGCACCATATATTGGGTCAAAGCCCTCTTTTGCAATATTTTCGACTACGCTATCATCAAATTCAATCTCAACTTCTATTTCAAGCAAGCGTTTTGCAAGGGTTAAAAGCATTTTGCGGGCAATTTCGCATATATCATTCTGCGCTAATTTATGGAAGACAATAATATCATCTACACGGTTAAGAAATTCGGGGCGGAATGCTTTTCGCAATTCACTTAAAACCTCATCTTTAATTTCCTTAACTGAACGCTCATCGGACTTTTCGGATTCACCGAAACCTAATGATTTCTTTTTCTCGGTAATAAGTCGTGCGCCAATATTTGAGGTCATTATGATTACTGTGTTTTTAAAGCTTACCTTTCTGCCTTGAGAATCGGTTAAAACTCCGTCCTCCAAAATCTGTAAAAGCAGATTAAAAACATCAGGATGCGCTTTTTCAATCTCATCAAAAAGCACTACAGAATATGGATTTCTACGCACCTTTTCGGTCAACTGTCCACCCTCATCAAATCCGACATATCCGGGAGGGGCACCGATAAGCTTAGATACCGTATGCTTTTCCATATACTCCGACATATCAAGTTTAACAATGGCGTTTTCTGTTCCGAACATTGCCTCTGCCAAGGCTTTGGAAAGTTCGGTTTTACCAACACCTGTGGGACCCAAGAAAATAAAAGAACCAATTGGGCGCTTAGGGTCTTTAAGCCCTACCCTGCCTCTGCGGATTGCTTTGGATACAGCAACTACCGCCTCATCCTGACCTATAATCCTACCGTGCAATACCTGTTCTAATTTCAACAAGCGTTCGCTTTCTTCCTCAGTCAATTCACTAACCGGGATACCGGTTGATTGAGCTATAATTTCAGCAATATTCTGCTGTCCTATTTCACCGCATTTTTCTTCGGTACTGTTATGCCAATTATCACGCTCTTGCTTAATTTTTTGCTTAAGCTCGGCTTCTTTATCTCTGAGTTTGGCTGCCTGTTCAAAGTTTTGCGCTTTGATTTCCTTTTCTTTTTCCTGCTCAATCTGTTTAATCTCGGTTTCAAGCTCCTTAATTCCCGAAGGTGCAACCCCTGCCGCCAAACGAGCTTTAGAAGCCGCCTCATCAATAAGGTCTATTGCTTTATCAGGCAAAAAACGGTCGGTAATATATCTTGCCGAAAGCTTAACAGCGGCATTTATTGCCTCGTCGGTGATTTTAACCTTGTGGTGCGCTTCATAGCGGTCACGAAGTCCTTTTAAAATTTCAACCGTATCGGCTTCACTCGGCTCGCCTATTATTACAGGTTGAAAACGGCGTTCTAAAGCGGCATCTTTTTCAATGTTTTTGCGGTATTCTGCCAAGGTGGTGGCGCCAACAAGTTGGAAGTCCCCTCTTGCAAGCGAAGGTTTTAATATATTCGCCGCATCGGTTGAGCCTTCTGCTGAGCCTGCACCCATTATTGTATGCACCTCATCAATAAAGAGTATTACATCCTCTGCTGCTTTTACTTCGTCTATTATAGATTTAATACGCTCCTCAAAGTCGCCACGGTATTTTGTACCTGCCACCATACCTGTAAGGTCTAAGGCGACTACACGCTTGTTTCGTAACAATTCGGGTATTTCATCCGATGCAATCTTTAATGCCAAACCTTCTACAACTGCGGTTTTACCAACACCGGGCTCACCGATAAGACAAGGATTGTTCTTTGTTCTTCTGCACAAAATTTGAATAACACGGTCGATTTCATCATTACGGCCTATAACCGGGTCAATTTTACCTTCCTTTGCCTCGGCTGTTAAATCACGTGAATATTTATCCAGTGTTTTAGTGTTGCCGTTACTCTTTGTCTTTGCATTTTTAGGCTGGTCGGCTTTGCTTTTTTCAATACCGCTGTCAAGTATTCTTTGACCTAAGTCATCAGTATCTACACCGAGTTGATTTATAAAGCGTACGGCATAGTTTTCTCCGTCACTTAAAATTCCGATAAGCAAATGCTCGGTACCAACAAAATTGTTGCCCATTTGGCGTGCTGTTGCCACCGCTGTTTCAATAATGTTTTTAGCCCTTGGTGTAAACTGCTCCGGTGATAGATGCATTTTCGCACCAATGCCTACCATTTCCTTTAACATTTGTTCAACGTCTTCAAAATTTATTCCTTTATCACTCAATGCAGTATAGGCGGCAGAGCCCTCAACTTTAAGCAAGCCTAACAGTAAATGCTCACTGCCGATATAGGTATGGCCTAACTGTTCTGCTTCAATAATGGCGGCGTTAAGCGCCTCATTAGCCTTTTGAGTAAAGCCATTAAAACTGTATTTCATATTTTCAACTCCTTAAATAAGGTTGTTTCTAAATATTTCTGCTCGTTTCTCGTCCCGAGCCTGTGGTGTTTTGGTGTTGTATTTTTCTAACAGCATATTCGGCTGAGTTTCAATCAAAAGCTTTATGGGCATATAGCTAAATTCAGCAGTAATAATGCCGCAATCAATTCCCAATTTTACTCGGGATACTAACTCCTTCATTTCCTTACCGCTAAGTAAACGGGCATTGGTAAGTATGCCCCAGGCACGACAAACATAATCCTCTAACGAAGTTTTGTTTAACGAGTTTCTTGCCTTTTGTTCTTTTTCAATTATTTGCTTGGTTACTGAAATCAAATTTTGTATGGCTGCCTGCTCGGTTAACCCTAAGGTAACCTGATTTGAGAACTGATAAAGTGAAGCCGCACACTTGCTACCTTCACCGTAAGTACCACGTACTGTAAGCCCGATTTTTGAAACAGTTTCGGAAATTTGGTTAATTTCACCCGAATGCTCAATTGCAGGCAAATGCAGCATAACCGAAGCTCTAAGACCTGTACCTAAATTTGTAGGACACTCTGTTAAAAAACCTAATTCATCATCATAAGCAATCGGCAAGGTTTCACCCAGTAATGTGTCAATTCTGTCGGCTGTATTGTAGGCTTCTTCAATTTTAAAACCCGGTAACAACACCTGTATACGAATATGGTCTTCCTCGCCCAGCATTATGCTAATACTCTCATTCGAGGATAATATTAACATACGGCCTTGGCGATTTTTGGAAAAATTTGGGCTGATAATATGTCTTTCAACCATTGCAAGGGCTTCCGTTTCGGAAATTTTATCCATCTCTATACATTTCAATTCCCTTGCCAATGCCGAATTGCCGTTACAAATTGTGTCGGCAATTTTACGATTAGTTTCAAGCATTTGTTCACTTGTCATACTGTTTGGGAACGGAACATTACTTAAATTTCTGGCAAGCCTTACACGGGTGCTGACCGTTATCGGCTCGGCACTTGATTCATACCATTTCATAGTTGGTTTGCCTCCAGTCCTTTAATTTCGTCCCTTATCTCTGCCGCTTTTTCGTAAGCTTCGTTTGCTATTGCCTTTTTCAATTCGGCTTTAAGCGACTCTAATTTATCGGTCTTTGTTTCAGCGTTTTGTTTATATTTTGAGTATTTTCCAACATGCTTCATAGAGCCGTGGATTCGTTTTAAAGAGGGTGATAATTGTTTTGAAAAGGTAGTATAGCAAGCGGCGCAGCCAAGTCGTCCGCTATGAGCTATATCGGCAAAAGATTTTCCGCATAGTTTACACCTTTCTACACTGCTACTTTGGGGAGATTCTTCAAACATAGTAGAAAGCATACTGAAAAGTCCGCCCCCAAAGGCAGAAAGATTTTCCTCAGCGGCACAAGTAGAGCATAAGTTTTTTTCTATATGAACACCGTTAACGGTTGTTGATATATGTGTTGTAGCTTGATTGATTTTGCACTTTTCACAGAGCATAAGCACTGCCTCCTAGATTTGAGATATTAGCATTTGTTTTACAAGTATTGCTCTCATAGAATCCCTTAGCGGTACCGGTATATTATGCATAACGGGATAACTGATTGCCGCATTTATCATTTTGCCTGCTTTCGGCTCCAATAACCCACTATGCAGACAGTTTTCCAAAAGGACACGTGCGGTAATTTCATCTAAACTTAGCCCTATCGAATTGATTATATGCATAAAAGCAGAAGATTTATCCATCTGCACTCTTGTTACTTTGATATATCCGCCACCACCACGTCGGCTTTCAATTATATATCCATGCTCAGGCGTAAAGCGTGAGGATAAAACATAGTTAATCTGGCTTGGTACACAGCCTAGCACTTGTGCAAACTCATTTCTTTGAATTTCGGCAACATTAGCCTCCGATTCATCCAACATTCTAAGGATTTCTCGTGTTATTAAATCACTGATTTTCATTATATCTCCCCCTTGTTTATTTTATTATCAAATAAAAGTCAAAGAAAGTCAAAGTCAAAGAAAGTCTAAATTCTTTAGTTTTTGCGGTAAAATGGGACAAAATCTCCCGTTTTCTTTAATTATCTTAATTTTTTAAAATTTTTCACCATTTTTGTTTACTGACATAAGATAGTATTGAAAGCATTGAAGGGAGGCAAAACTTAATGTGCGGAAATAACTTTTTCGGCGGTGGCAATTGCTGCTGGATTATCATCCTTTTGGTGATCCTCTTTAGCTGCTGCGGTAACAATGGCGGTTGTGGTAATGACAACGGTTGCGGTTGCTGCTAATCACCCATAAATAGTATGAACAGGCGGTATGTGTATGCATACCGCCTGTTCTTTTGTCGACCCTTTTTTCTTGACATAAATTCAAATTGTGTTATACTAAAATTTCGGAGGTGATACCGTGCACAAGGACACAAAAACTATAACAACAAACAAAAAAGCATTCCACGATTATTTCGTGTTGGATAGCCTTGAAGCCGGTATCGAACTGTGCGGCACAGAGGTTAAATCCATTCGTGCAGGCGCTGTAAATTTAAAGGATTCCTGGTGCGATATTTCTGATGGTGAAATTTCAATCAGAGGTATGCATATCAGTCCTTATGAAAAAGGAAACATTTTCAATAAAGACCCTTTAAGACCTAGAAGATTACTGCTTCACAAAAAAGAAATCCTCCGCTTGTTTGGACAAGTCAAACAACAAGGCTTAACCATCGTTCCCCTATCGCTTTATTTTAAAGGTTCCTTAATTAAAGTACAGGTAGGGCTTTGCCGTGGTAAAAAGCTGTACGATAAGCGTGCTGTTGCGGCAGAAAAATCAGCCAATCGTGATATTCAAAAAGCAATAAAAGAACAAAATCAATAATGAGGCAAAAATATGTATCATAAAGTGTTAAATATTGAATTGAATTATCCTACTAATTGCAATCAACAACCTAAAATGACACTGTATTTGCCAAACAATTCAAAGGAGATTGACATAGAGCGTAAGCGTCCAACCGTTGTTATTTGCCCCGGCGGTGCTTATGGTCTTAACTCTGAACGTGAGGCCGAACCGGTTGCACTTAAGTTTGTCGCAGCCGATTGTAATGCTGTTGTTGTTAATTACAGCGTTGCTCCTGCAAGGTTTCCAACCTCCTTGCTTGAACTTTCTTATGCGGTTGCAAAGCTTCGTGAAAACGCTGAAGAATGGAACGTAAACACAGATAAGATTTCTGTAATGGGCTTTTCTGCCGGCGGTCATTTAGCCGCCAGTTATGGGACCCTTTGGAACAAAGACTTTATTCGTGAGTATTTTAGATATACAAGAAATGAAAATAAACCTAACGGTATGATTTTATGTTATCCCGTAATAACTTCCGGTGAATATGCACACCATGTCTCTTTCAAAAATCTTTTAGGTGAAAAATCGGACGACCAAGATATGTTAACATTGTTATCGCCCGAAAAACAAATAACCGAGGATACCCCGCCCGCATTTATTTGGCACACCTTTGAGGATGCCGGTGTTATGGTGCAAAACTCCTTATTGATGGCCTCATCTCTGGCAGAAAAGAAAATTTCCACAGAGCTTCATATATTCCCTAAAGGTGGGCACGGACTGTCGATTGCAAATGATACGGTTAGTAAAAACTACAACGGCGAATATGCTGAGTGTCAGGTTTGGATAGATTTTGCTATTCGCTGGCTCAAAAATCTCTAACCGTTGTATTAAAAACAATAAAAGAACAAAATCAATAAATGAGGTAATAATATGATTTGCAAAGTTTTAAACATTGAATTGGATTACAAAAAAATTGATTCTGCTGATTCTAACCAGCAAGCTACAATGTCGTTGTATATGCCCAGCAACTCAAAGGAGATTGACATAGAGCGTAAGCGTCCAACCGTTGTTATTTGCCCGGGTGGCGGATATGGTATGACCTCTGAGCGTGAGGCTGAGCCGGTTGCGCTTAAATTTGCCGCTGCCGATTGTAACGCAGTTGTTGTTAATTACAGCATTGCTCCCGCAAGATTTCCGACCCCCTTGCTTGAACTTTCCTGGGCAGTTGCAAAACTCCGTGAGAATGCTGAAGAATGGAATGTAGACACCGATAAAATTTCTGTAATGGGCTTTTCTGCCGGCGGTCATCTTGCCGCTAGCTACGCAACACTTTGGAATAAAGATTTTATCCGTGAATATTTTGGCTATAAAGGTGGAGAAAATAAACCCAATGGCATGATTTTATCCTACCCTGTTATCACTTCGGGTGAGTATGCTCACCGTGGCTCTTTTGATAACCTGTTGGGTGACAAATGCAATGACCAAGAATTACTGACACTTTTGTCTGTTGAAAAGCAGATAAACGATGATACCCCACCCGCATTCATTTGGCACACCTTTGAGGACGATTGTGTTCCTGTAGAAAATTCATTGCTGCTGGCATCTGCTTTGGCTGAAAAGAAAATTTCCACAGAACTTCATATATTCCCTAAGGGTTGCCACGGAATTTCCCTTTCAAATGATGCTGTTAATAAAAACTACAACGGAGAATATGCCGAATGTCAAGTTTGGATAGATTTGGCTATCCGTTGGTTTAAAAATCTCTAATAACATATAAAATTCGGCTCTGCCGAATTTATATATGGGGGCGTAAAGGTTTCGACAGGGATTTTGCAGTATGATAAGCGAGTAGTGTCGCGGACACACTTTAAACGCCGTATTTTTAAAAATAAACGACAACTCTAAAGTTGCTTTTGCAGCCTAATTAGGCTGCCGTCCAACCCCGGAGTACCGCGGCCGGGCACGGGCGTCGATTAGCGGTGAACGTGCGCAGGGAATTTTTCCGCACCTGCCATGACCAGGAAATACTAAGCTACTGAGCCTGCCTTTCGGCGCAGTAGTAAGGGAATGTTAAAAGACAGGCTGCACTCGGAGAAAGTTGTATGAATAAATTTTTGGACGCGGGTTCGACTCCCGCCGCCTCCACCAAAAAAAAGACAAGCTTACATCGAAGCTTGTCTTTTGTTTTTTTACGTTATTATTAAAGCGCAGAAAGGAAG